>CAJLBJ010000001.1 GCA_905204935.1 uncultured Lactobacillus sp.
GGCATTCATCACCCACCTATAGAGGATGGGCGACTTCTGCCTAAATTAAGTTAAAGTACAACAAAAACAGCCAACCATGAGATTGACTGCTATAGCCAACTTATGCTAACCACCAAGTTCCATCTGGGCGCTGTTGCATACACCCAAGTTTTTCAGAGACTAAATTACCTCGAAAATCTCTGATGATGACTTTTTCGTAATACTTATAATCTTGTGTTGCACAATTGCGTTCATCGTCCCAGCCTTCTTCTATCCAGGCACCTAAATATACCTTGTCATCTGAAATCAAGCTGACGGTTTCATTAGCTTTTTTAGGAAAACTAAAACTCTCCGGATAATAACAGATAAACTCATTATCTTCGCTTATAATGCAGACATCTTCTCCAATGATACGTAAATTATAAAGTTCTATTTCTGTTATTTTAAGTTGTGTGACTGGTTCTAGCAACTTACCAGGAAAATACTTAAATAACGTAATTTTTCCATTATTGAAATCCCCTTGCAAAAACCAATAATAATTTTTTAAATAGACCGGCTTGCCATATAGCACATTTTTTTGTTTGACAAATGGCTCATAGACCTTGCCATTAGTATAATCATAAAAGACCAGCGTCTGACCTTGAAAATCACCTTTTTTCAGCCATTCCAACATATCATAAAATTCAGTATTATCGCTTAACAAATAACCTAGCCGTACTTGACCATAAATTTCTTCGATATAGTTTCCACTAATAACTTCAAAATGATTGAAATTCATAAAAATCTCCCTTTTCTGATAACTAAATTAATATAAAGTCGTTATTACTGTAGCTAAAAAATAGTCACTCTCACACGGAGAGCGACAAAAACGTCATTTTGATGTTTAAAGAGCATAAGGAATTTCAATCCACGCTCTCACACGGAGAGCGACCAAGTAGTTTATGTAAACATGTGGTTGCGGGATATATTTCAATCCACGCTCTCACACGGAGAGCGACAAATGGTAAATCGCTTTTTATTGACGTCTTAGCGATTTCAATCCACGCTCTCACACGGAGAGCGACACAGACGACTTAACTAGCTCAATGCATAAATCCATTTCAATCCACGCTCTCACACGGAGAGCGACGGTATTGCATAAACTGCTGTCCTTCAACAGTTGTATTTCAATCCACGCTCTCACACGGAGAGCGACAACACCAAAAAATAGTATCATTGCTATCGATTTTATTTCAATCCACGCTCTCACACGGAGAGCGACTTTGTAATTATTCGGATGGTACAATTTTAGGTACTATTTCAATCCACGCTCTCACACGGAGAGCGACACATTAAGTTGGCCGTAGAAGTAATAGGTAAGTGATTTCAATCCACGCTCTCACACGGAGAGCGACATACCCCTGAAGATGCTTATTTTAATGGTCGTTTATTTCAATCCACGCTCTCACACGGAGAGCGACTTTATTTTGATAATTGTATTGAACAGATTAACAAAATTTCAATCCACGCTCTCACACGGAGAGCGACGATAGAGTTATCATGCTTATTTCATTTTTATTCCAATTTCAATCCACGCTCTCACACGGAGAGCGACGGTTCTCAAAATCTGCAATATTTGTTTTGGCATTAATTTCAATCCACGCTCTCACACGGAGAGCGACTATAATTATACCCCAAACAAATAAAAATACCTTAATTTCAATCCACGCTCTCACACGGAGAGCGACTGGTCATAATTTCATCAAGTGTATATCTGTTTTATTTCAATCCACGCTCTCACACGGAGAGCGACAGTATTATTGGTTTACCGTTTGAATTTTTTTCTATTTCAATCCACGCTCTCACACGGAGAGCGACCTTTTGCGAATGCTTATCAGTGTGCAGAAGTCTTATTTCAATCCACGCTCTCACACGGAGAGCGACGTGCGTTTTTGGGTAGCATTGATATCAATGCAGCAATTTCAATCCACGCTCTCACACGGAGAGCGACTTTTTTGGTCGTTTGTCAGCTCACGATTATTATGCATTTCAATCCACGCTCTCACACGGAGAGCGACTGCGTTTTTTGTTTCATTCTGCTATACTAACAATTATTTCAATCCACGCTCTCACACGGAGAGCGACAAAATGTCTTAGAAATAATTTTAGGGGCGTTTGAATTTCAATCCACGCTCTCACACGGAGAGCGACGGCTCTCTTTTGCTTAGCATTAAACCGCAACACCATTTCAATCCACGCTCTCACACGGAGAGCGACGGTTAGAAATAAATTGAAAGCAGCACTTAGTTCTATTTCAATCCACGCTCTCACACGGAGAGCGACTGGAGAATATGTATTTGTATTTAACGCATGAATCATTTCAATCCACGCTCTCACACGGAGAGCGACTTAACGCTTCTGCTACCATCGCCTTAGCGTTAGTGATTTCAATCCACGCTCTCACACGGAGAGCGACTGTATCCTGATGGTGACGGTTTTCCAAGTGATTGGATTTCAATCCACGCTCTCACACGGAGAGCGACTAATAAATTTTTTAGCAGGTTTAGTATATCAAGATATTTCAATCCACGCTCTCACACGGAGAGCGACTTGTGATCTAGGAAAAGAAATAGAAATTTCTATCATTTCAATCCACGCTCTCACACGGAGAGCGACAATATCCGTCAAAAATTAGTTCAGGTTGTTTTAAAAATTTCAATCCACGCTCTCACACGGAGAGCGACATTGGTGGCAATACTTTTTTAATTGCTTCTGCTCATTTCAATCCACGCTCTCACACGGAGAGCGACCATAGCCTTGTTCGGCTACGGCTTGGCGAACTCTTATTTCAATCCACGCTCTCACACGGAGAGCGACAGTACCCATGTTCTTCTAAAAAATCATTTTTAAAGATTTCAATCCACGCTCTCACACGGAGAGCGACATGTTCTTTATATAGCAAGAAATCCTGTAACGGTTATTTCAATCCACGCTCTCACACGGAGAGCGACAAGATGTGTTGAGAGACTTGGATGAAATGTCTAAATTTCAATCCACGCTCTCACACGGAGAGCGACCTACACATTCATTTTAATAATGCATATCGTCAAATATTTCAATCCACGCTCTCACACGGAGAGCGACCAATGTCTGCAACTGTTTCAACGTCTTTTACTAGCATTTCAATCCACGCTCTCACACGGAGAGCGACGCTTCATCATTGTGAATTACTGCGTTGTAAATGTATTTCAATCCACGCTCTCACACGGAGAGCGACTACTGTTGCCGTTGTTTCTGTTTCACAGCTATTTTATTTCAATCCACGCTCTCACACGGAGAGCGACTGATTAGGTGCAGGCGGATTTTGTTCAGCAAGATATTTCAATCCACGCTCTCACACGGAGAGCGACAAAAGCCAATTTTTTAAAGAGTCTCCCCTTTGTAATTTCAATCCACGCTCTCACACGGAGAGCGACTTAGATGGTGCTTATCAACGTAATAAACGTAATATTTCAATCCACGCTCTCACACGGAGAGCGACTAATTAACGTTGATGATGATAACCAAAATTCTGACATTTCAATCCACGCTCTCACACGGAGAGCGACTGAATAGTAGTCATGCTTTTTGATAACAATCTGCGATTTCAATCCACGCTCTCACACGGAGAGCGACAGTACTAATGCTAACAGCGAGGAAAGTATAACATATTTCAATCCACGCTCTCACACGGAGAGCGACCTTAATTTTTGATTACTATCTGCTTGTTGTATTGGATTTCAATCCACGCTCTCACACGGAGAGCGACAATTGAACATCACGAACAATCTATTAATTTCTTAATTTCAATCCACGCTCTCACACGGAGAGCGACATGGGCTACAGTATTTCATTTGCAAAACACTCTAATTTCAATCCACGCTCTCACACGGAGAGCGACAGGTCATTTCAGCTTGAAATTCTTTAACCCCTGTAATTTCAATCCACGCTCTCACACGGAGAGCGACAGAGTTAGAAAAGTACAAAGAAAAAGATAAAAATATTTCAATCCACGCTCTCACACGGAGAGCGACAACGAACTCTATTAAAGATATTCATGAGTATAAGATTTCAATCCACGCTCTCACACGGAGAGCGACGGAGATAAACGTCAGCTTTTAAGAGATATGATTATTTCAATCCACGCTCTCACACGGAGAGCGACAGAAAGTATTCCAGATGATTGGAAAACCAAACTAATTTCAATCCACGCTCTCACACGGAGAGCGACAGTTTTTTTCTACCGAGATTGCTTTCAGCAAAACTATTTCAATCCACGCTCTCACACGGAGAGCGACACAATGGAACACTGGTTTATCCATTTTACTAATTATTTCAATCCACGCTCTCACACGGAGAGCGACAGCGCGAAAGTACGCAATTTTTATGAGTCTTAGTCTAAAATTAAACTTTAATTTAGCTATTGATCTTTATTTTAGGACTCAAATTATTAATTTTTTTACGCGAACCTCGTATAAATTAATGTTTAACATAGGTTCGTTAAAGACTATTTTATAAAATTAAAAGATCTTTATCAGGATCGTATGAATCATTTTTTCCAATCTTTTCTAATCTTTTTTGCCAATTTTTTCCAAGAAGATAAAATCTAATACTATCATTTTTTAAATCAACTATTTTTGCTAATTTATACTTTATTTCTACAAATTCAGCTGGGGTAATTGAACATTCAAAAACAGAATTTTGAACTCTTTGTCCATAATCAACACATAGCTTCGCAACTTTTCGTAATCTAGATTTTCCAGACTTACTTTCAGTATTGACATCATAAGTAATTAAAACCATCATAAATATAATCCCTCATCTCTAAATCATAAACGGTGGATACGATTCTATTTCACCACGAATTGTCTTTGCTAAAAGTTGTGCTTGAACATACGGTAATAACATTATCTTTATCTTTTCATCAATATACGGATGCGTAATCTCCGAAATATTTCTTTTTTGCCAATTTTCTAAAAAAACTTTTCGGCCTTTTTCGTTTAAAAAGACACTACCATTTTCCTTTATTTCAAAATGCTTTTCATTAACTTGTTTTCTGTTAATTAATGAAAAAACAAATCTATCCACCAAGTAAGATCTAAATTCTTCTATCAAATCCAACGCCATTCCAGCTCTTCCAGGCCTATCTGTATGAAAAAAACCAACATAACTATCTATTCCAACAGTTTCTAGTGCTGCTTGACATTGATTAGTTAACAACGAGTATCCAAAAGATAACATTGCGTTTACACAATCCATTGGAGGTCTTTTTGATCTTCCTTCAAAATAAAATATATCTTTATTGGCTAGGATACATTCATTAAACACACTGAAATAAGTATTTGCTGCATTTCCTTCGATTCCTCGAATACTATCTTTATCACTACTATTTTGAATTTGATAAATCATATTCAAAAGATTTTCTTCAGTATCATTAAAAACATTCTCATTAATAATCGCTCTATGATCCCTTTGAAATCTAATTAGATATTTTCTAGAATTAGAAATTTTCGCAGTTATACTATTTCGAACATAATCTATAGACCTAGCATCATCGTCAGCAATTCTATACTGTTCTCTTCTTAGCAAGACATTGCCATTTGTTTTTCCAATAAACCGTCCATAAAAATGTCCGTATGGTGACAAAAATGATAATGCTATATTAGTCTCATTGCACAATTGAATAGCAGATGGAGAGACTCCTAAGTAAGAAAAACAAACTATCCCTTCTAAAACCCGAAATGGAAAGCGTTTGATAATCTTACCATCTTCCTTGATTACAATATTATCTCGATCTCGAGTGATATAATAATTTTCTTGGGTAACGTATAAAGTATTTAATAATTTTCTCACAATACTTCATCTCCCATAATAGCATTCTTAATATAGTTACTAGTGTTTTTGGATTTTTTACTGAGTCTAGGCATACAAACATCTACTAAAGAACAGGTTTGACAATTCCTAAAATATTCCGCTTTAGGTAACTTACCTGTACTATAAAAAATATGCATTTGTTTCGCATATGAGGTAACTTCCGCTCGTAAACTTTTGGTAATTTCAATTTCCTGTTTATTATTTGTACTATGATAATATAAATAACTTTTATCTATTTTACAACCTAATGTTTCTTCTAAACAAATCACTTCTGCAACTAGTTGAATTATGTCTCTATTATCTTTTTTAGGTTTCCCCCGTTTATATTCGACTATATACGGTTTCCACTTTCCACGCTTATGATTAACTTGAATTCCTTGCGAATCTTTATGGAATTCTACAGCATCCAAGATTCCGACTAATCCCAATTCCTTTGAGAAAACATGCATTGCTCTAGAAATAAAGATATCTTTTCTTTTCTCTTTTAGCAAAGGATTATCAACTTTTGTATGAATAAATTGTCCTTCGATAGTATACTCATTTTCCTGCCATTGCTGATTTATATGGATAAGCCCCCATTGACGTTTACAAAAATAAAAATGTTGAATCCCTGAAAGCATTAAATAGTCATCTTCTATCGACATGATTACTTACCTGTTAAATGTTCAAATGTTAATCCTTGTGCTTGATACTTAGCTAGTTTTTCTTCATCTAACTTAATTTGATAATCATTATATTCTACATTTGCAATATCTTTGGTATCTGCCCAAGTTAATAACTCGCGAATATTAGCACTTGAAACATTTCCTAATTTATTGCTATGTTCAAACCAGAATAAATCTTTGATTGCCATAGATCCCTCTGGCCGTGCTGATGAAGCATCATTTTCAAATAACGTCAACAAAGCTTCTTTCAATACTGCTAAATCTTTATCATCAAATCCTGTTTTTTCGGAAAGATATGCATTTACTGATCCATAAACTACATAAACTGCTTGTTCAATAAAATGCTTGCTTCCCATCGTATCAGAAGAACGTCCAGATTCGTTTTTAGTTTCCATACCATTTGTACTACGTGTAATTTGCATAGTAGTTGTAGCAATTGGGCGTAAAGATCTCGCGATACTAATTGAAACTGGTCCTCTAATTCCAATTGACTTTTTCAAAAATGTAATAACTTGACCAAAAGTTCTTACATCTAGCCATTTCTCATTAGATTCCTTTTCGATTTTTTCATCGCTATCTTTAGATGTAAAACTAGCTTCAAAACGTTTTTGAAGAGACATAAAATCATCATCGATTCTATCACGAGATTTAACAAAGATATCATACCCCATGTCTTGCATCCGATTACGAATTTTACGTTTAATCGCAACATCACTAATTAATCCATACCCATTCGAATCAATTCGTGGCATATTGCCCGCTAATGGATCACCATTAGGGTTAGCATACTTCACATCAATAGTCATAATAAAATCAATCTTGTTATTAATCATTTTTATTCCTCACTTTCTTTTTTAGAAAAAATATAACCATTTTCTGCATAATATCCAAAAATAAAATTATAATCCAATGGATTGTTAACCTCTGATGATAAGTAATAATTGTCATTGATTTTTTGGATAATTTCAGACTGCTCTTTATCAAGTTTTATAAATAAATGATAATTTGATTGTAATAAGCTTCTTTTGTAAACAGAAGTTTTTCTAATCAATGTTTCCATAAAAATCGCTGGTTGATTAGTATACGAAGTCCAAAACTTTTGTGCATTTGTCAACCTTTTTTCATCTGCTCCAAATGTAGCAGCTTCAATTCTTTCAAAAACAGCTAACAATCGTCCATATAAATACGAACGATTTGTATATTCCCTATCTAACATAGGTGTTAATTCCTCCTTACCTTTATTGTGGAACAATCCTAACGTTACAGACTGTATTGTCATCCACGTTTTTTCATATTTTAATCGTTGGCGAATATTTTGATCAGCAGCTCTTAAAATATTATCTGGTACATTTTTGCCATCAATTAAACTAGTAATTAATTTCTCAAATTCAGCTTTAAAAAAGCTCTCGTTTCTTAACTCTAATCCTTTGTCTTCTTCAATTCCATAAGATACTAGAATCATTTGAGCCATTGACGGAACATATTTTTTAAGCTGTTTTGTAGTTTTATCATAATATTCCCATTCATTGTCTGATTGCCACTTTTTTAAGTTATCAAATAATCTAGATACTTTTAATTCTCTGAAGTATTTTAAAGAAATTCTACCATTACTTGCTTTATCAATAATTGCAACATAATATGATGCATCATCAGAAAATTCTTGACGACCTTTTATAAAGGATTGTCCAACTAATTTGTTCTCCTCTGTAACTACATTTTTGGCATCATCATCTAATTCGTCTAAAAATGAATTAGATGGATATACATAATCTAATTGACTTTCATTAGAAATATCATCTGAGAACCAATTAATCATATATTGGCTTTCTTTTAACCATTTCCGACTATTATTATTTTCTAACAGATACTTTAACATTAAGTGGATTTTTTCTGAGGTTTGATACCCTATAGAGATGATATCTTCCCCCTTATTAAATCTTCCCTTATAATTTTCCGTATTATTACTTACAGATATTAGTTTTGCATTTCCCATCAATCCACGATGCTTAGTAGTTAACTGTTGCATTGTTCCGCTGATATTGCAAAAGCCTTTTGGTAAATCAAGATGTTCAACGTATCTTACATACTCTTGATGCAAATCAACATTTTCTGTTATAGATACATCTCTAGCTCCATTAAAATCAATAATTTTAAATGTTAGAAAAACAGCATTAAAATCAACTCTTTTAGCTTTTCCATTTTCTGAATAACTTACTTTAAGACAATCTCTATCTATATTTTGATTAGGATATAATTTTGATAACAATAAATCGAAGAAATTTTCTTGAGTTAAAAAATTTTTTATCAAATCTACAAAGTTCTTTACTTCAGGATCTTTTATTGCTTTAAAAAATTTATTCGACTCTTCTAAATACATTTGATGTAATTGAACATTGTCATTCGTAAGATATGATAATTTATCAATCAACGGGTGACTCAAAGGAAATTTACCTGATCGAGCTATTGAATCTTGGCTAACCGGAAAAATAATTTGTTCATCCTTAGGCAAAAAACTAGCAGAAACTAACTTACCTTCTTTATCTAAACAAGCTTCCACTATATTAGTACCACTTGACCTTAAATTTGTATGGTACAGTGGTAACAGCACAGTTTTATCACCATCATGCTTATCAACTAACTCTTTTTCCTCACAGTATTCATACGCACGTAACAACGCACTCAAAAAATCCACATTAATCACCTCTTTTTATTTAAAAATTTTCATATTCTTCATACTCAGTTCCAACGTCTTTAACTTGACTACTTTCTTTAAAAGAATATGTTGATAACTCATTTATAACTTCACAATCTTCTTGATTTTTAAAAACAATCGTACTGTCTTTCATAACAGTTTCTGTGTAACAGCTTTTTAGTTTTTCTTTAGAAGACTTAGGATATATAAATGAGTGAAACTGTAGACCAAATGAGATAGTTTGATTAAAATATGCACCTTGTGCATTATCGTAATCTTCTTTAGTGATTCCAGTTACTAAACCTACACATTCTCTAGTACCTAAAAATACATCTCTCCGTCCACCACGTTGAATTGAACGTTCCGTTATAGCTTCATGTTTTTTCATATTACGATCTTGTTTAAGATCTTCACGAGTTAGGTTCCACTCAAAATGATATTTAACTAGGTACTTTACATCTCTTAAATAAGTAACATAGTTAAGATCAGCCCCCATGTTATTTAACAACATTCTACTCCCCATTGTTTCTGTTTGAATAGGGTTTATGACTTTAACTTCATCAATAATATTAACTATTGTAGGTTTATAATAAATCGCATCTACAATTCCATTTAGCGCTTGTCTCGAAGGCGCATTGCACGAGACGTTCTCGCCACCACCTTTAGTTGTAGGATTAGTAAACAATGCATAATCCCCTTCAAGACAGACATAGAAAAACTTCGACTTTTCATTATCCATCTCACCACCTCCTTTCTATGTAAATGATAATAAATAACGCAGAGGATGTCAACATCATTTATCTAAAAAGTTGATTTTTTTAAAGTAACAGGTTATCATACAGACTATAATCACGAAATTTTCGTGTGGATTGAAGTTATGTGAAGGATAATATTCCTTAAATTCAGTTGGTCGTGTCATATGGCACGACCTTTTTATAATACAAAAGTCGCTCCTTCTAAATTAATTCCTAAAGCATTATCGTAATAATCTTCAGGCAATATTTGAACGCTAGCATCTAGGTACTTTGATGTAAAATCTGATAGTTTATTCCCTCTTACATTAACCGTATAGGGTTGTAATTGTTGTAAAATATTTTGAATATCTTTTAGGTATTCTGAATCATAATTACGTTCATATTTGTCAATCGTCACTATTAACTCTTCAATTTTTTCTTTAGCATCACCATAATAAATAATTACACCTGTCGATTCATCTTGAATCAAATCCATTTTATCAGCAGCAGTTTTATATTTTTGATACATAAGCCACTTTCTAGGATTTCTTTTCGATAACAACTCATAAACACTTTCGTTATCTTTACCTAACGAATAGTCAAAATCTTTTTCGTTTGCATAGTATTTTTCAAAAAATTTATCATTTAAATCAGTAATATTAATTTCTCCATGCTTATCAATAATAATTTGACTGGTTTTATCCTTTTTGCTTTTAATTTCCTTTAAAAAATCTAATTTTTCTTCTTGTGAATCAAGATTTAACAATAAAACATCACCGTTAGTTTTTTTACCTTCACGATTACATCTTCCAGCAGATTGAACTATTGAATCGATACCTGCATATGATCTGATTACCATATCAAAATCAACATCGACGCCTGCTTCGATGAGTTGTGTGCTTACACAAATGATCGGCTCATTTTCAGAAAGTTTTTTCCTAATTTCATCAATAATATCTAATCTATGCTTAGGACACATGTTTGTTGATAAATGATAAATTTTCTTTTGACTATCTAAATTTTGCAATTCTTCATACATTTTTTTTACAGCATTTTTTGTATTTAATATTATTAAAATCGACTTATTCAAAACACCTTTAATCTGGGTAGCTGCTGTTGCTATATCTAAAATATTACTCTTCAAATTAAAATACTCTTCAAATTTGTAAATATTTGTACGTTTAAAGATATTGCTTTCTTCTTGACTTAAAGTCACCAACTCTGAACTTTCATTACCTTCTCCACCATAAACGACAGTATGCTTTAAGTATTTCGAATCAAATTTAGGTTGTGTAGCAGTGCATAATACAACTGTTGCATTCATAATATTTTTTAAGAAATTGACAGTTAAATTAAACAAAGTTGTAACTTGAACAGGTAGTGATTGTACTTCGTCTAAAATAATCACGGAATTAATTAAACTTGAAAATCGCCGCAAATTAGCTGATTTTCCTTTAAACAGGGTTTGAAAAAATTGAACCATTGTACTCAAGACAACTGGACTATCCCAAGTATCTAATAAATATTCCTTCATAATAGAAGTTTTAGTATCTTCTTCTTGTTGGTCAATCTCATTATTGCCATCATATTCAGAAACCATATTTGAATGATGCTCTAAAACACCATTTTCGCCTAGAATTCCTTTTATTTCTTTGGCATTTTGCTCTAAAACTGATAAATAAGGGGTAATATAAAAAAATCTTTGTTTTTCTTGATTAATTTGATGAATTCCATAACGCATACTCAATTTAGTTTTTCCTGCACCTGTTGGCAAATTCAATTTATAAATCCCAGTTGTATCATTTAAAGCTCGTTTGTTTAATCTATTAGCAATTGCCATACGTATCTTATTTAACTCTGTTTGCTTCTCTAAATTTTTCTCATATTGTTGATAGAGTAGCTCAATTTTTTCTAAATATTGATGTTTTAAATCTAAAACTTCATTTTGAGTATAAGGAGTAATTTCAAATTTATACGCATTAATTGTATCTAAAATATCAGCATTTTTTAGCAACGATAGATACAATCTTTGAACTAGAGAAAAATAATAAAACATTTCGTCTGTGCTTTGTTTTAATTTATTTACTTTTTTAAAAATATTTTCAAAATCATTGAACGCCGCAACTATTAATTCATCAATATTCTTAAATTGATTATTTACAATTAAACTTTTATCTATCTCCTTTACAAATGAATCAATATCTTCATAATTATAATTTGGATTTTTTATGTATTCTTGCATTCTACGGTACAAATTACTTTCCATATAAGTAGTCTTATTTGACCCTGATAAAGGTATATCATAAATTCCATGATGTGCACTAATTGTATAGCAAACTAATTCTGTAAAAATTTTAACAATCCCTTTATCATAAGAGTAAATTTCAAGAACTGTTGAAATTTTTTCAAATAAAAAATATGCGCCTGCCGAAGAATGATCAACTTTATCATTAGGCTTCTTCATTAATTTATTTTGAAAAGCTTGGCTGGCTTTCCCTAAATCATGAAAAATACCAATTAAAAACAACACATTCTCTTGTCCAACAGTTTGTGCTTCCTTCGCTCCACTGCGTGCAACATTAAAAAGATGATCTAACAATAATTGGTTATCAGATCCATTATGATGTGCATAAATCTTTTCTTTTTCCATTTAGTTCACCTCAAAAATCTTATACTTTAATTATATCGTACTTAAATATAAAACGATTTACTTATATCAAAAAAACTCCTCAACATATAAATAATAATTGAGAAGTTCTTTATTGATATATAACACTTCATCTAATTATTTCGAACTTTTTTCATCAACTCTTTTTGTAATTGTTCATCCACAGCATACAAATATAATCCTTTGACACCTCGAGTTAGCAAAACATTTAATTCATGCTTTAAGAGCTCTGGACCAAAAGATATCATTTGAGAACCTTCTTTAGTTATAATTGAACGTCGTTGTGTTGCTTTTTTATTAGCACTCTTTGCTGGATCAAAGACAATTTTACCGTCACGATAAGTCACTGATGGTCCTAAAATAACACCTGCATAATTTAGATCAAAGCCTTGAATCGTATAGGTTGAACCAATTTCATTGATAGTTATCGCCTGTTCAGCCCAGGAATCTTCTTTGCTACTATTTGGATCTTTGAGTTGTAGATTCCAAGGTAATTTCCAATCACCAATTTGAACATATGACAAGTCACCTTTTGAATTTGTCTTGTATTCCCAATCAAAGGTCGCAACCATCCGTGACAATCCTGCTTGTTCTTGGTTTTTCTCAACTATCGCTTGATGCATCTTAGCTGGATCATCAAAGACTCTCAAATCATATTTATCATCTTTAGGTAAAGTTTTAATTGTA
The DNA here is from genome assembly GCA_905204935.1 of uncultured Lactobacillus sp. Lineage (GTDB taxonomy): Bacteria > Bacillota > Bacilli > Lactobacillales > Lactobacillaceae > Ligilactobacillus. The sequence continues at coordinate 13,318 of CAJLBJ010000001.1, forward strand.
CCATCATCAATCAGCGTTCTAAGCCAATCAATTGTTTTTTCATTAGCATTCATACGCATTTGATTCATCAAGGTAAATTCTTGCACTGGATAATCATTACCTAATGTTTGTAAAATATCTTCTTGCCAGATTTGTTCACGTGTTAAAATTTGTTTATCATCAAATACCGCAATAACTACTTTGGCCCGATCTAACAAATCAATTAATTGATTTTTACCGCGATATGATTGTTTCCCTTGTGTTAATAAAAGATGAGCTTCATCCACTAAAATTACATCAACTTTTTGTTTTGGACTATGCTTATTGATAAAGGATGTTGGTTTAGCAACCACTTCATCTTTTTTCTTTTCTAAATCTAACTTACTAGCAATCGTTTTATAAACCGTTAATTGTTCATTATGGTTAACCAAAAGATGCACATCTTTTGCTCTTTTCGCTAAATTATAAAATAAACTACTCATTAAAACTGTTTTGCCTGAACCTGCTTCGCCTCTAACTAAAATCAATTGTCCACTTTGTTTTTTAGCTATCGCTTTATCTACAAGTTCCAAAATTGCAGTTTGTGCCTTTTCTTGTTCCTTAGTCAAACTATGGAAAGGAGAGGCTTTAAAAATTGCCGAATTAACAATTTCTTGTTCTGAAATAAACAGATTTTGATTTTTTTCATGTAATTTTTTCCAAATCTTAGTAAAAATCAATGACATTTCATTTGAAGTATAGTATTTTTTTTGAGCATTAGTGCGTTTATTATGGATTTTTTCAACATTTGGCACACAAGATAAATACTGCATCATTTTATTTTCGATATCTAATGTCAAAGATTTATTAAAATGTTCATGTCCAATAACATACATCAGCGAAGTTTTAGAATTTCTAAAGTTATCCCAATAATTTCCATTCTTGCTGTCTTTAATTAAATGTTCATTGGTACGTTGTGCTATATCGTTGGTTTCACCAACATAAACTTTATATTTACTTCTTTTTTTCAATCGATCATCTTGAATAATATAGACAGTTGGATAATCGGTAATGTATTCGACATTTTCTTCACCAATTTCTTGTCTTACTTTTTCCTCTAAATCATACGTTGCTAAATCCGTATATGCTGTTTCATAAATCACCGGCGCACTAACTTGTTTTTCCATCTTTCTTTCCACCTCAAACATCATACTTGTAATTCTCGTTTTTTAAAGACCCAGATGCTACTTAAAAATGATACTATAGCCGCTAAAAATAAGCTAAGGCTTTCGGTATAAGCTGGAGTATTTGCCACTAATTTATTAGCATCAAACAGCGTAAAAACCGTAAAATAGCGTAAATTAGCCAACTTATCGCCCATGTTAGCTAGCATTTGAAGCACATACATCAAGGCACAAATTCCTGCACTAACCGTTAAGCACTGTTTAGTATCGTTGGCACTGACTGAACATAAAAAGCAAAAGGCTGCTAAACTTCCTTGCTCTAGATACTTAGCCATCAAGCCGTTAGCTCGAATAATGCTATAAACCATCGGAAAGACTAATAAAATAAAGCTATACAAATAAGAAATCATAAAATGCATCAGACTATCCGGTGTTCCTTGCATCCCAACGACTGCCATCACTTCAGGCATCACTTTTTCAAATCACTGCAAGGCTTGCGCTGTTTTTTGGTCGTACATCCCGATAATCAAGACGATATACATTGTTAAGATTGCCATAAAAATCACTAACAACTTAAGTGAACTGCGCATTTCTTTTTTAAATAATGCTAGATTCATTATTTAACACCTCTTTTTCATAGTAGTCTAAAAAGATTTCTTCTAAATTAGCCCGATGCTTCACTAAAACTTGACCGCCAAAATCATGGCTAAAAGCGGTCGCTAACTGCGGCGTGTCTAAGCTGACCATGTATGTTCGCACGTGTTTTTGGCTCAGTTTTTCGGATTTTTCAGACGTAATCAAGCGCCCTTTACGTAAAATGCCAACTTGATCGGCTGTTTTTTCAACTTCTTCAAAAATATGACTAGCCATTAAAATCGTGGTCCCTTTATTTTTTTGTTCTTGAATCAATTCAATAAAACGTTGTTGCATCAAAGGATCTAAACCGCTCGTTGGCTCATCTAACAACAAAATTTCTGGTTGATGCATGAAAGCGGCCACGATACCGACCTTTTGTTTCATTCCTTTACTCATTCTTTTAAGCTTAATCTTAGGATTTAATTCGAAGCGCTTTATTAATGAGTGCATCGTTTTTTATCTTGCAACCCCCGATAATTAGCCCAAAAATCGAGATACTGCTGACCTGTCATATCATCAAAAAAGTTAATTTCTCCAGGAAGATAGCCTAGTTTTTCTTGAATCGCGCTCGCAGCTTGCCAACAATCTAAATTATTAATCCGACAAGTTCCTTGCTTGGGACGTAAAAAGCCCATCAAATGACGTAACAATGTCGATTTGCCCGCTTCATTTGGACCTAAGAGTACATAAATCTGCCCAGCTTCAACTTTTAAAGAAACTTCAAATAAACCACGCTCGTTTCCATAATCACACGTCAAATTAGTAACTTCAATCACGGCCATTTTGCATCTTTCCTTCACGTAAGTTTTAATTAAATTCTAATCAATGTAACTAGCAAAAGCAAACGTTTGTATACAAAAAATCCCTAGGTCATAAAGTCCTAACTTTATTTCACCTAGAGATTTATAATCTATTTCTTTTCAGTCGTTAAACGTACGATTTCTAATAAGACATCAATAGCTTGTTGCATAACTTGCACAGACACGTATTCAAAACGTCCGTGCATGTTTTCACCACCAGCAAACAAATTAGGTGTTGGTAAGCCCATAAAGGAAATCTTAGAGCCATCAGTTCCCCCACGAACTGGATAAACTTCTGGCGTAATATCCAAGTTTTCCATCGCTTCTTTCGCTAAATCAACTACGGTCATATCTTTTTCGATAACTTCACGCATGTTATAGTATTGATCTTTCATTTCAATAACTACACGTTCTTCACCTAATTGTTGATTCATCTTAGCCGCAATGTCTAACATCAATTGTTTGCGTTCTTCAAATTTATTTCGATCATGATCACGAATAATATAGACCATTTCAGCTTCATCAACTGTTCCGTTAAAAGCAAAGAGATGGAAGAATCCTTCACGTCCTTCTGTTTTTTCTGGAACTTCAGCGGCTGGCAATTGATTTTGATAATCGATACCAAGCTGTAAGGCGTTGACCATCAACCCTTTAGCTGTTGCCGTATGCACACTTTTACCAATTAATTTAATCTTGGCTTGAGCCGCATTAAAAGTTTCGTATTCTAATTCACCAAGTGGGCCACCATCAACGGTATAAGCAATGTCTGCGCCAAATTGGTCAACTTCAAATTTATCAGCACCCGTACCAATTTCTTCATCCGGTCCAATACCAACTTGAATTTCGCCGTGTTTAATTTCAGGATGCTGAATCAAGTATTCAACCATGGTAATGATTTCTGCGACCCCTGCCTTGTCATCAGCACCAAGTAGCGTCGTGCCATCAGTCGTGATTAAAGTATGCCCGGCATATTTTTTCAAGCTAGCAAATTCATTAGGGTTTAATTCATACCCACTTTGGCCTAATTTGATTGCAGAAACGCCATCATAATTTTCGATAACTTGTGGTTTAACATCTTTAGCATTAAAGTCAGCGGTATCCATATGGGCGATAAAACCAACTTTTTTAACATTAGTATCATCGTCTAAATTACTTGGTAAAGTCGCATAAACATAACCACAAACCGGTGAAATCCGCACGTTACTCAAACCAATTTCCTTTAATTCAGCCGCAATTTCTTTGGCAAAATCAACTTGACTTTGTGTTGATGGAATGGTTGTTGAACTTTCATCAGATCTAGTTTCAGTCTGTACATACTTTAAAAAACGTGGTACTAAATTTTCGTATTTAGTCATTTAAAACACCTCTACTTTTAATAATTAGACAAATCTGAAAGGATCGGTATTTAACGTTGAGGTATACAACTCAATGTCCCAAGCCTCTTGTTGCTTCCATTGACTGAATTTTTGCGTTAAACGTTCCTTGCAGACTTTTTCGAAATGATGACCAGGGTCTATCACGCTTAAGCCACTAGCCAAGATATCATGTCCTACATGATATGATACATCACCAGTTACATAAATGTCAGCCCCTTTTAGCAAAGCATTTGAATAAAATTTCGCTCCACTGCCACCTAAGACTGCCACCGTGTTAACTTTCTTGTCTAAATCAGCACTAATTAAACGCAAGCCCTGTAAACCCAATACCTCTTTACAATACTTGGCGTATTCCAAAACAGTTAATGGATTTTCAAAAGCGACTTTTCCGACTCTACCCATGCCATATTTTTGGCCGAGTCCTTCGATTTGATATAAATCAAAAACGACTTCTTCATAAGGATGATTAGCATACATTGCCGCTAAAACCTGATTTTTCAAAGATTTAGGACAAACGACCTCGACTTTTTCTTCTTCAACCGCGCTAACTTGACCAGCTTGTCCAATAAATGGTTGAGCTGCATCACTTGCACTAAAGCGCCCGGTTCCTGTTTGTGAAAATGAACAAGCACTGTATTGTCCTAAACGACCAGCACCTGCATCAGCTAATGCTTGCCGCAACTGTGCTGCCTGTTGCTTAGGCACATAAACCGCTAGTTTATACATCTCTTCTTCTCTTATTGGCAGTAGTGCTTGGCAATCAACTAGATTTAATTCTTCAGCTAGCCAATCGTTCATTCCACCATTAGCATTATCTAAATTAGTGTGAGCTGCATAAACTGTAATATCGTTTTTGATTAATTCGGCATACATTTTGTTTTGCGGTTCACTTAAATCAAATTTTTTGACTGGTACAAACATCGCCGGATGATGTGCAAAAATAAAATCAATACCGTTTTCCAAGGCTTCTTGTACAGTTTCGGGACGCACATCTAGTGTAATCATCATCTTTTTAACTTCTCGATTCAAGTCTCCTAACTGCAAACCAATCGGATCACCTGGTTCAGCCATCCATTTAGGCGCAAATTCTTCGAAGCGGGCCACGATTTCTTTAACTTTCACCATTTAAAACACCTTCAATCAAAGTTATTTCCTTTTGTAGCTGCATCTTTTTAGCAAGCAAATCTCCTTTAGCATTTTCAAGTTGAGCTAATACTTTCTTTTTCTTTGTCAATTCTTTATGCCACTTCGCTTGGAAAACTTCACCAACCTTGGTTAACAAGCATGGGCCAAATAGTAATTCTTTAGGCGTATATATTACAGTATCACGGGTATAGCATGCCACAATTATTTCGTAAATATGACCGTCTTCTGCGATGATTTCTTCTGCTTCAATACAATAATTATTAGCACTCAACCAATCACGTACATTTTTTTCACCTACATTAGGTTGTAAGATCAACAAAGGATGATGTGCCAATTTCTCTTTACCAGCTGTCAAGATCTCACAAATTAATGGCCCGCCCATTCCACAAATTGTAATCGTATCAATTTGATCATCTGCTTGAATTGCTGCTAAACCATTAGCCAAGCGTGCAGTAATTTGTCCGCTCAATCCTTCTTTTTGGATTTCATTTACAGCATTTTGATATGGCCCTTTAACCACTTCACCAGCAATCCCAAAACTTATTTGTTCTTGCAATGCTAAATAGGCAGGCAAATAAGCATGATCCGAGCCAATATCAGCTAAACGAGCTCCTTTAGGTACATATTTTGCAACTGTTAATAAGCGTTGTGATAGATTTTTTGCGTCCATAGTAGCCTCCTTGCAAAAAAGACAGCTAGCCTTAAGCAAGCTGTCTTAAACATTTTTATTCTAAGAAATCTTTTAATTGTTTTGAACGTGATGGATGACGTAGCTTACGTAATGCCTTAGCCTCAATCTGACGGATACGTTCTCTGGTAACGCCAAAGACCGTACCAACTTCTTCTAATGTTCTTGTGCGTCCATCGTCTAAACCAAAACGTAGTCGTAAAACATTTTCTTCACGGTCTGTCAAAGTTTCCAAGACACTTTCAAGTTGTTCTTTAAGCAATTCATAAGCCGCATGATCAGCTGGACTCGTTGCATCTTGATCTTCGATAAAGTCACCTAAATGTGAATCATCTTCTTCACCAATTGGTGTTTCTAAAGAAACAGGTTCTTGTGCAATCTTTAAGATATCACGCACTTTATCTGTTGGCATATCCATTTCTGCACCAATTTCTTCTGGAAGTGGTTCACGTCCTAAATCTTGTAACATTTGTCGTTGAATTCGAACCAATTTGTTAATCGTTTCAACCATATGCACTGGAATACGAATCGTTCTTGCTTGATCCGCAATCGCACGTGTAATAGCTTGACGAATCCACCATGTTGCATAGGTAGAAAATTTGAAACCTTTGCGATAATCGAATTTTTCTACAGCTTTCATCAAGCCCATATTACCTTCTTGAATCAAATCTAAAAATGACATTCCACGCCCCACATAGCGCTTGGCAATTGACACTACTAAGCGTAAGTTTGCTTCTGCCAAACGTTGCTTAGCTTCTTCATCGCCTTCTTCGATTCTCAAAGCCAAGGCTGTTTCTTCATCGGCTGTCAACAAGTTTACTCGTCCAATTTCTTTTAAATACATTCTTACAGGGTCATTAATCTTTACACCTGATGGCGCAGAAATATCTTTAGCTTCACTTTCAGCTGCAATTTCTTCATCACTAGCGGCCTTTAAGGCTTCTTCAGTTGGATTACCATTTTCATCAACTACTGAAATGCCTGCATCTTCTAAGCGATTAATTGTATATTCGATTTGTTCGGCATCCATTTTTAATGGATTAATCATCTTTTTAGCTAACTCATCATAAGTGATTTCTTTTTTAGCTTTATAGCCTTGAACCGTTTCACGTAATAATTTGTTAAAAGCGACTTCATCTAATCCACTCATCATTTTCTTTTCTTCTGCCAAAGATATTACCTCCTTAAATTGCCAATTGAGACTCACGCTTTACCGACAATTCAGTTATTTTTTCCAACAAACGTCTTCGTTTTTCTTCATCGGTTGTTTGGCCAACCTGATTAATCAATTCATTTATTTTTTGTTCAATTAAACTCTTAGCTATGACCCCTAAACAATCATTTATCTCTTCTAGAGTTGATGTTGGTGGATAGTCATTTTCAATATCAATCTCAGTAATCAATTCTTGTAAGGCCTTGTCTTGAACAACATCAAAAAAGACTGCTGGTTGATATTCTGCATATCTTTTAAAATAGCTTTGAGCCAAGATATATAACACTTGGTATTTTTCATGAACAAAAATAAAATTCTCTAACTCACTAATCTTTTGATAGATTTCTGGTTCATGTAAGATACGATATAATAACAATTCCTCTGCTTTTTCTACTTGCGTTTTTTGCGCATATCGTGGCAATGGTTGTTTAACACCGATATCTTTTTCTTGAACCGTCTTTTGTTTCACAACAAATTTACTTAATCTCTGCTCTAAACTAGCCTTGTCTAACTTAAACCGCTCAGATAAACGATTCAAATATAACATTCGTTCCATTGAATCTTTAACATTAGCTAACTGTTCCAAAATATCATTGATATATGCTAGTTGTTCTGTTTCATTGTTTAAGTTACGTCCACGTTCAAAATAACGCATATAAAATGCCATTGGACTTTCAGTATGCTCATTGAGCGCTTGTTGAAAGGCTTGTTCACCATACTTTTTAATGTATTCATCAGGATCAAGTTTTTCTGGTAAACTAACTACTTCTAACTTAAATTTACCTATTTTTTCTAACAAACTCAATGCTCGTTTAGTCGCTTGTTGTCCAGGATCGTCACCATCATAACAAATCACAACGGTATCCGTAAACCGACTCAATATCGCGATTTGTTGTTCTGTCAAGCTTGTCCCCATCGAAGCAGTTGCATTTTTAACTCCTGCACGATAAGCGGCCAAAACATCCATAAATCCTTCACACAAGAGCACCTTTTTTTGTAAACGCATTGCTGCTTTAGCCTTATCCATGTTAAATAGCAATTCACGTTTATTAAAAATCTTAGTTTCTGGCGAGTTCAAATATTTGGGCTGATTATCACTAGGAGTTAATTTACGTCCTGAAAAACCAATAATTTGTCCAGTCATATCTTTTAAGGGAAACATCACGCGATCAATAAAACGATCATGTAAACTTCCATCTTCTCTCTTAGTAAACAACCCACTGGCTTGCAAAAGCTGTTCATCAATTTGTCGCTCTTTGAAAAATGGAATTAAAAGCTTCGTACTTGGTGCATACCCCAATTCAAACTCTGCAATCAATTCATCACTTAACCCACGCTCATGTAGATAATTAAGTGCTTGTTCACCAATTTGGGTGTTAACTAAAACATGGTGATACAATTGAGCGGCTTGTTTTTGAATATCTTTTAACTTGGTATATTCTGATGTCGCTTGAACAGAATAGGCATTTTTTAACAAATACTTCGTGGAAACCTCTACATTACCAAGCTCTGCTACTCGCCGAAAAGCTTCAACAAATCCCAGTCCTTCGATTTCCATCATAAACTTATAAACATTGCCCCCACGATGACAAGAAAAACAATTAAAAATTTGTTTTTCTTCATTAACAGAAAAAGATGGGGTCTTTTCAGCATGAAAAGGGCAAATTCCAAACCAATTGGAACCTTGCTTTTTTAGCTGAACGTATTGACTAACGATGTCTAAAATATTTACCTGCGAACGAACTTCATCTAAAACCTCGTTTGGTATGTTTTGAACCATTGCCTCACCCCTGTTCATAAACGACCAAGCATAGAAAAGCCGCACCAAAAGCGCGACTTTTACTAACGTTAAATTACATAATCATATTTAATTATATGCCATTTTTCTTTTTTTTTCAACAAAATCAGTCTTTAATTTTAGAAGTTTTCTAAAAAATACTGCATATTTTTATGTTTCCCATTATAAATAACTTCTTGCTTAACATAAAAAAGAAACGTCTTCTTGAAGTAAATCTTGTTAATCACTTCATCGTTTTAGACGTTCCCTTTCTCATTATTTTAACTATCCTTATCTTTTAAGCTAAGGATACTTTATTTTGCATTTTCTTCATCCGTCTTTAAAACTGCCATGAAAGCTTCTTGTGGAACTTGTACTGTACCAACAGCTTTCATCCGTTTTTTACCACGTTTTTGTTTATCTAATAATTTGGCCCGGCGATCTGGATCACCAGTATGAATCCGTGCGGTAACATCTTTACGGTAAGCCTTAATATTAGTACGTGCAATAATCTTAGCACCGATTGCAGCTTGAATTGGAATTTCGAAGTTTTGACGTGGAATAATCGTTTTCAACTTATCGGTAATCACACGTGCACGTTGTTGCGCAAATTGCCGGTGCGCAATGAAACTCAACGCATCAACACGATCGCCATTTAACAAGATATCAATCTTAACTAAATCACTGCTACGACTGCCGTCTAATTCATAATCAAGCGAAGCATAACCGCGTGTACTTGATTTTAATTTATCAAAGAAATCAAAAATAATTTCTGATAATGGCATATCATAAACCACATTTACGCGGTAATCATCTAAATATTCCATTGTCACAAATTGACCGCGTTTACGTTGACACAAGTCCATCACAGCGCCGACGTATTCATTTGGCACCATGATTTCCGCTTTAACAAACGGCTCGTTAATTTGGCGAATCATTGGTACTTCTGGCATCTGAGCTGGATTTGAGACCTCAACATGACTACCATCAGTTAGTTCAACATCATACGTAACCGATGGTGCTGTCGTAATTAAATCCATGTTAAATTCACGTTCTAGCCGTTCTTGAACAACATCCATGTGTAATAAACCTAAAAAACCACATCTAAAGCCAAAGCCTAAAGCTTGGGATGTTTCTGGTTCAAATTCCAAAGCCGCATCGTTTAGTTGTAATTTTTCCAAGGCTTCACGTAAGTCGTTGTACTTGGAATTTTCAGTTGGATATAATCCTGAAAAAACCATTGGATTCATATCACGATAACCAGCTAATGGCTTTTCAGTTGGATTTAATGCATTAGTTACTGTATCACCGACACGTGTATCTTGAATATCTTTGATACTTGCAGTTAAATAGCCTACATCGCCAGCCATCAAATAATCACGTTTCAATGGTTTAGGTGAGTTAACCCCGACTTCGACTACATCATATTCGGCACCACTATTCATTAAACGAATCTTATCACCAGGTTTAACCGTTCCTTCAACAATTCGTAAACTTAAAACAACTCCACGATAATCATCATAAACTGAGTCAAAAATCAAAGCTTTAAGTGGTGCTTGCAAATCACCGGTTGGTGCTGGAACCTTAGCGACGATTTGTTCTAACATTTCTTCGATTCCTAGCCCTGTTTTGGCCGATGCTAAAACCGCCTCTGAAGCATCCAACCCAATAATGTCTTCAATTTCTTGGCGCACTCTTTCGGGTTCAGCCGACGGTAAATCAATCTTATTAATTACAGGTAAAATTTCTAAATCATCGTCGATAGCCAAATAAACGTTTGCTAAAGTCTGCGCCTCAATCCCTTGCGCTGCATCAACTACAAGAATTGCCCCTTCACACGCTGCTAAAGAACGCGACACCTCATACGAAAAATCGACGTGTCCAGGAGTGTCGATCAGGTGAAAAATATAGGTTTCTCCATCTTTAGCTTGATAATGCAATTCAACAGCGTTTAGTTTAATAGTGATTCCACGTTCACGTTCTAACTCCATCGAATCTAAAAGTTGATCTTGCATTTCGCGCTTAGAAACCGTATCGGTCATTTCTAAAATCCGATCAGCCAAAGTTGACTTTCCATGATCGATATGAGCCACAATCGAAAAATTTCGAATATGTTTTTGACGCTCTTTCATTTCTTCTAAATTCATTTAGCCTAAATTCCTACTTTCATTCAATATCTCTAACTATTAATTATAGCTTTATTCAACAGGCGCCGTCAAATCTCTTTAGATAAAAAGGTGCGATAATTTTTAGTGCCAAAAAATAAACATATAAAAGTTAAAGCAAAAAGCTCTCCGTACTAGAAAACCAGTAAGGAGAGCTTAAAACTAATAACTTTAATACTCTATCAGTCCGCTACCAAAGAACCGAAAAGTATTGGAAAAACTAACTTCCCAACACTTTTAATCATTAAAGTTTACCGTTTTTTAAACGATCGAAAAACGATCCTTCACCTGTTGTTTTTTCACCTGAAGCTTCTGCAAATTCTTTTAACGCTTCTTTTTGCTTCTTGTTTAATTTCTTAGGTGTGATAATCTTGACAGTGACAAGTTGATCGCCGTTGCCATTACCACGTAAACGAGGAGCTCCTTTACCACGCAAACGGAAAGTTGTCCCAGTTTGTGTTCCAGCTGGAATTGTTAATTTAACATCACCGTGTACAGTTTGAACTTGAATTTCATCACCTAAGGCAGCTTGAACAAAACTAATTGGTTGATCAAGATAGATTTCTGAACCGTTTCGTTTGAAAATTTCACTTGGAGAAACAGTAAAGACAATGAATAAATCGCCATATGGTCCACCATTTGTCCCAGCTTCACCTTGGCCTTGATAACGAATTTGGTTACCATCTTCAACACCGGCAGGAACCGTTACTTCGATTGCATGGTGTTCTTGAACATGTCCTGTACCATAACAAGTCGTACATTTATCCTTGATTTCTTTACCAGTTCCATGACAAAGATCACACTCTTGTTGTGTCATAATTCGACCAAGTGGCGTTTGGCGTTGAACTTGAACAAAACCACGCCCACCACATTTTGAACAGGTTACTGGTGAAGTGCCAGCTTTAGCGCCAGAACCACCACAAGTCTTACATTCAGCTTCACGGGTATATTCAATCTTAGTTTTCTTACCAAAGATTGCTTCTTCAAAAGTTAGATGCATCTCATATTGTAAATCACGCCCTTGACGTGGTGCATTTTGGGAACGTCCACTTGTAGCACCACCACCAAAAAATGAGCTGAAAATATCTTCAAAGCCACCGCCGCCAAAACCACCAAAGCCACCATCAAATCCGCCATTACCAAAGCCACCAAAGCCTTGAGCATCTGTCGAACCGAATTGATCATATTGTGCCTTTTTTTGTGGATCACTTAATATTTCATAGGCATCGTTAATTTCTTTGAACTTTTCTTCTGCCCCAGCTTCCTTATTTAAATCGGGATGATATTTTTTAGAAAGCTTGCGATAGGCCTTTTTTATCTCATCAGCCGATGCGTCCTTAGATACGCCCAAGACTTCATAAGGATCTCTTTGTGCCATATTATATAATCCTCCATCATTTTAATACTAGTCTAGCTTACCATATCGTTAGCTAAATAAAAAGTCAAAGTCCCAAACGGGCTTTGACTTTTTATCATTAGCCTATTTTTGACTACTTATCGTCTGGGTCTACTTCTTTAAAGTCACCATCAACGGTTGTGTCATCTCCATTAGCAGATGTAGCATCTGGATTTGCTTGACCTTGAGCAGCTTGTTGCGCTTCTTGTGCTTGTTGATAAAGTTTTACAGATACTTCTTGAACTTCTTTCATCAAGTCATCTTTTTTGGTCTTCATTTCTTCAAGATCATTAGCTTCTTGCGCTTTCTTCAAAGCATCGCGTGCTTCTTCAAGTTTCTTGATTTCATCAGCTGAAACTTTATCTTTAACTTCTTCTAAAGTCTTATCTGTTTGGAAGAGTAATTGATCAACTTCATTACGTAAATCAACTTCTTCTTTACGCTTCTTATCGGCAGCTTCGTTTTCCTTAGCTTCCTTAACCATACGTTCGATTTCTTCATCTGATAAACCAGAAGAACTCTTAATCGTAATCTTTTGTTCTTTGTTTGTGCCCATATCCTTAGCTGAAACATTTACAATACCGTTTTTATCGATATCAAATGTTACTTGGATTTGAGGAATACCACGTGGTGCTGGTGGAATATCCGTTAATTGGAAGCGACCAAGTGTCTTGTTATCTGCTGCCATTGGACGTTCACCTTGTAAAACATGGATATCAACGGCTGGTTGATTATCAGCAGCTGTTGAGAAGATTTGTGATTTAGATGTTGGAATCGTTGTATTGCGATCAATTAACTTGGTAAATACGCCACCCATAGTTTCGATACCTAAAGACAATGGTGTAACATCAAGTAAGACAACATCTTTAACATCACCTGTGATAACCCCACCTTGAACTGCAGCACCTAAGGCAACTGCTTCATCTGGGTTAACTGATTCATTTGGTTTGTGGCCTGTTTCAGCTTCAACAGCTTCTTTAACAGCTGGAATACGAGTTGAACCACCAACTAAGATAACTTCATCGATATCAGCATTAGTTAAACCAGCATCCTTTAAGGCATTACGTACAGGAATCTTTGTTCTTTCAACCAAGTCAGCTGTTAATTCATTAAATTTAGCACGAGTTAAAGTTGTTTCCAAGTGCAATGGACCAGCTGCACCAGCAGTAATAAATGGTAAGGAGATTTGAGCTGAAGTTACACCTGATAAATCTTTTTTAGCTTTTTCAGCTGCATCTTTCAAACGTTGCATAGCCATCTTATCAGATGAAAGATCAATACCATTTTCTTGTTTGAATGTAGCAACTAACCAATCAATAATCTTGTTATCAAAGTCATCCCCACCAAGATGTGTATCACCATTTGTAGAAAGAACTTCAAAGACACCGTCACCTAATTCAAGAATAGAAACATCAAAAGTCCCACCACCAAGGTCAAAGACTAAAATCTTTTCATCTTTATCTGTCTTATCTAAACCATATGCTAAAGCAGCTGCAGTTGGTTCATTAACAATTCGTTCAACTGTTAAACCAGCAATTTTACCAGCATCTTTAGTTGCTTGACGTTGTGAATCATTAAAGTAAGCAGGTACTGTAATAACAGCTTGAGTAACAGGTTCACCCAAGTAAGATTCAGCATAATCTTTAATATATTGTAAAATCATTGCTGAAATTTCTTGTGGTGTATATTCTTTACCTTCAATATTTACCTTATAATCTTCACCCATATGGCGTTTGATTGAGGCAACCGTGTTAGGATTTGTAATTGCTTGACGTTTAGCAACTTCACCAACTTGTGTTTCACCGTTTTTAAAGGAAACAACAGATGGGGTTGTTCGATTACCTTCTGGATTTGTAATAATTTTAGCTTCTTTACCTTCAAGAACAGCAACTGCAGAGTTTGTTGTTCCTAAGTCAATACCAATAATTTTTGACATACTATTCAACCTCTTTTAAAATTATTTTTTACTGTGCAACAACGACCATTGCTGGACGTAAGACACGATCTTTTAACAAATATCCATCTTGGAAAACTTCCACGACAGTTTCTTTTTGACTATCTTCACTAGCTTCAACTGTTTTAACGGCTTGATGAAGCGTTGGATCAAATGGTTGACCTAAAGCTTCAATCTTAGTAACGTTATTGTTAGTCAAAGCATTATTCATATCATTTGCAACCATCTCAATACCACGTTTTAATTGTTGCGAACCTTCATCACTAACTTCAATGCTTAGTGCACGATTTAAATTATCAATCACTGGCAAAATCGCCTTTGCTAAGGATTGACCTTCATATTTTAATAACTGTTCTTGTTCTTTTTTAAACCGTGTATGCATATTAGCCATTTCAGCTTGCGCACGTAAATACTTGTCTTCCATAGCAGCATATTTTTCTTCAAGCTCAGCAATTTGCGCAGTTAAAGCTCCAACCTCATCAGGTGCTTGCGTTTCTTCATTAGCTTGTGCTTGTTTCTGTGGTTGCTCATCTTTTAAAACTTCATCTTTAGTTTCTTCAGCCACATCAACACCCCTTTTCTAAAAACTATTATAATAATCAATCAAGCGATTCGACAGTTCATCACGAAAGACATCTAACAAACCAATCATCCGTGAATATGGCATGTTTGTCGGTCCCAAAATTGCAATCAAACCTTGACCATTATTACCATCATTATATTTAGCTGTAATAACACTATAATCCAGTAAAATATCTTTGGATAATTCACTGCCAATCTTAATCGAAATATCGTTACTATCATGATACAATAATTGATTCAAATCATTTTGTTGATCAAATAACGAATATAATAATTTGACTTGCTCAAGGTTATCATTATTAAGTAAGTTTAATAAATTCTTTTTGCCACCCACATAAACATGTTCACGGACTGCTTTACTTAAGACATCACCAAAGACATCAAGAAAGCCTGCAGGTTGATGCAAGTACTTACTTAATAATGGCATGTTATTTTGTAATTGGCCACTAATTTGACTCAACGGTAATCCAACCAAGCGTTCATTAATGACACGAATAACCGCCTCTAATTCATCACCGCTGACTTTAGGTGGTAAATTAAAGATTTGATTTTCAACTGCGCCATCACTTGTCACCATCAACAACATTACCTGTTGACTTCCAAGTGGTACCATCCGAAACCCTTCTAAGCGTAACTCTTCTGAACCTGGTTTTAATGAAATTGCTGTGTAATTCGTCAACTCAGATAAAATCTTAGCTGAAGTGGCTACAATTTCATCAACCTTGGAAAACTCATTTGCAAAAGATGACTTAATATTTAAGCGTTCTTGCTGATTGAGTTTGGTTGGACGTACTAAGTTATCAACATAATACCGATAACCTAGTAAAGAAGGAATCCGCCCCGAACTGGAATGCTCTTTAGCAATATAGCCTGCCTGTTCAAGTGCTGCCATTTCGTTACGAATCGTTGCAGAGCTAACATGAACAGGTAACTGTTCTTGTAGCTTTTTAGAGCCTACCGGTAATCCGATATTAGTATAGTCACGGATGATTGCTTCTAAAATCAACAATTGTCTTGGTGTTAACATACAATCACCTCTTTTTTAGCACTTGATGTATTTGAGTGCTAAGTCAATTATTAATATACACGAGTTTTCATTAAACGTCAAGAATAGTCAATCTTTTTTTTGAAAATATTTCACAAAAAACAAAATATCGCCTAGTCCCCTTTTACTTGAAGTTCCTAAGCGATATTTAATTAATCTTTTTGATTAACAATCTTTTGATAAACTTGTGCAGTTAACAAATAGACGCCTAAATATAATAAACTCAAACACCCAAAAACAATTAAACTGACTGTTATAAATAGTTTTTGATCATACAAAGAAAAGATTTTCATTACACTGATAATCGCTGGGAGTGCACAAGCCGTATTAAGCCCACTCCCTAATAACGGTAATAAAAAGACTGCCAAAACTTGACCAATAATTGTTTTTTTGGTTTCCTTACGACTTAAACCAACCTGTTGCATTGTTTGGAAACGTTGGCGATCAGCATATCCTTCAGATAATTGTTTATAGTAAATAATAATAACAGTCGTCAAGCCTAAAGCAACACTCACTAAAAAGCCTACAAATAAAAAGCCACCTGTAAATTGTTTAAAGAAATCACGCATCTCAGCTTTAAACGAATACTGTGCCGATACTAATTTGAAGTTTTGAACTACTGCTTGTACAAATGATTTTTGATTTGGTAAACTACCAGCTAAATTAAATAATTTTAAATAAACATAATCATTATTTGAGTTAGGCAAAATTGAGTCCTTTTGATGATGTTTGCTAAAGATTTTATCAAGCTGTTGTTGATTTTTAACAACTAAAAAGACCGGTTGAAAAATTGAGTGGTCATAATTAATCGCTAATTTAAAATCTTTAATTTGTTTAATTTTTAACTTATGACTAGCAACAGTTAATTGCTGGCCTAACTTTTCATTTGGAGCATAGATTAAAGCTTCATTTTCTTTTAGCTGATAATTGGTTTGTTGCATCTTGTTATATTGGGCAAGTGTCAAGCCTGCTAGTTTATAAATTGCTGTAGAAAAGTTTTCTTCCACAAAGCGATTACCTTGAAACTTTCCAATAAGTGGTTGCGCCAAAGTCAAAGCTGTTTCATCAGTAATTTTCACCTGTGATTTTTTAGCTAAGTCATTTAGCGTTGTTTTTTGCGCCGGTGTCAAATCTTGGGGCAAATTCAAAACAACTTCTGTTGGATTCCAAGTTGCAAGTGCTTTTTGTTGTCCTGCATATAAACTAATCGTTGATATCATCACTACACAAACTGATGAACACAATAAACAAATCGAGGCTAAGCCTGCGCCATTTTGTTTCATCCGATACAACATACCAGACAACGAAATAAAATGTTTTGGATTATAATAATAATTAGGGCGCCGCTTCAAAAATTTTAATAAAACAATGCTAAAACTAATAAAAACTAAATATGTTCCTAAAACAACTAATAAAATTGCCAACATGAATTTATTAATCCCGGCCATATTGGGCTTAGTTGTTATTGCTAAATAATAACCCCCACTTAAAATTACAATACCTAAAAGGCCTAATAAGATATTTTGTTTAGGTTCTTTTTCAGGTTTTTGGGCACCATGCCAAAGCTCAATCGGATTAACACGCCAAACATAAAAGAGATCCTTTAATAATAAAAGCAGATAGATTCCTGCGACATAAGCTACATTGATTCCTAATACATCTAATTCAATAGTACTACTTAAACCATCCAAGCCAATAATGCGTTGAAAAATTAAGAAGAAAAACTTAGAAAAAAGGATTCCTATACTTAAACCAATGGCAACTGTTGCTAAAAGTAGACAACAATTCTTTAAAAATTGAAAGAGGTATAAATCTCCTTTGGCAAAACCTAACATGTTATATAGACCTAATTGTTTTGCTTCAATTTTTTTTTGCGTATTATTAATATAAAACATAAAAAACAAACCAATTAAAGCAACAAAAGAAATCCCTAAACTTGCCGTTGTTGTAATTGTTGCTCCTTGTTGTAGCTTTGCGAGACTAGGATTTTTAAAGATTGACCAAAAAATATAATTCAAAGCAGTCAAAATACTAGCTGAAAAAATAAAAGGACCATAAATTTGTTTATTTTTAAAGAAACTTTGTAAAACTAGTTTTAAATGTAACATCATTTAAGCCCCCTTAATTATTCAAAGCTAAGAGACTTTGCGAAATTTTTTCGAGATATTGTTTTCGACTCATCTCACCTTTAAAAAGTTCATGATAAATCTTACCATCTTTAATAAAAAGGGTCCGTGTAGCATAGCTAGCAGCTTTAGCACTATGCGTTACCATCACGATTGTTTGCCCGTTTTGATTAACTAATTCCAATAATTCGAGCATCTTAGTTGCTGTAGCCGAGTCCAAAGCCCCAGTTGGTTCGTCAGCTAAAAGTAGGTCGGGCCGTGTAATCAAAGCTCTAGCCGCAGCAATCCGTTGACGTTGCCCACCTGAAATTTCATAAGGATAGCGTTCCAATAAATCTTCAATCTGTAAAATTTTGGCTAGCGGTTTTAGCCGTTTATGCATCTCAGCTGGCTTAGTCTTTGCTAAAACTAGGGGCAAAAAAATATTGTCTTTATTATTAAATGTATCTAATAAGTTAAAGTGTTGAAAGATAAAACCTAGGTGTTCTCTTCTAAATTTAGCGGCAGCATTTTCTTTTAGTTTTTGTAGATTATTTTCCTTTAAGAAAATTTCTCCACTTGTGGGTTTATCTAAGGTCGCAATGATGTTTAAAAGTGTTGTTTTACCTGCGCCTGACTCACCCATAATGGCGACAAATTCTCCTTCTTGAACCTCAAGATTAATGTCTTTTAAAGCTTCAACTTCAATGCTACTTTCATCTGTAAAAACTTTACGTACATGTGTTAATTTTAAAATACTCATTTTTTGTTACCTCCTAATTGATAACTCAATTATAAAAAGGTTTCTATCATACTAACAGTTACGAAGCAGATAGAAACCTTACAATTTGTTATTTTAGTAGTAAGTCTTTTTTAAAACTTAATGCAGCACACGTACCTTGCTTAAGAACAGATGTTATTTCTAATTTTATCTCTAAGGCTTGACAGACTTTTTTGACCATAAAAAGTCCCATCCCTGTCGCCGAACCATATATACGTCCATTTTGTCCCGTAAAGCCCGCTTCAAAGATACGTGGTAAATCACTGGCAACAATGCCAATCCCTTGATCTTGTAATATTAGCGTTTCATCTTGCCATTTAAAAGTAATCTGGCGATGTGATGGACTATATTTGATAGCATTTAGCAATAATTGTTCAATCACAAAACCTAGCCATTTAGCATCACTAATAACCTTAACACTTACTAACTCAACTTTAATTCGAATATCTTTTTGAATACACAAAGGTGCACATTTATGGACTTGCTGCTTCACTAATTCACCTAAATCCAACTTGTTAAAAGCCAAATCATGATTAAAATCAGCTAATCGTTCATTGGTCAAAAGCATTTCTAATTGGTAATTAGCTTGACGTAATTGTTGTTGTACACTAGTAGCATCCAATTGCTCGTTAGCTTGAGCTAAAAGATTTAAAGCTGTTAGTGGTGTTTTAATTTCATGGCTCCACAAACGTAAATAGTCGCTTCTGGCAGTTTCTTTTTGGCTTACTTTTTGCATCAATTCTAAATAGTCTAGTTGATAGTGCCTCATGGCTTGATAGTAGGCTTGATCTAATAAACCTTTAAAATCTTGGTCATCTAATTCTTGTAAGTTGCGCAACTTTTGTAGCCACAAAATCCGCTGATAAATCTTAGTTGCAAAATAAAGCCAAATAATCAAAATAAATAAGCTACTAAAGCGCAAAACGTCACCTAAAACCACCTTGGGCAAAGCATATAAATGCCATAGTATCAGCAAAAACGCCATAATAACTAGATAGATAAGCAACACATAGCCTTGATCTAGCAGAGCTTGACAATATAACTTAAATTTATTCGTCTTTTTTGGCAATGCGATAACCTCGTTTTCTTTCCGTAATCAATCTTTGTCCTAAATCTAAGGAAGATAACTTTGCACGCAAACGACTCAAATTAACATTTAAAGCATTTTCATCGATAAATTCGTTCCCCGCCCATAAGGCTTGCATGATTTTTTCTTTAGTGACCGTTTGTCCATTAGCATTAAACAACAAGCGTATAATCAAAGCCTCTGTAGGTGTTAAGCGTAAACTTTGTTGTTGTCTTGTCAATGTATTAGTCAACAAATTGAGCTGATAATCTTCAAAAACTAAAATTTGTTCAAGATTTTCGTTAGGCGCATACCGTTTAAGCAACACCTTAATTTTGGCTAACAATACATTTAAAGAAAACGGCTTAACAATATAATCATCTGCACCTAAGGCTAGTGCCATTACCGCATTAGGATCGAGCTCACCGCCCGAAACAAACAAAATCGGCGTCTTTGTAAAAGTCCGGATCTTTTGTGTCCAATAAAAGCCATCAAATGTCGGTAAGGTTATATCCATTAAAATTAGATCTGGTGCAAAATTTAAAGCCTCGCGATCAACATTTTGCCAATCTTTCACGCTGGCCACTTGATAATTCCATTTTTCAAGTGTTTTCTTGACTGTTGCGATGATCATTTGGTCATCTTCAATTAAAAAGATTTTTGCCACAAGCACACCACCTTACTCTAAGCCAAAATACTTTCTACCTACAATTTCATCATTTTTTAGTTGCTCTATTAGTTCATCTACCGTTTTAAATTTCACAGTTGGGCGAAGATAATGACACCATTTTACGACAACATCTTGTCCATAAACATCTTGATTGAAATCAAATAAATAAACTTCCACCGTTAATTGACGATCATCACCAAAAGTTTCATTATGTCCAATGTTAGCTACTCCATAATACCAATTATCAGCAACTTTTGTTTTAACTGCATAAACACCGGTTGCTAATAAACGCTGGTCTTTTTCATAAGCAATATTTAACGTTGGAAAACCTATTGTCCGCCCACGCGCATCACCATGAACAACACGACCACCAAATTGATAAGAATAACCTAACAAAAAATTAGCCTCTTGTAGATTCCCCTCATCAATGGCTTGTCTGATTCTAGTTGAACTAATTCTGCCTTGCTGGTCTTTTTTATCTGGAACTGCCACAATTTCAAAACGTCCTTGAGCATAGTCTTTTAACGTCGTCATATTAGCAATTTGTGGCTTGCCATAAGTATAATCGCTTCCCGCAACTACACATTTAGCATGCAATGCAACCATATATTTATCGACAAATTCTTGTGGTTTCATCGGCACTAGATTTTGATTAAATTCAACTACATAAGTGATATCTACACCTAATTTGGCAAATAATTCCAGTTTAGTCGGTGTCTTAGTTAGATAAGTCACTGTTGCTTCATCTAAATTTTGATAAGCTAATTTAGGATAACGATCAAAAGTCATCACTGCTAAAAGACAGTTTAACTGCTTAGCCTTTTGTTTTGCTGCTAAAATCACCTCTTGATGACCCAAATGAACACCATCAAAAAATCCTAAAGCTAACACAATTGATTGATTAACAATCTGCTCTTTAACATAAGGTTCCGCTAAATTTATTACTTTCACATTAACACTTCCTTACGTCAAGTCTATCATTTGTTCTGGCTGATAGCGATCTTTTTTTTCGTTGTAGCAATAAACACAGCGAACCTTACCACCATAAAATAACGCCAGTTTAGTTACAATTTGACCTGAATTGACATATTTAGGACTTAAAAAGCCTCCATTTTTGACAAAACTCCATTGCTTAGCATCTAACTCATAGAACGTAAAATCAGTCAAAGCATGTTCAATTGGTTGTAGCTTAGTTTGTAATTGTTCTTCACTCATTTGTGCTAATTGTTCTAAGCTTACCGCTTGTCCAATTCCAAATCCTCCGCTTTTTAAACGTGTCAAGTCTGACATCACAGCCGCTACTCCTAATTTTTTGCCTAAATCAACTGCTAATGTGCGAATATAAGTTCCGCGTCCACAAGCTACTTCAAAAAAGATAGTTTGTTGTTGTTGTTCTTCGTCAAAGATAGGTGCTTTAGTTTGCTTATAATATTCAACATAAATCTTTCTTTGCGGTCTTTGAACCGGATCGCCACAACGAGCATAATCATATAAACGACGCCCATTGACTTTTACCGCCGAATACATAGGGGGAATTTGAATCATCTCACCTGTCAAACTTTGCATTGCTTGCGTGATTTCTTCACTGCTAAATGGTGTTTTTAGCGGTGTTTCTTCAATAATTTCACCATCTAAATCTTCAGTTGTTGTTGCAAACCCTAGCGTGATTTGTCCTTGATATATTTTGCCAGAATCCATCATATAATTAACTACTTTAGTTGCCTTACCAATACAAATTGGTAAAACTCCATCAACATTAGGATCTAACGTTCCAGAATGACCTACCTTTTTGGTTTTAAAAATTTTACGACACTTAAAAACAGCATCATTACTTGTCATGCCCCGCTCTTTATATAAAGGGAGAATTCCATCCATATCTTTTTCCTCTCATCTCAAAAATAAAAGGAGACCAGAAATTTCCAGTCTCCTTTTGAAAGCAAAGTGCTAAACGGCTATATGCTATCGCCGCTTAAAATTCACCGGAACGATGCAATTTATTTAGCAATTCATCGATATGATCGCCATATTGAACCGAGGTATCGCGTTCAAACACGATTTCCGGCGTTACATATATGCTCAAGCGATGACCCAATTCACGCCGAATTAAGCCTGTTGCTTTTTCCAAACCTTGTTGTGTCTTTTTAGCATCGGAAGCCAAATCAGATAAAATACTGTAATAAATCTTAGCGCGTTGTAAATCACCAGTTACTTCTACTCCGGTAATCGTCACACCATAAACACGCGGATCGCGCACACGCTTTTGTAAGATATCATTGACTTCACGTTGAATTTCTTGTGATAACCGACCAACACGATACTGCTGAGCCATATATTTCCTCCTTAAAATGTAAAACACTCTCTATACTTATTGCACAGGAACTTCTTCCATAACATAGGCTTCGATTTGATCGCCAACCTTAATGTCATTGTATTTTTCAACCATCAAACCACATTCGTAACCTGATTTAACTTCTTTAACGTCATCTTTGAAGCGTTTCAAACTTGCAAGAGTTCCTTCATAAACTACAATACCATCACGGATGACACGCACACCACTGTTACGTTGAATATAACCTTCTGTAACATATCCCCCACCAATTGTACCAAGCTTAGATACCTTGTAAGTTTCACGAATTTCAACTTGACCGGTAATTTTTTCTTTAAATTCTGGTTCAAGCATACCTTTCATCGCAGTTTCAACTTCATCGATAGCCTTATAGATAACGTTATGCAAACGAATATCAACACTGTCATTTTCCGCTTGGGATTTAGCTAATGGAGTTGGACGCACATTAAAACCGATGATAATTGCATTTGAAGCTTCTGCTAAGGTTACATCACTTTCATTGATTGCACCAACAGCTTGGTGAATAATGTTAACACGAACACCTTCAACATCAATCTTTTTAAAACTTTGAGCCAAGGCTTCAACAGAACCTTGTACATCAGCCTTAATAATCAAAGCTACTTGTTTTAGTTCGCCTTCTTTAAGCGTAGCAAACAAATTATCCAAAGTCACATGACTTGTTTGACTTCTTTCAGCTAATAAAGCTTTTTCAGCACGTTTTTCACCAGCGGCACGTGCTGTCTTTTCGTCATCAAACGCAACGAAACGATCACCTGAGTCTGGCACGCCATTTAAACCAGTGATTTCTACTGGTGTTGCTGGAGTTGCCTTTTTAATCACCTTACCACGTGCATCTGTCATTGTTCTAACACGACCAAATGTATTACCAACAACAATTGGATCACCAACTTGTAAAGTACCTTGTTGAACTAATAAGGATGCAACCGAGCCTTTACCTTTATCTAAACGCGCTTCAATAACAGAACCTGCACCGTGTTGCTTTGGATTAGCCTTTAATTCAAGCATTTCTGCTTGTAATAAAATCATATCTAAGAGTTCATCAATATTTTTGTTAAATTTAGCAGAAATCTCAACAAAAATTGTATCCCCACCCCAAGCTTCTGGAATCAATTCATATTCCGATAATTGTTCCATGACATGGTTTGGATTAGCACCTGGCTTATCAATTTTGTTAACAGCCACAATAATTGGTACTTGTGCAGCTTTAGCGTGGTTGATAGCTTCAATTGTTTGTGGCATCACTCCATCATCTGCAGCTACTACTAAAACAGTAATGTCAGTAATATCTGCTCCACGCGCACGCATGTTTGTAAACGCAGCATGTCCTGGTGTATCTAAGAAAGTAATAATCTTGTCACCTTGTTTAACTTGATACGCACCAATGTGTTGTGTAATTCCACCAGCTTCACCTTCTGTAATATGAGAATTACGCAACTTATCTAGCAAGGTTGTTTTACCATGGTCAACGTGACCCATAATAGTCACAACTGGTGGGCGTGATTCTTGATATTCAGTATTATTTTGTTCATCTTCAAAGAATTTATCGATATCAGAAACATCAACTTCAACTTTTTCTTGTGCTTGAATACCATAATCAGCCGCTAAAATTTCAATTGTGTCCTTATCAAGAGATTGATTTTGGTTAACCATCACACCCATCATAAACAACTTCTTGATAATTTCTGCTGGTTCACGATGAATCTTTTTAGCAATATCAGCAACATTCATTCCCACAGTATAAACTAAAACTTCTGGCAATGGCTTATTTTTACGTTGTGGCAATTGTGGTTTATTTGCATTTTGATTGCGCTGATTTTTCTTGCCACCTTTTTTATTTTTCTTTCCACCAAATTGGTTGTTACTTGCGGTGTTATTGAATTTACCTTTACCGCGTCCATTATTACGATTATTATTGTTATTATTTTCCATCTTTTTCTCTGCATGCCTTTCATTATTTCTTTGGGCATCGCTTGCTTGGGCTTTTTTAGCAGCTAATTTTGCTTTAGCTTGATGATTGCCGCTAGCTTGCACTTTTGCAGTTGCTTTTTTATTGTCTTGCACTGCTTTTTTTGTGTTTTCTTTTTTAGGCTGTGGTGCAAATATTGCACGTAATTGTCGTTCTTCATTTTCGCCAACGACAGACATATGATTACCAACCTTGAAACCTTTTTCTTTAGCAGCGGCAATTACTTCTTTACTCGAAATATTTAGTTCTTTTGCCAATTCATAAATTCTTTTTTTAGCCATTATTTTGTCCTCCTTGGCACATCTCCCATCGCTTGCCCAAAGCCGACGGGAAGTCTGCTAAAAGACAAGTAATGTTTGAATTTTTTGCGCAAAGCCTTTATCAGTTAATGCTACAATCGTCCGTTTTTGTCCAATTGCTATACTTAATTCGACTTGATTGAATTCTTCACACAAATCAACCTGATAGCTTTGACATTTATCAGTTACTTTTTTGCGGGTCGCTTGTCCACAGTCACTAGCCATCAATACTAGACTTAATTGACCATTGCGTAATTTTTTTAATACCATTTCTTCACCAGCAACTACCTTACCCGCGCGGCGTGCTAATCCTAATAAGTTAAGAATCTTTTGTCTATTTTCCATTTCCGAATAATTCTGCCCGTGCAACTTGATGATCAACATAAGCGATTAATTCTTCATAAAAATCATCTGTTATTTTTATTCCAAATGCCTTATCAAATGTTTTTTGTTGTTGTGCTTTCTTAGCTGTTGCAACATCTAAATGAATATATGCACCGCGTCCAGCTTTTTTACCTGTTGGATCAATGCTAACTTCATTTTCCTTATTTTTAACCACACGTACTAATTCTTTTTTAGGTTTCATTTCACCTGTCACAATATCTTTACGCATTGGTATTTTGCGTTGCGCCATTTGACTCACCTCTATTCGTTGTCAAACACATCTTCTTGTTGACCTTCACTATTTGTTTCTTCAACTTCTGGTTGTGAAAGCATATCTTGTTGTGACTTGATATCAATCTTATAACCCGTTAAACGTGCTGCCAGACGAACATTTTGACCTCGTTTGCCAATTGCTAATGATAATTGATTATCGGGAACAACGACTGTACAAGCATGTTCATTTTCAGGATCAAAAATCACTTCCAAAACCTCAGCCGGATTTAAAGCATTAGCAATGAACTTGGCTGGTTCTTCACACCATTCAACGATATCCATGTTTTCACCTTTTAACTCATTTACGATCGCTTGAACACGTTCACCACGTGGACCAACACAGGTACCGACAGAATCAACCCCTTCTGCATGTGAATAAACCGCAACCTTAGCACGATCGCCTGCTTCGCGTGCGATTGATTTAATTTCAACCGTGCCATCAAAGATTTCAGGAATTTCTTGTTCAAATAAACGTTTTAACAAGTCAGGATGCGAACGACTCACATAAACTTGTGGACCTTTACTTGTATTATCAACTTTATAAATATAAACCTTGATACGATCATGTGATTTATATTCTTCACCTGCAATTTGATCTTGGCGTGAAAGTAAAGCTTCAACCTTACCTAAGTTAACGTAGATATAGCGACTATCATGACGTTCAACTTCACCTGTTACGATTTCATTTTCGTATTGAATATATTGATTATAAATAATTGTATGTTCTTCTTCACGCATACGTTGAATAATAACTTGTTTAGCAGCTTGTGTTGCGATACGACCAAAATCTTTTGGTGTAACTTCAAATTTAATTTTATCGCCAATTTCATATGCTTTGTTAATCATTAAAGCATCTTCTAGACTAACCTCTAAATTTGAATCAAAAACTTCATTAACAACTTCTTTTTCAGCGTAAACATGAATATCGCCACGTAGATTATCAAATTCTACAACAGCGTTTTGAGCTGATCCATAGTTTTTTTTGTAGGCAGATACCAACGCATTTTCTAACGCTTCAATGACAACTTCTTTTTTAATTCCTTTTTCTACTTCAAGCGTATTTAATGCACTTAGTAATTCTTTACTCATTTTTTCTTTAACTCCTTTAAGAAACTTTTTAAAACTTAATTGCTAAGCGAGCCTTGGCAATCTTATCTCTTGGAATTACAACGCTTCGTTCACGCGTCTTATCCATATATACTAAGGTCAATTCAGTGGCAGTCAATTCTACCATTGTCCCTTCAAAAACCTTGCAACCATCGATAGGCTGATACAAAGAAATATTGACATAACTATTCAAAGCTCTTTGATAGTCACGTTCTTTTTTTAGTGGTCGTTCTGCACCCGGTGAAGAAACTTCCAAATAGTAAGCCTGAGGAATCGGATCTGGCTCACAATTATCAAGTTTTTCACTCAATTGGTCACTTACCAATGCACACTCTTCGATATTAATTCCATTTGGCTTATCGATATAGACACGTAAATACCAGCTTTTTCCTTCCTTAACAAATTCAATATCAACTAATTCAAATTGATATTCATCTAAAATCGGCGTTACTAGTTCGGTAACTGTTTCAACAACACTACTCACGCTTTAACCTCCTAAAATTTTTTTGACCTTGATGGTTCAAGCATTTACTCCAATAAAAAGAGTGAGCATTGCTGCTCACTCCTCGCGAGTTATCAAATTACCTCAATCAGTATAGCACACTTGGCATTAAAACTCAAGTTTAAAACAAGTCTTCAAACAAACTGAGTTGGTTTTCATCTGGTAAATGATCTAAGACATGGTTTTGGTTCATATATTCAATTAAAGAATTAGAAACATGTCCTCGTTTAGCCAAATCTTCTTTAGAAATAAATTCTTGTTCTTCCCTAGCTGCAACGATTTGTTTAGCAACGTTTAAGCCTAGCCCTGGTATCGCAGAAAACGGAGCCAATAATGTCTTATCATCTAAAATTATCCAATCAGATGAATGTGAACGATTGATATCAACCATTTTAAAATTAAATCCACGTTCTATCATTTCATTTGCCAATTCTAAAACAGTCAATAAATTCTTTTCTTTAGCCGATGCATCATTGCCTTTATCATTGATAGCTTGCATCGCTGCTTTGACCGATTGTTTACCATGTGCCATTGCGATTAAATCAAAATCATCTGCTCTCACTGAAAAATATGCTGAATAATAAACTAATGGGAAGTAAACTTTAAAATATGCTATACGCAATGCCATCAAAACATATGCAGCCGCATGAGCTTTAGGGAACATGTATTTAATCTTCAAACATGCTTCGATATACCATTCAGGAACATTTGCTTCGCGCATTTGCTTTTGCCAATCATCTGGAATACCTTTGCCTTTACGCACAGATTCCATGATTTTAAAGGCGATATCCGATTCAACTCCCATATGAATCAAATCCATCATGATATCATCACGACAACCAATAACTTCTGGCATCGTAACCGTACCATTTTTAATTAACTCTTCGGCATTTCCTAACCAAACATCGGTTCCATGCGATAAGCCAGAAATTTTTAATAACTCAGCAAACGTCTTTGGATGTGTTTCTTCTAACATTCCTCTAACAAAGCGAGTTCCAAATTCAGGAATTCCCAGTGTTCCTGTTTTCGATTCAATTTGTTCAGGTGTTACACCTAAAATCTCTGTCCCAGAAAATAACGCCATCACTCCTGGATCATCGGTTGGAATCGTCTTAGGATCAATTCCTGATAAATCTTGGAGCATCCGAATCATCGTTGGATCATCATGCCCTAAAATATCAAGTTTCAAGATATTATCGTGGATCGAATGAAAATCAAAGTGTGTGGTCTTCCAAGCTGCCGTTAAATCGTCAGCTGGGTACTGAATAGGTGTAAAATCATAGATATCCATGTATTTAGGCACAACTAAGATACCAGCTGGATGTTGCCCAGTTGTTCGTTTGACCCCAGTAGCACCTTTAGCTAAGCGATCTACTTCTGCACCTCGCAAAGTAATTTCATTATCACGCTCATATGCTTTAACATATCCATAAGCCGTCTTATCTGCAACCGTTCCAATTGTTCCGGCCCTAAAAACATTGTTTTCGCCAAACAAAACTTTGGTATAGTTATGTGCAATCGGCTGATAATCACCGGAGAAATTCAAATCAATATCTGGAACCTTATCACCTTTAAAACCTAAAAAGGTTTCAAATGGAATATCTTGACCGTCTTTGACCAATTCACTACCGCAGTTTGGACAATTTTTATCTGGCAAATCATATCCAGAACCATATTCACCTTTTTCAAAAAACTCGGTCCAACAACAATTTGGACAACGATAATGTGGAGGCAGCGGGTTAACTTCGGTAATTCCTGTCATTGTCGCGACTAAACTTGAACCAACCGATCCCCGTGAACCAACTAAATAGCCATCTTTATTAGATTTATGCACTAATTTTTGTGAAATCAAATAAATAACCGAAAAGCCGTTACCTACAACAGATTTGAGTTCTTTATCAATGCGCGCTTCAACAACACGCGGTAAGTTTTCACCATAAAGTTCATGTGCTTTATTAAACGTTAAATTATTGATATCATCTTCTGCGCCTTCCATTTTAGGCGTGTAAAGTTCATTTTTAACAGGAGAAACATCATCACACAAAGCTACAATTTTATTAGGATTAACCACGACTATTTGATGTGCACACTGCTCACCTAAAAAAGCAAAATCAGCTAACATTTCATCTGTTGTTCTAAAATGTGCATCAGGTAATTGTTTTAATTTATTCAGTGGATTAGCACCACCTTGGGAATTAATTAAAATCTTACGATAAATGCTATCTTCTTTATTCATGAAGTGCACATCACCTGTTGCTACTACTGGAATGTTTAATTCTTCACCTAAACGTACCATATCAGCGATAATTTCTTCTAAGTTATTTTCATCACGTACCAATTCTTGTTCAAGTAAAGGTTGATATAAAGCTTTAGGCTGAACTTCTAAATAATCATAAAATGTTGCTTTTTGTTTTGCTGCCGCGTAACCTTTTTGCATCATTGCAGTAAAGACTTCACCATTAGCACAAGCAGATCCAACTATTAAACCTTCACGATATTTTTGTAAAACTGCGCGTGGAATTCGCGGAACTCTATGAAAATATTTTGTCATCGACGCTGAAACGACCTTAAATAAATTTTTAAGACCCGCTTGCGTCGTTGCCAAAATAATCGCATGAAACGGATGCTCATGTTTATAAGCATCATGTTGTCCCGTATATTGATTAAATTCATCATGATATATTATTTGATATTTTTCTTGCGCTTCTTTTAACATCGCATAATAAATATAACCTGTTGCTTCAGCATCATAAACAGCACGGTGATGATGTTCCAAATTTACATTTAACTTCTTAGCTAAAGTGTTCAATCTGAAACCACGCATTTCAGGATATAAGAAACGAGCTAACGGCAAGGTATCTAACCAAGGCTCTTGGATTGGTTCCATATCATGACGTAAATAACCGGCATTCATAAAATCAATATCAAACGTTGCATTATGCCCTACAATAATACTATCTTGACAAAACTCTTTAAACATTTCAAAAACTTCACGTTCTGTCTTAGAGCCTTTAACCATATCATCTGTTATACTTGTCAACTCAATTGTTGTTTGAGATAAAGGATGTCCTGGATCTATGAATTGTTCAAATTTATCGATAACTACGCCATCTTTCATTTTAACAGCCGCCAACTCGATAACCTTATCATACCGCGCTGATAGACCTGTTGTTTCCGTATCAAAGATTACGTAGGTCGCATTTTTTAATTCTTGGTGTGCTTCATTATAAGCAATCGGCGTTTGATCGTTGACGATATTAGCTTCAACACCATACAAAATCTTGACGTTATTCTTTTTTCCTGCTGCATGTGCATCTGGGAAAGCCTGTAAATTACCATGATCAGTAATTGCAATTGCCTTTTGTCCCCATTTAGCGGCCTGAGCCACATATTCACCGATACTATTGGTTGCATCCATAGTACTCATATTAGAATGCACATGTAATTCTACTCTTTTTTGATCATTTGGTTGTGTGTCTTTTCGTTGTTCATGTTTTACTTCTACTAAATCATAAATATTAATCACTAATTCATGCGCATATGCATCTTCTTGAACACTTCCACGAATCTTAACCCACTGCCCTACTTTGATTGCATCAAATAATGCTTCGTCATTTTCATCTCGTGAAAACTTCCGAACAATAAACGAAGAAGTATAATCTGTAACCTTTAGATTCATCAATTTACGTTCAGAGCGTAGTTCTTTGACTTCTTTATCGAAAATATAACCTTGAACGATAACAGATCTTTCTTCTTCATTTATATCAACCATCTGTCTTATCGGTACATCAGCTGCTATCTTTTTACCAATTTGCAACGGACCTTCAAAATCATTAAGGTCTTTAGCTTTAACCTTATTTTGATTTTGCGCCTTGATTGCCTCTAAAGCTTGTTTTGCTAGTTGCTCATCTTGCTTTGCTTGCATCGCTTGATAATCTTTAAGTTGTTCTGCAACTTGTTTTTGATCACATACAGTCATAAAATTTAGGCGTGGGAAACCTAATTGCTGATAAGTCTGGCTAATTGGACCTAGTGCTTGATTATCCAAGTATTGTTTAGCAAATTCACTATTAGCTTGTAATATGATTGCATCCGCATCAACTTTTGGGCCTCCGTTACACAGGCTTTGCAACTGTGATTCATTAATCCCGCATTGAGTCGTTATCCAAGACCAATAAGCTTGTAAGTGTTCAGTTGTTACTTTAGGATTAGTAGTTGTAATAAAAACCTGCGTTTGTGCAATGTCTTTAAATGCCAAACCTATAGATTGTTGTAAGGCCATAAATGTCTGGTAAGGTAAAATATCTGATAATTGGAGATAAAAATCCCAACATTTCGATTGCGTGTGCACTTTTACCTTTTCAATCAAAGCAGTTGCTAACAAGCTTTGCTCTTGTTGACTAGGTTGCCAGTTGACTTGTTCCAACAGTTTTTGAAACATCTCTTTTTTATCAAGTGCCATCTTTTTATCCTTTCTTGCAAGAAAGACTGAAACAAAACTTGTTTCAGTCTTTTTTGCTTACTAGTGCTTCAATAAAGCCGCTAATGAATTCAAAAGTTCATCAGTCTTAATTTCAAGGGTTTCACCTGTTTTACGTAATTTTAATTCGACAATTCCTTCGGCTGCCTTTTTACCAACAGTCACCCGAATTGGCAAACCAATTAAATCTGCATCTGCAAATTTAACACCTGCACGTTCTTTACGATCATCGACTAATACTTTGTATTGAGCATCTTCTAAAGTTTGTGTAAGTTGTTGTGCAAGCTTATTTTGTGTTTCATCTTTAACATTAACAGGAATAACATGGATATCAAACGGTGCAATTGATTCAGGCCAAATCATCCCATTTTCATCACTGTTTTGTTCAACAATTGCCGACAATAAACGCGAAACTCCGATACCATAACATCCCATAATGATTGGAATTTGACGTCCATTTTCATCTAAGACATTGGCATTTAAACTATCGGAATAACGAGTCCCTAATTTAAAGATATGACCAATTTCAATTCCTTTAGTGAAGCACAACTTACCTTCACCATCTGGTGATAAATCACCTTCTTGAACAGTTCTTAAATCTACAAAATCATTTACATGATAGTCACGTTCTAAGTTAGCATTCTTAAAGTGATATCCATCTTCGTTGGCACCACAAATTACATTAGCCATGTTTTGCACATCTAAGTCTGCAATAACTGTAAATTCTTCATCCAAACCTACAGGACCAAGAGAACCAAAACCTGCTCCTAATAAGTCTTTGATTTCTTGTTCTTCAGCTGGACGTAAGAAATCACAGCCTAAATGATTTTTAAGTTTAACTTCATTTAATTCATCATCGCCACGCATCAATACCGCGATAGTTTGTTCATCTGCCACGTAAAAGAGTGTTTTAATCAAGCGACCATTATCTTCGCCTAAAAATTGTGCAACCTCTGCAATTGATTTAGCCCCTGGTGTTGCAATTTTAGTCAATTCTTGTAATGACTCATGCGATTTTTGCAATGTACGTAAATTTTTAGCCATTTCCAAATTAGCCGCATAATCACTTTGATCAGAATAAACAACTGTATCTTCACCAATTGGAGCAATTGCCATAAACTCTTTAGAATCTTTGCCACCCATTGCACCAGAATCAGCAATAATACTTCTAAATTGCAATCCAACACGCTCAAAAACATTAGTATATGCTTGATCCATTGCACGATATGTTTTATCTAAACTATCTAAATCCGCATGAAAAGAATAGGCATCTTTCATCAAAAACTCACGTCCACGTAATAAACCAAAACGTGGGCGATTTTCATCCCGATATTTCATTTGAATTTGATACAATGTCAACGGTAATTTCTTATATGATTTAATAGCATCACGCACAATCATCGTAAATGTTTCTTCATGAGTTGGACCTAAAATAAAATCACGTTCATGTCGATCTTTAAGTTTAAACAAAGTTGGACCATACGTATCATAACGTCCTGATTGTTGCCATAATTCTGCTGGAATCACTGCTGGTACAAGCATTTCTACAGCATCGATTTTTTCCATTTCTTCACGAATAATATTTTCAATCTTGCGTAATACCATGTAAGAAAGTGGTAAATATGAATACATCCCTGCACTAACTTGCTTAATAAAACCTGCACGCAACATCAATTGATGACTCAAAGCCTCTGCATCACTAGGAATTTCCTTTGAAGTCGGGATTAAAATTTTCGATTGTTTCATGATTAAAAATGCCCCTTTAATTAAAATTTCTCGCTTTTTTAGTTTAACAAATAATTCTAATGGAAGAAATATCTTTGAATATCATTCCAGGTTACTAGAATCATTAAAATTAACACAAAGCCAAAACCAATCATTGTAATTAACATCTCTTTATTTGGATCAATTGGTTTTCTTCTGATAGCTTCAATGATGTTTAATAATAACTTACCACCATCTAATCCAGGTATAGGTAACAAATTAACAATGCCTAAGTTAACCGAAAGTAAGCCCAATAATGACATCAAACTTAAAACACCATATTGAGCAGCTGTTTGGGTTGCTGAATAGATTGCAACTGGTCCACCCAAGTCATTAAGACTAAATCCTTGCGTAAACATATTAACCAAAGCTTGCCAAACCATCACAACTACCGTCCAGGTCTGAGTAAAGCCATAAGTAATGATTGTTAGTGGTGAACGATCAAATTCACTTTTAGCCATCACACCAATCAACCCGACTTCTTGACCATCTACTTTTTTTATTTTTGGCGTTAAAGTAATCTTTTTAGTTGTTTGGCCACGTTTAACTGTCAATGTTGTTTTTTTACCACCACGCTGACTAATAGTATTACTTACCTTCAACCATGTATCGGTTTTTTTACCATTAATTGCTACAATTTGGTCATTTCTTTGCAAACCTGCCTTTTGTGCAACTGAATCTTTTTGGACACTAGCTATTTTATTAGTTGTTTGACTAACTCCACCTTGCATACAAGCAATTAACATGAAGACCACAACTGATAATAAAAAGTTATTTAGCGGTCCAGCAAAATTAGTCATCATTCTTTTAGGTAAACTAGCCGATTGAAATTGAACATCTAATGGAGCAATTCTAACTTCTGTGCCATCTTTTTCTACAATTAAAGCATCATGATTCACCGGATAACGAACACTTTGAGTTTCATCACCATTTTCATATCCTTCTAACCATAATTCCTTGGTCAAATCCCAATCGATTACCTCTAATGCAATACCAGTCATCAAAGTTGTCTTATGACTAGTATCAATCTTAATGATTTCACCTTCATCAT
The DNA here is from genome assembly GCA_905204935.1 of uncultured Lactobacillus sp. GTDB lineage: Bacteria > Bacillota > Bacilli > Lactobacillales > Lactobacillaceae > Ligilactobacillus. The sequence goes on from CAJLBJ010000001.1 coordinate 48,054, forward strand.
TTAATACTACGCTAACTGGTAATCCTTTTTGTAAAGTTTCACTATCGTCTTCTTCTAGACCCGCCATGCGCACGTAACCACCTAATGGTAACAAACGTATGGTGTAAGTCGTTCCATTTTTATGAACGCCAAAAATCTTAGGTCCCATTCCAATAGCAAATTCACGCACTAAAATGCCAGATTTCTTGGCAAAATAAAAGTGCCCAAACTCATGTACAGCAACGATTACACCAAAAACAATAATGAAAGCAACAATTGTTCCTAACATTTAGACTCCCTTCTGCTCATTTTAAATCAAGCCCGTAAAATGTAATAACGGTAAAACAAATAATAATGAATCAAAACGATCCAAGATTCCACCGTGTCCAGGTAAAATATTTCCTGAATCTTTGACACCATAATGACGTTTAAAAGCCGATTCAATTAAATCGCCTAGCTGGCCTCCAATTGAGAAAAATAGTGTTAATACTAACATAACTGGCAAGCTATAAAAACCTGCTTGGTTGCCAAAAAAGTATAGGTAAATCCCTACCAAAACAACTGCGCTAAGCGTTCCTCCAATTGAACCTTCCCAAGTTTTATTAGGACTAATATGTGGTGCAAGTTTATTTTTACCAATTTTCCGGCCAATCATATAAGCACCGCTATCAGTAATCCATACAATTAATAACGCATATAAAATCATTTGCCAGCTTTGTGCTCGAGCTACTAGCATATAATGAAAACCAAAGCCAGCATACAATGCCCCTAAAACTAATACACCCGCATCATCAAAAGAAAAGCGATTTTTTGATACTACCATGTGAATTAGTAAACACAATAACCCAATATATAATATTTCTAACAAAGTTATTTGTTTAGGCAAGAAACTTAGCCAATCTTCTGGAACTAACAAAGCTGCAATCATCAAAAAGCTAATTATTGCTTCTGGTGATACCAATAGTTTCTTTTTCATTCTTAAAAATTCAGACATTGCGACTAGACCCATCGCAATAACTAAAATATTAAACGCAGTCCCACCAATCACCAAAAGTGGTACAAAAATGATTAAGGCAACAATAGCCGTTATCACACGTTGTTTCATTTATCAGTACTCTCCTTTTTCGTTTCCTTAATACCACCATAGCGTCGATCTCTAGCTTGATATTTGGCAATATCAGCTAATAAATTAACTGGCTTATAGTCTGGCCATAATACATCTGTAAAAATCAATTCACTATAAGCTATTTGCCACAATAAAAAATTTGAGATTCTTTCTTCACCACTTGTGCGAATCAACAAATCCGGATCGTTATATGGCGCAACTTGTTGTGTCATCAAGACACGATCAAGCGTTTTTTCATCAATTTCATCAGGTTTTAGTTTGTTTTCTAAAACTTCTGTAGCTAATGTTTGAATCCCGCTAATAATCTCTGCTCTACTACCATAGTTTAAAGCAAAGTTTAAAATCATGCCGGTATTTTGCGATGTTTGTGCAATTGCATCATCAACTGCCTTACGCGTTGAAGCAGGCAATTGATCTGTATATCCCATAACATTAACTTTAACATTTTTTTCAATTAATTCTGGTACAAATTTGTCAAAAAATTTAACTGGCAAATCCATTAAAAAATTAACTTCAGATGCCGGTCTTTTCCAGTTTTCAGTTGAAAAAGCATATAATGTTAAGACTTTAACACCTAGATCACTAGCCGTTTTAGTTATCTCTTTAACTACTTCCATTCCTTGTTTATGTCCAGCAACACGTGGCAATAATTTTTTTTGAGCCCAGCGTCCATTGCCATCCATGATAATTGCGACATGCTTTGGAATTCGTTCTTCATCTAACTTAATTTCAACTGTCGTATCATCGGCAGCTTTTTGCTTGAAAATCTTAAACAAAAAATTCACCCCCACAGGTCATATGCTTAATTGTATCAAAAATCTAGCTATTTCAAACCAGATTTTTGATATTTTTTACTAACATTAATAAAAGGAGCAAAATTTAATTGGAAGACTCAAATCTTCATTTTGCCCCTTTCATACTTATTTATTTAATTTTAGCCTTCCAAGATTTCTTTTTCTTTTTCAGCTGTAATTTGATCGATATTTTTGATTGATGCATCCGTTACTTTTTGTGCTTGATCTTCCAAATCGCGCAAATCATCTTCGGTTAATTCACCATTTTTTTGCGCTTTCTTTAAGGCATCCATCATTTCACGACGCACGTTACGCACAGCAACCTTACCTGTTTCAGCAACAGATTTTACTTCCTTAGCAAGTTCTTTTCTACGTTCTTCTGTCAATTGTGGAATTACCAAGCGAATGGAATTACCATCACTAGCTGGAGAAATCCCTAAATCAGAAGCTAAGATAGCATGCTCAACATCTTTAATAGATGACTTATCATATGGTGTAATCAATAATACACGTGCTTCTGGCACAGAAATTTGAGCTAATTGATTCAATGGTGTTGGTGCTCCATAGTATTCAACCATAATTCTGTTTAATAAACTAGCATTTGCACGTCCTGCACGAATATTGCCTAATTCACGTTGTAATGATTGTTCTGATTTGGTCATCTTTTCTTGACCATCTTTAATAATTTGATTAGTAATCTTCATAAATTATTTCCCTTCTACTGTTGTTCCGATATTTTCACCTTCAACGACTTTTTTAATATTTCCACGTTTATTCATGTTAAAGACCACCAACGGAATATTGTTATCCATAGATAATGAAGAAGCGGTCGTATCCATTACACGCAAGCCTTTGTTGATAACTTCCATGTGTGTCAATGTTTCAAATTTAACCGCATTTGGATCTGTGTTTGGATCTGCTGAATAAACTCCATCTACTCCGTTTTTAGCCATCAAAATTACATCAGCATTAATTTCGGAAGCGCGTAAAGCTGCCGTTGTGTCTGTCGAGAAGTATGGTGATCCTGTTCCCGCTGCAAAAATCACAATCCGACCTTTTTCTAAATGGCGAACTGCCTTACGTCTAATATATGGTTCAGCTACTTGACGCATTTCAATTGCTGTTTGTACACGTGTTGGTACTCCCAACGTTTCAAGAACATCTTGTAAAGCTAAAGCGTTCATCACAGTCCCTAACATTCCAATATAATCGGCTTGTGCACGTTCGATCCCCATTTGAGCACCAGCTTCACCACGCCACATATTGCCCCCGCCGACAACGATAGCAATTTGGACGCCCAAATCATGAACTTCTTTGATTTCTTCCGCAACTTTTCGGATTTCTGGGGGATTAATCCCGTGCCCTGTATCACCAGCTAAAGCCTCCCCACTAAGTTTCATGACTACACGTTTATATTTGATTGACATGTTGCTCCTCCTAAGAAATCTAAATCTGTCGGTTTCTTGCAAGAAACCATTTGAATTTATTTTATCATTTTTAGTTATCCTTGACTATCCTTAATCGTACAAATAGCATCAAAAATTCGCTAAAACTGAAAAACGCCACCTAAAAAGATGACGTTTAGTTTATTTCAAAAGACACAAACCTTCAATGTCTGATTGCAAGCAAGCAATAAATTCTGCGCCTTGTTGCATATTACCAACTACACTGCCGTAATGTGTTGGAATAGCTAATTTAGGTTTGATTTGATTGATGAGTTGAGCTGCTTGTTGAGGATCCATTGTATAATGACCACCAACTGGTACAAATGCCACATCACAAACTACCTTTTTGACTTCATCAATTAGATCTAAATCACCGGAAATATAATATTTAACACCAAAAAGTTCAACAACATATCCTACCCAGCCGTTTGCTTTAGGATGAAATGGCTTATCAATATTATAGGCTGGAATCGTTGCAAAATTAATATTTAGCATTTCATAATGTTGGTTTGGCTCCACTAACATGAAATCAAGACCTAATTTTTCTAAGGCCTCTTTCATCTCTATTGGAGCAACAACCTTAGTCTCAGCATTAATAACTTTGTTTAAATCCGATACGCTGAAATGATCACCATGACTATGTGTCAAAAAAACTAAGTTAGCATCATGTGTTGCTTTTGCAATATTATAGGGATCAAAATAAATGCTAAATTGTTCAGTTGTCGTTAATTTAATGGCACTTTGACAAATGACTTCCATTTTAACAAGGTTATTCATTGTCATTGATATCACTCCTTTATCAATTATCACAGAAATTATAATACATCATGAACGATAAAATCAAAGTTTAATATAGATATTAAATTTTCTTATTAATTGGGCATTTATTAGTTTAAAATTCAAATGTTTTTATACATTTTTTCAAAAACATAGGTAGTCATACACTAAAAAAGTGGCCAATCCTAAGACCAACCACTTCATAAGCAATAGCTCATTTATTAACCTTCAAAGTAAAATTCAAAAGATCTATATCATGGACATATCGCTACATCTCAAAATGTTATATATTATAACCAACAATTTTATGCGGCTCATACAATTCTTCAAGATAAGCGATATCGTCTTTACTAATGCAAACCTCAAAACTCGAGCTATAATCAGTCAAATACTGCACTTTAGTCACTCCTAAAATTGGCGCACAAACTCCTTTAGCATATAACCAAGCTAAAGCAATTTGTGTCATACTAACATCATACTTTTGTGCTAATTGTGCCACTCTTTTAATGATTAAACTATCTTGTTGTAACGTTTTATCATACTTTTGTTGTGCAATCCTATCATTTTTAGCACGTAAACTTTGCCCTTGATTAATTCGCGCTAAACGACCGGCTGCTAACGGACTATATGGTACTAAAGCTACTCCTAAGTCCTGACATAAAGGAATCATTTCACGTTCTTCTTCACGATACAAGAGATTATAATGATTTTGCATCACGCTAAATGGTGTCCAATTGTTTTTTAATGCTAAATACTGCGCCTTTTGAAATTGCCATGCAGCCATACTCGAAGCACCTAGGGCTAAAACTTTACCACTACGAACTAAATCGTTTAAAGCACTTAAGGTTTCGGCTAAATCTGTTTGCGAATCAAAACGATGAATATATAACAGGTCTAAGTAATCTGTTTGCAGACGTTTTAAAGAACACTCTACTTCATAAAAAATTTCCTTGCGCGATAAGCCACAACCATTTGGCGTTGAACGCATCGGTTCACTTAATTTAGTTGCTAAAACAACTTCATGTCGTTTAGTATATTTGTTAAGTAAGTCTCCTAAAATTTCTTCACTACTGCCTATACCATAAACATTAGCGGTATCAAAAAAATTAATTCCTATGTTGACAGCTTCTTTAACAATACTTTCTGCTTGTTGCTTAGATAAGACCCAATTATGTATCCATTTGTTTGGATCTCCAAAGCTCATCGCTCCTAAACAAATTCTTGAAACATCCATTCCTGTTTTCCCTAGTTTAGTATATTCCATCATCTCAGCTCCTTTAACTTAACTATCTTTAGTTTAAAAAAAACAGTTGCTAAAGCGAATAGACAAATCCAGCCATTTATCTATCTTTTTGACATTTACACAAAACTGTCAATTTGTGATAGCGTAAGGATTTTTATCTCCTAAAAATTGTTCCATGCCAATATTTCGCATTTGTGTAATTAATTTAGCCATCTCAAAACTAGACGTTGGAAAATCCGCTAAAATCCACGATAGCGTCATACTACTTGAGGCTGTCGCATGATATTTAGTCGCTAAAACTAATCTTTTTGGCATTGGGTCTGAGCCATATAAATATTGATGCCACTGTAAATCAAAATCCTCACAATGTTTAAACATATATTCTTTTAAACTATTGGGACCACTTAACAAACAAGCTTGTTGCATAAAGGCACGATAGCTTTGCATCTGGTCGTAAACTTGCGTCAATTCTTGACAAAAATCAAATGTTTGATTAGCTTTCGCAAAACCACCTAAAATTCTAGTAGTATACACATATTGAATCAAATCATCCTTATCTAAGAAATGATTATAAAAAGTTTGGCGACTGATTTTAGCTTCTTTAAGCAATTGACTAATCGTAATTTTATCCAAAGCCTCTCCAGCTTGGATCAACGTTAGCAACGCTTGACTTATTTGTTCTTTAATCATTATTTTGCTCCTTAAAAACAAAAACAAGTTTGGGGCATCCAAAACTTGTTTTTACTTACTATCCTTTAACCAATAAACGCCCACTAGTAATTTCGTAGGTTAAACTTTCAATTTCAGGTCCTTTACGCCCATTATCAGCACGCCGCAATTTTAAACGTCCATTTTGTTTTTCATCAATTGCAGCAACACGATCTGCTTGTGCTAAAGCCATATCTAAACACGAATAGCGCGTTTCCACATGCAACAAATCGTGTGATAAATCCGTTGTTTTAGTTTTAAAAACACTCGTTGCTGACTGGGTTAAGCAAACCGCTTTGGATTTTTCCATTAAATCTGCTGCCGTTACTACGGGAAACGAAAAATTTAAACTTGTGACAAATAATAAGATTGCCCCGGCAATCCTGTCCGATTCACTCAAAAATGATCTCTCCTAAAACTTATTTTTTTGGTTCACCTAAATTCTAGCTAACTCAAACCAAAAAGTAAAGGTATTTTATTTATAAAAAAACTAGAAAAGGTTAAAGTTTTTCTAAGAGAACAAATAAAAAATCCCACTAACTATGAAATAACTATTGTCATTTGATTTATTAATTGTTATAATAACATTTGTTATTTCGGAGAGTTGGCAGAGTGGTAATGCACCGGACTCGAAATCCGGCGAACCGGTAATACGGCGCGCAGGTTCAAATCCTGTACTCTCCTTAAGTAAACACCTACAAACATTTTGTTGTTTGTAGGTGTTTTTATTTTCCCCAATAAATAGTCTTTTAATCACTCATTTGAATTTAACGCTTCAATCATCTTAATTTCTTTTAACTTACGATCAGCAAAGTACATCACAATTATCGAAAAAATAATAGTTAGTACAGTTGCATACGCATAGTCCGGCCATTTGATAATTAACGGAAACAAAATCATCGCAGACGAAGCATTTTGTAAGATAAACCACGTCAAAATATTTCCAATCAAAAAACCTAAAACAATTCCACCTAATGTAAAAATAATATTTTCTCTCACAATATAGCCTGTAACTTCTCGATCATAAAAACCTAAAACCTTAAAAGTCGCCAATTCACGCTGCCGTTCAGCGATATTAATATTAGTCAGATTATATAATACAACAAAAGCTAAAGTCCCTGACAACAAAATAAAGATTAATACAACAATCCCTAAGTTATCAGTTGTCTTCTTTTGCTTAGCAATTTGTTCACTCACTAGATTTACACTGATAAAATTCTTAGAATCAAGTAGTTTTTGCGCCAATTTTTCTTCTTGTTTAGAATTTAGCTTTTTTGTCTTTAATAAATATGAATTGTTTACACTTACCAAGCCACATTTTTCAGCGTATTCTTTAGCTAAATAAATATTATGTGCCACATAATTTTGTGTTATGTGTGCTACCTTAATACGATAAGTTTTACCATCTACTTCTAAGTTAAATTTATCCCCTGGCTGTAAATCAAGACTTTGTGCCAACTGTTGACTAACAATAGCTCCCCTATCATCTAATTTAATGGAGTGGTTTTGTAAATCTTTTAAGGTGATAAACTTGGCTAGATTTTGTTGTCCTTTTTGATCAAACAAATATACACTACTCGTTTGCGTATCTTTATTCTTTCTTTTAATATTTGCTTGGAATAAATCAATTGCCAAAGCATCTGTGATTTCATGATTATTAAAAATCACCTTTTGAGATATATTTTGTGTCGCTATCATCTGATAATGCATTATTTCGCCAAATTGCTTATGGATTGGAGCTGGCAAAGAATCATTTAAACCAAAACCTGCCAATAACAAACCACTGCAGCCTGCAATTCCAAAAATTGTTAAAAACATTCGTGCTTTATATCTAAATAAATTACGGTACGTCACTTTTTGATTAAAACTTAATCTTTGCCATAAAGTAGATTTTTCTAACCATACACGTTTTCCGGCCTTAGGCGCTCTTGGTAACAACAACTCGACTGGTTTTTCATGCAATTCTTTAAGTAAAACATAACTACATGAACCAAGTGTTGCGATTAAAGCACCTAATGTCGCTAAAATAATCGGTGTACTCCAATATAAAATATTATAATCAGCAAAAATATATTGCTTTTTTAAAAGCATACATATAATGCTTGGAATAAAATAAGTTCCAACTACCACACCTGTGATAATCCCAAATAAAGCTGTTAATACTGCATATAATAAATACTTGCTGGCAATTTCTGCATTACGATAACCAAGAGCTTTTAAAGTCCCAATCTCCTTGCGATTTTCTTCAATCATTCGTGTCATAGTGGTAAAAGTAATCAAAACTGCTATGAAAAAGAAAAAGATTGGAAAAACATTGGCAATCGCATCTATTCGATCAGAAAGACTTGTATATTCAACTAATCCCGGCCAATCACTGCGCTTTGATAAAACATAATTAATCTGTGATGCTTGTTGTACCTGAGATAACTTAGCTTGAATTTCTCGTTTAGCTTGCTGTAATTGTTGTGCTTGTGCAGTTGATTGAGCAAATTCTTGTTGTTGATCTATTTTAGCTTGCTTTGCTAATAGAGTTTGTTTTTGTTGCTGTAATCGTTTAATCTTTTGCGTTTTTAACATATTAAGTTGCTTTTTTAGGGTTGTTATTTGAGCATCCAAGGTCGTATTATACGCATTTGAAAAATAATCTACATCTATCAGATCATTGAAGGTAATATCAATTAAACTATATGGTAATCCAACAAACTGATTTTGTTTTAAATAAAGATAACCATCTAATTGACCATCACCTGTCGTGGTCGTTCCACGTTCTTCCAACGATAAATAAAGTGGTGAAGTTACATAGCCAACTACCCGATACTTTGTGTGCTTTAGTGTTTTTTCAAGAAAAATCTGTGATCCTAAAGGATAGTCTTTAGCTAATTTTTGATCAACTAAAACATCAGTATCTTTATCCAACCAGTTTCCTTTGACTAAAGTTAATTTATTAGGCATATCCGCTTGATAAGAATAAAGTTTTAAATTAAGCTGTTTTTTCTCTTCAAAGTATGGAATACTGTAGCTTGCAGATATCTTGCTTCCCTTGAGATTTTCTAACTTAGTTACATCTTTTTTATCAAAACCTACCGTTGAAAGCAATTGAACATCTGAAACCTTTTGCACATCAAACATCTGCCTGAGTGTTTGTTGCAAGTCAGGTCCCACCGATTTAATCCCAACAAATAATAATACTCCTAAAAAAATAATCAAAACAATCGCGATAAAGCGCCCTAACGAAGTTTTAATCGCACGAAGACTGGCTGTTAAATACGTTTTATTCATTGTTTTTCCCTACCATTCTAATTGAGCTACTTCTAGCGGATTATCATTGACGACAACTTTACGAACCGTCGCATCATTAATATAAATTACTCGATCAGCCATCTGTGCTAAAGATGAATTATGCGTGACAATAATCACTGTTTGTTTTTGCTCGCGACTAGCTTGTTGTAACAATGTCAAAACTTGCTTACCAGTCAAATAGTCAAGGGCTCCAGTTGGCTCATCACAAAGCAATAACTTAGGTTTTTTAGCCAATGCCCGTGCAATTGCTACACGTTGCTGTTCACCACCTGAAAGTTGTGCTGGAAAATTATCTAGCCTCTTTTCTAGACCGACTTGACACAAAATCTGTCGACTATCCAAACTATCTTTAACAACTGCTGTTGCCAATTCTACATTTTCTTTAGCAGTCAAATTAGGAACGAGATTATAAAACTGAAAAACAAAACCAATATCTTGCCGACGATAAGTTGTTAACTGGTTAGCAGAAAACTGCGCAATATCGATGCCATCAATGATGATTTGTCCATTGGTCGGGCTATCCATACCACCTAACAAGTTCAACAAAGTCGATTTACCCGCACCACTAGGTCCTAAAATTACAACTAGCTCACCTTTTGTTATCGTGAAATTAATATTGCGATTAGCCATAATAATGGTCTCGCCCATTTGATATTGTTTATCTTCATTTTTGACCTCGATAAAACTCATCTTACTTAAGCTCCTTCATTTAAATCTATTTACCTATATTTTAAAGCGATTACAAAAAATATTCAATTTAAATCTAAAAAAGACCTTTCTAGCCAAAAACTTAGCTAGAAAGGTCTTAAAAAGTCTTTTATTAACGACGACGTTCTGGAATACGAGCAGCCTTACCTTGTAATGCACGTAAGTAGTACAATTTAGCACGACGTACACGACCGTAACGTACAACTTCAATCTTATCTACACGTGGTGTGTGTAATGGGAAAGTACGTTCAACCCCGATACCGTTACTGATCTTACGAACAGTATAAGTTTCAGAGATACCTTCGCCACGGCGTTTGATAACAACACCTTCGAAGATTTGGATACGTTCACGTTTACCTTCAACGATACGTGCATGTACACGTACAGTATCACCGGCACGGAATTCTGGAATATCGTTACGCAATTGAGATTCTGTAATCTTTGCGATTAATGGATTAACTGACATTAAAATTTCTCCTATTCATCGACATTCTTGTCCAGTCGCAGCGGAATATCGTTAATATGGCTTTTTTAAGCCGAGAGTTATTTTAACACAAATCAAATATTAAGTAAAGAGTAATTTATTTTTTAAATAGTTTTTTTGCACAAAACTAACACTTATACTAATTAAAAAAGCAGATATTTACTCATGTTCTTGCATCTTAATTTCAGCTAACATTTGTTGCTCTTCTATGCTTAACGGATAGCCTTCCAATAAATCTGGGCGTCGTAGCCAAGTACGCCGTAAAGCTTCTTTTTGGCGCCACTGAGCAATTTTTTGATGATTCCCACTTAACAAGATATCTGGAACCTTTTGACCGTTAAACTCAGCCGGACGTGTATATTGAGGGTACTCCAATAACCCCGTTGAAAATGAATCTCCACTAGCTGATTGTTCATTTCCTAAAACATCTGGTAATAAACGAACCGTAGCATCAATCATTACCATTGCACCTAATTCGCCACCAGTTAAAACATAATCGCCTAATGAAAGCTCATCAGTAACTAAAGCACGAATCCGTTCATCATATCCTTCATAATGACCACAAATGAAAGTTAAGTGTTCTTCTTTAGACAACTGTTCAGCAACACTTTGATCAAATCTTTTCCCGGCTGGATCTAATAAAATCACACGCCCTTTAGTCTTAGTTTGTTGCATGATATCAGCTAATGCATCATAAATTGGTTGTACTTGCAGTAACATTCCAGCGCCGCCACCATACGGATAATCATCGACATGTCGTTGTTTATTTGTAGTATAATCTCTGAAATTTGTTACTTTAATATCTAGTTTACCTTTTTTTACCGCTTTCCCCACAATTGATTCAGTCAATGGGCCGGTAAACATCTCAGGAAATAGGCTTAAAATATCAATTCGCATTAATCATCCAGCCCTTCCAAAACTTCGACAACAACTTCGCCTTTTTCGATATCAATGCTTTTAATTACATCTTTAATTGCGGGCAATAACAAGTCTTTTTTCCCTTTACGTTTGACTACCCAAACGTCATTAGCTCCTGGGCTTAAAATTTCTTTAATTGTCCCAATTTCTTCTTGCTGTTCATCTAAAACATTAAGCCCAATAATTTCATGATAATAATATTCATCTTCAGGTAAACTTGCTTGTTGTTCTTCGCTGATTTTCAACTCACATTGTTTAAACTTTTCAACTAAATTGATATTATCATAACCATCAAAACTTAACATCTCAAATTGTTTATGCTTACGATGACTTTTAATTATCAACTCTAATGGTTGACTTTGTTGAGGCAAAAATAAGTACAATTTATTGCCAATAACAAAACGTTCTTCACTAAAATCAGTTGTAGCAATAACTTTTACTTCTCCTCGAATGCCATGAGTATTAACAATCTTTCCGACAGTGTAGTAATTCATGCATTAACTCCTTTCTTAAAAAGAAAAACCCCTAAACAAAACATCACTGCTTCATCAAGGGGCTTTTTTTAGTCGTCCACGATATTTAAACGAATTCGCACATCTTCATCCAAACGGATACTATAAACAATCGTCCGAATCGCTTGTGCTACTCGACCACGCTTCCCGATGACACGACCAATGTCTTCAGGAGCAACAGACAAATTAAAATTCAAAAAGTGGTTATCTTTTTGTGTAATAATACTTACTGCACTTTGATCAGCCACTAAAGGTTCAACAATCGTTAAAATTAATTGTTTAACATCTGCTTCTGTCATTTAGTCTACCTTATTTCTTGGAAAACTTAGCTTCATGGAATTTCTTCATAACACCTTGTTTGGAAAGAATGTTACGAACTGTGTCTGAAGGTTGTGCACCGTTGTTTAACCAGTTCATGATTTCTTCTTCTTTAAGTGTTACTGTTTCAGGTTCTGTTAATGGATTGTATGTCCCGACTGTTTCGATGAAACGACCATCACGTGGTGAACGTGAATCAGCTACAACGATACGGTAGAAAGGACGCTTCTTAGAACCCATACGCTTTAAACGAATCTTTACTGACATCTTGAAATACACCTCCTAATATCTTCTCAACGATTAATAATATACCAGTATTTTGCTCTGGTGTAAAGGAAAATTTCTTGACAGTTTATTATTTTTTTCAAAGCAGCGCAATTTTTAGTATTAAAAACCTTATTATACCAAGCTTTTTTAGCTTCAAATTAATTATATATTTAATTAATTTATTTAGGATTGCTATTGTATTCTTAGTCTAAAAAAGCAAGACTTTCCAGCCTTGCTCTTTATCATTTGCGTTTACGCGCCTTTTTAAGACGTTTTAACTTGCGTTTCTTATTATCACGCATCATTTTGTTCATTGACATCTTAGCTAACTTTCCTTGAAGCCCATTACCAAACAAGCCTTCCATCCCTGCAAAATTACCGTTAGACATTTTTTGCATCATTTCACGCATTTGTTTGAATTGTTTAATCATGCGGTTAACTTCTTGGATTGGTCGCCCTGAACCTGCAGCAATCCGCCGACGTCGACTTGGATTTAACAAATCTGGATCTTCTCGTTCTTGTGGTGTCATAGAATAAACAATTGCCTTAGTTCTTTCAATATCTTTAGGATCTACTTGAAAATTCTTTAAAGCTGGGTTATTCGCCATTCCTGGAATCATCTTAATTACATCTTCAAGTGGCCCCATATTTTGAACTTGTTGCATTTGATCCAAAAAGTCATTGAAATCAAATGAATTTTCACGCATTTTTTCTTGCAATTCAAGAGCTTTTTGTTCATCGTAATCACGTTGTGCCTTTTCAATTAAGGTCAACATGTCACCCATACCTAAAATACGCGAAGCCATTCGTTCTGGATAAAAAATATCTAAATCTGTGAGCTTTTCACCTTGTCCGATGAATTTAATTGGCTTACCTGTTACTGCACGAATCGATAGAGCAGCCCCACCACGGGTATCGCCATCCAATTTGGTTAATACGATCCCAGTCACATCTAATTGGTCATTAAAACCTTTAGCTACTTCAACTGCATTTTGACCAGTCATAGCATCGACTGTTAAAAGAATTTCATCTGGTTGAACCAACTGTTTAATATTAACGAGTTCGTCCATCAATGCTTCATCAATTTGCAATCGCCCGGCTGTATCGATTAAAACATAATCGTTTTTTTGCTCTTTAGCCAAAGCCATCCCTTGACGCACAATCTCAATCGGATCAACATCTGTTCCTAATTCAAACACAGGCACATCAATATCTTGTCCCAAGATTTTCAACTGATCAACAGCAGCCGGACGATAAACGTCAGCTGCAATCATCAACGGACGCGCATTTTGTTCATTTTTTAATTTCAAGGCGAGTTTACCTGCAGTTGTAGTCTTACCTGCCCCTTGCAAACCAACCATCATAATAACAGTTGGTATCTTAGGTGATTTATTTAATAAGACTTCATCTTCTCCCATCACCTTGATTAATTCTTCATTAACAATTTTGACAATTTGTTGCGCAGGCGTCAAACTTTCTAAAACTTCTGCACCCACAGCTCTTGTCCGAACATTTTTAACAAAATCCTTAACTACGCCAAAATTAACATCGGCTTCAAGCAAAGCCAAGCGAATTTCACGCATGACCTCTTTGACATCATTTTCACTAATTTTGCCTTTGCGGCGTAACTTACCTATCGCATTTTGTAAGCGTTCAGTTAATCCTTCAAATGCCATTATAACTGCACCTAACTTTCATCTTCTAGATTTTCAAGCTCCTCTATCAAATCAAGTAAATCTTGATCTTTAGGATATTTAACCTGTACATATTCATAGATCTTATCAATTTTTTCAGATTGTTTAGCAAACGTTGCATATAAATGGAGTTTTTGTTCATACTCTTCTAAAATTTTTTCCGTTCGCCGAATATTATCATAAACTGCTTGACGTGATACATCGTAATTTTCTGCAATTTCTCCTAAAGAGTAATCATCGCGATAATACAATGCGATATATGTCATTTGTTTTTCAGTCAACAAAGGTTCATAAAATTCAAATAACGCATTGATTCGATTCGTCTTTTCGATTGCCATCAACTCACGTCCTAATCTTTTTTAGGGGTAACTAACCCCTTAAACAAGCCATAAACAAAGTCTTCAGCATTAAAGTCACGTAAATCATCCATTCCTTCACCTAACCCGACTAATTTAACCGGCAAGTGTAATTCATTACGAATAGCCAAGACAATTCCCCCACGTGCAGTACCATCAAGTTTGGTCAACACGATTCCCGTTACATCGGTAACTTCTTTAAATTGTTTAGCTTGTGTCAATGCATTTTGACCAGTTGTTGCATCAAGCGCCAATAAAACTTCATGTGGCGCATCTGGAATTTCTTTTTGCAAAATCCGTTTAATCTTAGCTAACTCATTCATTAAATTAACTTTATTTTGTAAACGTCCAGCAGTATCAACTAATAAGATATCGTAATTTTCCGCTTTAGCCTTCTTGATAGCGTCAAAGGCAACAGCAGCTGGATCGCTTTTTTCTGGCTTTTGAACAACTTCTACTGAGACTCTTTCGCCCCATTTAGCCAACTGTTGAATAGCCCCTGCTCTAAAAGTATCACATGCTGCTAATAAAACTTTTTTGCCTTGCATATTATAACGATGAGCTAGTTTACCAATTGTAGTCGTCTTGCCGACACCATTAACACCAACAAATAAAATAACTGTTGGCCCTTGTTTGGCAAAATGCAGACTGTTATCTTCATTTTGTCCTTCTTCTTCATACATATCAACTAACTTTTCAATAATTGCATCAGAAACATCAGCCTTGGACTTAGCATTTCTTAACTTAACTTCTGCACGTAATTGTTCACTAATATTCATTGCAGTTTCAAAGCCAACATCAGCTTCAATCAAAGTTTCTTCTAACTCTTCGAAAAAGTCTTCATCAACAGATCTGAAATTGGCCAATAAAGCATTAATCTTAGCCCCAAAGCCTTGGCGTGACTTTTCTAAACCTTTATCATAGTGTTTAGCTTCGTCAACATTTGCTTGGCTATTTAATTCATTTACATTTTGAATTTCAATTTCTTGGTTATCTGCTTGTAAATTATTTTCAGCATCTGCTATTTCACTTACTGATTGATCAATCGTTTCATCTTCAACTACTTGACTTGGTTCAGTTGAGTCAAGTTCTACTTTTTCACTAGCTTCATCAACTACAGGCGTTTCGTTTTCTTCAACCTCTTTTTCTTGTAGCTCAGCTTGTTTTTCGTCTTCTTGTTTGACTTTTAGTTCTTCTTCTGGTTGAGCGCTAAATGCACGCCGCAACTTATCAAAAAGTCCCATTAATATCTTCCCTTCATCTGATTAAACTATATGCTTATTTTACCAAATCATCATCTAAATTACATCATCCAATGCAACAGAAACCATTTGTGAGACGCCTGATTCTTGCATCGTTACGCCATATAAAACATCTGCATTCATCATCGTTCCTTTACGATGGGTAATCACAATGAATTGTGTTTGATCATCAAAATGACGCAAATACCGTGCATAGCGAGCTACATTAGCATCATCTAATGCTGCTTCAGCTTCATCCAAAACTACAAACGGAACAGGTCGCACCTTTAAAATAGCAAATAATAAGGTAATAGCTGTTAGCGAGCGTTCTCCTCCCGATAGCAAACTAAGCTGTTGGGCTTTTTTACCCGGTGGTTGTGCCGTTATTTCAATTCCCGTATTCAATAAATCATTAGGCTCAGTCAAACTCAAATACGCTTGACCTCCACCAAACATTTTAGGAAAAATCTGAGCAAAAGCAGCCGCAACTTGAGCAAAGGTTTGTTTAAATCTTAGTTTAACTTCTTCATCCATTTCATTCATGCTTTGTAAAAGTTGTTCCTTAGCAGCCAACAAATCTGCTTGTTGTTGACTTAAAAAGTCATAGCGTTGACTTATACGCTCATATTCACTAATCGCTCCTAAGTTAACTTCGCCCAACTCTTCGATTCCTAACTTGAGCAACTTCAACTTTCTTTCAATTATTTGACGATTCGTTTCGCGTTCTTGTTGCTTTGCTGCTTCAAATGTTAAACCATACTTTTGAGCTAAATCGTTTAAATATCCATCTAATAAAGTCGTTTGTTTAGCCTCTTTGACACTTAAACTCCTTTGTTGATCATAAATTGTGTGTTGCAGCTGTGTTACTCTATCCAATTGTTCTTTAGCTTCTTTAGCTGCCTGACTCAATTGAAGTCTTTGTTCTTGAAGCTTAGTAATTTTCACAGTTAGCTCTTGGGCTTGTTTTACCATTAAAGCTTGTTTGCGTTGTAAATCTTCAACAGTTTGTTCATCTTGCTTTGTGTTATTTTGTAATTGACGCAAATTAACCTGAGCTTTTTGAATAACTTCTAATACACGTAAACTTTGATTTTTTACCTCATTTAACTGTAATTGTTTGGCTTGCAAACGTTCAGCTACTACTGCTTGTTGTTGTTTTGTTTGTGAAACAACATCCAGATAATCTTGCTTTAGTGCTTGCACATTTTTTAGATAATCTTGCTTGGTTGCTTGCTTAACTTGTAATTTCTGTAATTTATGTGAAAGTTTGGCTTTTTGACTAATTAGATCATTTTCTTGTGTTACAAAATTTTTTGTCGCCTGTTTTGCAGTTTGAATAGTTTCTTGTAACTCATTAAATCTTTCTTGTTGATGTTTTACTTGTAAATGATAAACATCAACTTGCTTTTGGATTTGATTACGAGTATGCATTAATTCAGCCAAAGTTTTTTCAACTTCTTTTAGCTGTTGTTCAATTTGTTGTAAACGAGTATTAGTTTTTGTTCCCATCTGTTCAAGTGCAGTTAGTTTTTGTTGCATCACTTCAATATCTTGAGCCAATTTAGTAACTTGTTGCTTTTGCTCTAACAACCCTAATTTTTGTTGCTTATTAGCACCACCGCTTAAAGCACCACCTGCATTTACTACATCTCCATCTAACGTTACTATCTTAACACTATAATTAAGTTGGCGTGCAATTTGCACAGCAGCATCTAAATCCTTAGCTAAGACGGTCGCTCCTAACAAATACTCAAGGACTCTTTGATTTTCTTTAGAAACTTTCACTAACTGAGCACCAACACCTAATCCGCCTGGATGTTTAGCAACTATTTCTTGCTGTTGAGCACTTAAAAAACGCGGTTTAACCGTATTTTGTGGTAAAAATGTCGCACGCCCTAAACGTTGTTTGTTTAAGTAAGCAATCGCTTGTTTTGCTGCATTTTCATCTTTTGTAACAATATTTTGTAACTGTGTTCCTAAAGCTGTTTCGATAGCTTTAGCATAGTCTCCAGGTACATCTAACAATTTCGCAACCGCATCTACAATTCCAGGAAGCTGTTGTTTAGCCTGCAATACCCCTTTAACGCCTTGATAATAGCCATCATAGCTTTCTGCAATATTTTCAAGTGTCTCATGTTTAGTCCGAGCTCGCTGTAAAATTTCACTTGCTTGATACCAACTTTTGGTTTGTTGTGCCTTTAATCTTTTTAATTCGTCTTGTTTAGTTTTTAACTCATCTTGTTGCAATGTTTTCGTTGCTATTTTTTCATCGATTAACGCCAACTCTTCATTTTGCTTAGCTAATAAATTTTCGCTTTGCAAAAGCTCTTGTTGTAAACTTGCTGTTTGTTGAGCCGTTTGATCTTGTTGTTGACTTGCTCGCTGTTGTTCTTGTTGCAAATATTGCGTTTGACTTTGTAACTTAGCTTGTTGTTGTAAAATTTCTACAATTCCTTGATTTATTTGTGCAATTTGTTGCTCTAATTCTTCTGGTTGTACCTGCTTAGTTTGCTTAATTTCTTCGATTTTAACAGCTAAATCATCTTGGGTTTGCTTAGCTGTTAAAACTTCTGCTTGTAAACTAGCTTCTTGTTGTCTTAAATCGGCTAACAATTCCTCGTTAGTTGTGATTTGGTTTGTTAGCTCTTTTGTTCTAGTTGCTTGAAACTCTTGTTCTTGCAAGCTCATATCATGCTGACCTGCTAAACGTTCTTGTTGTTTAGTTGTTTCAATTAATTTAGCCTGCAAATCATCTAATTTTTGCTGATTATCTTGTTGCTGTTGCTCGATTTCTTGACTTTGCTTAGCTTGTTTTTTAGCTTGACTAACTTGCTTTTGCAAAATAGCTGCTAATTGCTTAAGCTGAACTTGTAGTTGTTCTTTTTGTTGATTTTTTTCTTCTATTTCTAAAACTAAATAGCTTAAATCATAATAATCTAGTTGCTTTTTTTGCTCTAAGTAATCACGCGCAATACTTGCTTGTTGTTCTAAAGGTTCTTTTTGTTGATATAATTCAGTAATAATATCAGAAACTCGATCCAAGTGATCGCTTGTCTCAGCTAATTTTTGTGTTGCCTTTTGTTTTTCATTTTTATATTTCAAAACCCCTGCAGTTTCTTCAATCAGCGCACGTCTTTCTTGAGGCTTACTATTAAAAATAGCTTCAACCTTACCTTGAGAGATAATAGAAAAAGATTCTTTTCCTAAGCCAGTATCCATAAACATCTCTAAAATATCCCGTAAGCGAACATTTTTTTGATTCAACAAAAATTCACTTTCACCATCACGATAGATTCTACGTGTAATCATCAAATCTGCTGGTTGGTTTTTTAAAAAACCATCACTGTTATCCAACTCTAAGACAACTTCTGCTCGATTAAGCGGTGATCGATTTTGTGCTCCAACAAAAATTACATCAGACATCTTTCCACCACGCAATCCTTTAGCTGATTGCTCACCTAAAACCCAACGCAACGCTTCAATAATGTTACTTTTACCACTACCGTTTGGTCCTACAACACCTGTTATCCCAGGACGAAACTCAATTTTGGTCTTATCTGCAAATGATTTAAAGCCATATAATGTTAATGATTTTAATTGCACCTTTGTTTACCGTTATCGATTAAACGGCTACCTCCTTTCTATCCACGTAATTTTTTTAAAGCAGCCAAAGCAGCCATTTGTTCAGCGGCTTTTTTAGCTGAACCAGTTCCTTGACCTAGTTCTTGTCCATTAGCAAAAACGGCCATTCGGTATAATTTAGCATTATCAGGCCCTTCTTGTGAAAGCATTTGATATTGAATTTTACAATCTCCATTTTGTTGTAAGTATTCTTGTAGTTCAGTCTTGTGATCAAACAAATGATCAAACCATCCCATATCTAATTTAGGAAAAATAACTTTTGAGATAAATTTAACTACACAATCCTTACCTTGATCTAAGTATAACGCTCCAATAAATGCTTCGAAAATATCACACAATAAAGAGGCACGTTGGCGCGCATTAGCCTTTTCTTCGCCTTTACCTAAAAGAATATATTCATCAAAATGACATTCCTTTGCAAAACGACTAAAACTATCTTCACATACCATCGCAGCACGTAAACGCGATAGCTTCCCTTCAGGCAAGGTTGGATAACGTGCAAATAAGTATTCTGAAACGCATAATTGCATAACAGCGTCGCCTAAAAACTCAATTCGCTCATAATATTTAAGGCCATCTTTAGGATGTTCATTAACATATGAAGCATGCGTAAATGCTTCAGCTAGTAAGTCTTCACGTTTAAAATCTATTCCAAATTCAGTAAGTAAGTAATTTTTTAATCCGGTTAACACAGTTTTTTCTCCTTAAATTTGTATGCATTCTCTTAATTATAACAAAAAAGCCGGCCTTTAACATGCCAGCTACAAATTTTATTGATGATTTGCAATATATTCAACTGCTTGTCCGACAGTTGTTAACTTTTCTGCATCTTCATCAGAAATTTCTGAACCAAAGATATCTTCCAATTCAAGTACAAATTCAACAATATCAATTGAATCTGCTTTTAAATCTTCTTGGAAGTTTGTTTCGTTGGTAACACTGTCTGCTGCAACATTGAACTTTTCTTCAATTAAATTGGCAATTTTTGCAAAAATCTCATTTTCTGTCATGAAACATCCCTCACACTTCTTAATACAAACATTCTAATATTTTCTTACATTGTTGTCTAGTTTAACTAATCGTTTTTGACTTGTTGTTTTTCAAAATATTCTTGGAAATTAGGCAACATTTGTCCATTAATCATTTCTCTGATTTGTTTAACTGTATAATATACTGTTTTAGCATCACTAGAACCATGAGCTTTAACAACTGGTGCTTTAGCTCCTAACAAAACAGCCCCACCATATTGTGACTGATCCATTTTACTTTTAATCTTGCTCAAACTTGGTTTTAAAAGCAAGGCTCCTATTTTACCTTTAAGCCCAGCACTTAAAATACTTTCTTTTAGAAGCTTCATTACTGCTAACGCCGTACCTTCAATTGCCTTTAACACCGCATTACCAGTAAAACCATCGGCTATTACAACATCACAAACTCCATTCATCAAGTCACGTGATTCGACATTACCAACAAAATTAATCGTTTCATCTTGTGCAATCAACTGATGTGCTTCAAGTGTAAGTTTACTTCCTTTATGTGGTTCGGTACCATTATTTAATAAACCAATGCGTGGATTTCTTAAGCCACGTACACTTTCTGCATAGTATTTTCCTAATAAAGCATATTGATATAAATGTTCGGGCTTGCTATCAGCGTTTGCACCACTATCAAGCAAATTAAATGTCGCATTTTTTCCTGAAATAACAGGAAGTGTCGATAATAAACCTGGTCGTGCAATTCCTTTAATTCGGCCTACAATCAACAAACCACAAGCTAATAAAGCACCAGTATTACCACATGAAAACAATGCATCTGCTTGACCTTGCTTAACTGCATTAGCCGCCATCACTAACGATGATGTTTTTTTAGTCCGAATAGCTTTAACAGGTTCATCGTTCATATCAATCACTTCATCTGATTGGATTAAAGTGATTCGTTGACTATCTTTCAACACTTCTTTGATTTTTGCTTGATCTCCAAACAATAAAAACTCAACATCTTTAAATTCATCTCGGGCTAACTCAACACCTGCTACCACACTAGCTGGTGCATTATCTCCACCCATTGCATCCACCGCAATCTTCACTATTTTCCCTTCCTTTCTCAATCAAAACCTGCTTGCAAGCCATCAAATTCACGTAAATAACGAATTAATCCAGCATTTTTAGGATTGGTTAAAAAATCAGGCGCATTAATAAGTTCATGCGCTTCTTGCTGTGCAATTTGTAAAATCTTTAAATCCGCAATTGGATCTCCAACTCTAAATTCTGGCAAACCAGATTGCTTAGACCCTAAAACATCTCCTGGCCCTCTCAATTCCAAATCTTTTTGTGCAATCACAAAGCCATCGTTTGTTTGAACCATCGTTTGCATTCTTTGCTTACCGTAATCATTTTTAGGATCAGCTAATAAAATACAATACGATTGATTAGCCCCTCGTCCAACACGTCCACGTAATTGATGTAACTGTGCTAAACCAAATCGATCTGCATCTAAAATTAACATCACCGTTGCATTAGCTACATCAACACCAACTTCAATGACAGTTGTCGAAACCAAAACATCATATTCCTTGTCTTTAAAAGCTTGCATAACAGCATCTTTGTCTGCACCTTTCATTTTACCATGAAGTAGGCCGACTTTAAAATCAGGACTGAAATATTCACATAGTTTTTGATAAACCTCTTGTGCGTTTTGCAAATCCATTTGTTCCGATTCTTCAATTAACGGTGAAACAACATAAGCTTGATGCTTGGCTTGAAGCTGCTCTTTAATTAAATTTAACGCCGCATTCAACTGTTGTTTTTTTAACCAGTTAGTCATAATAGGCTGTCGCCCATTAGGTAGTTCATCGATAATTGAAACATCCATTTCTCCATAAGTTGTTAAAGCCAAGGTACGTGGAATTGGCGTAGCTGTCATCGCTAAAACATCTGGCACACTTCCTTTAGTACGCAAGATTTTGCGTTGATTGACTCCAAAACGATGCTGTTCATCTGTGATCACCAATGCTAAATCTTTAAAAATAACATCTTTTTGAATTAATGCATGTGTCCCAATTACTATATCAACATTGCCTAACTCTAATTGTTTTAGCAACTCTTTTCTATGAGCAGTTTTGGTTGAACCAATTAACAAAGAAACATTGACATCAAATGGAGCTAATAACTCTTGTAATTTTTGTGCATGTTGTTGTGCTAAAATTTCTGTTGGAGCCATCAAAGCTGCTTGCTTATTAGCACTTACAGCTGCATACATTGCAATTGCTGCAATAATTGTTTTGCCTGAACCTACATCACCTTGTAATAATCGATTCATTTGATGTGGTCGCAATAAATCTGCACAAATTTCATTAACCACTCTTTTTTGTGCATTGGTTAATTCAAAAGGCAAAGCTTTGATAAATTCTTTAACCTTCTTTAAATCATATTTAATTGTTTGCCCTGCTTGTGTACGATCATTTTTCTTAAGTTGCTGAATAGCCGCTTGAAAGCAAAAAAATTCCTCAAATATAGCTGAGCGACGCGCCTTATCAGCATCTTTTTTACTTGCAGGAAAATGCATATCATGAATCATTTTTTGTCTTTTTTCCAACCGATATTTAAGCTGTAAATCAGCTGGAATTACATCTTCAATCACATCTTGATATTGCTCATACGCATTTGTTACTAAACTTTTGATTGTATTGGCTTTAATTTCTTTATTTGCACGATACACTCCTGCAAAATCATCCGAATGTTGTTGCCCTAAAATTTTAATAGCCGTCAAACTTTGTCTTTTGATATCGTATTTGCCATAAATTGCAATTTCATTACCGTTTATTAACTGCTCTTTTAAATATGGTTGATTAAAAAAAGTCACCATGATAACATCGTGTTCAATCAGCATCCGAAAAGTCAACCGACTCTTGTAACGACCAAAACGCGCTAAAACAGGTTCTGTGATAATCATCCCTTTTAAAACTACCTTTTCTTGATCAGCAATTTCATTTAATTGTTTAACAATTAAATCATCATAGCGAAATGGGTAATATGTCAACAAATCCTGAATATTGTCAATACCTAATTTATTTAAAATTTGTACTTTTTTAGGTCCTACTCCTTTAAGCAGGCTGACTGGATCTGCTAAAGTCTTAGTTACCATAGCGACTCCTTTCTCATGAAAAAAGCCGGCCGTTTCTCAAAGAACCGACCAGCTCATTATTACTCAACTGAAATTAAATATGGATATACCGGTTGATTTCCCTCATGAATTTCAACTTCTAAATCTTCATCATATTCTAAGATAGCTTCTTGAATCTCTTTGGCTTCAGCTTCATTTGCTTCTTGTCCATAAATAATCGTTACAATTTCACTATCTTCATCTAACATATGCTTAACCATGTCACACGTAGCTTGTTTACGCTCACTAGCAGTTACTTCAATCTTGCCATCGATAATTCCCATGTAATCGTCTTTCTTAATTTCTTTACCATCAAGAGTCGTATCACGCACGGCAATTGTCACTTGACCTGACTTAACAACTTGCATTTCTTCTGTCATAGCTTCTTGGTTTTCTTCTAGGCTCATATCTGGAGAAAATGCCAACATTGCCGCCATTCCTTGAGCGATTGTCTTACTTTGAACAACAGCTACTGGAACATCACTGACTTGCGCTGCTTGTTGAGCTGCCAAAAAGATATTCTTGTTATTAGGCAAAACAATAGCTTTTTTAGCTTTGGTCAATTTAATAGCATCTAAGATATCTTGCGTACTTGGATTCATGGTTTGACCGCCACTGATAACATATGATACACCTAGACTCTTAAATAAATCAGCAATTCCTTCACCAGAAGAAATCGTAATTACCGCATAATCGCCATTTAATTTAATTTCTTCGTTTTCTACTTGTTGTTCATCTTTTTCTAAGATTGTTTCATGTTGCAATCGCATATTATCAACTTTAACTTTGATTAACGAGCCAAAACGCTGTCCATAAGCTAAAACTTCGCCTGGATGTTCCGTATGAACATGCACTTTAACAACTTCATCATCGGCTATTACTAATAATGAATCACCTAATGTTGCTAAGTGTTCTCTAAATGGCTCATACTCAAAAGTTGAATCCACTAAACGTCCTGCACCTAAACGAATCATAATCTCTGTACAATAACCAAACTCAATTTCTTCTGTGCTTAATTGACTTTGCACACTCTTATGATGTTGAGCATTAACCATCTCATCCATTTCAACGACAGTTGGTTGATGTGTTTCGTTTTCAAAACGTTGCTTACCACTCAAAGCATCATAAAAACCTTCATAAACAAATGTCAATCCTTGACCGCCAGAATCAACCACGCCAACTTCTTTTAAAACCGGCAATAAATCTGGTGTACTTGCTAAGGCAACTTTAGCAGCTTCATAGGCTGCTTCAATAACTGCTAAACAGTCATCGGTATTCTTAACGGTTTTACGTGCTGCTTCAGCGGCTTTACGAGCCACCGTCAAAATCGTTCCTTCAGTTGGCTTCATAACAGCTTTATAAGCTGTCTCAACTCCACTGGTAATCGCATCTGCCAAATCTTGAGCACTCAATTCTGCTTTTTTGGCTGCGCTCTTGCTAAAACCGCGGAAAACTTGCGATAAGATAACTCCTGAGTTGCCACGAGCTCCCATCAACAATCCTTTAGCCAATGCTGTCGTTAATTCGCCAACATTGCTTGAAGTTGATTCAGCGACATACTTAGCTCCACTAGCTAAGGAAAGACTCATATTTGTCCCCGTATCTCCATCTGGTACAGGAAAAACGTTCAATGAATTGATAAATTCAGCATTATTATTTAATCTTTGCGAGCTGATTGAGACCATCTTGCGAAATTCTTTTTCAGTGATCTTTACTACTTTCAACTTGCCTTATCCTCCTTGGCTATACTCCTAATCCTCAATAACTTTGACACCCTGTACAATAACATTTACAGAGTTGGCCGTTACGCCAAGCATTGATTTTAGATTATATTTAACTTTATCTTGGACATTATGACAAACCTCTGAAATCTTAGTACCATAGCCTGCAATAATGTAGACATCGATTGCTACACCTTCATCTTCTTGGCGCACAACGACTCCTTTGGCATAATTGTCACGTTTTAAGATATCATTTAAGTTATCTCTGATTTGGTTTTTGCTAGCCATTCCGACAATTCCAAAAATTTCGGTTGCAGCTCCGCCAACAACTGTTGCAATTACATCATTACTGATATCGATTCGACCCATGTGGTTTTGAATTTTTACAGCCATGAAAAACAGCCTCCTTACTTTTAACAGACAATCATGTCATTTCATATTCTTTCACTATACCGCATCTAGTCAACTTTTTCAATCAACTATCACAAAATGACAAGTCTGTCTGATTTACTTTATCCATTTTGATTATATCATAAATTCCCCTTTTAGATTGTTCTTCTAACCTAAAAAAATTAATTATTCTGCAAATAAATCCTTGATAAATCAACTTTTTAAGCTGCCAAGTTATTTTACTTTACAGAAAATTCTTGCAATCAGAGACTATCTATGATAATTTTATTTAGTGAGTAAGCGAGAAATTGCTTTGAATATGAAAGCAAGGGAGGATAACAATAATGGCAAAAGATTTTGTAACAGGTCGTAAAACAACTTTTGGTAATAAGCGTTCCCACGCTTTAAACCAAACAAAACGTACATGGAAACCAAATTTACAAAAGGTGCGCATCTTAGTTGATGGTAAGCCTAAAAAAGTTTGGGTTTCAACACGTGCATTGAAATCTGGTAAAGTTACTCGCGTTTAATAACGTTAAAAAAGCCAGGCGGAAAATCTTCCGTCTGGCTTTTTTAGTAATCTTATCACGATAAGACAACCATACTTTTTTAATCTTTACTTTGAATCACCGCTACTACACCACTATCAAAACTAAAATTAACATTTGAACTAACAAATTCATTGCTAGATAATGAATTTGGTACATTAAAATTTGTTGGTTCTAGAGTATATTTAGCATCTTTTATTGCTAAAGCTTGAACCTTAGTTAATGGAACAAATGCTAAATATTTCATTTCAGCTACTTTAGTAATACAATGCTTTCCTGGTAAATAAAAGCGCACTTCATTATAGCGATCTTTTAACACGATTTTAGGAGCATGCTCTTTAAATTCTGGTTTTAAAACCAAAAAAAGATTGGCCAAAAATTGATCTAATCTCGCACCGGTTGCTCCATAAACATTAATTTGGCTGAAACTAAAACTTGCAATGCTATACCGTAATGCCATTTCTGTATCAGTAATATCATCTTTGAGCGGATCAACCACACTTTGTTGACTATTGGCTAAAACCATATCCAATTGTTCTTTAGTTGCAGTATCAAAATCACCTACAGCTAATGCTGGTTTAATCCCATGTTTAACCAGTTCAACTGCACCAAGGTCTGCTCCAACCCAAATTTCATCTTTAGTAGTAGCTAAGATGTGTTCAAAATCAACTGGCCAGTCTCTTTTGGGACCTCCAACTAATAAATTAATCTCTTTCATAACTTTTAAGTGTTTGAATCCTTTGCTTTGGATCTTTTGCATCAAAAATATATGAGCCAGCAACTAAAACATCCGCCCCTGCATTTAAAGCTTTAGGTGCCGTTTGCTCATTAATACCGCCATCAACTTCAATATCAAAGTTTAAGCCTTTTTCTTTTCTTATCTTGGCAAGCTCACTAACTTTAGTTAAGGTTGACTCTAAAAATTTTTGACCACCAAAACCAGGATCAACTGTCATAACTAAAACTTGATCAACAAGTGGTAAGACTTCACTAAGAACACTCACAGGTGTTCCTGGGTTAATCACAACTTCTGCTTTTTTACCTAAATCTTTAATTTTACCTAAAACTCGATGAATATGAGCTGTTGCTTCAATGTGTACTCCAATAATATCTGCGCCTGCATTTGCCAACGTCACCAAATATTTTTCTGGTTCATCCACCATTAAATGACAATCAAAAACTAAATCAAAGTGTTCTCTTAACGCACTAACAACAATTGGTCCAAATGACAAATTATCAACGAAGTGACCATCCATAATATCAATATGCAAATATCGTGCTCCTGCTTGTTGAACTTTAGCTACATCAGCTTGAAGATTAGTAAAATCGGCACTTAAAATTGATGGTGCAATTTTCATTTATATCGACTCCTTTTACTTGTATCTTGGTCTTTTATTAGCAATCATTTCTTGAAATTGTAAATAATTATCGTATCTACTTTGCAAAATTTCACCTGCTAAAACAGCCTCTTTTACTGCACATTTAGGTTCATTAATATGCAAACATCCTCTAAATTTGCATCCTGATTGATACGCGACAAAATCAGGATAATATAATGGTAATTCCTCTTTTTGAATCTCTAAAATATCGAAAGATGAAAAACCTGGGGTATCTGCAATCAAATTATCTCCCACCTTTAACAAAGTTACCTTTCTTGTCGTATGTTTTCCGCGACTTAAGGCTTTAGAGATTTCGCCAGTTTCTAATTGTAATGTTGGTTTTATCCGATTTAGCAACGTTGATTTGCCCGCACCTGTTTGTCCCATGACAATCATGACCTCATCTTGGCGTTTAGCCAGTATTTCCTCTAAATCTACCAAATTGGCTTGTGTAGTCAAACAACAAGCATAATACTTTTGATAATAGTCAATGATTGCTTGCATTTCTTTTAATTCCTTTGCATTTAATAAATCTGTTTTAGAAAAACAAAGAATCGGCTCAATATCGTTGATTGCTAACATCACCAATTGTCGGTCAAGCAAATTACTAGAAAAATTTGGTTCTACACATGCACTAACCACTAAAGCGGTGTCTACATTTGCAACCGGTGGCCTAACCAAGGTGTTTTTACGTGGATAAATCTTTAAAATATAGCCTTCTTGTTGGTTTTGTGCCTTAAAATCAACCCAATCTCCAACTAAAGGCGCTTGCTTTTTTGCGCGAAAATTACCACGTGCCCGCGTCCGATACTCTAAACCATCTTGCGCTAAAATATCATAGTAACCACTTAAAGATTGCATAATTTGTCCTTTTACCAAATTATCTACCTACCCTTCTTCGTTTTAAGTTTACTAAATTCTCTTTGATATTACCAGTTTTAATTTGATATAAAAGTAATCGCCTATTGGCTTTAAAAACAAAAAGAAAGTCTATGAAAAGTTTTTTCGTAGACTTTCTTTTTATACTTATTACAATTTTGACATTTTTAAAACTAATTTTGCTTCTTTTGCACTTGAAACTTTCAAAATAAAATTTTTGACAAAATTCTGTCTCGTATGCATTTAGTTTTTCACATTATCATTTTGCGCTACTAACTGTCCATCGCGATAGATTTTATACTTACCAGCTTTGTTTCCTTCTAAAACAAATGGAATTGTTATCGATGTATCATTAGTAATATCAAAACTTTGATAAACGTTACTTAAGCTATGATCTTTATCTTCAATATAAACTTGTATCTTATTGCTTGTTTGGTTAGCAGTTGGTTGGAATGGTACATTAACACTAATTGTAAAGCTTGTATAAGAATCTTGATCATCTTGATCTTCTTTGGCTGGATCTTTACCTTGTGAAATTGTAACAGTTAATGTATCACCTTCACTAATATCAGAACCAGCACTTGGTTGTTGAGTAATCACCATATCATTTGCAACCGTATCATTGTATTCTTTGTTGATTTGTAGTTTTAATCCCAAATCACTAGCATAATCTTGTACACTCTTTAAAGTGTAGTTAGTCAAATCACGTAACGAATAACTTTCATTTCCTTTACTTACAACAAAAGTAACCGTAGTAGATGATAAGACCACTTTTTTGGATGATTTAACACTTTGTTCGATAATCTCGTCTTTGGCATATTCATCAGAATAAGATTCTTTTTTACGAACCGTTACCCCTTGTTTTTCAAGTCGGCTTTTAACATCTGCGTAAACTTGGCCGCGATAATCACCAAAAGCTTGCTTTTGTGGTCCACTTGAAACTACCATGTCGATACTTGCACCTTCACGTACTTCTGTATTGGCACTTGGCGTTGTCTTAATCACATGGTCTTTAGCAATTTTATCGTCGTTTGTATACGTTATTTCTCCAATTTCTAGCTTAGCTTTCATCAACTTTTGCTTAGCTTGTTGCTCAGTTAAACCAGCAACATCAGGTAAAGTCGTATTTTGTGGAGTTGAAAATAGTACATATCCGATAAACAAAATTATTGCTAATAATATCAACCCAATCGTAGTAAATGCAATTTTCTTCTTTTTACTCCATTTTTTCTTAGGTTTAGACTTTTTGTCATTGACTTTTTTACTTGTTTGTTTTACCTTGTCATCTTCATCTTCCATTGTTGTAGTTGGCTTTTCGTTAACAATTTGTTTAGGATCAATTCTTGGCAAAATTTGTGTTTCTTGATCAACTTCACTGTGCGGTTGCCACCGTGGCTCATTTTGTCTATCAGGTTGAAGTGCAGTTCGTAAATCTACTGCCATTTCACCAGCACTTTTATAACGGTCTGTTAACTTTTTAGCAGTTGCATGTAAAACGACATTTTCCAAAGGTTGTGGAATATCTGCAACAAATTCACGTACAGAAGGCATTTGTGCATTATAATGTTTTAATGCAATGGAAACTGCTGTTTGTCCCTCAAACGGTACATGTCCTGTCAATAGTTCAAACAAAATGATTCCTAAAGAATAAATATCAGATTGGCTCGTTATGATGCTTCCTCTGGCTTGTTCAGGCGAAATATAATGCACAGATCCTAGCATTGTATTAGTCTTTGTAATAGTCGATTGAGCAGCTGCAATTGCGATACCAAAATCTGTTATCTTAACATTTCCTTGCTCATCTAACAAAATATTTTGAGGTTTTAAATCACGATGAATAATTCCATTGGCATGTGCTTCACTGACAGCATTTAAAATCTGTTCCATGATTTCAATGACACGTTGATATGGGATAGGACTACATTGTTCGATATATTCTTTAAGATTCATCCCTTTGACATATTCCATTACCAAATATTGTAAGCTATTTTCCTCGCCAATATCATAGATGCTAACAATGTGAGGGTTAGTTAATTCGACAAGCGACATTGCTTCACCTTGGAAACGCCGAATTGCTGCTTGATCATCGCTTAAATCTAATCGTAACAATTTAACTGCTACATTACGCTGCAAAATCAAATCTCGTGCTTCATAGACATTGGCCATTCCGCCTTCGCCTAAACTTCTTATGATTTGATATCGTCCATTTAGAATATATCCTTCTCTCACGCAGTAACCTCCTTGTCTAATCTACAAAGCAACACCGTAATATTATCCAATCCCCCAGCTTGATTTGCTTGTCTAACTAATTCCTTTGCTTTAGCTTCTAATGGAGTATCAGAACTTAAAATGGTGGAAATTTCTTGATCATCAACCATATTAGTCAAGCCATCAGTACACAACAATAAAATGTCTTGAGCTTGACCTTCTAGAAACTTAATATCTAAATGCGCCTTTTCATCAACACCTAACGTACGCATAATTAAATTTTTATTAGGATGTGTCTTGGCTTCTTCTTTACTGATTTCACCTCGTTTAACTAACTCATTTACAAAAGAATGATCTTCCGTCAATTGCGTAATTTGATTATCCCGCAATAAATAGCAACGACTATCCCCTAAATTAGCCACGATAATTTCATCTGGCAAAATTAAAGCTCCCACTAAAGTTGTTGCCATTCCTGTCAAATCTTGATTTTGGCTTGCTTGTAACAAAAGATCTTGATTCTCGATTTCTGTTTGTTTTTCTAACCAAACTGTCGCTTGACTCGTCGTTTCAAAGTCAGTCTTTTCAAATTTCTCACCTAGATGACTAACCGCATTTTTAGATGCAATTTCTCCAGCTTGATAAGCTCCTAAACCATCAGCAACAAGTGCCAAGGCCAAACCTTTTTGATTGATAAAATAACCACAACTGTCCTCATTTTTGGTTCGCTTTTGACCAATATCACTTTGATATACAAATTCCACCATTACACCTCATTTCCGCTTGCGCAAAGTCGCAATAAAGAAACCATCAGTCATATAATCATCTGGATAAATAGTCAATCCTAATTGCGTACGCTCTTGTTTCAGATTATACCGTGTTTTCGTCTTAATTTGTTCAAAATCTGGGCGTTGCGTTAAAAATTCTGTCACAACGGATTGATTTTCCGTATTCAAAATCGTACATGTACTGTAAGTTAATGTTCCACCAGGCTTTAATGTATCTGCAACTGCTAGTAAAATTTCAACTTGGATACGATGTAAATTTTGCGAATCTGCTAAACTTTTAGCATATTTTATTTCAGGTTTGCGTCTTAACAACCCCAAACCTGAACATGGTGCATCGACTAAAATCTTATCAAATTTATTTGCTTGAAAATATTGATTGCTCTGACGTGCATCTAATTTTAGTCCTTTAACTTTATTTGATACCCCTTGTCTACGTGCATTTTGTTCAATCAAACCTACCTTGTGTTGATGGATGTCTAACGCAACGACATAGCCATCTATCAATTGAGTCGCAATTTGGATAGTTTTTCCTCCTGGAGCCGCACACGCATCTAGTACTATATCATTAGGCTTAACTTCTAATGCTTCGACCGCTAACATTGCACTTTCATCTTGAACAGTAATAAGTCCTTGTTTAAAAGCTTCACTTTGAGGAGCAAAACCACCTTTTATTCTTAATGCTTGTGGGGTAACCGGACTTTCTTGCCAACTTAAATTATCCTTATCTAATTGTACTAAAATTTCTTTTTTAGCATGATTAGCATTTAATCTGACACTTTGCAGTGGATTTTGATTAATACTTAGCAAAATTTTAGTAGTTTTTTCTTGTCCTACTTCTTGCCAGAGCTCTTCAACAAGCCATAAAGGTGTACTTGTTTCAATGCTTAGTCGTTGTTTAACCGCTAATTTATCAAAACTTGGTAACCCTTGCCGATCAATAGCATGTAAGATACCTGTAACCAATTTGCGAATCCCACCATGTCCTTTAACCTTTGCTATTTCAATTGTTTCATTGAATATAGCCCGTTTAGGAATCTTATCTAAGAATTCCATCTGATACAAAGCACTCAATAATAGTTGTTTTACCCAAGGTTCTAGTTTTTGTGGCTTAGCAATAAAAGGAGTTAACCAATATTCTAACGTTAGTTTATGCTGCAAAACACCATAAACCAATGTTGTTAATAAATTAGCATCTTTTTTAGTTAAATTTTTTTGTTGTAAAATCTGATTTAAACCTAAATTAGAATACGTTCCTTGTTTTTCAATACGCGTTAATAACTCTATTGCCAAAAAACGTGGTGTTTGTTTTATGTTATTTGTCATCTGTAATAATTACCTGTCCTAATTTTATCCCTTGACCAACACCATTTAAATAATCGCTAATTTTTAGACGTGGCTTACCAGCTGGTTGCAATTCTTTAATACAATAAACAGTTCCTTGAGCCGCAGCAATTTTTAGTTCGTGTTTACTTATACCGACTACTGTTCCTGCTGGTTTATCCGTTTGTTGTACTAAAGGTTCAACATCCCATATTTTGGTACGCTTTTGATTCATTTGTGCAAAATAAGCACCTGGAGCTGGCCGTAACGCCCGTACTTGCCAATCGATTTGTTGCGCTGTTTGTGTCAAGTGCAAAACTTCTTCATGCGGCTTAATTGTTGGCGAAAAGACAACTTCTTGTTCATTTTGCTTAATGGGTGTAACTGTTTGATCTATCAATTTAGGTAAGGTTTTTAATAACAAGTCACGCCCAACGATACTCATCTTAGCAAAGATACTCCCTGTATCATCATCTTTTGTTATTGGCAATACTTCTTGAGAAATAATATCGCCAGCATCCATTTGTTTTACCATGTACATGATAGTAACACCTGTTTGTTGATCACCATTCATAATAGCATATTGAACCGGTGCTCCACCACGATACTTAGGTAAGAGCGAACCATGAACATTAATTGCAGCTATTTGAGCTGCATTTAATACTTGAGTTGGTAAAAATTGGCCAAATGCTGCTGTAATAATAAAATCTGGTTGTAAAGCAATGATTTCAGCCATCTCTTGACTACCACTTAATTTTTCTGGTTGTAACACCTTAATTTCATGTTTTAAAGCAACTTGCTTTACCGGAGAAGCCGTTAAAACTTTTTTTCTTCCAACTCTTCTATCTGGCTGAGTAACAACGGCTTTAACCTCATAACCTTGTGCAATGATTCCTTCCAAAATAGGTGCCGCAAATTGTGGCGTTCCCATAAATATAACTGATTTCATTAGTTCACTTCCCTTAAATCAAATAAAATTCAAAGGATTACGATCAATAGTTAATTGTAATCCTTGGCGTTGTTTTCCTTGACTAGTAATCAACAACTCTTGTAAATAACTTTCTAATTGTGGTTCATTTTTATACTTAATCACTATTTGATAATAATAACGATTATTAATACGTGTAATTGGCTTAGGTGTTGGTCCTAAAATTTTTGCACTAGAACTTAAATATGATTGCAATTCATTCTTTAAACGATATAGCTCGCGTGCTACCGTTGCTTCATCTTTATCACTAGCAGTTATTTTAATTGTATAATAATATGGCGGATATCCTCCACGATGACGCATGTTCATCTCAAGTGCAAAAAATCTTTCATAATTTTGTGTTTTAGCCAATGAAATTGCGTAATTTTGTGGATTGAAGGTTTGAATCAAAACTTCTCCTTTTTTAGTTGCTCGTCCAGCACGTCCACTAACTTGTGTCAATAATTGAAAAGTCTTTTCATTTGCTCTAAAATCCGGAAACGCTAAAGTTGTATCAGCATTTAACACTCCTACCAAAGTAACATCAGGAAAATCTAATCCCTTAGCAATCATTTGTGTACCCAATAAAATATCTGCTTTTTTTGCACCAAATTCTTCTAATAATTGTTCATGAGCACCTTTTTTCCTTGTAGTATCAACATCCATCCGTAAAATATTAGCATTAGGTAACAATTTTTGCAATTCTTGTTCTATTTTTTGAGTCCCTGTGCCATAACACCTAATCTTTTTCCCTTGACAACTTGGACAAGTTTTTAAAAAGGCCTGCTCATGGCCACAATAATGGCAACGTAAACTATTTGTATCCAGATGATACGTCAATGAAATATCACAATTAGGACAACGTAAAACTAAACCACAATCATGACACATTGCAAAAACAGAATGCCCTCGTCTATTTAATAATAATACAGCTTGTTCCTTTTTAGATATCCTATCTTTTAACGCTTCCAGTAATTCTTGAGAAATATCGGGTGTAGGTGCATATTTAGCAACTTTACGCATATCAATCAATTTGACTTCAGGTAATGTTTGGCCGTTGGCACGTTGATTCAAGCGCAACCAACAATAGACACCTTTTTGAGCACGGGCACGTGATTCAAGGCTAGGAGTCGCACTCCCCAGCACCAATGGACATTGTTGATATTTAGAACGCCACAAAGCCACATCACGCGTATGGTAACGAGGCATATCTTCTTGCTTATAGCTACTTTCATGTTCTTCATCCATTATGATTAAGCCTAAATTTTCTAAAGGTGCAAAAACCGCTGAGCGTGCTCCTACAACCACTTTAGCTTCCTTGCGCTTAATCCTACGCCATTCATCATATTTTTCGCCATCAGATAAACCACTGTGCAACACCGCAACATCTTGTCCAAACCGACTCTTTACTCTTCTTACCATCTGTGGCGTTAACGAAATTTCTGGCACTAACATCAAAGCGGTTTTATTTAACTTCAAAGCTTGCGCGATGCTTTGCAAATAAACCTCAGTCTTGCCACTTCCTGTAACACCTTGCAATAAAAAAGTCGTTGCTTTTTTAGCAATTATATCGTGCGTTATTTTTTCTAAAGCTATGGCTTGCTCGGAATTTAAACACAATGGTTGCGAAGATTGAATCTCTTTTTGATAGGGATCACGATAATGTTCAATTTTTTGGCGTGTCAACCAACCCTTTTGTAAAGCTATTTTAAAATCTTGATTGTCTAACTCAAAAATATTTGCTAAATCTTTTTGCAAACCATTTTCACCTTTTTTAGCTAGCTGTAATAAACAATTCAATAAACGCTGCTGGCGCTTGGCGTTTTTAGGGATTTTTTGCAATAATTCTTGATATTGTTTATCGCCTAAAGTTGGATAAATCACCTGTTGATATTTAGCCTTAACTTTATCTTTAACATGATAAACTACTTCTATTTGTTGTTGCTTAATTAGTACTTCTAATTTAGAAAATAATTTATCATCTAAGTCATTAGTTAAAAAAACTTCTTGTTGCTTTCCAAAAAATTGTTCAATTTCTGTATCAAAAGCATTATTAGTCAAACGACGCACACTTTTTTGATAACTAGCACGTAATGCATTAGGCAACATTACTTGTAAACAGCTAATCATAAAAGCAAAAGTTTGTTGACTCATCCATTGAGCTAACTGTAAGAATTCAGGTCCCAATACGGGCTGCAAGTCTTGAAGCCCTTCAATTTCTTTTAGCTTTACGTTATCTGGATTTTCTTTTGTTAGTCCCACAACAAAACCTTGAATTTGGCGTTTACCAAATGGAACAACTACACGCATTCCCTCAGCTATCTTAGTTTGAAGCGTTGACGGAATTGCGTATGTATATGCTTGATTTGTCTGTCTGCTAGGGACATCAACAATTACTTGGGCATAGCGTTCGATAATTTTTCGCCTCTTTCTTGTCTCAATGCTATAATTTCATCAAAAATCCATTCTGCTATTTGCCTTTTAGAAGCCTTGGGTAACGGTTTAGGCTGACGCTTTGGGGTTAATAAAGTTACTTCATTATCTTTCGTCCCAAATCCAATATCTGTACGTGCAACATCATTTGCCACTAACATATCTAAATTTTTAGCTACGAGCTTCTTTCCACCATTAGCCAATACATCTTGCGTTTCCGCTGCAAATCCTACCAAAAATTGGCTCTTTTTTTGTTGGCCAAGCTCCTTTAAAATATCCGGATTTTTCACCAATTCTAATGTTAAGGTTGGCGTATCTTTTTTAATTTTTTCTGTTGCTGGTTCTTTTACACGATAATCTGACACAGCCGCTGCCATGATTGCAATATCAGCATCAACAAATTCAGCTTGCATAATATTTTGCATTTGCGTAGTATTCTTAATCGCATGATATTTGATACCTACAGGAACTTGTAAGTTACTTGGTCCAGAAACTA
Organism: uncultured Lactobacillus sp.; assembly: GCA_905204935.1. GTDB lineage: Bacteria > Bacillota > Bacilli > Lactobacillales > Lactobacillaceae > Ligilactobacillus. The sequence continues at coordinate 84,853 of CAJLBJ010000001.1, forward strand.
AGACAACCTCTGCTCCACGTCTTTTAGCAACTTCTGCTAAAGCGTACCCCATCTTACCACTAGAAAAATTTGTTAAATATCTAACCGGATCTATTTTTTCAATTGTACCAGCTGCCGAAACAACTACTTTTAATCCTTTCAAATCTTGTTTAACTGCCATTTGTTGACTAATCCATGAAAAAATCTCCTCAGGCTGTGGCATCCGACCTTTTCCATCATATCCTTCTGCCAAAAAACCATATGCTGGTTCCATGATTTTTACCCCATCATCTTTGAGAACAGCTATATTTCTACTAGTTGCCGGATTAGATAACATCTTATCATTCATTGCAGGAATCACAAACTTAGGGGCTGCCGTTGCTAGCAATGCAGTGCTGACAAAATCATCTGCCAATCCATTTGCCATTTTGGCAATTATATTAGCGCTAGCAGGAACAACTACTGCTAAATCACTCCAGTCTGCTAAACTTATATGTGGCACAAAATCAGTTTGCCCAGGCATCTCAAAATCGGTATAAACTGGATTTTGACTCAAAGCTGCTAGCGTTAACGGTGTAATCATTTTTTGTGCACTAGCCGTCATTGCAACTTTAACATTTGCTTTGGCTTTAACAAATTCTCTGACGACATTAACCGCTTTATAGCAAGCAATTCCACCTGTTAAATAGATCGCAACATTTTTATTTTCCACAAGTTTCCCTCCCAAAACGATAATCATCGTTTATATTGTATCAATTTTATCTCAAAGAAAAAAGAGCCTAGGCTCAACGCTAGACTCCTCACAAATTTTATTAATCTTCTTGAATCTTAAGCTTTCCAGCTTCGACTTCTTCTAATGCACGTCCAACGTTTTTAACTGAAGTATATTCTGTTAACATTGGATCTTTTTGCATATCAAGTTCATGGGCACGCTTAGCTGCTAACATTACCAATGAGTAACGTGAGTTTACATGCTCTAACAACTTATCAACAGATGGATATAAAATCACTTCAAAACATCTCCTAACTGTTTTTTATAATCTGGTAAAAATCTCTTCACGCGCCAACGTTCTGCCCGAATAATCGTCTTGATTTTTTCCGTGGCCTTGATAACTTCATCGTTAACAACTGCATAATCATAGTTTTGCATCATTTCGATTTCTTCAACAGCTGTCTGCATTCTCTTATTAATCGTATCCAAATCATCGGTACCACGATTAATAATGCGCTGCCGCAATTCCATCAAGTCTGGTGGAGTCAAAAAGATAAATAACCCATCAGGCACTTTTTCTCTAACTTGCATCGCACCTTTGACTTCAATTTCTAAGAAGACATCCTTACCATTATCTAACATCTCATTAACGTATTTTAACGGTGTTCCATAGTAATTGTCAACATATTGAGCATATTCTAGCATGCCACCTTGCGCTATTTCTTGTTCGAATTCCTCTTTCGAAACAAAATAATAATCCTTCCCATTCACTTCACCCGGTCGCATATCTCTAGTAGTCATTGAGACTGAATAGTCAAAATTATTCCCTGGTTGTGAAAAAATCTCTTTTCTAACAGTGCCTTTTCCTACACCTGAAGGCCCTGATAGTACAATCAACATTCCTCTTTTAGCCATGCCACAATAGCTCCTCATAATATAGTGTTATCTACTATAATGCACTGAATAGACAAATTTTTCAAGTAATTATCGAACAAAAAAACTAAAAAATTAATATGAAAGTTATAAAAAGATTTTAATTATTCCATTTAGCCAGTTTTTCAGAATATTTTAAAATAACACTTGAAATAAAGAACGTTTGTTCGTATAATTGTTTTTGCAAACAAATGTTCGTTTTAATTAAAGAAAGGATTTGTTATTTATGAAAAATAAATTTTTAGCTTCTACACAACGCTTTTTTGATTCTGCACTTAATTACTTAGAAAATTTTTTCGTTCTTACACCATCTTCATCACCTAAACAAATGCCTGAATTTCAAATACGTTTTTGCGTCCAACAAGCAATTAAGCAAAATAAACCAGTTAAACTTCATGTAATTTGCCCTTCTAATCAAATTGAATTGATATCTGGTTACTTAACAAAAGGGCCTACCAATGAAGTATTTTTAATGCAACAAGCTCATAGTACACGCATAATTTTCTTGAATCAAATCCATTACTTACAACTAGTTTCTCCTTCTAGTCTCTCTGTAAAACACGCACTAAAATCTTGTTCTTAAGTATTTTATCAGAAATAAAAATGGATGTTTCCTAATAACTAAGAAACATCCACATATTTTAATAATCAAGTTATAAGATAAATATTATCTAAGGTTTCGGATACATATCAAATTCTAATACATTTCAAGATATTGATCACGTTCCCATTCGGAAACTTCTTGGCGATATGCATCCCATTCTAAACGTTTTGCTTCTAAAAAGCTTGGACACAAATGAGGGCCCATTGCTGCTAACATTGTCTTATCTTCTTTCAGTGCTTTTAACGCATTATGCAAGGTTGATGGTAAGTCTTCAATATCATTTGCTTTACGTTCTTCTTCACCCATTGCATAGATATTACGATCAACAGATTTTGGTGGTTCAATCTTATTACGTAAACCATCTAATCCAGCTTCCAAAATAGCAGCTACTGCTAAATATGGGTTAGCTGCTGGATCAACACTTCTTAATTCCAAACGAGTAGATGCACCACGAGCAACTGGTACACGAACCAATGGTGAACGGTTATGACCAGACCAAGCAATGTAAACCGGTGCTTCGTAACCTGGAACTAACCGTTTATAAGAGTTAACAACTGGATTGGTAATAGCTGTAAAACCACGTGCATGCTTCAATAGACCACCTAGGAAATAATATGCTTCTTTGGAAAGCTGTTCTTTACCATTTTTATCGTAAAATGCATTTCCATCTTTATTGAACAATGACATATTAATGTGCATTCCTGAACCATTGATGCGTGCCAATGGCTTAGGCATAAATGTTGCATGCAAACCATGTTTACGCGCAACTGTTTTAACTACCAACTTGAAAGTTTGAATATTATCGCATGCACGTAAAGCATCTTCATATTTAAAATCTACTTCATGTTGACCTGGTGCAACTTCGTGATGTGAAGCTTCCACATCAAAGCCCATGCGTTCAAGTTCTAACACAATATCACGCCGACAATTTTCACCTAAGTCAATTGGAGCTAAATCAAAGTAACTTCCTTTATCGTTTAATTGAGTTGTTGGTTTACCAGTTGTTGGATCAAGCTTGAATAAGAAAAATTCTGGTTCTGGTCCAATGTTAAAATCAGTAAAACCTAATTCTTTCATTTCTTCTAGCACACGAATTAAATTATTTCGCGGATCACCTAAGAATGGTGTGCGATCTGCATTATAAACTTCACAAATAATACGGGCAACCTTACCATGTTCATTTCCCCATGGGAAAATCATCCAAGTTGATAAATCAGGATATAACCACATATCACTTTCTTCAATTCTTACAAAACCATCGATTGAAGAACCATCAAACATCATTTTATTGTCTAAAAGCTTATCTAACTGACTAACTGGAATTTCAACGTTTTTGATTGTTCCGTATAAATCTGTAAACATTAAACGTAAAAATTGAACATTTTCTTCTTTTGCAATTCGACGAATGTCGTCTTTTGTATAAGTTACTTTTGGCATTATTCAGTGCTCCTTATAAGTCAAATTAGAGATTTCTGTTATTCTGGAAAAAAGAATCGTTTGTTCGATTAAAACCACCCACCGCAATAAATTCATCATGCAAAATTCTACGCACATCAGAATCTGTTAACGGCTTTTCTAATTGAGCTTGTTTGCGTGCCTCTTGTTTTGCTTGTTCTTCATAGATATGTTTGATTCCAGCCATATTAATGCCTTCAGACAAATAATCTCGAATTTCTAGCAATTTATCAATATCATTTAAAGAATACATCCGACGATTTCCTTCATTTCTTTCAGGAATCACCAATTCTTGTTCTTCATAATATCTAATTTGACGCGCAGATAAATTTGTCAATTTCATAACCGTTCCAATCGGTAAAACGGCCAATGAACGGCGTAACTCCTTTTCCTTCATAACGCTCCTCCTAACTATGGTTTTATAATAACAAGGGTATTTTCAAAAGTCAATATCTTTATGTTACATTTTCTAACATCAAATTAAAATCCTGTGAATTTCACTTAAAAATCAATGTTCTAACCATATTTCCACATCATTTATAACTTGTGTTAATTCTTCTGGATGTAAGACCAAATCATACCAATTAACATTCATCTTATTTCTAAACCATGTCAACTGACGTTTAGCATAATGACGTGAATTTTTTTTAGCTTCTACACTACACTCCTCTAGGGTTTTCAAGCCTTGAAGATATGGATAAAATTCTTTATAACCAATACCTTTTCCACTTGGTAAATCACTACCTCCATGAGCATACAAATACTTAACTTCTTCTAACAAACCTTGTGTTAACATCAAATCAACTCTACGATTAATCCGTTCATACAATACATCTCGCTGCGTCGTCAAACCAATTAAAAATGGATCGAATTCTAAACTTGCTTGATCTGCTTGCTGCGAAAATAATCGTCCTGTTTTTTCAATCACTTCTAAAGCACGCACAACACGCCGTTCGTTAGTCACTGGAATTTTTTGTGCTGCTAATAAATCCGTTTTAGCCAATTCTTCCCATAAAGCTTGTTGCCCTTTTTCTTTTGCAAATGCATGCCACTTATTACGGATAACTTCTTGACTATCATATTTATCATTTCCAAGGCTAAAATTATCTAATAGTGCTTGTAAATAAAAACCTGTCCCACCAACAATTAACGGCAATTTACCTTGTGCTTGAATTTCTTTGATAGCTTTACGACATTTTTCAATGAAAAGCGCAACAGAAAAACGTTCGTCTATATTACATTCATCTATTAAATAATGTTTAATCCCCCGCATTTCTGACGGAGTAATCTTAGCTGTTCCTACATCTAATTTACGGTAGACTTGCATTGAATCCCCTGAAATTATCTCTGCATTAAATTTTTTTGCTAATTCAATTGATAAATTCGTTTTACCAACCGCAGTCGGTCCAACAATTAACAAAATTTTTTGTCCAGTTTGCAATCTTTTTCTCCCCATCTTTTATATTTTCGTTATTATTTTAACATTTATCAAACTTTTTAGGAGTTATATCTAGATATTTTTTCAATTATCGTTCATAATGGATATCAGAAGTATTTCATTGGTAAAAAATGAAAACTTTATTAAAAGGAGGGAATCTCATGAAATCATTTGGTAAAGGCTTTTTCTTTGGTGTCGTTTCAACAATCGGTGCTTTAGCAGGTGCTGCTTTTGCATTTAAGAAAACTGTTGTTGAACCAATCGAAGAACGCGAAGCTATCTTAGAAGAACATCGTAAACGCGCTTTACGTAAAAGTCGCTCTGCTCATCAAGGATAATCTTAATAAAAAATGGCTCGGATTTAAACCGAGCCATTTTTTATTAATCTTGATACTTCTTCTTTTTGGTTTTACCATCCCATTTATCGTAACCGTTTTTTAAAATCACTAAATCACGATAGCCTTTTTTATGCAATTGTAATGCTGCACGTACAGCCATGGAACGGCCTGTTTCATAGATATAAATCGGTGTATCTTTGCGCAAACTATTTTCATACAACTTAAATTGAGACAATGGCATATTACGTGCACCTAAAATGTGTCCTGCTTCAAAGTTAGCAGCTTCTCGTACATCGATAACTTGTGCTTTCCGCATACCTTCTTTGAATTCTGCGTTATCAACAATTTTAGCAACTCTCTTACCACGCCAATTCAAATACATCGGATAAAAAATCATCCATAAGATAATAATAATTAAAATTACATTAATCACATACCATATGCTAATTTGTCCTAAAAGAAACAATCCCAAAAACTCCTCTCAATTCTAATTAATTATTGAAATTTTAAAGCTAATGAAGCTGCACCAATTACACCAGCATCATTACCAAGTTGAGCTAACTTAATCTTAGTAGTATTTCTAATCGTAGGGAATGCAAATTCTGCAAAGTAAGCTTTAACTTGATCTAACAAAAAGTCGCCGGCTGCAGAAACTCCTCCACCGATTACGATATATTCTGGATTAAGTGTACTTGCAAGATTAGCACAAGCTAAACCTAAATAACGACACACACGATCAACTACACTTTTAGCCAAGAAATCACCGGCTTTAGCCAAATCAAATACTAACTTAGAAGTTACTTCTTCACCATTATCCAATGTTTGTTTCAACTGCGATTCACCAGCAAATTCTTCTGCCATTTCACGCGCAACACGAACTACCCCAGTAGCGGAAGCATAAGTTTCTAAACAACCTTTATTACCACATGTACATTGATATCCACCTGGTTCAACATTAACATGGCCAATTTCACCACCAGCACCCATTCCATGAACCATAGCACCGTTAGCGATAATACCGCCACCTACACCAGTACCTAAAGTCATAAATACAACATCTGCTGCATTATCGCCTGCACCCATCCAACGTTCACCTAACGCTGCAACGTTAGCATCGTTATCGATAGCAAACTTAATCTTAGTTTGTGTTTCAATTTGTTCTTTGACATTTTGAACAGTTTTCCAATTTAGATTGTACGCTCCTACAACCGTACCTTTTTCTAAGTCGACAGTCCCTGGAGTACCCATACCGATTCCAACAAATTGTTCAGGGGTCATATTGTATAAGTCTAAATGATGGTTAATCGAATCAATAATATCTGGAACAATGTGAGAACCTTCATCTAAAATATTAGTTTCGATGCTCCATTTTTGTTGAATTTCGCCTGCAAGTGTCAAAATAGCAAACTTGATAGTTGTACCACCCAAATCAATACCAATTAGTTTTTTATCCATCATATTTCATCTCCTAAAACTTTTAGCCTTGTGATCGTTTTTCTTCTAATCTATGTTCTCGTGTTAATACAAGTTTAGCACTAATAAAAGTTTTTTCATCGATTACACCGGCTTTATGCAAATGATCTAACTCTAACGCCATTAATTCGATATCCCACATCCTTTTTCCTACATAAACAAAAACGCCAAAATTTTTCAAAAGTTGCTGAACATCATACAGAGTTTTCATCAGACCATCTCCTTAATTATACTGAATATTAAAGATTTTTTAAACCTATATTCCACATTAAAACATAAATAATGACCAATGCAATTAAAGCCAAAATACGTTTATGTCTTTCAATCATGCCTTTTCTTGGTAAGCCAACAATGTAAGCTAATAAAAAGCCAGCAAACAACCCACCTAAATGTCCACTCAAATCAGCATTACCAACAAAACTAAAAGCAACATTTAAGATAATTAATAACAAAAATTGTTTAGCATATGCTCGTAAATAAGGATTATTTTTAAAATTTTCAGCTAACATGAAAAATGCACCAAATAATCCAAATAAAGCAGTACTTGCCCCAGCGGAAATACCTGGATTAAATGCAAAACTTGCTAAATTCCCACCAATTCCACTTAATAAATATAAAAGTAAATATCTTGTTGGGCCAAAAAGCATTTCGATTTGCATTCCAATAAAATAAAGCGTCACCATATTTAAAATCAAATGTTCGATCCCAATATGTAAAAACATTGGTGTAAATAAACGCCACCATTGTCCTAAAGCAATTAATGGATTAAATTTTGCACCAAATGCCAATAAAACATTGACGCTTTCACTTCCTCCAACAACTGTCATCAATAGATAGACAACTATATTGACAGCTATCAAGCTATACGTTATCCATGGTTTACCAGCTAATTTTTCCTTTAACATTTTCAAATCCCCCACCATTTACTGTAATCACATAATCAACGTCAACATCCGTCGCGTCTATTTGCCATAATGGTTCAGGAAAAAAACGTAGCTCATCTGCTAAAGCAATTGTTACGCCACGATAGTCTTTTAAATAACGATCATAAAAGCCACCACCATATCCTACCCGCTTACCATTTGCACTAAAAGCAACACCTGGAACAATTATTAAATCAATTTGATCCTTAGGAAGCGTTGTTTCTAAAGATCCATTAGGTTCAATTACACCAAATGCTGTTTTTTTAAATGTTGTAGATTCTGTCATTTCAATAAAACGCATTTGATTTCCAGGTAATGTTTGTGGTAGTACAACTTGTTTTTGAGCATTTAAAGCTGTTAAAATCAACGATTTAGTATCTAATTCTAGATTGGTGCTCAATGTCAACGCAACAGTTTTTGCTTCTTTCCATGCACTTGTTTGCAACAATTTAGCTTGTAACTTTGCTAAAGCATATAATTGTTGTTCTTGAAAGCGACTTGCTAGACGTTTTAATTGTTGTTTTCTAAATACTTCCTTAGTCAACATCACAAAATCTCCTTATAAAGAAAAAAACAACAGGGTATTAACCTGTTGTTATTTTGTTTCGCGATGTACTGTTACTTTGTGATCGCGTGGGCAGTATTTTTTAAGCTCAATGCGATCTGGATTATTACGCTTATTTTTGCTTGTCAAGTATGTTTGTTCATGACATTCTGTACATTCCAATGTAATATTTACACGCATGTTTCAAACCTCCAAACTACGTCTCAATTTCAGCAAGACACACCTAGGTGCCTTCAACGTTAATATCATATCATCTTTTAAAGTTGAATGCTAGTATTTTTTACTTTTTTTGTTAAGTATTTTACCTTGACACTAAAAACTACTTTACTCAATCGGTTTCTTTAAAGCTATTTCAAAAGTGATAATACTAAATTCCACCCCAAAATTAAATAAGAAAAACACTTGAATATACAAGTTAGCTACTATTCTAATCCATCATTACTCATAACTTGACTCCAGAATGCTTCATAAATTTTTTTAGCTGCATCCGTATTAACCCCAGTTGCCTTGGTAGTTCCTGGAAATGCCAACGCGATAACAACTTTGGCATCATCTGAAGGTGCATAGCTCACTAAACTTAACGTTTCTGTTTCAGCAGTTCCATGATAAGTTGTAGCAGTACCGGTTTTAGCACTGACTGATGGTTTCATGTCTTGGAACTTACTACCAGTTCTCCATGGACTAGTACCATGAACTACCTTCCAAAAACCATCTTTAACAACCTTCCATTGTGAATTTGTAGCAGGAACCACATTTAAAACATTTGGAGTAAACTCATAAACCGTTGAACCCAACGAGCCATCTGAATTAGTTTCACGAATTGATTCAAGAATATGTGGTTGCATTCGATAACCACCATTTGCAATGGTCGATGCATATTGTGCCAATTGTAATGTCGTATATGAATCATAGTTCCCAAATGATAAGTCAAGCGCCTTACCTATATCAGCTTGACTTGATGGACCTTCAAACCCAGTTGATTCACCAGGAATATCAATCCCTGTCTTAACACCTAAACCAAATTGTTTAAAATAACCACGCAATTTATCAAAAATCGAAGTCGGTAATGATAATGCAGCACCTGGAACATAGTTAAACCCACCTTCTAGCATTGCTAATTTCATCATATATACGTTTGAAGAAACCATCAACGCATCAGAAGCAGTTAAAGCTACTGATCCATTACGGTTAAATAAAGAAGACTTAACCGGTGTTCCTTTTAATTTAATTGGTTCATCGACTAATGTGTTACTTTGCGGAGTAATAACTCCCGATAATAAACCGCCAATAACTGTTGCTCCTTTAACAACAGATCCCATTACATAACTTTGATTAACCGCGCCTAAAGCATTTTCTGTAACTTTTCCTGTCTCTAAATCACGATTAACTCCCGCCAAGGCATAAATCGCACCCGTATTAGGATTCATTACAACAGCATATGCTCCTGGTAAATATGGATTAGATCCCTTAATAGAATTAACAGCATCTTCCATAATCTGTTGTACTGTATTTTGGAACTGTGAATTAATCGTTAATACTAAATTATCTCCAGGTTTTCCGCCATATTTTTCAACTTCATCAACAATCGAACCGTTTTGCGTCTCAACATCTGTGATTGCTTTTGTTCCTTTTAAAACATCTTCATATTTAGATTCGATATAACTTGAACCAACACTATCATTACGCGAATATCCTTGCGCTAATAGTGTATTAATAGAATCACTTGGTAACCCTTGTTTTTCAGTCGTAACCGTCCCAATCACACTCTTAACAGATTCGCCATTAGGATAACTACGCTTCCAACTAGTCCCAATCTTTATTCCAGGTAATTTTGAAAGGTTTTCACCAACTTCTGCCATTTCTTTATCAGTAACATCACTTGTTTTTAAATAAACAGTTGATAAAGAATATGCTCCATTCATTTTACTATATAAAATAGCTGCTTGTTTTTGTCTTCCACTTAAATTTGCTTGTAAATTATGTTGTTTAACATATTTTGATTCAGCTTTATACAAATCATCGGGTTGCAAACTATCAGCATTAGCAATCTTTTTTTTGACATTTTCTTCATGAATTGGATTTGCTAAATAATAGTCAATTTCATCCGCTAGATTGATATTTTCATCTTCTACGCTAATATATTTAGTCAAATCATTAGCAATTTGATACATAACTGTAGCTGAAACGTTTAAAGGTTTAGTATAAGTAATTGCACGTGAAGAATCGTTAGCCGCCAATAGCTTACCAGTAGAATCATAAATCATCCCACGTTGTACATTCGTTGTTTCTGTACGCACATCTCCACTGTTTACTTCAGCTTCAAACATTGGTCCATTCACAATTTGTAAACGTGCTAATTGGATAATTAAGGCAGCAAATAAAATAAAAACTATTACAAAAAGAAAGTTCAACCGAAAAGGAATATGTGAGTGCGGCGCTTTCTCATTTTTAGTGGTACTTCTTCTAATAAATTTCACAAAAGCTATCTCCTATCTCATCTTGCAACTATGCTTACACGTATTGCACAAATTATATGGTATCACAAAGTATACCTTAACGGACACTTATTTGCGGTTAAAAATTTGTTAAAAGTTATTTTATTTACTAAACCCAACTCTAATTATGCTATGATGAATTTAGACTTTAAACGAAAGGATTCCAGTCTTTGAAGATTAAACGTTTTTTTAACAAAAATTATCCATTAATTTTTAGTTTTTTGACACCGTTCATTTTAGTATTGTTGTATTTTATTTCACGCCAAATGTATCCATTTGGAAAAAATAGCATTCTAACAGTTGATCTAGGTCAACAATACGTTGACTTTTTTGCATTTTACCGCCAAACACTTTTGCATTCTTGGGGAAATATTTTCTATTCTTTTGGAAAAGCACTGGGTGGACCTATGATTGGTGAATTTGCTTATTATTTACTAAGCCCTTTTAATCTTGTCTTATTACTTTTTCCAGGTAAAACAATCACAGCTGGGATAATGCTTGTTGTATTATTAAAATATGGCTGTGCTGGACTTAGCTTTGGGTGGCTACTTTATCAAACTAAATTGCAAAACAGCTGGAAAATCCCACTCTTTGCAACATCCTATGCTTTAATGGGCTGGGCAATTGCTAATCAATCAAATATCTTATGGTTGGACGCTTTAGTCTTTTTACCATTAATCGTTCTTAATCTTATTAACCTTTTAGAAGGCCAAAGAAATAAAGCATATTGTTTATGGCTTGTAGTTATGTTAATAAGCAATTATTACATGGCTTATATGATTTGTTTATTTTTATGTCTCTTCTTTTGTTGGCATCAAGTACAAAATTTTACAAATTTCAAAAAATTAATCTCAAACTTATGGCTATTTGCCAAAAATTCATTACTAGCCGTTGGTTGTGCTGCTGTTTTATTATTACCGACCGTTGCCACTTTGCAAACTAGTAAAGGTCAATATACCATCAATCATTTCAGTTGGAAATTAGAATATTTTCCTCCAAAGCTTTTATCTAAATTTGTAATCGGGGCATTTAACTTCGACCAAATGCCCCAAGGATTTCCTAATTTATTTATTGGAACATTAGGATTAAGCCTTTTTTTGCTTTATTTTTTAGATAAACGTTTTCCTTTAAAGAGTCGGATATGCGCTTTTTTAATCAGCAGCTTTTATTTTGCTTCAACATTTATTGAACCTTTTGATCTTTTATGGCATGGAATGCAGTTTCCTGTCTGGTATCCTTATCGCTTCTCTTTTTTAATTTCGTTTTGGATGCTTTATCTAGGTGCACAAGTTTTTAATACTAGATTTAAGATTACTTGCCAAAAACTTTTACTTTTAGGAATTTTTTTAACGGCTTTATTTGCTTATGTTTGCTTGAATGCCACTGATTTTTCCTTTATCAGTTCCAAAAATCTTTTATTATTTGCTATCTTTTTAATTCTTACATTATGGTTATTAACGCTCAAAACTACCCATAAAAATTACTATTTACTATTTTATTTAGTTATCGTATGTGAGATGGGGTGTAATCTTTTCTTAAGCTTAGGTAACTTATCTTATTTAACACAAGCTGATTACGTCTTACCTTCCACTTCTCTTGCAGCTGATGTGAAACTTATACAAAAAAAGAAACCTGCACTGTATCGCGTTGGTCAAACATATGCACGCACTAAAAATGATGCTTTAGCTCATAACTTTAATTCTGGATCTTATTTTAGCTCTGCACTTGAAAAAAGCCTACCTGATTTTTATGGACAGCTTGGTAATCCTGATGGCGATAACTATGTGACTTATACTAACGGAACACTAATCAGCGACAGTCTTTTAGCAATGCGTTACTTTTTTGATAATAAAGACTTAGGTGAAGTTGTTCCAGATTTAGAAAAAGAACAACTAAGCTCACAAAGTGAAAAAAGTGATTTAAAAGAGTATTCTCTTATTGGACAAACAGACTTAACACAAATTTATCAAAATCCTTTTGCTCTTAGTTTAGGTTATGGTGCATCTGAAAAATTAACAGATTTAAAAGTGTTATATAACGATCCTATTAGTTATCAAACTAACTGGTTAAACTTAGCAACTAACACTCCTATTAGCAATCGCTATTTTAGCGCACAAAATTTCAATGAAGTCATCTTCCAAAACACTAAATCTAGCATCAACCTAACGGGGCAAACATTTAAGCGCACAGACAATGACAAAGATGCTCAAATTATTTTTAAGTTTACTCCGTCAACTAACGATTCATATTATCTAACCCTTGGACCACAGCTTTCTTCAACTAATGTTACTTGGTCTTTAGGCAATCGATTATTGCACTATTATGGAACTTTTAGGCATACAGTTGTTTTAAATTTAGCAAATCAAGATAAAGGAAATGAAATCGTCTTGACTGCTAAGTTCAAAAAACAAAATCTTACGCTGGATAATTTTGTACTCTATCGCCTAAACAATCAAGAAGTCAAGAAAAAATTACAGCAATTACAAAAACATCAATTAAAAATAACTGACTTTAATTCTAGAAAAATACGCGGAACAATCACTGTTTCAAAAAAGCAATCGCTTTTAGCCACTACAATTCCTTATTCTAAAGGTTGGCATATTAAAGTTGATGGACATAAAGTTGAGACATTAAAAATTCAAGATACTTTCTTAGCATGTAAACTAAGTCCAGGCAAACATCATGTTGAATTATTTTTCGTGCCACCATATCTTTACTTAGGCTTGTTTATCAGTTTTATTTCTCTATTAATTCTTTTACTTTCAAACAAAAAACTAAATAATCAAAGGGCCTAAAATCCAAAAGCTTGAATTTTAGGCCCTTTTAATTATACTAAATTTCTAATACCATTTGAGCTTTAACTAAGTAAAGGTATTTATGCGCAACTTTTTTATGCAAAATATTTTCTAATGCTTGTGCATATAGCTCTAATTGTCCTTGATAAAGCTGTTTTAATTTATGTTCACGTCCAACAAAATAATTATCTGTCTTATAATCAAACAAAATAATCTCGTCATTTTCATCGATGAAATAGCCATCGATAATCCCATGAACCAAGAGTGCTTCTTCTTGTAAATCTAGTTGTCCATTAAAAAGTTGATTTAATGGATAAAGTAAAGAAATAGGTTCTTCACGTCTTAAGCTTGCTTGAGATTGCAAGATTTTTTGTCCTAAAGAAGTTTGATAAAATGCCACAATCCCCTTAACATCTATTAATTGCGCTACTTCTGTAGTCAATAAGCCCGCTTGCAAAACTTCATCTAGCAAATCTTTGATCTTTTGTTCATTGATTTCACCTTGTAAATCAAGTTTTTGGAAAAGCAAATGCGTCGCCGTCCCAATTTGAGCCGCAGATACTTCAATGCTTTGCTGCATGAATTCAGGCAAAGCGTATTCACCAATATATTGCAGCCTACTATTATTGCTAAGTGCTGTTTCTTGGGTATCAAATTGGGGCATATTTTCATTATCCGGATCATCAATTAACCGTTTAATATCACTAACAGCTTGATAAGCACTAATTTTTGTCAATAACTCATGCGGATAACGATACTCCAAAAGATCTTGTAGCGCACTACCGTCAAAATCTGTTTGTAATTCTTGCATTTTTAACCATTCATCAATACTTTGTTTAGGCATCTCACAAATTTCTAATTGTTGTTGTAAATAATCTTTACTCCAAATCTCTACTTTAAATGGAACATCTGTTGAAATCTTGGTACCATCAGCAAAATTAGCTATATCGGTAACTAAAGCATCCATATCATTAACCTTTTGTACACCTTGGTTGCGATATATCACTTTATCGATGAAACCTTCTGTGCGAACTAGACAATTACCAATCCAATCTAAATAACAAGCTTGCGTTGATTTTCGTAAACTAAGTGGCAAGGTCATATCACTTGCGTCAAGTGCCTTGCTCCACGTCTGTAAACAAGTAGCTAAATCACGATATTGTCCAACAATAAATAACCTTTGTTCTGCTCGTGTTAAAGCAACATACAATTTACGCATTTCTTCAGCCAATGACTTATTAAGACTTTCTTCACCAATTAGCGTTAAAATTGGTGTCTTAATTTTGGCTTTCACCTTAGTTTGTTCAACTTCTATTTCTTTTAAGTAATTCAAACCAAAGCCTAACTGTTCATCCAACAAATAATTTCCACGAACAATTTCTTGTAAATTAAATTGCTTTTTAGTATTGATTAAAAAAACAATTGGAAATTCTAGTCCTTTACTTTTATGAATTGTCATAAAAGTCACTGCATCTTCGCCACCCGTTAGATTAATCTGCGCTAAATCATTGTCTTTTGCTTGCATCTTTTTAATAAAGCGCACAAACTGAAAGATTCCTTTAAAACTCATTTTTTCATATTCTGTAGCCCGATTATATAAAGCATGTAAGTTAGCTTGACGTTTCTTACCTCCAGGCATCCCTGCGACATAATCTAAGAACCCTGTTTGCTGATAAATTTGCCAAATTAAAACAGCTAACTCATCTTTATGGGCGGTTTCTCTAAACAAAGCTAAATCGTCTAAAAAACGTTGTTGTTTACATTGAAGTTGTACTTCAAACTCTAAAGTTTCATCTGCTTTAAAATTCGTTAAAGCTGTGTAAAAATCTCCTTGTTTAGTTTGAATACGTAAATAACTTAATTCATTTTCATCAAAACCATACATTGGTGAGCGTAAAACCGCTACTAATGAAATATCTTGATGCGGATTATCGATAATCTCAAGTAAAGACATCATTATTTGAATTTCAGTTGTCTGAAAATAGTTATTAGCATTATCAACATTAACTGGAATTCCTTGATTTCTAAACTCTTCTGTAATCAATAAACTGTCACCATGCGTAGAGGCTAAGATTGCAATATCTGAATACTTGATTGGGCGCAATTGCTTAGTCTTTTTATCATAAATTAGGTTGTCTTGTCCTTTTAAAAGCTCTTTAATTCGTTGACAAACTAATAAAATTTGTCCTTGCTCTTTAGTATCAATTGTAAAATCTTGCGTCTCTTGTTCATCATCTGGTAGTTGCGATTCATAAATTAAAATTTCTGTAGGTATAGTAGCTAGCTGCTTTGGGTAACTCAAATTAGCTGCTTTTAGTTTTGCATCTTGATCATAATCAATCTCGCCTAACTTTTTATCCATCAATTGCTCAAAAATCAAATTAGTAAACTCTGTTACATTGGCAACTGAACGAAAGTTTTCTTGTAGTAAGATATTTTCACCTAAAAAATCCGGATTAAAGACATCATTTACATCAAGATTTTGATAACTTTGCAACTTTGCATTAAAAAGCTGTGGATTTGCTTGTCTAAAACGATAGATTGATTGTTTAATATCACCAACCATAAACATATTTTGCGAGGCAAGCTGTGTTAATAATGCTTCTTGA
The DNA here is from genome assembly GCA_905204935.1 of uncultured Lactobacillus sp. GTDB lineage: Bacteria > Bacillota > Bacilli > Lactobacillales > Lactobacillaceae > Ligilactobacillus. Next base: position 101,172 of record CAJLBJ010000001.1, read on the forward strand.
ACACCGTTAGTATCTTGATATTCATCAACCATTATTTCTTGGTATTTCTCACGTAGCAATTCTACAACTTGTTTTCCTTCAGGACTTTGATTTGAAACAATCTCTAACGCAAAATGTTCTAAATCATTAAAATCAAGCAAGTGCCGACGCTTTTTTTCACGTTGATAGGCTTGACGAAATTCGACTACAATCTGTGCTAAACGTTTAACAACATCGCTTGAATTCAATAGTAATTCTATTAGTTCTTGACTATCTAAATAAAAATAGTCATTTTGAAGTTTTTTTATCGCATCTTTAGCTTGTTCATGCAAAGCTTTCATTTCTTTATTAATCTTAGCTGCTGGTGTGGTTAAATCATTTGGAACAGTGGGTGAACTATATTTTTTTAAAACAGGTTTCCCACTAAGATTAAATGTCGTTAACTTATTTTTTAAGCTATCAAAATCACATGTTTGCTGGCATTCTTGCATAATTTCTTTAAATGTATCTAATTCAGTTAATTGAGTCAGCTTTTTTTCTTCATACTTAGCTAGATTGCGCGCCTGTTTTTTTTCAAAATCTTTTAGCTCAGGATCAACCCCATTTACCCATAAATCATCCAATAAAGGTTTTAACTTTTCTTGATACAGAGTATTTCGTTTTTCTAAAATTCCAACTATTGCTTGTAGCCTTTGAAAAATAAGTGGCTGTAAATAACCTTGCCATAGTTTAGTCTCAGTAAAATCTTGCGTTGCTTGACAATCATAAAGCTTAGCTAAATGTGCTAGCCATTCTGTTGGCTGCGCATTTGCACTGGCAAATTCATCTACTTTCATTATCACTTGTGAGACGCCTTCATCACTGCGATCTTTCCCAAAAATTTGAATGATTTTTTCAAAGTTTTTAGCATCTGAAACTATCTTAGGATCCGTCTGTTTTCCAGTTAAAACATCTTCTAACTGTTGATAGTAACCTTCAAGTAATTCTTCCCAAACGTCATAACGCAATAAAATTCGCTCTGTTTCATCTGCTAGTAATCTAAAATTAGGATCTAAATCCAACAAATAATAGTAACTACGAATAAGTCGCATACAAAATGAATGTAAGGTGCTGATATCTGCAGTATTAACGCTCATTAATTGTTGTTGCAAGTGACGTTGCAGATCAGCAGCGCCTTTTTTAGGATTTTGATTTAACTCTTGTAATTTCTCTTGTAAAGCCTTGATCAAACGTTCTTTCATTTCTTTAGCTGCAGCTTCGGTAAATGTTACTACTAATAAGTTTTCTACACTCATTCCTTGCAACACAATTTTACGAATAATACGTTCAATCAATACTTTTGTTTTTCCTGAACCAGCTGAAGCTGAGACTAAAATATTATGTCCGGTATTTACAATAGCTTTTTGTTGTCCTATAGTCGGAGTAAATCCACCATTTTTTGCTTGTTTTTCTTCCATTAGGCACGCCCCTCCGCATTCAATAGTTCTTTAATTTTTAGCCACAATTCTTCTTCACTTAATTCTTCGATTCGATGATAATTATTAGCTGCTAAAAGTGTATCAAAAGTCATAATTGCTCCATAATCAGTATAATCTAAGCCCGTGTTATCTTTTAATTTATACGGCGCTAAATCTATCACACCTTCAAAAATTTGCTTTCTTGCTTCATTTAACTTTAAATCATTCAATAGCAATAATTCGTTAAACTGATTAAGTGTCAATAATTTACTTTGATTTTTAGCCTTGAAACTTTGTGAACCACTCTCAAATTTTAGTGGATAAGACATTGACTCTCCAGCTTTTTTATTTTGTGCTGCTTGCTTAAGTTTAATGTCTAAAGCTTGTAAATAACTATTCTCATCTAGTGAGCTTGGATCATCTGCACACCGATATAATCCTTGATAGACGTACTTTTGACTAATATTTTTTTGTGCCTTTCCTTGTTGTAAATCCTTAACATCAAATATTGGATCAAGTAATTGTAAATATGAAACACTTCCCAAATTAAGCAAGGTATCAGCAGAAATACCTAATTTTTCCAGTAAATCTGGTGCTAAATGCAAATCAGCAACCTGTAACTTTGTTTTACTTAGATTATGCAATGCGTTTAAGTATGTCAATAATTGTAAAGATAGACCATTATAAGCTTTCAATAAAAAGTCTTGCATCTTTGCATTTAGATTGCCTGATTTATAATCAATAACATTCAAATATAAACTGGCATTAGCATCTTTAACCAAATCCAATCTATCAATGCGCCCACGTACATACATCTTATTTTGCAAACCATCTTTGGGATAAACTAAGGCTGGCAAAGAGCCTCCCATACCAAAACTAGTTTCTGTTTTTAAAGTATAAATTTCTTCACCGCTTTGTTGACGCTTAATAGCTTGACTTACTTGATAGATAGTTTTTTCCAATTGGCGTTTCGTATAACGATACCTAGCACTACTATTAAAAACCTTGAAACGTTGTTGTTCATCTAACTGCTCAAATGTTTGTTTCATCAAGCTATCAAATTCTTGACTGCTTAACTCTGCTACAGTCGCATGCTTTTGCAAAACATTTTGGAAAAACCCATCCAAAACCGCATGGAAAAACTCACCCGTATCAGCCGGAGCTAAAACAAATTCTTTTCTAGGCTGTAGCCGCAAACCATATTGTAAAAAATATTCATATGGATTGGCATAAAACGTCTCTAGCCTTGAAATAGAGGTAAATATTTCTGTACCATATAATTTTTTTACAATTTCAGGAGCTAATTTTTTGTGTCCATTCTCGTCAACTGGTGTCGTAGGTAAAATATCGTTTTGATAATTCAAACTTTGCAATAGCTGTTGCGTTAAAGCTGGCAATTTTTTACGTTCATATGCTAATAACCACTGCCATGGCAAATCTAATGTAGTTTGCTTTTCATAGGCTTCTTGACTAGCAGTAATCAACTCGCTTAATGAAGTTTGTGCTGTGCCTAAAAACGCTAAACCAGTTTGACCAATGTCATCACATAAGTCTATCGTCTTTAACTTTAATGCATCAGATATTTTTTTCACATAGCTTGACAATTCAAGTTTTTTACCATCAACATCGGATTTAGGAGCCGTAAATATAAGACGTTGACTTGGCGTTAAAAATGCCTGATAGTGTTTAAATGGTTCATCTGCTAAAACTAATTCACTATAGTCGTTGATAAACTTATGCTCTGATTCGGCTTGATTCCAATATTTTTCTAACAGGTGTCTATCTTGATCAGTCAATAACATATTATTTTCAACACGAGCTGGCATTACATCATCACAAGCACCTATAATAAAAGTCACTTTGCGTGTTGCTAGTTGTGTCACACTAGTCTGTGAAAAAATAACTTGATCTAAGGTTGATGGGACACGTGAATAGGTCGCACTTTCAAAACCACTTTGTAAGATATCTAAAAATTCCTTTTCAATAAACGGCTCTTTACCTAATGCAATCACATACTCATCTAGTAATAAACAAAAAGCATCCCAAACTTGTTTAGGCCGTGTAAAATCATCATAGGAAGCATCCGTAGCTTGCAACTTTTCTTGTGCAGCCTTTTGCCACGCTTGCAATTGAGCTGTTACACCTATTTTTTGTAAAAAAGTAACTAGTTCAAAAACAGCCTGTTGACCAGTAGTAACTTGTGTTAATTTTTTAAAAAAGCCATTGAGCTGTTGAAAAATACTTCTTCGCAACATATTAATTTTTTGATTAAGCCCCAAAGAATCTTGTGCTTGTAAATGCTCTTTAGGGCTTTCATTAGGTTGTGGTTTCCTTTTTTGTATAACCCAATTTTCATCCCCCGACCAATCGCGCACTGTCCGATAGCCATTTTGTAGTATACAATTTTCTAACAAATCAAGCATTCCACGGTATTCCTGTACAGTCAATTCATCTGCACCGATTTTAGGTATAAATAATTCAGTTTTTAGCAACCTCATCATTTCATGGTAGCCAAATCCCCGTCGCTTAATCGCAAAAAGTGCCATAATAAATTCGACTAAGGGATGATCTATCATACTTTTATCTAAATCAACGAAGACTGGAATTTGATATTGTTGAAAAATTGGCTGTAACAAATTACGATATTTGGTCATATCTGGCGTTAATACTAAAATTTCTTGATAACTATAACCATTTTTAACTAATCGTCGAATTTGACTAGCAACATATCTTAACTCATAGACACGATCATTTGTTGTCACCAACATAAGATTTTCGTTAGATATTGCAGGATCTGTCTTATCTCTAAGCAACTGATTGGTATCTATCCAATACTGTTCTAGCACCTGCAAGGTTGGTGTAACACGTGTTTGATCGGTAATAAAAGTTGTAGGCTCTAAAACTATTTTTAATTGTCTAGCTTCATTACAAAGACTGTTATACAGCCGTTGTTGCTTAAAAAACAAGCCTTGTGTTTGATTAATAGCTTCTTTAGTCATTGTCAAAGCAATTTCAACGCTCTTAGCTTGTTTAAATAATACGCTTAATACATCACGTTCTAGTGCACTAAAATGTGTAAATCCATTAAATATAAACACTGAATCTTGTAGATTCTTTGTCTCTAAATATTTCTTTAGTGCTGCCAAAACTTGTGCACTGTCCAAATAATCATCTTTTAAATATTCAACAAACTCTTGATACACTAAATTTAAATCATTAAGTTTTGCACGTAAATTTTCATTTTGTCCATTTTGTTTAGGTAAATTAACGATTAATTTATCTAAATCGCTTGGTGTAATTCCTCCAAGCTTTAATTCTAATAATTGTTCTGCTAATTTAGTCGCAAACCCAGGCTTTCCCTGCTCTCTTGTAAAGACATACAATTTTTTTGCATCTAAACCATGTAAAATATGCGCAACTACCATCGCTAAGCCATCTTGTGTTAAATGACGTCGTTGAAAAATCGCTTGGTCCTTCATAAAATACCAAGCTAAGCGCGTAAAAGAAAAAGTTTGGACATTGTTTTGTGCGTATAGATTGGTTATTTGACTAAACGCTTGACGCAAATACTTCAACAAGTTTACTTCTGATTCAAACTTTATATGATCAGGAACAATATAAAAATACTGACTATTCGGTTCTTTTTTGAGTCGCGTCACTATATCTTCAAACAACACCTTTTGCAAATCTTGCGATGCTGCTCCCAAAACAAATTTTAAACTCATCTTAGCTCCTCGCTTTCATTTAATACTATTAGTATATCATTTTTTATTTGAGCTAATTACAAAAAAGCAACGAAACTACTTTAGTAACGTTGCTTTTTAGCTAAATATCCGTTTGTTGTTTGAGATAATCATTCAAAGCCTGCCCCTGCAAGTCTTGCCATTTCTTTGAATAAAATTTATCGTTAATTTGATATGTTGGCTGCTTTTGTTTATTCATCAAAAATGGTGCCACATATTGATCCATCTTCAACCAACCGCGCCAGCCTAAATGAATAGTATCTTGCATAAAATATTTTTCAGCACCGTCTTTAGATAAGTCAGCAATATTATGAAAACCTTGACTTTCTAACTGATAACGAATCTTTTCGTTAAATTGCGTTAACATTTTTAAAGATAAGCCTGTAAAATTACTCCATTGGCGGTTAACCGGTGGAATTACGAATAAAACATCCGTATGATTTTTTGCAAATTGATTCAAAACTAATTGAAAATCTGCAAATTCTGGTGAAGCAACATAATTTTTACTTGCTTGTTCACCTGCTAATTTTCGGTACGTTTTTTTCAAACGCTTATTCCAAAAATTATTGCTAATTTCAAATTGATTATTATCCGTCTTTTTTTGTCCAATTTGATAGGCTAATTGATCTAGATCTGCAAAATCATAATTGTCGGGTAATGCTTTAGCTACACGTTTGATACGTTGCCGACGATCATTTAACTTTAAAGTTGAAAATAATTGATCTTCATGCATAAGTTGATTGCGGCGTAATTTCAAGTAAACTAATTGCATCTCAGACAAATTTTGACCATCTGCTTTCTTTTGAATACAATTCTCAATCATCTTATCTGAATGTGCAGATGGCATTTGTAATAAGCGTTTGGCTGCATAGCGTTGCATTTCTGTATTTTTATCTTGATTATCCAATAACCAAGTTACGGCTTGTAAATTAGAATAGTATAATGCAAAAGCTCCTGGCGCTATTCCTTGTTTAACAAACCATTGTGGCGAAATTACAAAAACAGCCTTCTTATCTTTTAATTGAGCATTAATTTCTTGCATACCAAAGAACTGAGATAACGATTGCGCTCCCATTGCTCCTAACAGAAACGGACGATATGGACGCTTATATTTTTGTGCCAGTACAAAAGGATGAAAAGCATCCATTCTTGAAAACTCCGATGATCCAAAAAAAGGAACATAATTTTTCTCAAGTGCTGTTTGTTTAACGATTGTTCCTTTAAAAATATTAGCCGACTGCGATAACGCCGCCCTTTTTAGCGTTACATTATCTATTTTTTTAGAACTAAGTGGTGCAACTAAAAAGACACCTAATAAGAATGCCGCTAAAAAGACCGGTCCAAAAATTTTGAACAGCTCTTTTCTTAACTTCATAGTTACATACTTTCAACTTTCGCAATAATTTTATTTGGTGTATCCCATTCTGTTCTTTCAAATTCAGAAACTGGAACTTCAATACCACATTGCATTTGTAATTCAAGTAATAACTGTACTGTCCCCATCGAATCTAACAAACCACTTTCAAACAAGTTATAATCCATATCTGTTGTAAAATCTTGTCCTGTCAAACCTTCTAAAATTTCTAAAACTTTTTCTTTCATAATTTACTCCCTATCCTTTCTAATTTCTAAAAAATAATGTATCTAAAAATCCGGAAAAAATCAAAAAACTAAAGCAAACAACATTAAATGTGATAACAATCCCTAACAAATGTGTTGCTTTATTACTTGGTAGCTTAGCTTGATGCTTCTTTTTAAAGCGTAACCATGCATCACAGATGATAATTGCACAAGCATGAAACAAACCATAAACAATATAATACCAAGTCACACCATGCCAAAATCCCATTAGTAAAAATAAAACTAAATAACCGAGATTGGCGATTGTTACCTTATTAGTCAACAGTTTATTTTTCATGATAAAAAAGACAAACCGCATATAAACATAGTCTCTAAACCAAAACGACAAGGTCATATGCCATCTATTCCAAAATTCTTTGATATTCGGTGCACTAAATGGTTTATTAAAGTTAATTGGTGTTTTTACACCCAACAAATAACTAATAGCGACTGCAAACAAACTATAGCCTGCAAAATCAAAGAATAAGTCCATGGAATACACATACATATATGCTACTAATGCCCATGAAATTCCACCATCAAACAAAGCAACATGACCAACTTTAGGCAACAACACACTTCCAAAGAAATACGCCAAAACAAATTTATATAAAAAGCCTAAAAAGATATAAAAAACACCTTTACCCAACAATTGAATATATTCTTCTTTACTTGGGGCTTTATTATAATCTTGTAAAAAACGTCGATAGCGATCGATTGGTCCTGATGAAATAGTCGGGAAGAATAACAAGAAGTGCAAAACTTCTTTAAAATCAAGCTCTTTGATTAAACCATCCCGCATTTCCATAACCATTCCAACAACTTTAAATGTTAAATAACTAATTCCCAAAAAGCCAATTAAAGAATTATGCCCGCTTAAAGCCGGTGTTAACTTAACAATAACCAACGGTAAAATTGCTAAGATAACCGCTAAAACAAAGACACTACCACTGTTTTTTTGTCGCCTGTGATACAAGTATGCATATAAAATACACAACTCAAAAACAATGTATCCTATTAAGGCTAATCCTTCTTGCCACTTAGGACCTCCAAAGGTTAGCAATAAGAATAGAAATGAAATGACTGTTTCATAAACTCTAAATCTTTTACCATTTAAAAGACCGACCATAATAGGCAAAAGACCCAAACCTAGTAATAAAAAATACGTTGGATTTTGATATGGTTGTAGGTTTAACATGATCCATTAACCTCGGCCATTAATTTCTTACGGTCGATCTTACCATTTTGTGTCAAAGGCAAACTGTCAACATAAATGAAACGTTGTGGCATCATATAAGCCATCATTGTTTGATTTAATTCATCTTTAATTTCTTTGGTTAATTGGTTAACGTCTTTATTTTGAGTTTCTTTAACAACGACATAAGCCAACAACTGGCTAACTTTATGGTCTTTATCATATTTAGGAATCGCAATCGCTTGATTAATTACGCTAACTGCTGCCAAATGATGGTCAACATCTTCTAATTCAATGCGATAACCATGGAGTTTAATTTGAAAATCTAAACGTCCCTTATACAATAACTGACCGTTTTCATCATATTGACCTAAATCACCTGTTTTGTAGGCCCATTGACCAGCAATTTGTTTAAATGAAGCAGCTGTTTTTTCTGGATTATTCAAATAACCTGCTGAAACGCTCGGACCAATAATCGTAATTTCTCCAGCTTGGTTTAAGCCAACCTCTTGTTCATTTTCATCTAATAAAATGACGCGTGTATCTTCTTTAGCCTTTCCAATCGGTAAGCGCGTATAACTTTGCATAATCTGTTCATCCAACCTAACTACAGTTACCGCTACAGTGGCTTCAGTTGGCCCATAAGTATTATAAATCTGCGCTTGCGGGAATCTTTGCTTTAATTTATCAGCTGTTGCATGCGTCAATTCTTCACCACAAAATAGCAAATATGTCAAATCAGGTAAATTTTGTGCATTAAAGTTTGGATCTAACATACAAAGCTCGACAAAAGAAGGAGTTGACACCCATTCTTTAATTTTTAACGTCGGTAATTTAGCAAATAACTGTTTAAAATCCATACTAATTTCTTTAGGCATCGCAACTAATTTGCCTCCTAACAATAGGGTCGGATACAAATTCATTACAGACAAATCAAAAGAATACGGTGGCTGCGCTAAACAAGTCACACCTGTTGGTAAAGCAAAATCTTGCAACATCCAGTTACAAAAGCTTACCAAATTATCATGACTAATACGAACACCCTTAGGAACACCTGTTGTTCCCGAAGTGAAAATAATATAAAAATCTTCTTCTTGTTTAACACTCAACGTTGTTTCATATTGACAATCATTTGAAGTCATCAATGAAGTTAGCTCTTCATTGGTAATAATCAAGCTATCTAATGTTAAATCAAGTTCACTTATCGTAATACATGCTGCTGGTTTAGCAATTTCAACAATTAACTGTACGCGCTCTTTTGGAGAACTATCATCAATTGGAATATAAGCATGCCCAGCCTTAACACATCCTAAAAAAGCAACCAACATCTCAAAACTTTGACCACCAAAAACAACAATCGGTGCTTTAGCTGCTAAATTCATATTTTGTAAGTATTTAGCCAAGGCATCCGAATATGTCTTAAGTTGACCATAAGTATAAGTCTGGCCTAAATAATCATAAGCTTGTCGGTTAGGCTCTTTTAGCCCCCATTCGTCTATTCGGGATACAATACTTTTCATCAAATACTTCCTCCTACCTAAAACTCGTTATAGATGAAATGCGGTTGATCGACTCCACTATAACTATATAAATAAACAAGTAAAAACATAATTATGAAGTAAAAAACAGTTTTAGCTAAAAATTTAAAAACTTCATTTTGCCAGACTTTACGCAGTTTTTCTAGCATATTTTAGCCCCCTTTGAACCCATTTTTCATCACCAAATAACATGCCTACATATTATGTCCATTAGTTTAAAACTATTACAAATAAATTACAAGTAATTACCCTCTAAATTTTTTTAAAAATTTTCTTATATTTATTGAAAGTTTTATAAATTTTGACTTTACTTCATTACATATTGTTATAACTATCAAAACTTATTGTGGTTTTTTGTCAAATATTTAAACTTTATTTTTTGACATCAAAAGCCATTAAGATATTGCATTTGCTTAATCAAAATTAAAAAGGATTGACCCTTGTACAATCCAGAAATCAATCCTTATCAACTAGTAAAATAATCAGTTTATTTCACGATATGCTTTTTATTAATACTTCATTAAACTCAAAACATCATAGTTTTCAAGTTTAGCACGACCATTAAGATCTGTTAATTCAATAATAAAGGCACAACCAACAACGATACCACCCAATTGCTCAACTAAATCGATCGTTGCTCCAATCGTGCCACCCGTTGCCAATAAATCATCAGTAATCAAGACTTTTTGTCCTGGTTTAACCGCATCTTTGTGCATACATAAAGCAGATGTACCATATTCTAATTCATATTCCGCACGCACAACATCACGTGGTAATTTACCTTCTTTTCGTGCAGGTGCAAAACCGACACCTAGTTCATAAGCAACCGGACAGCCCACAATAAATCCACGTGCTTCTGGTCCGACAATCATTTCAACACCTTTATCTTTAGCAAATTGGACAATGCGATCAGTCGTTTGGCGATAAGCTTCGCCATCAGCCATTAAAGGTGAAATATCACGAAAAATAATTCCTTTTTCAGGATAGTCTGGAATACTTGCAACATAATTGTTTAAATCTACTGCCATAAATAATTCTCCTTTGTCATCTGCATTGTTGTCTAATCCATCTTTCAAGCTCATTGAAATCTGTACCTAACAAAAACTGTTGGTTTTTGCGTTCATACAGATACTTTTGATATGCAACAGTTTTTTCCAAAGGATAAAACTGTGGATTTGCAACAACGTGTATCGTCTCTGTTTTTATTTTAACAAAATTTGCTTCACTAAACACCTGTAACATAAAAATAAGTGTCGCTTTTTTACATTTTAGCTGGTTTGCCACACTTGCTAAATCACTCTTCAAGATTTGTTGTTTTTGCTTTAAATAACGATATAATGCTGAAAAATCCGCTCTATTAGGAACTTCTTGCCGCCAAATTTCTTTTGCAGTAAAAAAGATCGTTCGTAAATTTGTAAATTGGCTATGTGCCAAGACTTGTTGCAAACTATCAATATCTGGTGGAAAATCTACTAAAACCAAATTTTGCGTATTAATTTCATTTGTTTGTGATAACAAACAAGCTTGACTGTGCTGTTTGATATATGGTTTTAGTTGTTTTAAATATTTAGCATTAAAAAAGCCATAAGTTGCTGGTTGTTCAAACAAACTCGTAGTCAAAAGCTGATTTCTTTGATCTTTAATAGTAATTGAAAAATCTGTAGTTGCTATGTCTTCAATCATAATTTGAACACTTGCCTTATTTTGCCAAACGTTTTTATCTAGCGCTCCAACTAATTGAATAGCACTTGTTTCAGATGTCAATTGTTCCATGATTTCTTGTGCTACGCCAAATTTTAAAGCAGGGACTTGGACATTTTTATCTGCTAATGTCAAACGCAAATGATTTTTCTTTTCACCTAAAAAATTAATTGCTTTAACTTGATATCCAACAAAACCAAAAATCGGTTTAGGATTTGCCTGCCCAAAAGGCGCTAACAAGGCCAATTCATCAATTAAGGCTAAATTTAATTGTTCTAGCCGTAATTTCCCTGCTAAATGTAAGGTCTCTTTAGGCGCATTTGATAGATCTTGTTTTATAGCTTCTTGATCTAAAATCATTTGTAATTCGGCAAGTTTATCTGTTTTGATACTCAAACCACAAGCTAAATTATGCCCACCAAAACTTTCTAATAAGTCTAAATGATTATTTAGTGCACTAAACATATCAAAAGCTTCTAACGAACGCCCTGAACCTTTGGCAATGCCCTTTTCTCCTATATTAAACACTAAGGTTGGTTTACCGGTTTGTTCTTTAATTTTGCCAGCAATGATTCCTAAAATTCCTTCATGCCATTCTTCATGTGCTAAAACATTCACCAAATGCGACTGATTTTGTGCACAAAGTTGTGCGCTAGCTTGTAGCATCGCTTGGTTAGTCAATTCTTGTCGTTTATTGTTTAATTCATTCGTCTTTTTAGCCAAATCTTTAGCTACATTTTCATCAAATGTTGTTAATAATTCAACGCCTACACTTGCATCATCTAAGCGTCCCAGCGAATTTAACCGCGGGCCTAAATAAAAGCCTACCGTATCTGAGGTGAAATTTTTAAGATCAATCTTAGCTATATTATACAATTCTTGTAAGCCTACACGATTAGTATTTACAAGCATCTCTAAACCATATTTGACAAGTATCCTATTTTCATCAACCAAAGGCATAATATCTGCAATTGTTCCTAGTGCTACAAGATCTAACATTTCAACTGGAATTTCTTCTAATAAGGCGCTTGCCAATTTTAAGGCTACACCAACACCTGCTAGTTTCTTAAACGGATAATTTCCCATAGGATGATTGGGATGAATGATTGCATAAGCTATTGGTAGTTTACTTGGTATTTCATGATGATCGGTAACAATGACATCTATGCCTTGCTTAGCCGCATATTCTAAAGCTTCTCCTCCAGCAATCCCATTATCAACCGTAATGATTAAATCTGTTTGTTGCGCAATTAAATCTTGATAGACGCGCAAATTAGGCCCATATCCATCTAAGAAACGATTAGGAACATAAAAATCAACTTCAGCACCTAGTTGCAACAAAGTTTCATACATAAGTGCAGTACTTGTGATTCCATCGACATCGTAGTCTCCATAAACAACAATTTTTTGTCCTTCACCAATTGCAGTATATATACGTTGGACGGCTTTTTGCATATCGTATAGACTATATGGATCATATAGATCTTCTAATGTTGCTTGCAAAAACTGCGTAATTTTTGCTTGGTCATTATATCCTCTTTGCATCAAGATTCGTGTTAATAAAATAGATAAGTTAGTTTGTTTAGCAAGTTGTTTAACTTTTTGTTCATCTAACTTTATCTCATCACACCAATCTTTTTTAGCTATAATCACTTATTTCACCTCTTATTTTTTAGCAACTATTTTAGACTCATCTTTTGTACTACGACGCATTGTTTGATTTGCCTTAAGTCGTTCTGACAGTTGTTTATTTTCAGCTTTCAAGTGATAAATAACTGTCCACGAACTAAATAATGCAATCAAAGCTCCTAAAAAAACAGAGCCAACCAAAACCACTACTAACGGTAAGGTAATATTTCCCAAACCAAAACTAATAGTAACTGGTTGAACATTGAGCCAAGAAAAAATTACTACGATTAATACCAATAAAATAGCGATTAACGTTCTCCATTGTTTTTTCATCTGATTCATCCTTATTTTTTATTGAAAACCTGTCCTGCAAAATAATCACCCAACCGTGGACATGCTTCATATAGATGATGTGCTACTTCTAAAATCCCCGGTATATTCAATTCACGTTTGTTAGTGCCAATTGCACTAACAATTCTTGTCGCAACGATTTCTGGATTCAATACAAAATCGCCAACTTTTTCCAAATATTTTCCACTCTTATCTGCAAAGTCAAAGAAATCAGTACGAATTGGTCCTGGATTAACTGTTAACACATGAATTCCTAATGGCTTAACTTCTAAACGTAACGCGTTAGAATAACTGATGACTGCTGCTTTAGTCGCTGCATATATTGCTGCTTTAGGTGTCGCAATTTTACCAGCACTTGAAGCAATATTAACGACCAATCCTCGTTTTCTTTGTGCCATTTTTAAAGCAGCATATTTAGTCATATACATTAAGCCTAAAACATTAACCTTAAACATTTCTTCAGCAACATCCATTTCAAACTCTAAAACATTTTCCATCAAACCAAAACCAGCATTATTTATCACAACATCGATTGGTCCAACATTTTCTTCAACATCATTAACAAGTTTTTCTATTTGATTTGGTTGTTTTAAATCTAATTGATAGGCAAATGCTTGGCGTCCAGATAAATGCCGACAAGTCGCAGCTACATCTTGTAGTTTATTTAATCTGCGTGCACACACAACAACAATTGCACCTTTTTTGGCAACTGCATATGCTACTTGTTCACCTAATCCTGAAGACGCACCAGTAATCAATACAACTCTATTACATAAATTTTTTAAAATTTTATAACTTTGCATTTATTTTCCTCCTATGGCTTCATTATTTAGGAAAAGGAACTTTAATAATATCAAAATCCTTAACAACTTTTGTGTTATTAAAGATTTGTTGGGCATCATTTTGCAATTCTAAAACAGCCGCACCAAGATAACGTGCTGAAATATGCGTTAACAACAACTGCTTGACTTGTGCTTCCTTAGCAACGGATGCTGCTTGTTGACAAGTCGCATGATAATAGTTTTTAGCAATTTTTGCTTCACCTTTGCCAAAAGTACTTTCGTGCACTAAAACATCAGCATTTTTTGCAAGTTGTGCTACAGAAGAAACTTGTCTAGTATCACCTAAAATTGTAATAGTTCGACCCTTTTTAGTTTGTCCTAGATAATTCTTACCATCTAAAACTCTACCATCTTCTAAAGTCACCGTTTCACCGGCTTTTAATCGTCCATAAATTGGACCTGGTGCAACATTTTCTTCTTTTAACTTATCAATCAACAATTCTCCTGGATAATCTTTTTCTTCAATACGGTATCCAAAACAACTGATACGATGATCTAAACTCATGCATGTTACTTTAAAACGGAATTCGTCAAATAAAGTTCCAGCAAAATTTGGTGTTAATTCAACATATTCAATCGGATATGTTAATTTTGTTTGTGAAAATTTTAAACTCGTTTCTAGATATTGCTTTATGCCTTTAGGTCCATAAATCTTTAAGACATCTGCTTTTTGTGCGCCTTGAAATGAGCGACTGCTTAGAAAACCAGGCAAACCAAAAATATGATCTCCATGAAGATGTGTAATAAAGATTCGATCAACTTTGCGTGGGCGAATCGTCGTGTGCAAAATTTGATGCTGGGTACCTTCACCACAATCAAATAACCAGATTTCATTAATTTCATCTAATAATTTTAACGCCAAAGATGTAACATTACGAAACTTGGCGGGTGAACCTGCACCGGTTCCTAAAAATTCTAACTCCATAAAAACGTTCCTATTCTATCCAAACTTCTAACCTTTAATTATTAAAAGGTACACTATGCATTATTATAGCATGGATTTGCATCAAACCAAAGAATCGTCTATACTCAAAGAAAAAAATACGGAGGTCTTAACCATGAAAGTTGCCGATTTTCTTGCAAGCTGTCAAGGTATTAACGGACAGTTAGCTGTCTACTTTGAAGTAGCAAAAATACCTTTAAGCATAACTAAACTTACTTATGTAGCTAACACTAACATCCTTTATCTTCAAACATCTGCCCAACCTGCAATTAACTTACATTCATTATGCCAACAACTTGGCCACCTAACACCAGATAGCACATTGAAATTTCAAACCTCTCAACTAGAAGAATATAACATCTATGGCTTTAAAATTACCACTGAAAAACTCTTATTAGCCTAAAAATTGCTCTATAATTTATAGCCAGAAAACTTACATTTTATTGCGAAATTTCCAAACAAAATCCCCTTACTGCGAAATTTCAGTAAAGGGGATAAAATTATATTCATAATCTTAGTTAAAAAATGATTCTATCAGTCTGTTTTAATAAAGAATCCTTATTTTACAACATACTACTATTTTAAGATTTCACGAGCAACAAATGTTGCGAATTGTTTGCTTCCATCGACATTAGGGTGAATATTGTCTTCATAAAACCAATCAGGACGATTTTGACTATAAGTAAACCAATCAATAACCTTGATATTCTTATATTGCTTTGTAGCTGCTTGCAAATCTCCGTTAACTTGATCTTGCCATCTTCTAGTTGGAACATGTACGTTTACCCAATAGACTTGTCGTTGCCCGACAACTTGCATGATAGAGGCCAAATCATCTTGACTAAACGGTCCATTTGTTCCTAACACCAACAAAAGCTTATCACCTAACTGATTATTAGCATTCAAAGACTGCAAAATTGGCACAACATCTTTAACTTGTCTACCTACTTTAGCATCGACATACATTTGTGTAAATATTTGTTGTAACTGTATGCCTGTATCAGCTAAAACTGAATCACCTAAAGCCGTGAGTTTCATTTGTTGAGCTTGTTGACTTTGCTTAGCAGTCAAGCCATGTTCATTTACAGGTGGCTGTTTCTTAGGTGGTGCAGCAACCGTTTTTTCATGCAAAATTTTAGCATTGTTTTTTTGAACAATCTTGGTATTTTGTGCAATCTGCGTTTGTAAGCGGGTATCTTTTTTGGGTTCTAGCTTTTTAGCGCAAACAATTCCCACTAAAGCAATTACACTAACACTAGTCATTAAAAATAACTTGGCTTGTAACTTTTTATGTTTCAAATTAATATTTGTCAAATCAACCTTTTGTAACGGTCTTTCCAAATAGCGATATGATAACTCACTGATTGCTAAAATCAATAAAATCTCAACAAGTGCATGTAACCATGGATGAGCCGCAATGTTTTGAACCTTACTTTCATAAAAAATCATCAATGGATACTGATACAAATAAATTCCATAACTTCTTTTTCCTAGCCATGAAAAAACAGGGTTAGTCAGCCATTTATTCAAACTAGCTCCTGGATGAGCAACAACAGCCACTACTAAACAAGCTAAAAGCGAGTAAAAATACATCCCTCCACGATACAATAGCTCTGATTGATCATCAACAACTAAAAATAAACCACATAATATTATTAAACTCACACCACCGATAAGATTCAAAACGCATTTAGCATTTTTCGCTAATCTAGGCTTAAGATTTACACTAGGCCAAATCACTGCCAAAGTGGCTCCTAAAAGAATCGAAAATATTCTGGTATCTGTACCATAATATACGCGCGAAGGATCTTGATTAGGCTGATAGAGTGTACACATCATCAAAAATGATAATAGCGACCCTAACAAGAATATATTAAAAATATGACGTTTCTTTCCAATGTACTTTGCACATAAGCCAACAATTATCGGCCAAAATAAATAAAATTGACCTTCAATTGAGAGCGACCATAAATGTGTAAATGGTGATTGCACCGCTAAATGTTCAAAATATGACTCATGCAAATGAATTTGAAACCAATTATAAAGATAAACAAGATTGCTGCCAATTATACCACGAATATTGGTCAACAATGATCTTTCAAATAAGGTGATATAAGCAGTTGTGACGATTAATAACGCAACTAACGCCGGATATAAACGGCGCATTCTTCGCATATAAAAACCACCGATATCAATATAGTTATCTTGTTTCCATTCTTGAAATAACTGGTCAGTAATCAAATACCCCGATAAAACAAAAAAGATTGGCACTCCCAAAAAGCCACCTTTAAGTTGGTAAGGCATCAAGTGATATAAAATCACCCCAATTACCGCCAGACTTCTAAGGCTATCAAAGCCCGTGATGTATCTGCTTTTCTTTAATCTTTTTTCCAAAAAACCTTAACCTCAAATGACTATTCTACAAATTCAAAGACAAAATCTTTAATCTTAACCATATCTCCAGCCTTAGCTCCACGTGCCCGCAAGGCATCATCGACTCCCATCGCACGCAATTGCCGTGCAAAGCGCATCAAGCTTTCATCGTGCTCTAAATTAGTCATCTTAAAGAGTTTTTCAAGTTTTTCACCACTTAAAATCCACGTTGCATCAGCATCACGTGTCAAGATAAAATCTGGTTCTTCTTGTTTATCTTCAAATTTATATAATGCCGCTTGTTGTTCTTGTTTACGTTGAGCCAATGTTGCAAATTTTGGTGTTTGTTCCAAAATTTCAGCTGTACGTTTTACTAAAGCATCTAACCCTTGGTGTGTCAATGATGATATCTCCATCACTTCAGGTATTTGCTTTAATGTTTCATCTTGCATGAGTTTTTCTTTAAACTCCGCTAAATTTGCAGCAGCATCTGGCATGTCCATCTTACTTGCAACCACAATTTGAGGCCGATCAAGTAGGGTTTCATCATATGTTGCCAACTCAGCATTAATCTTTTGATAATCATCAAATGGATCTCGGCCTTCCATCCCAGACATATCAACTAAATGTAAGATAACACGCGTTCTTTCAATATGTCTTAAAAATTGAATTCCTAACCCTACCCCATTTGAAGCACCTTCAATCAATCCTGGTAAGTCAGCCATCACAAAATCACGGCCATCATCTAAGCGGACCATGCCTAAATTAGGTACTAAAGTCGTAAAATGATACTGTGCAATCTTAGGCTTTGCGCTAGTTACCACGGAAAGTAAAGTTGATTTACCAACAGATGGAAAACCTACCAAACCAACATCAGCTAGGACTTTTAATTCTAAGCGCAAGTTGCGTTCAACACCAGGTTCACCATTTTCAGCAATCTCTGGTGCCGGATTTTTGGCAGATGCAAACCGCATATTACCACGGCCTCCACGCCCTCCCTTGGCTACAACTAATTCTTGGTTTGCTTCAATTAAATCGCCTAAAACTTCATCTGTATCAGCATCATAAACAGTCGTCCCTTCTGGAACAAAAATATATAAATCATCTGCTCCTCGGCCAAACATTCCTTTAATCATTCCATTTTGACCTGGTTGAGCTTTAAACATACGGTGATAACGAAAATCCATCAAAGTCCGCAAGCCTTCATCTACTTTTAAGATGACGCTTCCGCCTTTACCTCCATCACCTCCGGCTGGACCACCATTAGGAACATATTTTTCGCGTCTAAAAGCAACCATCCCATCGCCGCCTTTGCCAGCCTTAACTGATATTTTAACTTGATCTACAAACATTAATCGGTTGCTCCTTTCATTTTTTCATTGATTATTCTCTAAAATAAAGATACCAAGCCCAACTATACCAGTTTTTGGGGACTTGGTCAAAACTATTTTTAATTACTTTTCATTTTTTAAACTAAGTTGAATCGTTTGTGCAACACGCTGTGAGATTCCACAGGTTTGTAATTCTTCTAATGAAGCTTGTCTTATCTTTTTTAAATTACCGAACTTTTGTAATAATTTATTGCGTGTCTTAGGTCCTACACCTGCAATCATATCAAGTCTAGAAGCCAAAGAATTTTTCGAGCGTAGTTGTCTATGATAACTAACAGCAAAACGATGCACTTCATCTTGAATACGTTGTAAAAGATAAAATCCTTCACTCTTAGGATCTAAATCTATTTGCTGCATGTTTTCTGCCAATAAAGCTGCCGTCTTATGGTGTGTATTTTTGACCATACCAGCGACCGGAATATCAAGTCCTAACTGATTTATCAAGACATCTTTGGCTGCTTTAACTTGGATTTGGGCCCCATCCATCAAGATTAAATCAGGTAAAGGTGCATTTTCTTTTAATAGTCGACTATAACGCCGATAAATAACTTCTTTAGTACTTGCTGTTTCATCAGCATGTTCAACCGTTTTTAACTTGTATTTACGATACTGTGTCTTTTCTGCACTTCCATCAACAAAACATACCATTGCAGACACAATGTCTTGTCCTTGCAGATGTGAATGATCAAATGCTTCAATGCGATGTCCCCGTGCAATTCCTAAAGCATCAGTTAATTCATTCATCGCTTGAATCGTTTTTCTTTCGTCTAACTCTAATAATCTAAATTTTTCTTCCAAGACTAGGCGAGCATTTTTTTGAGCCAATTCAAGCAAATCTTTTTTAGCACCACGTTGTGGCGTTTTAACTGGAACACCTAAAATTTCACTCAAAACTTCGTTAGGCATCCCTGCTGGTACCAAAATTTCTTTAGGCAATATACGATTTTTTTGATTGTAAAATTGTAAGATAAACGATGCAAGCTCTTCTGTTGGCTCTGCAATACAAGGAAACAGACGTTTTTCACGTTTCATTAAGCGCGCTTGTCTGATAGAAAAAATCTGTAATGAAAGCCACCCTTTGTCCATATAAAATGCAAATAAATCTCTTGGTGTATTGTCATTGGAAATAATTTTTTGTTTTTCAACAGTAATCTCAACATAACGAATCTGATCGCGTAGCTCAGCAGCTCTTTCATAATCCATTTCATCTGCAGCTTGTTGCATCTTTTGCGTTAATGTCTTTTTGATACCAGCAACATTTCCATTTAAAAATGATTTAATTTTTTTAATCTGTGCTTGATATTTTTCAGGTGGCACTTCTTGAAAACAAGCACCTAAGCATTGCCCCATATGATAATACAAGCATGGTCGCTTTTGATAACCACTGCATCTTCTTAATGGATATACTTTTTGCAAAAGTTGTAATGTTTCTTGGGCTGCATAGACATTAGGATATGGTCCAAAATACGCCGCACCATCCTTAGTAACTTGACTGACGATTTTTAAAGTTGGATCTTTTTCATTAGTAATTTTAATATACGGATAGCCTGTTCCACGCTTTAATTTAATATTGTAATGAGGCTTATGCTTTTGGATTAAGGTAATTTCTAACAAAAAAGCTTCCTTGTCAGTTGACGTAACAATTGTTTCAAAATCGCGAATTTCTTCAACTAAACGCGCTGTCTTACCTTCGTGAGAACTCTTAAAATAAGAGCGCACTCGATTTTTTAAATTTTTGGCCTTTCCTACATAAATTATCTTGCTGTTGAGATCTTTCATAATGTAGCAGCCGGGTAAATCGGGCAATAATTTTAATTTATTTTCAAGATACTCAGTCGCCACTAATCTCATCCTTTCCTTTTAATCAACCAGCGTTTGCCATTTTTCCTTTGCCTGATAAGCTGCAAAACACATCTCAATTTGCTCATATGTGTTTTTTTCTGTTGCTAATGTCGGTAAATCATCTAAACTAAAATATTTACTACTTAGCGTTTCTGTATTGGCAACAAATTGTCCTCCTAAATTTTCACATAATGCAAAAATCTTACATACCTTATTAGCATATACTGGACGATTGTGTTTTTCACGATCTTGTAC
This sequence comes from uncultured Lactobacillus sp., assembly GCA_905204935.1. Taxonomy (GTDB): domain Bacteria; phylum Bacillota; class Bacilli; order Lactobacillales; family Lactobacillaceae; genus Ligilactobacillus. The sequence continues at coordinate 122,031 of CAJLBJ010000001.1, forward strand.
AGCAATCAAGCGTTTAACTTCAACATCTAATCCAGCTTCTTCTTTGACTTCTTTAATCAAATTTTCTTTGACAGATAAATAAACCTCACCCCATCCACCAGGTAATGACCAGGTATAATTATCTTCTTGCACTAACAAAATCTTATCATTTTTAAAAATAGCTGCTCTAGTATCTATTTTAGGTGTCTGATATCCTACTTCATTTGCAAAAAGATTATACACTTTAGCCATCGGAAGTTTAGTTTGTTTAGCTAACATTTCAACCGTAATTTCTCGAATTCTTGCAAAACGTTCTAAATCATACTTATCTTGACTATAAGCTAAGCCTGCTTGCGCTAGACTTTGCAATTCAACTATCCAATCTAGCCAACACATATCTTCCATTGTTTTATCTTCTTTATTTATACTATCTCTTGAAATTATAACGCGAAACGCCATTAGTACTCAACACTTGCGATTAACTTTTATCCAAAACAAAAAGGTGGAATTACTTCCACCTTTTTACTATAAAACTTTTGATAAGAAATCTTGCGCCCGTTTTGTTTGCGGATTTTCAAATACTTCTTGTGGTGTTCCAATCTCTTGCACATATCCATCAGCCATAAACCAAATTTCATCGGCAACTTCACGCGCAAAACTCATTTCATGTGTTACAACCACCATTGTCATTCCAGATTCCGCTAAATCTTGCATAACTTTTAAAACTTCACCCACCATTTCCGGATCAAGCGCACTAGTAGGTTCATCAAACAGCATTACATCTGGATCCATCGCCAAAGCTCGTGCAATTGCCACACGTTGTTTTTGACCACCCGAAAGACTAGCTGGATATTGATTTGCTTTGTCTGCTAAACCAACCTTTGCTAATAATTCTTGTGCTTTTTGTGTGGCTTCTTCTTCTAAAACACCCTTAACTTTCATTGGAGCAAGTTTAATATTTTCTAAGACACTCATATTAGGGAACAAATTAAATCCTTGAAACACCATCCCCATTTTTTCACGCAATCTATTTAACTCTTTATCAGAAATATGTGCTAAGTCTTTACCTTCAAAAATAATCTTGCCTTCTGTTGGTTTTTCCAAAACATTTAAACAACGTAAAAATGTACTCTTACCCGAACCAGATGGTCCAATAACACAGATTACTTGACCTTTTTTTACAACTTCATTAATTTCTTTTAAAACTTCATTTTTTCCAAATGTCTTTTTTAAATTTTGAATTTCAATCATATTAGTCATGCTTCATCTTCCTTTCTAGCAAACCTAACAACTTGGAAAGACCAAACGTCATTACAAAGTAGATCATCATTGTGATAAATAACGGAACAACTCCTCGATAGGTTGCTGATTGTACTAATTGCGATTGATACATTAAATCTGTTACCCCAATGATTGAAACAATTGAACTTTCCTTAATTAAGGTGATAAATTCATTACCTAATGCAGGCCAAATATTTTTTAAAGCCTGTGGAATAATAACATAACGATAAGTATCCTTTTGTGACATACCTAAGCTACGAGCTGCTTCTGTTTGTCCTACATCAATTGAAGAAATCCCAGAACGAATAACTTCAGCAACATAAGCACCAGAGTTTAATGAGGTGGCAATAATACCCGCTAAAAGCGCAGGTAATGATTGAATAATTGCCCCAACACCAAAGTAAATAAACATAACTTGAACCATCAATGGAGTCCCACGAACAAATTCAATATAAGCAATTGCTATTCCACGTAAAAATTTGCTGTTTGAAAGACGTAAAAGCGCTAAAAGTGTCCCAAGAATAAAGCCAAAAAAGACAGATAATACTGTGATTAATAAAGTATATTCGATCCCTTTAGCAAAATAAGTCCAATAATGCCACATTGTTTTGTTGGCTGAGTTTTTGTTCATATATTCACCAGCAGATGGCAAATACTTTTTATCAATAAGTTTATCTTTTTTAATCTTTGCAATTGTTTTATTTGCAGCTTGAACTAAACTAGTTGAACCTTTAGGAAAAGCAATCGCTGTGCCATCTGTGTCGCCAACGTCTTTCCATTTTGGATCAAGTGCAACCATTCCATTATTAGCAGCATATGCTTTAGCTGTTGGTTCATCCATCGCAACAGCATCAACCTTATGACTTTGTAAAGCTAAAACTAAATCATTTAACTTTGTCAAACCTTTAATTTCAACATCGTCTATATTATTTTTAACGATATCATATTGAATTGACCCACTTTGGGCTCCAACTGCTTTACCTGTTAAATCTTTATATGTCTTGTATTTATTCTTATCAGCTTTATTAATAATTAAATATTGCTTGCTCTTATAATAAATGTCTGAAAAATCAACACTTTTTTTCCGTTCAGGACTTGGATTCATCCCCGAAATAATACAGTCGATTTTATTAGTTTCTAAAGCTACTAGTAACGAATCAAAATTCATGTTTTTAATTTCAACTTTAACACCAATATCTTTAGCAAATTGTTTAATAATATCAACGTCCATCCCAACAAACTTGGTTTGGCCATTTTCTTTAACTGTAAATTCATATGGGGGAAAATCAGCACTCATTCCGACTACTAAAGTTCCCTTATCTTTAATTTTTTGTAGTGAGTCTTCTGCTGCATTGACATGTGACCAATTAAATAATGGTAACAAGCAGACCACAAAAGTCACCATAAATAATATTAATTTTTTTACTTTATTCATCAACAATTTCTCCCTTTTACTTTACTAATGCTATTTGAGTATACCGCAACGAAAAATTTCATGCAAGTATTTTTTATAATATTCACGTTTTATTTTGTAAAAATGCATAATTATAATTTATATACAAAAATAAATTCATTTAGAAATTGAAAAATCTATTCGAAATTGATATGCTTAAGCTAAAATAACAAATAAAGAAGGTGAGTTTATGGGATTAAAGATTAATCGTCAAACCGATTTAACCGAGCTATTTGATCAATTTGCTATTGATCCGTTAACTAAAGAAAAGCAAGTAAAACAACCTCAAGAAAATAAAGATGATAAAACTAAGCAGACTAAAGAAACCAAAAAATAATCTGTTTATTAAATAAGCCTCTCCTTACTAATTGTAAAGTTATTTCCCATCACGAGAAAAAACTTTACTTTTTAGCAAAGAGAGGCTTTTTAATTAATTTTTAGGAGAAAAACCGTTTGGATAACGTTTATTCAAAGTTTCGATATTATTTTGTGCAACTTCATCAAATGGAATATCTGCCCATTGTGCGATTTGCGAAAGATACCATAAAACATCTCCCATTTCATGAATCAATTTATCACGATCAAGCTTTTTACCTTTAAAAGTATAATCTTTAATTAGATAAATTAATTGTCCTGTTTCTCCTGAAAGACCTAAAGCACAATTAGTCAATACCTGTTCATTACCATACAATGTCCGATTTGCGGCTTCTTGATATTCATTAAATTCCATTAATTTTCCTCCTGTAATCCTGTCATTTTTTCAATCCATTGCCAAACTTCTTGTTTGCCGGTTTTATCGACCGAAGAAAAAAGAATCAAATGATCTTTAGCTGTTAACTTTAATGCTTTACGAATTGTACTTTCACATTTATTATGTTTACCTCTTGGAATCTTATCTACTTTAGTTGCAACAACTAAAATTGGCAAATCATAATAATGCAAAAATTCAATCATTTGTTTATCCAACTGTGTAGGTTCATGCCGTGCATCAACTAAAGAAACAACTCCACATAGTTGTTTTCTTTGTGAAAAATATGTCTCTAACATAGCAGCCCATTTTTCACGCTCTTTTTGCGATACCTTAGCATACCCATATCCAGGAACATCGACAAAATATAGCTTCGATTCAATATTGTAAAAATTTAAAGTTTGCGTCTTTCCAGGTTGACTAGATGTACGCGCTAAATTTTTACGATTAATTAATGTATTAATTAAAGACGATTTACCAACATTTGAACGTCCTGCTAAAGCAATTTCTGGATAACCTTGTTCAGGATATTGTTCTGGTTTTACCGCACTAATCGTTAACTCAACATTATGAACTTGCATTTGTTTACTCCTTTTTCAAATTACAATTAATTTTACCACACCTAGCACTAAACTTCCTCAAAAAATATGTAATCACATCATAAAAAATAGCATCTCTCATCCAAGATAAGAAATGCTATCAGGCTCACAAAAAATCAAAGGGCCATGGTCCCTAAGATAGTTTGGAGATTAATTATTTAACTTTGACAACTTCCTTGTCGCCATAGAAGCCACAGCTTGGGCATACGTGATGAGATTTTCTCAATTCACCACAGTTAGGGCATGCGCTCATGCCAGGCACTTGAAGCTTGTAATGTGTACGACGTAATCTCTTACGTGTCTTAGATGTTCTACGTGCTGGTACTGCCATTAGTAGGCACCTCCTTTTTACTCTTTAGCAAAGTAATTCAACAAGAAAATTTTAAGTTTTTCGCATTAAATTTGCAAGCTTTAAATTTATTCAGAATCACTAAATAAGTCTTTAAGCTTGGCTAAACGCGGGTCAACTTGTTTTTCTTGTTGGTCTTTTAACTGATCTTCATAAACAACGTTCCAATCATTACCACTTGGTAAAATCGCATCTTCGCGCTGTTCATCTGCAGTTAAAACCTGCATAGGAATCTGTAACAAAATGTTATCTTCCACCACACTATTTAGATCTAAGATATCGTCATCTAATACAATAACAACATCTGTGTCTTCAAAGCGTGATAAATCTTGATCATGACGACTGACATAATGTTCAGTCAAATCAAAGTCCAAACAAACATCAGCTGGTTTTAGAGAACGTGTTGAAGGTAACGTTACTTTGACTTTAACACGCATATAGCCTAAAACACCTAGTTCATCAACCGAGAACATTCCTTTAACCTCAGCACTTGAAACTGCAATAATATCAGCTTGGCGCGCTTTTAGATTATCTTGAACGTCAAGAGTGGTTTCAAATTGGATTGGGTTAGCACCTGCCTGGCGCAATTCATTCCATGACCATTTCATGCTATATTCCTCCTAATGCAACAAGATTGATTATACAATCATGAAAATACTTTGTCAATGGTTTTTCCTTGACACCTTTAGTAAAACCGCTCAATTCACGCCGTCAATCCTAATCGGTGCTCGTTTCAAATCTTGTTCTTGTCCATTAACCAATTGATAAAGTTTCCCAGCACGATAATCAACTCGCAAACGTTTATTTTTATCTTTTTGACTAACTTTAGTATATAAACTATACTGTAAATTTTTCTTTACTTGATTTAAATAAGTCTGCCCTTTGGCACTAAAACCTAATAAACGCATATACGGCGCTTCATTATATTCTATGACTTCAGCGGGCTTTAAATTAACTAAAATCGCTTGTGCTAAACGACTCAAACGTGTATAAGTAAACCGCTTAGATTTAACGGCTTTTAACCACTCGTCAAACGTTGCTTCAGGCAACAATTGTGCTTGTTGTTGTAAACGATACTCGATTCCTTCTGCCATGCCATAAATTTCGGCTAACTCTTGTGGCGTCTTAATTAACAAACTGTAACGTAAGTAAGGCCAAAAATCATCCCAACTAACTAATCTTTGGTTGCATAAATCTTGATATGTGGCCTCAGGAACATACTGTGAAATGCTAGCAACATTTTCAATAACATTTGCTCTAATCGCCGAAGCACTGGCAATTGCTTGACCTTTTTTTAAATCGCGTTCGTGGTAATTAGCACCCAATCTTTGAATCGGATTGAGTCTTAGTGGTTCGCCTAAAGAATAATTTGCCTTGGCATAAGCTAGTCCTAAAACGTCATTAGGTTGCGAAAGATCATGCCCAATTTTCGCAGCAATCGCCTTTTGAAATGAAGCAGCATATGATTGATCATACTTATTAAATTCACCATACACCTCATGCACTAAGCGCGCATAATTCATAAAATCATACTCTGCATGTTCTGCACCAAAAAGCAATTCACTAACACCTAAATCTGCTAGTAAACGAACAGCACCTAAAGCAAAACGATCCGCTGGTTGAACACATGCTACCATCGGAACTTCAATCACTAAATCAACACCGTTTTGCAAAGCTTGTTTTGCACGGGTCCATTTATCCATAAAGGCTGGTTCACCACGTTGCAAAAAATTTCCGCTCATTGCTACAACAATAATTGCATCTGGAAACATTTTTTTAGCCATTGTCACTTGATGTAAATGACCATTATGAAATGGATTATACTCAACGATTATCCCGACAGCTTTCATCTTTTCGCCTCACTCGTTACTTTTGACAACAAAAAAACCACCGTGTTGTCTGTTCATCCGGTTGTTTAATACCAAAATCGGCTGTTATTTCAACATTTTTAAAACCTGCCTTAGCCAATAGTTTTTGGTAAGTTTCCATTGAATAGGTTCTTTCATGATGCTCTTCTTGTAACCGATCATACGCTTTACGTTGCTCATTCCACACAAAAAAGGTCAATTCATGAACCACACTATGCGGTAAATCATCGGCAAAACTACTCCAAACAAAAGCCTGATCCTCTTGCGTATAGTTATACATATACCCAGGATATATTTTATCTGTTTGGTATGGGGTAATGACATCAAATAAAAATACACCTGTATCACTTAAATGCTCATAAACTTGCTTTAAAGTAGCCAATAATGTCTTTTCATCTTGCAAATAACAAAATGAATCCGCAAAACACGTAATATTATCAAAAACCGGTAATTCGCTCAAGTCACTCATATCGCCTTGAATCAAGGTCAAATTAAGCTTTGCTTCGCTAGCATGACTGTCGGCGATAGCTAACATTTGTTCAGACAAATCAAAGCCCCACACATCATAACCCTTTTGTGCTAACATCACCGCTAAACGTCCCGAGCCACACGCTAAATCTAAGGTTTTAGATCCTTTGATTAGCTTTTTTTGTGCATAAGCCAACCAGTCATCATACATTTTGGGCTCCATTAATTCATCATATAATTGGGCAAAAGTCGTGTATATCATGATTATTTAAGCCATTCAGATACATCTACTAACGGTGCATCTACCCATAATTTTTCTAAATTATAAAATTGACGTGTTTCAGTCTTAAAGATATGAACAACAACATCGCCTAAATCCAATAAAACCCAATTAGCAGCATCCTTACCTTCAATATCACGTACTATAAGGCCTGCTTCTTGTACTTTTTCTTCAATATTTTCTGCAATCGCCTTTACTTGACGATCTGAAGTTGCCTGCATAATAACAAAATAATCAGCCAAAAAACTGATATTTTGCACATCTAAAGCTACAATCTCTTCTGCTCTTTTACTATCTGCCGCTTGCACGACAATTTGTAATAATTTTTTACTATTCATTCATTTACCTTCTTTCTACTTTGCCACCCAATGATTATACGTCACAATTGCTGCAGGATAAATTGTCTTTTTAGTCTCAATCAAATGTTTAAGTGTATGGTAAGTCTCATATCTTACCGCAGCTTGTAAATCAGATGCTGCAAGCTCTCTGGCCTCTGCTACACCTGGAAAATCACGATTTTCTTCAATATAATCGGCAACATATAGTATTTGTTCTAAAGTTGTCATCTGTGCAGCTCCCACCGTATGTTTTTCAACCGCACTTAAAATTTCTGCATCCGTAATTTTTAATTCTTGGGCAATCATCTTAGCTCCAACTACACCATGCCAAATATTGTTATTCCAAGACAATAAATCTTCATCCATATTGTGTTCTTTGATGCAGTTGATAAAGTCTTGATCGCTACGTTCCTTAGCATAATCATGTACCAAAGCAGCTACACTTGCTTTTTCAAGCTCACAACCATTTGCCTTTGCTAATTTTACGGCTGCTTTTTCCACTCCACAAACATGCTTGAAACGTTTAGGGCTCATTGCTTGTTGAACTATTTCTAGCAGTTGTTGTCTAGTTCCTGAATAATATTTGTTAGGATAACTAAGTTCTTTCATGATATAAGCCTTCTTCTCGAATATATTTTTCTACAGTTGGGGTTACTAAATACTTAATTGAGCACCCTAACGCTACTTTTTTACGAATTTGTGTTGAACTGATGTCAAAAATAGGTGCATCTACCCATAAAATAGGATATGGGCTTGTTTTAGCATAACCATTGCGTGTTACACCAACAAAATTGACTAGCTTTACTAACTCATCAATTCGATACCATTTAGGCAAGTATTCAACCATATCCCCTCCGATAATGAAATAATAATCATTTTCAGGGTGAAGTTCTTTTAACTGAACCAATGTATCGTAACTATAACTTACTCCTCCACGATTAAGTTCGATATCTTCAATTCCAAAACCTGGATTGTCAGCAATACTCAAGCGTACCATTTCTAAGCGAGTTTGTGCACTGATTGTCTCTTTTGCATCTACATGCGGCGGAACATTATCTGGCATAAATAAAACTTTATCTAACCCCAATTGGCTTTTGACCTGTTCTGCAATCATCAAATGACCTAGATGAGGTGGATTAAATGTTCCTCCCATCAAGCCAATTTGTTTTTTAGGTAGCATCTGAGCTTGACTTACTTTTGTTTTTGTATGATTGATTGTCACATTACTCACCTATGACACCTCTATTTAAAGTTTAGCAACTTCACTAGAATATTTGCGATTTTGCGGTTTGCTTGAACGTTTATATAAAACCAATACGCGGCCAATCTTTTGTACAACTTGTATTTGACTGTGTGTTTGAATGTACTCAATTGCTTCATCTTCTTCAACCAATGAATTTTGTAAAATATTAACCTTAAGTAATTCATGCTTGTCGATTGCATCGATAACTTGGTTTAACCAATTTTCATCAAGTCCGTCTTTGCCAATTTGAAAAAGCGGGCGCATATCATGTGCTTGCGCTCTTAAATAACGTTTTTGTTTTCCTTTTAAGTTCATCTTTTCTCTCCTAAATCATCGCTTTACGTAAGACAACGGCCACTCCTTTAGGTGCCCAACCAGCTACTACACAACCTGCTTTAACAGTAATCCAACCCAAACCAGCAAAAACTAAATCACTTTTTTGGGTAACTTTAAATTCATATCTGACTAATTCTGGAAAATGCTTCATTTCATCTGAAGTTGGTGGTTGCAATAAGCTTCCTGCATGTTTTTGATAAAATTCTGTTGCCTTTTGTGTCTTAGTTCGATGAATCATCAAATTATTTTCTAAATAAACAGTAACTCCGTCTTTCTTTTGACTAGTACTAATCAAATCAAAACGTGCTAATCCTCCTAAAAAGAGAGTCTGTTCAGGATTTAATTGATAAACCTTAGGCTTGATTTCTTTTTGTGGAGCAGCAATACGTAATTCTTTAGCCGACAAATAATGGGCCATTTGATTTTTATGAATAATTCCTGGAGTATCAATCAAGAAATGATCATCATCAAAAGGAATTTCAATTCTATCTAGTGTTGTCCCAGGAAACTTAGAAGTCGTAATCAATTCACTAATTCCGGTTTTTTGTTTAATAATTTGATTAATCAAAGTTGACTTACCTACGTTGGTAACTCCGACAACATAAACATCTCGGCCCTCACGATATTTATCAATCAACGTTAGTAATTCATCGATTTCATGATTTTTCTTAGCACTTGTCAAAACAACATCGATTGGACGTAAGCCTTGGGCATTTGCTTGTTGACGCATCCAATCTTTTAATTTAGATCGTTTAACCGATTTAGGAAGTAAATCTTCTTTATTTCCAACCAACAAAACTGGATTATCTGCCACAAAACGATGTAGACCAGGAATGATTGAACCGCTAAAATCAAAAATATCAATAACATTAACAATTAATGCGTCTGAATTTCCAATTTGATTTAATAATGCTAAAAAATCATCATCAGTCAATTGTACATCTGAAACCTCATTATAGTGGCGTAATCTAAAACACCGTTGACAATATAGTTCTTCTGTCTGCAAACCCTTAGCAATAGCTGATTGTGGTGTATATCCTAGCCCTTTAGGATCTTGGGATTGAATTTTAACTCCACAACCAATGCAGTATAAATCTTGTGTCGTTTCAGTCATCTAATGAATGCCCCCATGTTTTTTTCATTTGTCCTGTCTTTAGTAACTGACGTTTCACGATACCTTCGAAAAATCTATTAATTTTAGTATTCCAAGCATCCGATTGTACCAAAGGTTTTACCAAAATACTTCGAATATTAGCACTATTAGCCGCAGCTACATCTGTCATTAATTGATCTCCAATTAAAACTACTTCATCATCTCTTAGTGCATATTTTTCCTTAGCTAAATTTACGCCTCGTCCAAACGGTTTTAAGGCACGTGAAATAAACGGCAAATCAAATTTAGCTACTGCGCGTTTAACTCTTTGATGGTTATTATTTGAAACAACAATCACTGGAATTTCATGTTCTTTCATCAATTCCAGCCATTGTTTTAATTCAGGTGTACCATCAGGATTATTCCATGCAATCAAAGTATTATCTAAATCAGTTAAAATTGCCTTGATTCCATGTGCCTTAATTTGTTCAGGCGTTAAATCATAGACGGACTCGATCATCCAAGTAGGTCTAAAATTTGCAAACATAACAATCTCCTTAATTCATGCATTATATATTCTTCATTATAAAGGATTTCACTAAGATTTAGCAAAACAATCCACAATTCTCTGGCAAAAAAGGCTGAGACAACCAAATACTGTCCCAGCCTTTAGGCGCTTTTAAACGCTAATTATTTTGCTAAAGCTTTCTTTGCTTCATCAACAAGAGCTGTAAATGCAGCTGCATCACTGATTGCAAGATCAGCCAACATCTTGCGGTTAACATCGATGTTAGCAAGTTTCAAACCATGCATTAACTTACTGTAGCTGATATCGTTCATACGAGCAGCAGCGTTGATACGAGCAATCCATAATTTACGGAAGTTTGATTTTGTCTTACGACGATCGCGGAATGCATACAAGTATGACTTCATAACTTGTTGCTTAGCTACCTTAAATTGGATGTGCTTTGCACCGCGGTATCCTTTAGCTAATTTGATCATTTTTTTACGACGTTGACGCGTAACTGTACCGCCTTTAACACGTGACATGAAAATTCCTCCTTAAAAATCACTCAACCTACTGGCTGAATCTACCCACTCTTGGGCCTCTTTATCTGTGTACTGTCTAGTACTTCAAATCGCTTAAGTGCGTTAAGAATTCAAATGAAAATTATTTCATTTGGGAAAGCATTTGCTTGATACGTTTCATATCTGAAGCAGATACCATTGATGCCTTACGTAATTGACGGCGTTGTTTCTTTGTCTTGCCGTGGAAACGGTGAGATGTGAAAGCACGAGAACGCTTCAAACCACCATTTCCTGTACGCTTAAAGCGCTTTGCTGATGCGCGGTGTGTTTTTTGTTTTGGCATAATTGATCTTCCTCCTATGATGATAAAGCCTATTCTTTTTCGGCTTTAGGTGCTAGCATTAAAAACATGCTGCGACCATCCATTTTTGCTTTCGATTCAACTGTTGCAACATCTTGTGTTTCATCAGCGAACTTATTAAGAACGTCGCGGCCGATCTCTTTATGAGTAATTGCACGACCCTTGAAGCGGATGGAAACTTTCACTTTGTCCCCTTTTGCTAGGAACTTGCGCGCGTTCTTCATCTTCGTATTGAAGTCATTCGTGTCGATCGTTGGGCTCAAGCGGACTTCTTTAATATTAACCACTTTTTGCTTTTTACGAGCTTCACGTTGTTTCTTCTGCAACTCAAAACGATACTTCCCATAATCCATAATCTTGGCAACGGGTGGCTTCGCTTTTGGTGCAACTAAAACAAGATCTAAGTTAGCTTGTTCAGCTAAATTCAAGGCTTCTTGCTTGGTCTTGATTCCAAGCTGCTCACCATCGTCTCCAATCAAGCGGAGTTCTTTGGCGCGAATACCTTCGTTAACCATCTTATCAACTGCTATGGCGTTTCACCTCCATTAAAATTCAGGAGAAAATGCAGAAAAAAAGGTGTTTTGCAGTTGCAAAACACCCATAAATCCGTATTAAACGGAAATTAATTTCGTAATTCTGCCCGGGAGCTTGAACTCTCTAGGCGAGAAGCGGGTGCTTCTGCTTTTTTCTCAACTGTTAAATCATAACAAGTTTTAAATCATAAGTCAAGCAAAAATTCAGATTAATCTTCACGACTATATGTTTCAATGTCATGATTTAAAATTTGCATAAACTCATCAAACGTCATTGTTTCAGTCTTTTCTTGACCATACCGACGTACTGCCACAGTGTTATTAGCTACTTCTTGATCACCAACAACTAAAGTATATGGCACTTTATTTACTTGAGCTTGACGAATCTTGTAACCCATCTTTTCGTTACGATCATCGATACTTACACGATATTGATGGACTACTAAACGGTCACGTAAGTTCTTAGCGTAGTCAAAATGTAATTCATTTTTAACTGGAATAATTTCAACTTGTTTTGGTGCTAACCAAGTTGGAAAGGCCCCTTTGTACATTTCTGTCAAATAAGCTGTGAAACGTTCCATCGTTGAAATCACACCACGATGAATCATCACTGGACGATGTTCTTGACCATCTGCACCGATATAGTGCAAATCGAAGCGTTCTGGTAACAAGAAGTCTAATTGAATAGTTGAAAGTGTTTCTTCTCCACCTAAAGCAGTCTTTGTTTGAACGTCTAATTTAGGACCGTAAAAGGCAGCTTCACCTTCTGCTTCAAAGTATTCTAAGCCCATGTCATCCATAGCTTTCTTTAACATACTTTGAGATTTTTCCCACATTTCATCATCGTCAAAATATTTTTCAGTATTTTGCGGATCACGATAACTCAAACGGAAACGATAATCAGTAATATTGAAATCATGATACACGTCAACCATCAATTGCAAAATTTTCTTAAATTCATCTTCAATTTGATCAAGTGTCACAAAAGTATGACCATCATTTAAAGTCATTTCACGTACACGTGATAAACCTGTTAGCGCACCAGACTTTTCATAGCGATGCATCATCCCTAATTCGGCTAAGCGTAATGGTAATTCACGGTATGAACGTTTATGATGCTTGTAAACTTGGATATGTGATGGACAGTTCATTGGACGTAATTCCAACAATTCCCCGTCACCCATATCCATTGGCGGAAACATATCATCACGATAATGATCCCAGTGACCAGATTGTTTATACAAGTTAACATTAGCCAAGATTGGAGTATAAACATGATCATATCCTGAGCTAACTTCCTTGTCGATAATATAACGTTCTAAAATACGACGAATTGTTGCCCCATTTGGCATCCAATATGGTAAACCAGCTCCTACAGATGGATCAACAAAGAATAAATCTAAATCATTACCAATCACACGATGATCACGTTCATGTGCTTCTTTTTGACGTTGTAATTCATCCTCTAAATCTTTTTGTTTAAAGAAAGCTGTCCCGTAAATACGTTGTAACATTGGATTACTTGAAGCACCTTTCCAGTAAGCTCCTGCTACAGAAAGCAATTGGAAGACTTTGATTTGACCAGTAGAAGAAAGTTGTGCTCCTTCTGATAAATCAATAAAATCACCTTGCTTGTACACTTCAACTTGACCGTTATTAGCAGCTGCTATATCTTTAACCAATTCTTCTTGATATTTATCACCAGCAACTAATTCTAAGGCTTGTTGTTCAGTATAAACTAAACGTTCGATTGGCAAATCAGCCTTGATGATTTCGGCCATTTTTTTGGTGATTTTTTCAAAATCAGCTTCGGCAACTTGCCCTGCTTGATTATCTGTATCATAGTAAAAACCATGTTCCGTTACATCACCTTTACCAAAATTCATTTCAGGATACAATTGATGTAAAGCATTCGCTAATACTTGAGCTGCTGTATGCCATAAAACAACCAATGCATCTTGTGAATCTTTAGTAACAATTTGAATTGCTCCATCTTCATTTAATGGTTGATTATAATCAACTAATTTATCATTAAATTTACCAGCTACTGCTTTTTTAGCTAAACTAATACTGATTGATTCAGCAATCTCTTTAACTGTAACACCAGCCGCAAATTCTTTCACTGCTCCATCAGGAAACGTGATTTTAATTTGTGTCATGTTTGACCCTCCTAAATAAAATAAAAAGCCCCTAGCACAAAATGTACTAGGGACGTTCATTAACGTGGTTCCACCCAAATTTAAGCCTAGTCTAAGACTAAACTCCTCAAGTCTGCTGTTAACGGAAGCAATCCGTCCTAACTTTTCATTAGGCTGTAAATGAAAGTGGTAAGTCATTATTTTAAGAAGCTTTCAGTCAAGGCTTCTTTCCCTGCAAGAATGACCGTTTGTCTTTCACATGATTTAGTTTAATTTAAACACTATCTATCATTTTTTGCAAGAGTTATCTGCCATTTTCATGAATTTCGCCAATTTTTTCCAATCATTGCACACTCATCAGCTAAAAATTTAATACGTTCCATCAATCTTTGGGCCTTCAATGGTTCTGAGATATCCCGATTATTAACCTCTAATGCTTGTTGTAACTCGTCTAATGAAAGGTTTGACGTAAAAAACGTTGGCAACTCTTGTTCCATACGTGCTTGCAAAACAATTGCCAAACATTCATCGCGTACCCAATTACTTGTTTCAATTGAACCAATCTCATCAAAAATTAAAATTGGAACATCACATAATTCATTTAACAATTGGGTCGTTTGCCCATTGTTAATTGCATCTTTCATTTTTCTGACAAATTCAGGATAATACACTATTAAAGATGAATATCCTCGTATTGCTAACTCATTAGCTAAAGTAGTCATGAAAAAAGTCTTTCCAGTCCCAAAACTACCGTACAAATATAAACCTTTATGAAATTCATAAGGTTTTTCAATGTAATGATTCAAAAAGTCCATCATTTTTGCAAAAACTATTGATCTACTTGGATTATTATCATTTGTCGTAATATCTTTAAATCTCACTAATTTATTATGCTTAGGAGTTCGATTATTAAAAAAGCGGATTCTTTTTTTAATCTCTAGTTGACGTTGCTTTTCTAAAAACTCCGCAGTTGGCGTATAAACAACTTCTATTCTTTGATTATTTAAAACTAAGCTAGGTGTATATCCTGGTGTCATCGTTGCTTGGCCTTGAGCAAGTTGATTTTTTACTAATACAAACTCATATAACTTACTTTCACCACGTTTAATGATTTCTGGAGTAAGCTGGGCTTGATTATCCTTTAAAAAAGCTTTTACATCACTGTCAGGCCATACCTTTTTTTGCATGATCTCAATGTATTTTTCAGTTAAATTTGTTTCATTTTCTAAGTACCCATTAATTTTATTTAGCAATGTCAACACCTCTTTTCTTATTCATCTAAACGTCTTAGTTTTTCAGCTAGTTCAGCACTGCTAGGCACATTTTCTTGTTCAATTTTAATAGATTCTGGATTTGTAGCCCACTTTGGTAATTTTCCTTTTTGACGAACAGTCTTTTTAAACGACACCGGCGTCTTAGTTTGTGCGATCTTTGCATAAAAATCTTGTACCTTGTTCATTGCTTGTTGGGCTGTCATAATGTTATTAGCCTTCATATCCGCAATAATCTTAGTGAAATATTTTTCATTGAGAACACTATATTCTTGGTTAATAATTGCATAATGAATAACAATATTAACAACTTCAGCAGGAACCATTTTCAAGGCATTTTCAAGCAACTTAACCTCTTGAGAGCTAGCACTCTTATTTCTAATAATTTGTAAAAACATTACTGGTCGATAATACCTACATGCTTTAAGCAATTCTTGATTTTCATTATTTGATATATTTTGACTCTGTTTGACTTCAGCATTCATTACCGTTTCATCGGTAACTTTTAATTGCCAATCATATTGCTCTTGAATTCTTTTTTCAAAGCCAGCCCAATCAATGTCGTTATCTTGAATCGACCATGAAGCTTCTAGTAACGAAACAAGCTGCTGCTCTGTCAGACCATATAAAGCCTTTAATAAAGATAAACGTTCAATTTTCGCTAAAACGACTTCATCTAAAACAAAAGAATTCTTCACCAAATCATAAAAAAATTCTTTATCAAAATCTCCAACTATTTTGGGAAACTCAACTTGCGCTGTTTCTTCGGTCTGTGGCGCTTTTAGATTTTGTTGAAGTTGTTGTGGAGCCAACGAAAAGACATCAAGCAAATTACAACTGACTTCTGTCAAACCTTTTTCAACCGACTTAACAGTAACAAACTTATCTACCAAACACTGATACTGCTGTTCTCCTACAAATTGTAGTAATAATAAACGTAACATATCCTCTTTAAAAAATTGAGTCGGGGTCAATGGCTTTTGAAGTTCATAAACATAATAATTAGTTCCTTGCTTAGCATAAAATGTACGTAATAATCCTAAAGCTTCTAATTTTCTTTTAGCATCATAAAAAGCTTGCAATCCACATCCTAAAAGCATTTCTAAGTCAGATACTTTCATAATTGGTTGTTCTTTTTCTTGTGCTAAATCCCCGATTAAAGCATATAAACTAAATCCCACCGGTTCCATTAACGGTTGATATAAACGCAAAACGAACTGCAAATCTTGATACGTTATCGGGGCAACGCTTTGCAACATCACTGTATCTTTAGGTGAAATTTTCATTTTGATTACTCCTACTTAGCTATTTTTTACCATCTTTTAATAATTCATTTAATTCAGTCGCAAATGCTTTCATATCTTTAAACTCGCGGTAAACACTAGCAAAACGAATATAAGCAATATCATCAATCTGGGCTAATTCATCCATAACATACTTACCAATCAATCGACTGGCTATTTCGTTGCCGCCTAAATTACGAATTTTCTTTTCCACAAGCTCTACAACTTCATTTATTTTATCCATTCCGATTTGACGTTTTTGAGATGCGCGAACAATCCCTTTACGAATCTTTTCTCTGTCAAATTCTTCACGTGTACCATCTTTTTTGATTACTAATAGTGGGGTTACTTCAATGCGTTCAAAAGTTGTAAATCTATGACCACAGTTTTCACATTCACGCCGTCTTCTGATAACTTGACCATTATCCGCCGAGCGACTATCAATTACTCGTGAACTACCGCACTGACATTGAGGACATTTCATTTTTTTCACCTCGGTTATTTAAAACTTACCTATAATATTTATTATAACCTATTTTGTCAAATTCTTTAAGTCTAGCCATTTTTGAACCGCCAAACAAGTCTTTGACGGTTGTTGACTACTGTCGATGACAACATCTGCTAATTTTCTCTTTTGTTCATCTGGCATTTGACTTGCTATGCGTTGTCTAGCTTGTTGCATCGTCAAATTATCTCGTTTCATTACTCTTTGAATCTGTAACTTTTCAGGAATTATTAGTACCATCACTGAATCACAAAGTTGTTGATAGTTATTTTCAAACAATAAAGGTATATCTAAGACAAGCAATCTAACATCTCTTTTTTTAGCTTCTGCAATTTCTTGCAAAAATAATGCATGTATCAAAGGACCCGTTATCTGATTTAACTGTTTTAATTTGGCTGCATCGGCAAAAACTAGTTGGCCTAATTTTTGTCGATTTAGTGTTAAATCCGCAGATAACACTTCATTTCCAAACACTGCTATGATTTCTTGCCAACCTTTTGTTTTGGGCTTAACAACTTCTCTAGCAAGTAAGTCAGCATCAATAATTTGAGCTCCTTTAGTTTTTAAATATGCACTAACAGTTGATTTACCCGTGGCTATACCACCAGTCAATCCTAAAATATAAGTCATCGACTCACCTTCTGACATTTTGGACAAAAATGTGTTCCACGTTGACCAACAACGATTTTTTCAATCTTTGTTTGACAACGTTCACATGGTTGTCCTTTTTTACCATAAACATGTAAATTAAATTGAAACATTCCACTGTGCTCAAATGCATCAGTATACGAACGAATTGTTGTCCCACCGGCTTGAACGGCTAAAGCTAATTCTTCAATGATATTAGCATGTAAAACTTTAGCCTGCGCAAAAGTAATCTTATTACATAAAGTTTGCGGATGAATATTACTCATCCATAAAACTTCATCAACATAAATATTTCCCAGACCCGCAACTAAACTTTGATCAAGTAAAGCAGTCTTAATGACTTTCTTTTTCCCTTGTAACGCTTGATAAAAATCTTTAACCTTAAAATCAGGTAAAACCGGTTCAGGTCCTAATTTACATAAACTTGTCGTGGATTCCTCTTGACCAGTTATAACTAGCTGCATTCTACCAAATTTGCGAACATCGTTGTAGCAAAGTTTTTGACCATTATCTAGCTCAAAAACAACATGCGTATGTTTTTTTGGCTCTTGTTTACTTGGCAAAACAAAATACTTACCTTCCATACGCAAATGTGAAATCATCGTTAGGTTATTCGAAAATCTAAAAAGTAAATATTTTCCTCTTCGATCAATCTTTTCAATCACTTGTCCGACTAATTTTTCGCAAAATTCAGTAGTATCTCCAATAATGATCTTAGGATAAAAGATTTCAACCTTAGTAATTTTAGTTCCTAGGACCAATTTTTCTAAACCTGCACGGACCGTTTGAACCTCTGGTAATTCTGGCATAATTCA
The DNA here is from genome assembly GCA_905204935.1 of uncultured Lactobacillus sp. Taxonomy (GTDB): domain Bacteria; phylum Bacillota; class Bacilli; order Lactobacillales; family Lactobacillaceae; genus Ligilactobacillus. Next base: position 140,649 of record CAJLBJ010000001.1, read on the forward strand.
ATCTACTATAAAAATATAGTTTTTCCTTTCATCAAATCTATTTAGTATCAAACCACGTTAATCCATGGGCACTTTCAACCTTTAATGGAACTGCTAATTCAACTGCAGAATCCATAATCTTAGGTACAAGTTGTTTTAAAATTGCAATTTCTTCTTTAGGCGCTTCAAAAATCAGCTCATCATGAACTTGAAGTAACATCCTGGCTTGTAAGCCTTCTTTTTTCAAAGCTTTTTGCATTTTTATCATTGCAACTTTAATAATATCAGCTGCACTACCTTGAATCGGCGTATTCATTGCAGTTCTTTGTGCAAATGAGCGCAAATTAAAGTTTTTAGCATTAATATCTGGCAGATAGCGACGCCGCTTGAATATCGTTTCAACATAACCTTGCTCTTGCGCTTTGGCAACAATTTCTTGCATGTAACGATGAACCCCTGGAAAAGCTTCAAAGTAAGTTTGAATGAATTCTTTTGCTTTTTTACGCGTTGTTCCTATGCTTTGTGCTAAACCAAAATCACTAATCCCATAAACAATCCCAAAATTAACGGCTTTGGCTTGACGTCTCATATCTGCAGTCACTTGTGTTGGATCACTTAAACCAAAAACACTCATCGCCGTATTAGCATGGATATCTAAATCATTTTTAAAAGCTTGTTGCATATTTTCATCACCTGAGATATGCGCTAATACGCGTAACTCAATTTGAGAATAATCAGATGCAAATATTTCCCAACCTAGCTTACTTGCAACAAAAGCTTGTCTAATCTTACGTCCTTCTTCTAAGCGAATCGGAATATTTTGTAAATTAGGATCAACAGAAGACAAACGTCCCGTGGCAGTTAGAGTTTGTGTATATCTTGTATGCACCTTACTATCTTTTTTAAAGATTACCTTTAACAACCCTTCAATATACGTCGATTGCAATTTAGCAAGTTGCCGATAACTTAAAATATCGTCTACAATTGGAGCCATTGGACGTAGTTGTTCTAAAACATCTACTGAAGTAGAATAACCCGTTTTGGTCTTTTTAATGACTGGCAACTGAAGTTTTTCAAATAAAATTACTCCTAATTGCTTAGGCGAATTCAAATTAAATTCCTCGCCTGCTTGACAATAAATGTCTTCTTCTAGTTGTGTCAAACGTTGTTTAAATTCCTCTTGCATTGTCAAAAGACGTTCTTGATCAACCTTAATACCTGCAATTTCCATTTCTGCTAAGACTAAAGCTAATGGACGTTCAATCGTCAGATATAAGTCTTCTTGACAATTGCTTCGTAATTTTTCTTGCAAGGAAGGTTTGAGTTGTGCAATGGTATTGGTTTTACGTACTAAATGTTGTAAGAATATCTCATCTTCAACTGGAATTTGTCGTTTAACCCCTTTACCATAAACTTCTTCATCACTTGGCATTTGGTGATAATCATGTTGTAATGCTAGTTTACCCAAGTCATTATCGTTATCACTAGTATCTAATAAATACGATACTAATAACAAATCAAAGTCCAAGCCTTGCATTTGAATATCTAGTCGTCTCAAACCAACATAGGTTCTTTTAGCATCAAACAAATCAATTTTGATTGCTGGATCTTCTAACAAACCTTTAATTGCTGGATTTTGCAACAATTCACAATTTCGACTAGCATAGTGCTTCGCGCCTACTTCAAAAGCAAAACCTAAAAAAAGAGCTGTATGATAATTATCATTATCCATTTCTAAATGAAAACTAAGCTTTTGGGTTTTCTTAGCATCTTCAATTAACTCAAAAACATTTTCTTCAGTCAGTAAAGTATATGCGATATCTGCTAATTGTTCTTGTGTTTGTAAATCTAATTGTGTTTGACCCAAAAGTTGCTCTAAAAAGCGTTTAAAATCTAATTCTTGATACAAAGTTACTAATGCGTTTTGATCTGGTCTAGTTAAGAGTAAATCTGCAACTTCAATTGTAATTGGAGCATCTTGACGAATCGTTGCTAAATCTTTACACAAATAAGCTAGCTCTTGTTCAGCCACCAAGTTGTCTTTCATCTTTGATTTTTTTAATTCATCGATGTGTTCATAGATTCCTTCAACACTTCCAAATTGACTCAATAATTTCACTGCTGTTTTTTCGCCAATTTTAGTCACACCCGGATAGTTATCTGAACTATCACCAACTAAAGCTTTCATGTCGATGATTTGTTGTGGCTCTAAGCCGTATTTTTCGCGCACGTGTTGTGGCGTGTATTCTTCGATTTCACTGACTCCTTTTTGCGTTACTGCAACTGTTATCTTATCGGTCACTAGCTGAGTTAGATCACGATCTCCAGTTACAATTACTACTTCATATCCAGCATCTTGTCCTTGCTTAGCTAATGTTCCAATAATATCATCTGCTTCATAATTGACCAGTTCATAATACTTAATTCCATACGCTTCTAATAATTTGCGCAAATATGGTAATTGTTCTAATAACTCGGTCGGTGCCTTAGCTCTTTGTCCTTTATAATCTGCAAATTTTTCGGTTCTAAAAGTTGTTTTACCCGCATCAAATGCAACCATTACATGTGTTGGCTTAAAGTCTGCTAAAATCTTATCTAACATATTTTTAAAAGCATAGATTGCGTTTGTGTGTAATCCATCATGATTTACAAATCGATCTAATGAACTATATAATGCGTAAAAAGCACGAAAAGCCACACTATTCCCATCGATTAAAACTAGTTTTTCCATCATTTTTCTCCTCAAATTTCCGTTATTAACTTAATAATATTCTAACAAATATTTGTCCAAAACAAAAACCGATAGTCTAAGATTATAAATCTTTTAATGCTCCCCCAACTTATTATTTTGCATTCAAAAATCCCCCAAGTACTAACACTTGGGGGATTAAATTCTAATATTAATCTTTGCTATTTCCCATACCAAAAATTTGAAGTAAGTATAAGAAAATATTAACAAAGTCTAAATAAAGTTGTAATGCACCCATCAAAGCAAGATTTGTTGGGTTAATTTGACTACCATATTGCAAATACATTTGACGGAATTTTTGTGAATCCCATGCTGTTAAAGCACTAAAGATAATAACTCCGATAAACGAAAAGACATAGGTAATTGCTGAACTTTGCAGGAATAAATTGATTAAGCTAACAATTACTAACGCAATCAATGCAGCCATTGCTTGGCGCCCAATTCCTGAAAGATCTTTTTTAGTCGTTGTCCCAAAAGCTGCTAACACTACAAAGACTACCGCTGCTGAAACAAAGGCCATCGTAATGTCTTGAGCAGTATAAACTAATAATACAACTCCAAAAAACAATCCTTCAATTGCCGCAAATAAAAATAGTGTCAACATACTTAAAGCAGGATTACGATCCGCTTTAAACGACATTGAAATCGCTAAGCCCATTTGCACTACTAATAATAGTAACATCGCAAATTTATTTTGCACGAAAAACGCAAAAACACTTTGATAAAAAACAGTCACGCTTAACCAGGCAACCAAAGCTGAAACACCTACTGCTGCAGCCATAAAACCATACATCTTACCTAAAAAATTATTTAATCCCACCTGTGTCTGGGGCTCATAAATATTATTATTCATATTTTTCTTCCTTTCTTTTGCTTATCCTAGAGGTTTAGGCGGACGCACCATCAAAACAGCATCTAAAATTCTTTCTGCTTGACGATTAACGCCTTCAACAGACATCGTCACAACTTCTTTCATATTATCTACCTTAATGATTTCAAAATTAAATGTAACCATTTCATCGTGAAAAACAGGTTTAGGTAAATTTAATGAAATGTTAACAATTTCACTACCAGGTCCCGGAAAAAGTTTAGATACTGAACTTGTGATAATCCCCATTAACAAAACGGGTGGAATAATTGGTTTTTTATATTCCGTTTGTCTTGCATAACTTTGTTGAATATAGATTGGATTATCATCATTGGTCAATCCTAAATATAACAATAAATCTCTTTCCGAAATACTTTCTGTGACAGTCAATGAATCGCCTTCTTTAATTTGTTCGATTGTTTTGCCCTGCCGATACGCATCTTCAGACATTTACATTGCACCTCCATGAGATCTTAAAAATATTTTATCATAACTGATTCTTCTTTGCGATAGTCTACGCTTGCTAAAATATTAAAATATTTTAAATTTTATAATAAAGTCTGCTATACTAGGTTTAAAACAACAAAAGGATGCGTCTTATATGTTATATGAAGGATATATGTCATTTAACCAATATCAAACTTATTATCGCATAATTAAACCCGCTCACAGCACTAAAACACCACTAGTCATGTTACATGGCGGACCTGGATCAACTCATAATTATTTTGAGATTTTCGATGAATTTGCTCAAAAGTATAAACAACCAATCATCATGTACGATCAAATTGGCTGTGGTAATTCTAGTATCCCCAATGATCCTAGCATCTATAATCGTCAAACTTGGCTAAAAGAATTAGATGCTTTGATTAAGCATCTACAGTTATCATCATTTCATCTCTTAGGTCAGTCATTTGGCGGAATGCTTGCCATCATGTATTTATGCGATTATCAACCTACAAATGTCAAAAGTGTCATCTTGTCAAGTACACTTTCTGATGCTAATTTATGGGGGCAAGAACAACAGCGCATGATTAAAGAATTACCTTTAAATCTACAACAAGCTATTGCTTTAGCTCAGGAAACTGGCGACTTTACATCATCTGAATATCTTAAAGCTAACGAAGAATTCATGTTACGTCATTGTGCACCACATTTCACCAAAAATGATCCCGAACCACTATGGCGTCCTAAAAAAAGCGGAACACTAGCGTACCAAACCGCCTGGGGACCAAATGAATACTCTCCATTAGGAAATTTGGCCGATTATAACTACACAGCTAAACTTCACCAAATCAAGATTCCTAGTTTGATCATCAGTGGTACGGATGACTTATGCACTCCTTTGGTCGCTAAAACAATGTTTGATAACCTGCCTGATGCTAAATGGGAGTTATTTGCCAACTGTCGGCATATGCCTTTTGTTGAAAATTATCCTAAATACTGCCAAATTTTAGCAGATTGGCTCAACGAATATAATTAATACTCAAATGCTAATCATTTCAAAAATATTGCTAATAAACGCGCAATATTTTTGGAATGATTATTTTTTAGCATCGCTATGCCACATTTAACTAGCTGATAGAATAAATATCACTTAATAAGTGTAGCAAAAAAGAGCCATGAACTAATTCATGACTCTTTTCAAAACTTACTTTTATAGTCTAAAAGAATTTCTTAAACCACGCTAAACAACCAATAGCCGCTGTGACAATCAGTCCTCCGATTCCAACTAAATTATTAGTTGCTTCACCTGTTTGTGGCAAGTTATTTTTATTGACTTGTTTCTTTGAACCAGTCTGATCTTTGTTTTCTGTGGATGGTTTAGTAGTTGCCTTAACAACTTGAACTTTCACATTCACTTCGTCAATTGATCCATCTGCATAAGTCACAATTACTGTAGCTTCACTTGTTCCAAGTTTTTGTGAATCAATTGCTTGTTTCCAAGCAAACTTCGTATTAGCAGGTAACTTATCCTTATTCTTAATCGCTTGTGTTGCATCTAGCGCCTGCCCTTGTGTAACTACAAGATTAATTCCTTGTGGTTCGTATTGTTGTGCTAGCGTTGGACCTGCTTGATTAGCCAAAACTGCTACTTTAACAGTAAGAGTAGTCTTTGAACCATCAGGATAAGCAATCTGGACACTGCCTTCTTTAACGCCTGGTGTAGTCGTCTCGATTTCTTTTAGCCACGAAACCGTTGTTCCTGCTGGGAAACTGCCTTGATTGGTAATAATATCTGCCAAATCAATTTTAGCACCAACGTTGACCGTTATTTCTTGTGCCACTGGCGGATATTTTTGTGCATCATCTTGGGTTGAACTTGCTTTAACATTAACTGTTAATTTTTGTTGAGCTGTCAATCCTGCAGTGTTAGTTGCAGTAAGCGTTACCTCATATTTTCCTGGAGTTTTGATATCAACTTTACTTGTATCAACTTGCAAATCATCATAAACTGCCCCGTCGATACTATCATTGTATTCAAAGTATTGATTCCAATCAACACTGCTCAAGTCGGTATTCGTTGGCAAATCAACTGCGTTTTGTTTTAAGCTCAAAGATGGCGCCGTCCGGTTAATCATCAACTTAAATTCTGCCGCTGACGCAAATTTATCGGCTGCATCACCAATCGTATGCACTGGGACAAGACGAATCTTATTGGTTGTAACAGGATCAAAGTTGACCGTCTTAACACTATTATTACCAGTCCATGTTCCTTTAGCAATTGTCTTCCATTGATCGGTTGCTTTAGTAGTATCTGGAATTTGAATTTCATATTCAGTGATAAGACCGTTTTTACCACTTGCACGTGGTACATAAACAAAGCCATTTAATTCGTAGTCTTTGTCCAAATCCATCTCAACTGTCCGTTGTTGAGTAGTAGTTGTTAGACTATAATCCGTATGCCACATCGTATTAGGATCACCATCAAAGGCTTTGTCGATTGTTTCACCCGTACTACTATTGCCATATTCATTAATAGGTTTAATTTTACTATTGGAAATATATTTAGTATCTTCAACCAATATCAATTTCTTTTGTGCTTCTTGTAATTTTGTCAATCGAGTCTGCAATTCATTTAATGTCGCATTTTCATTTGCCACTACTTTTTGTGCATCTTCGAGTACAGCTACTAAATTCTTGTAACTTCCATTAGTATATTGACTCTTATCCAATGCTTTAACGGCATCAATTTGTGATTGTAAGTTATCGCGTGCAATTTGTTTTTGTTCAGTATCAATGTTTTTTTCTGCAATTTGTGTAACTTTAAAATTATCTAAAACAAAATCAGTATCGCCACCATCATTTTGAATACCAAAGCCCATATGACTAGCATTATCACCGGCTGTTACAAGATAACTGACATGTTTGGTATGGTTTTTACTCAAATCATTAGTAGATAAATCACCACTCGTCTTAGCTAAACCATCATAAATTGTTTGAGCCGTTTCACCATTCATAATTACTGGATGATATTGGCTGGCACCATCTGTTTGATAATCAAATTCAATCTTATAAGTTTTACCGCTTTCAAATTTAACCGATTGTGGATCTGTGACATACATCAAGCCACTAGCTTGTTTATGTGCCTTAAGTGACCAATCACCATCTAAAGCATCGTCAATCTTGTTACCATTCCACCCATATTGAGTATATTTATCATGTCTTTGTGACAAATGCACCCGTGGATCTTCAACACCACCTGCAGGCCCTTTAAAGAATGGATACAAACCTATTGCCCCAGCATCTTCAAAATCTTGTGAAATGATGATTGTATTACCATCAGCATCAACACTACCTTCTTGCAAATTCCCACTACGTTTTACTACTCGTAAGTCATCAAATAATATCTGTTCAGTACTTACATCTGCAGCTAACGTGATTGACACGGTTTTGGCATTGCTTGGTACTTCGAAGTCAATACGCGCTTTTTGCATATATGATTTAGTCTGTTCTTGATAACCCTTAGTATGATTACTATCAGCTTGGATATAGTTTTGAACAATTGAATCTTCAAATGAACGCGTATACTTCTTACCATCGACATCAACTGTTAAGGTTACCGGACGATTATTTGTTTGGGTATTTACATAAAATGAATATTTCCCTGCCGCTAAATCTGTTAACTCTTGGGTCATGCTTAGTTTTTCGCTACCAGCATTTAACAGATAATCACCGGTATCATTTTTTTCAACACTTGGATTTCCACTAGTAATTTGCCAGTTATTTTTCAAAGTATCCTTAGCATTAAATCCAGGGTCTTTTAGATGTGTGCCTTCACCAAAGGTTATTTCTTCTGATTTTTCGGCTGCAACAGTCAAAACATACGGCGTTTGCTTAGCTAGATTTAACGTTACACTACCATCTTTAACATCCACTGTCCCTTGATCAACACGTCCTTGATCAGTTAATTTATAAACATGTAATGAGCTGGCATTCTTAAATTTATCGGTTAACTTCCAAGTCGTTTGGCCATCTTGATCGTTCCAATAATACATTTTATCATAATTCAAACCATCCGTGTCTTTTGTGTCACTCTTGACGCCATTACCAACTTCATCACTTGAATCCCACGGTAATAGCATACTTACATTATGTCCGGTTTCAGAACCACCATAAGTCAACTTATCGTTTAATACTGGGATTCCATCAAACGTAATTACCTTAGTTCCACTGGAATTATCAACTTTAACATCATGATCAAAGCTAATCGAGCCCACATAGTCTTTCTTAGTATTATCCCAATTGGCATTCCAGTTCATGATATTAAAATGTTGCAAGAATTTAGTTGGCAAATCAGTGCGATAAGTTACATCAACAAAGCTATCAAATGATGTCTTACCCACCCAGCCTTCGTAAGCTTCAAATTCTGCACCACCTAACAAGGAGTTATCAGCAATGATCCAAGAGTCTTTTTGATTGTTGCGGATAAAACGTTCAATATTACTGTTGATTCCTTTGATTGATGAGCCACCATAAGCCTTTTCTGCTGACCAGTGATTCCACAAGCTATCATATTCCAAGGCACTTGGAAATTCATTGTGCAATTTCCAACCTAAACTGTTGATTTCACTAGCTAAACGACGTGACTCCCAGCCACCTTCAGTTTGATTCCCCCATACATCAACATAGATAAAATCAAGGTTTGGTGCTTCTTGTTTTAAGCTCTTTAAGCGATTATAACGATTACCACTTAAAGCATCATAACGCTGATTAATATAATATGACGGATCCAACCAATCCCAGCCTTTGCTGTTAATATCAACTAATTGTTCATTAAATGCCTTAGCTTCCGGATAAGCTTCAGTCGCATTAATATGCACACCAAAACTTGCATTTAATTTATGTCCAGCATCGATCAATTCATTGAAATCTTGGACGCCACCTTGGCGTTGTCCAATTGCATCATAATCTGGATGCGCTGAATCATGGCCTTCATTTTGATAACCTTTAAGCAAAACCCTTTGGCCTAAGCCATCAGTAATTGCCGCGACACGTTTGGTTTCATCTAAGGTCATTAAAAATGGATTAGTTGCTTGCGAAGCAAAATTCATTGGAATACGTTGAACAACAACGCGTTTAGTATCTTGCCAACCATAAGGATTATTCATGATTTGACGATAGGCAATCGCACCATCTTGCCAGTCAACTTTTCCATCATTATTTTCATCAAAAGCAAAAGCCACTTTCCATTCAGGCATATCTAACATATCATCACTTAACTTAGATGTATCGTCATCCTTAGCTCGAATTGTAAAGTAGTTAGATTCCATCCCTGTATTATTTTTTCCATTAATACTTTGAGTATTTAAAATAATCTTGTTATCTTCGGATTTATCATTTCCGTCTTGTGCTGCATTTGTCCATAAACCAACCGCTACATCATGATTATTCAAAAAGCCATAGCGATAATTTTCTTTATCAACGCGCTGCTTAGCTAATGTTTTAAAGGTATCACCTGTTTGCCCATTAGTTGAAGAACTTGTTGCAGTATACATTTTCATTCCTGCAAAACTTGCATCAGTCTCATCTGTGTCAAGCGAAGCCATCACAAGTCCTGGAATAGCCAGTGTATGGATTCGATCACCTAACTCAGTTAGATTTTGCACTTTAAAACCAAACGTTTCTTCACTTAAGGTTGCAACAACATCAAATTTAGCGACATCATTTATGGTGATGGTATAAATAATTTGATTGTCACCTGATTTATTATATGAGACCGTTGGTATATATTCTTTATCATCAATCTTAATAGTTGTTAATTGCTGTTGTGTAGCTTTAAATTCTTTACCGTTTTCAAATTTGTAACCATAAACAGTAGGAAACTTATCAGAAAGATAAACCGTCATTTTACTATTAGCCAAGTTTACAAAACTAAGATTTTTAGGCACAACAGTATTGGTTGTAGCCTTAACTTTTTTGCTTTTTTTATGTTTAACACTGACTTTTTTAGTTATTTTACTGTTGGTATCAGCATTAGCTCTAGTAGTAACCACGGTTACTGTCCCAACACTGGTAAATACCAAAGCAGCTACAACCCATTTTCGTCCTGCTTTATACATTTTATAACGCACTTTTTTATCCATGACAAAACTACTCCTTTATAAAAAAATTGACTTAGTTACTGAAAAACAATAAAACTACGCATAATATTTATTCATTTTCACCAGGTATTCTAACTTCACAAAGAAAGCGTTGTCAATATGTTTTTTCAAGGATTCTCAAACTTAATATATCAACTGATTAAAAAAATAATATATCAAGTAATGGATAAAAAAATTGACATATCAATCTCAAATACTATTTTTATTACTTTTATTTAAAGTTATTTGAAATATTTATCTTCTTTTTTTATAATGAACTCTATACTTTTTTCTCAAAACTTAATCTAAAATCTTTACAATTTTTTTGCATAAAATAAGTAATTTGTATTAATTTTTTTAAATCAAGAAAGTAAAAAAAGACACCGCCACAGCAGTGTCTTTTATTTTTTACATTTCTTCTGGAGCATGAACTCCTAAGAGGCGCAAAGATTCTTTTAAGACGATTGCCACACTCTTCACTAACGCCAAACGCGCTTGCTTTTGTTCATCATCAACCAAAATTTTTGAATTAGCATAGTATTTATTGAACGCCTTTGCCAAATGAATTGCGTACTTAGCAATTACTGATGGTTCGTATTCATTAACCGCACGCTTAACAACGTTACTAAAGTCACCCAATAAACGTAATGTTTCCCACGCATTTGAATCGGATAATTCATAGTTTCCAGCTGCTAAATCTTTAGCATCTGCTTTACGTAAAATACTCATCGCGCGTGCATGTGAGTATTGTACGTAAGGACCTGTTTCACCTTCAAAGCGCACAACTTCTTCCAAATCAAAATCAAAGTTATTCAAACGTTCATTTTTCAAATCATGGAAAATAACCGCACCAACACCAACTTGATCAGCTACAATTTCTTTATCTGCTAAAGTTGGATTCTTTTCTTCAATTTGTTTTAACGCTAAGCTAACTGCATCATTTAACACATCTTCTAATAAGATGATGTTACCTGCACGAGTTGATAATTTCTTACCACCTGAAGTAATCAAGCCAAATGGAATGTGATGAATATCATCTGCCCAAGCAAAGCCCATTTCCTTTAAAACAGCCTTTAATTGTTTAAAGTGATTAGTTTGTTCATTACCAACAACATATAGAGATTGTGCAAAATCATAAGTCCGATGACGATAAATTGCAGCTGCCAAATCACGTGTGATATAAAGCGTTGCTCCATCAGTCTTTTTAATCAAAGCTGGATTTAAATTGTATTTTTCAAGATCAACAATTTGTGCACCCTTGCTTTCTTTTAAGAGTCCCTTTTCTTCTAAAAGATTAACAACTTCATCCATCTTATCATTATAGAAAGCTTCACCATTATAAGAATCAAAAGTTACTCCCAACTTATCATAGATACTCATAAAGAATTGTAAGGACTCATCTCTAAACCATTTCCAAAGTTTAGTTGCTTCTGGATCACCATCTTCAAGTTTCTTGAACCATTCACGTGCTAAATCATCTAATTCAGGATTTTCAACATCTTCTTGATGGAAACGTACATAGTAACCTAACAAAGTATTGATCGGGTCTTTTTGAACTTCTTCTTCACTACCCCACATCTTGTAGGCTTGAATCAACTTGCCAAATTGGGTGCCCCAGTCACCTAAGTGATTGATCTTGATTGGTTGATAGTTCGTCTTAGCCAAAAGATTGGCGATGGCGTTACCAATCACAGTTGAGCGCAAATGACCCATCGACATTGGTTTAGCGATATTAGGTGAAGACATATCAATTGGTACATTACGTCCTTTACCTAAATCTTGATTCCCATAAGCAGCACCTTTAGCCAATACTTGGTTCAAAATATCTTGACTATAAATATCCTTTGCTAAAAAGAAGTTTACATATGGTCCCACAGCTTCTACTTTTTCAAAACCATCTGTACTGATTTTTTCAACCAATTCTTGTGCGATTACTTGTGGTGCTTTACGTAAAACTTTTGATAATACAAATGCCGGAAAAGCATAATCTCCTAAATGTAACGCCTTAGGTACTTCAATTTTAGCCATGATTTCTGCTTGATCTAATTGACCATCGACAGCCATTGCAATTGCTTGGGCAACTTGTTGTTTGTAATCCATAATTTTCCTCCTAAAAACATTAATTTTAATCAATAAAAAAGTCCCTTACACTACACACATGTAAGAGACGAGAATTTTTTATCCCGCGGTACCACTCTAATTGATCAGCGATCCACTTTAAGTATTTAAATGTTTCATTCTAAAAAGCGCGCTTCAAATCTTTCCACTACCTAGCTTCCATCATCCTAGGCTCGCTGTAAGCTTATCAGATTCTACTTTTCTTTTATCATCGAATTATTAAAATAAAAGCATCTTCAAAATTGAAGATGCTAATTCAAGCGGGTGACGAGAATCGAACTCGCGACATCAGCTTGGGAAGCTGGGATTTTACCACTAAACTACACCCGCATTAACCAACGGAATATAGTATAGCACCTTTTTTCCAGCTTGTCATCAAGTTATTTAAATTATGCTGAAATTTTTTTCATATGTTTCAAACTAACAATGGCTTTTTCATGAAAATCACTAACGGCAATTGCATCTTCAGTGTCATTTTCCAAAATTGCAACCATTGCTGAATTTTCGTAAATTTTTTCTATCGCACCAACAAAATCATGCTTCAAAGCACCAAATTTTTTACATTTTACTTTATCGCCAATTTGGAATTCTTTTTCCATTAAATTCACTCCTAACCGGATAGCAATCTTTTCGCATAATACCAAATTTTTTTAATAAATGCAAGTTTTTTAACAATAATATATTTAAGGCTCTCACTGCCAGAACCATAAAATTACTTGAGTAATATTAGTATCTTGCCGTAGTAGACGAATAGTATTTTAATCATGTTCACATTTCTTCTTATAAGTTAGTTTTTCCTCTGAAAAATTGTAAAACTTACTCCATTTTACAACTTTACAACTCACCTAACTACGTGTCTTTTTCATCTCTTTTTGAATATCATAAAAGCCTACATGGGTATAGGTGTTCAACGTCACGCCGATATCCAAGTGTTCCATAATCTTCTGCAATGTCCTAGGGTTCATGTCCGACTTTGCTATACATATTAGAATAAATGGTATGACGGCAGACATGGGGCGTTACCTTTGGCATTTCAGATTTATAAATTTTATTATACTTCTCACAGATATGCTGGAAATATTTCTCCGAGCGAAGGACAACTATTGGCATATCATTTTTGTCCAGATACAGAAAACCCACTTTACGTCTATCATAGGTTCTGTCTTAGGCTTTTTGCGGTTCTCAATGATTTTTCGGAAACACTTTTTCATCTCGTATGTTATAGGCACAGGTCTTGTACCGCACTCGATTTTCATCTCCTCTATAACATATTCCGTTTTCGCTGTAACTGATGATTGACGTTGATAACACCGTTTTTCAAATCAATATCCGCAATCGTCAGCCCTACAAATTCAGAAATCCGAAATCCAGTCTTAAAAATGATATGAATTCCCTCGTAGTATTTGGAAAAGTGTTTATCCTCTTTCACGAATTTCAGAAACGCCCGTTCCTGCTTTCTGGTGCGGGATTCTCTTGTCACACTGTCATCGACAACTACCGTGGCAAGCTGGAACTTAAAAGGATTTTTCTATCATCAATCGCCAACTAGAACGCTGGACTTACGACGCCACACCCATAATGTATAGTGCTATACCTTTTGCCGTCGCTTTGTAATTTAATCAGCCAACCTTTTACATCCGATAATTTCACCTTATCAATCCGTTTTTTCCAAAATCCTCTTTCTTGATAATGTTAATGATAAACTTGTAATTGGCTTCTGTATTATGCTTCACACCTGTTTTTTTATGACACATATTTCTTCACCAAATCCAGCACTGTCATTTCATTGCCGCAAGGAACAATATCATCTATCCAATTGTTCAGCATTTAAAATTTCAGAAACTGATTGACAACTATGATAATTTATACAGCGTTGATATGTTTTTGGAAAATCCAGTATACAGACTTTGATGGCGGAAAGATTATCTCCTACACGCCAACAGCCGAGAACGAAGAAATCTTGTCCAATCCCGCAAAGATACATCAAAAAAAGGTGACACAGATATTACAGTATGAACTGACGCTACATAAGGATAGCAACTGAAAAATTATCCGATAATCCTAATCCGCAAAACGGAAAGCAAACTTGATATCAGAGCCACATTTGCTATAATATAAGCGTGGAAAGTTTACTTTCCATAGAAAGGGAGATATTTTGAAGAATCGATTAGAAGAATTACGAAAGCAGAGAGGCATTAAACAAGAAGATTTAGCTACTGCACTAGAAGTATCTCGCCAAACAATAGGTTCTTTAGAAAACGACCGATACAATCCTTCTATCATATTAGCTTTTAAAATTGCAAGATACTTCCACATGAGCGTTGAAGAAATCTTTATCTATGAGGAGGAAAATGCAAAATGAAAAATAAAAATCAAATTTGGTACATTGGATATATTATTTCATTATTGTTAGTCCTTATTATTCTTTTTACAAATTTTTCAAAAATGGTAGATATGGGGCTTGCAGTTTTATTAAGCATGGTTTTTAGTGTTTCTCATGTTCAAATCTTGCATAACAAAATGATGAAAAATGATACTGATTATAAAATCAATGTTATGGATGAACGTAATATCATGATTAAAGAAAAGGCAGGTAATGTAACAAATATGGTTAATACCGCATTATTAGGTATAGCAACCGTCATATTTATTTGCTTAGATTATGTAATTCCAGCGATTGTTACTGGAGTCATTATTGCAATTCAGCCTATTATATTGATTACTATTAGCAATATGCTTGAGAAAAAAATGTAGAAATGAGATATATTGATTATGATTGGACTTAAAAAGCAAACGAGAGCCACTTTTTGGTGATTTCGTTTGCTTTTTATGTTTATGATTAAAGCGTTCTTCAAAAGTTGTAAATTCGTTATAAAATACTTCTTTTTATTATTGAAATCCGTATTAAACAAGAAGTTTTAGAAAAAATGACATCTCCTACCATAATAACTACACAATCTAACTAGTTATTATACGCCAGTTTTGTTCCAGTCCATTCATAGCTGTTAACAAAAAAAGATTATAAATAAAAACAACAATACCTTACCCTATTCTTCGTTAAGAATAGATTTTAAATATTAAACATACAAATTTTAATATCTTGACGGTCTGTAAAATATAATGCTATGGTTTACAATCAACAAAAATATGGATATAGTCCATTTTTACAACATTAATTTTATATACCATGATTCTTCCAAATAATTTTTGTAAATCTTGGTATATGTAACCCATACTAAGATCTTATTATCGTCACTTAACGCATCAGCCGTATGATAACGTCTTCCCTATCGTTATAAATTTTAATTATTTAATAAAATCTATATCATTTTGTATTTATTCATTTTCTAGCGAATTATTTTCTAACTTCTCCCGTCGCTTTAACATTTTAACTGCTTTAACATAAGAAAAGATTAACACTACACACGAACCGATCCACGCTAATGGACTAGCAAAACAAGCCCCCGCATAACCAAACGTTGTGGCCAAAAACAACGCAGCCAAGGTTCTCATCACTAACTCAGAAACACCGGCAATCGTTGGCACGATACTTTGTCCAAGGCCTTGTAAAGTGTAACGAATAATAAATAGGACCGCTAAAACCACATAAAACGTGCAGTTAACGTTGAAATAAACCTGAGATAAATCTAAAACTTTTTGTTCTGAATGCCCTACAAAAAGCATCACCATTTCTTGGCCAAACTTCATGATCAACAAACCTGCAATAATACTAAAAGTACAAGAAACAAGTAGACATTGCTTAACACCTTGTAAAATTCGTCCGTATTTACGTGCCCCATAATTTTGAGCTGTAAATGTTGCCATTGCAATTCCAAAAGACATCATCGGTAATGTTGCCACTTGATCAATCTTACTAGATGCTGTTGTAGCAGCAACAGCTGTCGTACCCAAACTATTTAATGCAGATTGGACCATAATCGAACCAATCGCAATAATCGATGCTTGAAACGCCATTGGCAAACCAACATAAAGATGTTGGCCGATTACTTTCCAAGTTACACTCTTAAAATCAGACCAATGAACTTGTAATAGCGGAATTTTACGGATGATATAGATAATGCATAAGAAAACAGAAAAAGTTTGTGCTACAATCGTTGCAATCCCTGCACCAGCAACGCCCCATTTAAATACAATGATAAATAATAATTCTAAAATAATATTAACTACAGCTGCAATAATCAAAAAATAAAGTGGTGTCCGACTATCACCTAGTCCTCGAATCATATTGGCTAATAAGTTATATGCCATCGAAGCAATAATCCCACCTAAAATAATAGAAATAAAAATAAATGCATCATGCTCAATTTTTTTAGGTGTTTGCATCAACACTAAGATATCTTTAATAAAATACAAACTCAAAAAGGTTAAAATTACAGTAACAACTAAACTAATCATAATGCTTGCTGCAAAACTTTCTCGAACTTTACGATAGTCTCTAGCTCCAAAATGCTGTGCAGTCATGATGGCTAAACCAGCCGTTAATCCTTGTGCAAACCCGATGATTAAAAATTGAATACTTCCGGTTGCACCTACAGCAGCTAAAGCATCGACACCTAATGTTTGTCCAACGATCAATGTGTCTGAAATTGTATATAACTGTTGAAATAAATTACCGATTAAAAGTGGTATTGCAAAGAATAAAATTAATTTAAGTGGATTTCCTTTAGTTAGTTCTTTCAAATCTTCATCCCCTGTTTTAACAATATTTTTCTTTTAAATAATTTTTAATCGTCTTAACAAAAGCCTTAGTCGAAGGTGTTTGTTGTGCTTCAAAATGCGTCACTAAACAAATTGTGCGGTAAAAGTCTTCGGCAAAAGGATAATGATTTACCTTACCCGAAAGCTTTTGTAAAGCTAATTCTGGTAAAATTCCCAAACCCAAACCACTTTCAACCATAGCAATAATCGATGCATCATCGATACTATATTGAATTGAATTTAATGAAACATTATAAGTATCCAATGCTTTTTTAGTATCACGATCATAATCAATTTGTTGCAAAATAAAAGTTTCATTAGCAACATCAGCCAACGTGACAGTCTTTTTATTTTGGGGTACAAAATCTTGAGGTGTTACACAATAAATACGATCTTTGCATAAAGGTGTAACTTCTAAATTTTGTGAAATTGGTAAAGCACTAAAACCAACATCTAACATTCCCAAGCGGACCTGTTCAGCCACATCATTAAAGTCACCTTGATTAACCGTCAATTCAATATCTGGATACTCTTTTTTAAAAGTATTAATAATATCTGGTAACCAGTTAATACAAACACTACTAAAAGCTCCGATTCTAACTCTTCCAGAATTCAATCCGTTAATATTTGCTGCTTCTTCATTAAGCTTTGCTTCTGTATTTAGTATTTCTTGAACAATCGGTAAAATTCTTCGTCCATCCGGTGTTAACGTCACACCTGTTCTATTTCTGATAAAGACCGCAAAACCAAGCTCTTTTTCAAATCCTGTAATCGAATGACTGATCGCTGAAGGGGTTACATTTAATTCCTTAGCAGCAGCAACGAAGGTTTTTTGCTTGGCAACTTCACTAAATACTTGGTACGAAAAATTAGCCATTTTATTATCTCACTTCCCCCATAAAAATTTACGCAATTTCAAACTACTCTTATTTAGGGTAAACGTCAACCCTTTTTTACCCTAAAAATACTATTTTACCCATAAAATTTTGACGAATTTAAAAATTTATAAAAATTCATCACTCAAGGATAACAAAAGACACAAAAAAGCGCAATTCTTTTTTTAGAAATGCGCCCCTAATATTAAAATTTATAATTTGTTGCTTTAAAGCCAATATCTTTACGATAAAAGCATCCATCAAAATCAAATTCATTCAAATACTGATAGGCTTGCTTTTGTGCTTGAATCAAGTTATCGCCTTGACTTATAACCGTCAACAAACGTCCGCCATTGCCCATAAAAGCTTCGTCGTGACTTTTAACGTTGGCATAATCAATATCAATTACATCTGTTTTATTTAAAACAGGTAAAACTTGATTTTTAATTGGTTCTTTAGGATAACCATTTGCTGCTAAGACAACGCCTAATACAGCTTGTGAACTTTCTTTAATCTGTGGCAATTCCAATTCGTTAACACAAGTATCTAGTAAGGTAAAGAAATCATTACTTATACGTGGTAAAATAACTTGCGTTTCAGGATCTCCTAATCTAACATTATATTCAATTACTTTTGGGCCTTGCTTAGTTAAAATCAAACCAATATAGATAATTCCACAATATTGGTATTTTCCTTTGTTTAAACCAGCGATGGTTGGCTTAACCACTTGCGTTAGCATTTTTTGATAGTCACTTTCTAAAAGCTGTGGTACAGGGCTATAAGCTCCCATTCCTCCTGTATTAGGTCCTTGGTCATTATCAAATGCACGTTTATGGTCTTGTGCTAATGGTAAAACGCGCCAATTTTTTTGGTTGGTCAATACAAATAGTGAATATTCATCTCCATCTAAAAATTCTTCTAAAACAATTTGTTTTTGTCCTTTTTTAAACATTAATTTAATCTCTAAACAAGCTTCTTGCTTGGTTTGCGCAATAACCACACCTTTTCCAGCTGCAAGACCATCAGCTTTAATAACAACTGGCTCGCCAAATTGCTCTAAACCCGCAATCGCACTTTTAGAATCTTGATAAGTTGCAAATTTAGCTGTTGGAACTTGATATTTTTCCATAAACCGCATTGCATAATCTTTAGAGCCTTCTAGTTGTGCTGCACGCTTGTTAGGACCTAAAATTTTTAAGCCATCAGCTTGAAACGAATCGACAATTCCTGCAACTAAAGCATTTTCTGGTCCTACAAAGGTCCACTCAATTTCATTTTCAATTACAAATCCTTTTAAAGCATCAAATGCCAATTCACAAATATCGACAGTTTGTATTCCATCATTTTGCATCCCGACATTTCCAGGGGCGCAAAAGACAGCTGCAACATGTGGACTTTGTAATAACGCCTTAGCAATTGCATGTTCGCGTCCGCCAGAACCAACTACTAAAATTTTGACATTATTTTTCATCACTTATCTACCTCAAATTAGTGTCTAAAATGTCTAACACCAGTCATTACCATTGCAATCCCATATTTATCTGCCATATCAATCGAAGCTTGGTCTTTGATTGAACCACCTGGTTGAACAATTGCCTTAATTCCATGCTTAGCTGCGTACTCTACGCAATCATCCATTGGAAAAAATGCGTCACTAGCTAATACTGCTTTATCATCTAAATGATCTTGGGCATGCGCAATTGCTATTTTAGTTGAATCAATCCGATTTGGTTGTCCAGCTCCAATCCCCAATGTTTGTTTGTCATTTGCAACCACAATTGCATTTGATTTAGTATGTTTAACAGCTTTCCAAGCAAATTCTAGCGTTGCTAATTGTTCTTTAGTTGGAGCTACTTTGGTCACAACTTGCCAACTGCTAGGATCTTCTTTCAATACATCTTGTTCTTGTACTAATAATCCTCCCATTACAGAAACAACCTCTAAACCAGTCTGTTCATCTTTAGTGCTAAAATCAAGTTCTAATAAACGAATATTTTTCTTTTGGGACAAAATAGCAAATGCTTCGGGTTCATAACTTGGAGCAATAATAATTTCCAAAAATAATTCATGCATCTTAGTCGCTGTTGCAACATCAACTGGACGATTTAACACAATGATACCGCCAAAAATCGATATAGGATCAGCTTGATAAGCACGTTGCCAAGCTTCTAAAATAGTTTGTCCTTTACCAATCCCACAAGGATTCATGTGTTTTAAAGCTACGACCGTTGAACTGTCAAATTCCCGTGCAATTCTTAACGCAGCATCAGCATCTTTAATATTATTATAGGATAGCTGTTTGCCATGAAGCTGTTTAGCTGAAGAAACAGAGTATTTTTTAGGTAGGGCATCTTGATAGAACCATGCTTTTTGATGTCCATTTTCACCATAGCGCATCTCTTGTTCTAAATCATAAGTTAAGGTCAATTTTTCTGGGGCCGTTTTTCCTACTTGTTCAGTTAGATATTGCGCAATCAACGCATCATAAGCGGCAGTATGTCTAAATGCTTTAGCAGCCAACTCAAAGCGTAATTGATGACTTGTATTTCCTTGATTGTTTATTTCTTCTAAGACACGTGTATAATCATCACTGTCAACTACAACCGTTACGTCTTGATGATTTTTAGCAGCAGAGCGTACCATGCTAGGACCACCTATATCGATATTTTCAATCGCATCAGCTAAAGTCACATTTTGTTTAGCGATTGTCTGCTTAAATGGATATAAGTTAACACAGACCAAATCAATCGGCGTAATTTGTAATTCT
Organism: uncultured Lactobacillus sp.; assembly: GCA_905204935.1. Lineage (GTDB taxonomy): Bacteria > Bacillota > Bacilli > Lactobacillales > Lactobacillaceae > Ligilactobacillus. The sequence goes on from CAJLBJ010000001.1 coordinate 161,308, forward strand.
TCCATTTTTGCAACATGTTGGACCACATCTCTTCGTCCTAATATTGCTCCATGAATATATGGATTCAAAGTTTTAACACGTCCATCCATAATTTCTGGAAATCCGGTAACATCTTCAACACTAATTGTTGCAATTCCAGATTGCTCTAAAACTTTTTTTGTCCCACCAGTTGAGATAATTTCAAAATCATTTGCGATTAATCCTTTGACAAATTCAACTAAATTTGTTTTATCTGATACACTAATTAAAGCTCGTTTCATGAAAAATTTCTCCTTATCTTTTCTCTAAAATCTGGGCTAACACTCTTGGATACATTCGATGCTCACATGCATGAACTCTTTGCTCTAATGTTTCTAAAGTATCATCAGCTAAAATAGCAACATGCTCTTGGGCAATAATTGGACCTGAATCGACACCTGAATCAATATAATGAATCGTCACACCTGTTTTTTGCTTGCCATCTGCCAATGCACGTTCAATAGAATGAAGTCCCGGATACTCAGGTAAATACGCCGGATGAATATTAACAATCTTACCTTCATATTTACTCAAAATCAGTGGCCCAATCACACGCATATAACCAGCTAAAGCTATAAAATCGATATTTTCTTGTTCTAAAAGCTGAGCAATCTTTTTTTCGTACAGTCCTTTTCCGCCACATTCTTTAACGGTAAAACTAACCGTTTTGATCTTATATTTCTTAGCTCGCTCAATTACATAAGCATCTGGGTGGTCACAAAACAATAGCACCAAATTTCCAGCAATCTTTTTTGCTTGAAAAGCTTGGGCTAACACTTCAAAGTTAGAGCCATTTCCTGATGCAAAAATTGCTACTCGCACATCTATCGCCTCACTTAATTACTATCTTTGTAGCATTTGTTGGCCTTTCTTGCAAAATGCCAATTTGCCAAACTTGTTGACCATTTGACGTCAAAATTTCTGTTACTTGCTTAACATTTTCTTTTGACACAGCTAATACCAAGCCAATTCCCATATTAAATGTTTCTAAACAGTCCTTAGTATTTAACTCACCTAATCCTTTAAGGTAAGTAAAGATTGGCGGAATTGTCCAGTTCATTTCAATTTGCGCTTGTAAATCATCATTAAACATCCGTGGTATATTTTCAATCAATCCTCCACCAGTAATATGGGCAATACCATGAACAAGTTTTTGTCTGACAAGTGGTAACACTGACTTTACATAGATTTTTGTTGGTTCTAAAAGAGCTGCTCCTAAAGTTTGCCCTCCTAATTTTTCAGGCTTACTATCCAAAGCTATGGCATGATCTTTAAAGACGATTTGACGAACTAAAGAAAACCCATTTGAATGTAAACCACTTGAAGCTAAACCTAGTAAAATATCTCCTTTTTGTGGCATATCAGCCGTTAATAAATCCTTTTTTTCAGCTGCTCCAGTTGCAAAACCTGCTACATCATACTCATCAAAGCTATACATATCAGGCATCTCTGCTGTTTCACCACCAACTAATGCACAATTGGCTTGTTTACATCCTTGAGCTATTCCTGCTACAATTTGTGCCATCTTAGCTGGATCATTATGTCCTGTAGCAATATAGTCTAAAAAATAAAGCGGTTCTGCTCCCTGAGCTAAAATATCATTAACACACATCGCTACACAATCAATTCCGATGGTATCATGTTTGTTAAGCATTTGAGCAATCAGTAATTTAGTTCCTACACCATCACTTCCAGATACTAAAACGGGATGTTTTAAGTTTAAGGCACTCAAATCAAACATTCCACCAAAGCTTCCGATTTGTCCCATCACACCTAATCGAGTGGTACTTTGAACATCAGCTTTGATTCTTTTTACTAATTCATAACCGGCAGTTACATCTACTCCAGCTTCTTGATATCGACTCATTTAGCATTGTTCCTTTCGTAAAGTTTGTTGTTGCAAAGATTTTAAATAATCGGCTTCATAATCGTATAATGGCGTTGGATATTGACCATCAAAATAAGCTACTGTCAACCCACCATTTGGATATTTGTTAGCATTTGGAATAGAAATGGCTTTAATTAGACTTTCAATACTTAAAAACTCTAAAGAATCCGCTCCAATAACCCGACACATTTCTTCTACACTATGATTAGCCGCCAAGAGTTCTGATCTAGTCGAAACATCAATTCCATAAAAACAAGGATACTTAAATGGTGGACTTGCAATCCGCATATGAACTTCAACAGCTCCCGCATCACGTAAAAGCTTAACAATTTGTTTAGAAGTTGTGCCACGTACAATTGAGTCATCGACAATAACAATGCTTTTGCCTTCAACCACACCACGCACAGCCGACAGTTTCATCTTAACTCCGCGTTCGCGTAATTCTTGTGTCGGTTGAATAAAAGTTCTAGCAATATATTGACTCTTAATTAACCCCATTTCATAAGGCAAGCCAGCCGCTTCAGCATAGCCCGAGGCAGCCGAAAGTGAAGAATTAGGCACACCAATAACCATATCGGCTTTTTGTGTGGGATGTTCTTTAGCCAACAAACGCCCCATTTGTTTGCGTGCATTATGAACTGTCACTCCATGAATAATTGAATCAGGCCGAGCAAAATAGACATATTCCATCGAGCAAACAGCTAATTGTGTATCTTTAGTGAAGCAGTCGATTTTCAAACCATCTTTATCGATAATAATTAATTCGCCTGGCATTACATCTCTAACAAATTGGGCACCGATTACATCCAAAGCGCACGTTTCGCTAGCAACAATATACGCTTCATTTAACTTACCGATTACAAGTGGCCTAAAACCATTAGGATCAAGTGCCGCAATCAAACGATCTTTTTGCAATAATAAGAAAGCAAAACCGCCCTTCACCTCAGTCAAACTTTGCTTTAATGCCGTAATAAAGTCACAATCCTGTTTTTGACGAATCAAATGAATTAAAATTTCGGTATCTGAATTCGATTGAAAAACCGCACCGTTTTTTTCAAGTCTTCTTTTTAAGGATTTAGCATTCGTCAAATTTCCATTATGTGCCAAAGCAATATCACCATCATAAAAATGAAACAAAAATGGTTGAACATTTGCAATCGAATTGCTTCCACTCGTACCATAACGGACATGCCCAATTGCTGCTTTTCCTACTAATCGAGTCAGATCGGTTGGATTGGAAAAGACATCAGCTAACAAACCTCTGTCACGATGTTGATACAATCTCATTCCATCACTTGAAACAATCCCTGCACCTTCTTGTCCCCGATGTTGCAAAGTATGCAAGCCAAAATAAGTCAATTGACTGGCTTGGCTAGCACCAAAAACTCCAAAAACACCACATTCTTCATTTAATCCTTTGATTTCATTAAACAAGGTATTGCCTCCTTCCAGAGTTTTTGTGCTTTAGCAACTTCGATTTTCCATGTATCATCTAACGTCATAATTTCTAAATCAGCTTGAGCGCTAACTTCTCCAATCAACATAGCATCATCTTGCATGATTGCTTCAAATTCGGCTTGCTTTTCTTTAGATACACTAACTACAAAACGACCAGCAGTTTCACTAAAAAGTTGTGCTGCTCTAAAAGGTACGCTAACTTTAAGACCAAATTGTGTTTCAAAGATTTTTTCAGCCAAGCAAATTGCTAATCCACCTTCACTTATATCGTGACAGCTTTTTACTAAACCTTGTTGCATCGCACCTAATAACCGTTTCATATAGGCATTTATTTTAACTAAATCAAGTGAGGTTAAAGTGCCAGAGATTTCACCTAAAAGTAGCTTTTGCAATTCAGAGCCACTGTAATCTTCACCCGTTTGTCCTATCAAATAAACTTGATCATGTATGTCTTGAACCTTGCTTTTTACTAAGTATTGCAAATCATCAAGTAAACCAACCATTCCAACCATTGGAGTCGGATAAATAGCTTTTCCGTTATTTTCGTTATATAAAGATACATTCCCTGAAATAACTGGCGTATCAAAAATCCGACAAGCTTGTGCCATTCCTTGTACAGATTCATATAATTGCCAATAAATTTCTGGATCATTTGGATCACCATAATTTAAACAATCTGTCATCGCAAGTGGTAATGCTCCACTAGCAATAACATTAGCACACGCTTCAACTACCGCCATTTGCCCACCAATTTTAGGATCTAAATAAACAAAGCGCCCATTTCCATCAGTTGTCATCGCTAAAGCTTTTTTAGTGCCGCGAATTCGAATGACCCCTGCATCACTTCCTGGCCCAACAACTGTACAAGTTCTAACCTGAGAATCATAAGTTTGAGTAAACATTTCTTTTGATGCAATTGTTGGTTGTTGCAACATTTTAATAAATACCGCTTTACTATCGGTAATTTCTGGATACCAGTTTGCTGTTTTTTTAGCATCTAAATAATATTTAGGAACGCGTTGTTGACTAGGCTCTTCCAAAACATCATCAGTTAAACTCGAGACTGGAATATTAGCTACAACTTCACCATGATGATATAAAACATAATCATGTCCCTTGGTTACTCGACCAATTACAACAGCTTCTAGTTCATATCTTTCAAATAATTCTTTGACATCTTGTTCATGACCTTGACGTACGCAAAGTAACATGCGTTCTTGAGATTCACTTAACATAATTTCATAAGCAGACATATTAGGTTCGCGTTGTGGCACATCATCAAGTGTCAACTCTAACCCGCTATTTGCTTTAGCTGCCATTTCACAACTCGAAGAAACAATCCCGGCTGCTCCCATATCTTGAATTCCAACTAGCCAATCAGCATGCTTGCTAGTTAATTCTAAGCAAGCTTCCATCAAAAGTTTTTCCATGAACGGATCGCCTACCTGGACAGCTGAACGTTGCGTTTCTTTATCATCAGCAAAATCTGCCGAGGCAAATGTTGCCCCATGGATACCATCTCGTCCAGTCTTTGCGCCCACATACATAACTGCATTCCCAATGCCAGTAGCTCGTCCTTTTTGCATGTCTTTTTGTTCCATCAATCCTACACTCATAGCATTGACCAAACAATTTCCGGTATAGCATTCATCAAAGGTGATTTCGCCACCAACAGTCGGTATCCCCATGCAATTACCATAACCACCAATTCCAGCTACAACTTCATTGATCAGATACTTAGTACGCGGGTTATTTATTTCACCAAAATGTAACGAATCCAACGAGGCGATTGGTCGTGCTCCCATACTAAAAATATCTCGCAAAATACCACCAACACCCGTTGCAGCACCTTGATAAGGTTCAACTGCAGAAGGATGATTATGACTTTCCGCTTTAAAAACAACCGCCTGTCCATCTCCAATATCTACAATGCCAGCACCTTCACCAGGTCCTTGCAAGACTCGTTCATTTTCATTTGGAAAAAGACGTAAGACCGGTTTTGATTTTTTATAAGAACAATGTTCACTCCACATAACAGAAAACAAACCTGTTTCTGTATAATTAGGCAACCGATGCAACAATTTTTCACAAATATAATCGTATTCTTTTTGAGTTAATCCCCACTCCAAGTAAGGCTTTTGTTCTTTAATTTGTTGCGGTGTTAGTTCAGCCATTAACATTTCTCTCCCATCTTAATAGTTTGATTTTCCAACAACGATTTAAATAAGCGTAAACCATCCTCATTACCCAAAAGCGCTTCAACTGCTCGTTCCGGATGAGGCATCATACCTAAAACATTACCAGCCTTATTAGTTATTCCTGCAATATTGTTTAAGCTACCATTAGGATTTTCTTGACTATAGCGAAAGACAACTTGCTGATTATCTTCAATTTCTTTGAGCGTCTCTTCATCTGCATAAAAACTACCATCTGCATGAGCAATCGGTAATTTAATTTTTTCATTAGCTTTATATTGAGTCGTAAATGGTGTTTGATTATTGACGACTTCTAGTTCAATTGTCTTACAAATAAATTTCAAACTATCATTTTGTTTGAGTGCACCTGGTAACAAACCAGCTTCTGTTAAAATCTGAAATCCATTGCATGTCCCAAATACTGGCTTACCAGCATTAGCAAATTCAATAATTGCAGGCATGATATTGGTGAAACGCGCAATTGCACCACATCGCAAATAATCTCCATAAGAAAAACCTCCTGGTAGCATAACCGCATCAAAACCAGCTAAGCTTTTTTGTTTATGTGAGACATACTCGACATCAGCACCACAAACAGTATGTAATGCTTCATACAAATCAATATCACAATTTGAACCAGGAAAAACTACCACCGCAATTTTCATCTTTAGTCCTCCATTAATTCATAATGATACGTTTCAAGATTGAAGTTCACTAAAAGTTGTTCAGAAATTTCCTTAACAGCTTGCGCAACTTCTTTTTTATTTTCATCAATTTGAACATCAAAAAATTTTCCCACTTTGATCGAAACAACTTCATCATGCCCTAAAGATAAAACTGCATCTTTAATTGCTTCGCCTTGCGGATCAAAAACCGATTGCTTATATGTGACATAAATTCTAACATTAACCATAATTATTGTTCCTCCTTGTTTAAAACCGTTTGTAAGCGATGCAACACTTCTTCATATACTGGAGTTAGCTCACCTAAATCGCGTCGATACACATCTTTGTCCATATGTCGGTTAGTCTGTAAATCCCATAAACGACAATTATCTGGTGAAAATTCATCGGCTAAAATAACCGTACCATCACTCAAACGCCCAAATTCTAACTTATAGTCGACAAGTTGTAAGTTTATTTGTAAAAACAGCTCACTTAATAATTCATTGACTCTACGCGAAATTTGCCACATAGTCAGCAAATCTTTTGAACTGACTAAATTTAATGCTGCAATTTGTGATTCATTAATAAATGGGTCATCTAATTCATCACTTTTGTAATAAGTTTCTTCTACAGGCTGAACAAACCTTATTCCCTCTTTTACACCGTAACGACTAGCAAAATGTCCTGCCGAAAGATTCCTAGTTACCATCTCAAGCGGAATAATCTCTACTTTCTTAACTAGTTCTTCTGTTGTTGACAGTCTTTTAATAAAATGTGTTGGAATTTTTTGTTGATTCAAGTAAGTAAAAATTAAACTTGAAATTTCATTGTTAATTTGTCCCTTACCCTTTATTTGATCTTTTTTTTTGCCATTTAAAGCAGTTGCTTGATCAAGATAAACTACTCGTAAAATTTCAGGATCTTCTGTACTCCACATTTGTTTAGCTTTACCAGCATATATCATTTCAACCATTTATAATCACTTCTCCTAAAACCGAACATTGTTAGTATATAGTAATAAAAATATACAGTTTATTTATTACAAAAATAGATTATCAATTTAAAAAGACATAGTCAACAGCAAAAGACGAACTATAAAGAAAAAATTCTCAAAAAATTAGGCGTTTTTTTAAATAGCCTAACTAAAAAACCTTCAGACTCAAAAAGTCTGAAGGTTTTTTATTAATCACCTAACCCAACACGTTGGAAAATAGTATCAACTTGACGTAAATGCCAGTTATAATCAAAAGCATCATCTAGATCTGCTTGCGATAAGCGACTAGTAATCTCAGGATCTGCTTCTAACAACGGTCTAAACGGACGTTGCTCATCCCAAGCTTGCGCTGTTTTGGGTTGAATCAAATCATAAGCAGCTTCTCTACTCATGCCCGTATCAATCAATTTTAACAAGACACGCCCACTATAAATCAAACCAAATGTCCGTTCCATGTTTTTCTTCATATTTTCAGGAAAGACTGTTAAGTTTTCAATGATTCGACCTAAACGATTCAACATATAGTCTAATAAAATTGTCGTATCTGGCAAAATAATGCGTTCTGCTGAAGAATGTGAAATATCACGTTCATGCCACAACGATACATCTTCATAAGCAGTCATTACATGGCCACGAATCACCCGTGCTAAACCACAAATATTTTCTGACCCAATTGGATTACGTTTATGCGGCATTGCAGAAGAACCTTTTTGACCCTTAGCAAAAAATTCTTCAACTTCACGTGTTTCAGATTTTTGCAAACCACGAATTTCAGTTGCAAAATTTTCCAAACTCGTAGCAATCAACCCCATTGTTGCTACATATTCAGCATGCAAATCGCGCGGTAAGACCTGCGTAGAAATTTCTTGCGCTCTAATCCCTAATTTGTCACAAACATATTCTTCAACAAACGGATCGATATTAGCAAAAGTTCCTACTGCACCACTTATTTTACCAGCTTCAACGCCTTTAGCAGCATGTTCAAAACGTTCGATATTACGCTTCATTTCCGAATACCAACGCGCTAACTTCAAGCCAAACGTTGTTGGTTCGGCATGCACCCCATGCGTACGTCCCATCATGACAGTATATTTGTATTCTTTAGCCTTCTTAGCCAAGATTTCTTTAAAGTTTTGCAAATCTTGTCTAATAATATCATTAGCTTGTTTTAGTTGATACCCATATGCTGTATCGACAACATCTGTACTAGTCAAACCATAATGAACCCATTTCTTTTCTTCGCCTAGTGATTCTGAAAGACAACGAGTAAATGCAATCACATCATGATGTGTACTTGCTTCGATTTCAGCGATGCGTTGTACATCAAACTTAGCATTTTGGCGTAACTTTACAACATCTTCTTCTGGAATATGTCCCAGTTTAGCCCAAGCTTCATCTGCAGCCAACTCCACTTCTAGCCAACATTCAAATTTCTTTTCATCTGTCCAAATTGCTGCCATTTCTGGACGGGTATATCTTGGAATCATTATAATTTCTCCTTTAAGTTAGTCTGACCAAACCTTAGTTTCCTCAATTTCTACTAAAGTTTTATCTAAGTCATCAGTTAATATTGTAACATGTCCCATTTTTCTATCAAGTAGTGCTTGATCTTTTCCATAATCATGAAAATGCCACGAGGGTTTTGTTTGAATTAGCTTTTTAATAGCACAAACATGTTGGCCTAAAACATTAACCATCACAACTGGTTTTAATAGGGTTATTTGAGGTAAAGGCCAACCACAAATCGCTCGATTGTGAATCGCAAATTGCGAAAAATCACATGCTTCAATCGAATAATGCCCTGAATTATGTGGCCTTGGCGCTAACTCATTAATGTAAACACGTCCATCTTTACCAACAAACATCTCAACTCCCAAAATCCCACATAAATCTAAAGACTTTGCAATTTTAACCGCGGCTTGCTTAGCAACTTGTTGTAAGTTTTCAGCGATTCGAGCTGGAACAATGCTTAAATGTAAAATATGATTACGATGAATATTTTCACTCACTGGAAAAACTGTGATTTCTCCTGCTAAATTTCTAGCGACCATCACCGAACATTCTAAAGAAAAATCAAGCCATCCTTCTAAAATACATTTTCCTTGTCTTAAAAGCTTACCTGCTTCATTTAAATCCGCTGAATCATTAATATTAACCTGTGATTTCCCATCATATCCACCTTCACATGTTTTCAAAATACATGGATACCCGATTTTTTTGACAGCTTGTTTTAACTCTTGTTCATCGTTAACTTCACAAAAATCCACTACATCTAAACCTTGCTCTTTTAAGAAGGTCTTTTCAGTCAAACGATTTTTTGTAATCTTTAATAATTCAGTTCCTTGCGGCAACCAAATTGTCTTTTCTAATTTTTCAAGTGCTGCTAAATCAACATTTTCAAACTCGTAAGTTACCACATCAGCTTGTTTTGCCAGTTGTTGTAGGGCAGCAAAGTCATCGTAAGCTGCTACAATTTGTGCATCGGCAACTTGACCAGCTGAACATGTTGGATTAGGATCTAAAACCAACACTTTCATTCCATTTTCTTTGGCATCTAAAGCTAACATTTGTCCTAATTGACCACCGCCAATAATCCCAATTGTTTGTCCTTGCTTAATGTATTTCAAGATTTTCACCACTTTTTTTCGCTTGATCATGTAATTGCTGCCGATAAGCCGTCAATTTTTGTTGTAAACTTACATCATTAACCGCTAAAATTTGTAACGCTAAAAGCGCAGCATTTTTAGCTCCCGCTTCGCCAATTGCCGTTGTTGCAACCGGAATCCCTGCTGGCATTTGTACAATTGACAACAAGGAATCCATACCATTTAATGCCTTACTTTTAACCGGAACACCAATTACTGGCAAAATCGTATTAGCAGCTAACATACCAGGAAGATGTGCTGCACCACCAGCTCCTGCAATAATTACTTCAACACCATTTTTAATTGCTTGTTGGGCAAAGTCTGTCATTTCTTGCGGCATGCGATGCGCTGAAATAACCTGCTTATCATATTTGACTTCAAAAGCCTCCAAAATTTTAGCCGCTTCTTGCATCGTTTGCCAATCTGAGATACTTCCCATGACAAGACTAATTTTGTTACTCATAAAAAATCCCTCCCAATCATCTTAAGAATAGCAAAGTCTTTTTTTAAAGTCAAAGAAAAATCGAACATTATCACTATATTTTTCTTATATAAATCGATTTTTAGTGTTTTAACAAAATTTTTTAAGTTTAAAAGATAATATATCGATAAAAAAACGAACTATTTTTTAAGATTGAATTATCTTTGAACACTCGGTAAAATATTGAATGGTATTTAATTTTATATAACTTTAAGGAGGCTTTTTTATGATTATCATCGCCGGAATTATCGGCTCTGGAAAATCTAGTCTAACCGAAATTTTAGCGCAAGAATTCCAAGCCAAACCTTTCTACGAACCTGTTAGTGACAATCCGGTATTACCGTTATTTTATCAAGGAAATGAATTAGCTGCTAAAAAACGTGCTGCTGGCGATAAAAATGCCACTAATCCCTATACTTATTTGTTACAGACATTCTTTTTAAATCGGCGCTTCAAAATGATTAAAGAAGCTTCAAAATATACTAATAGTATTTTAGATCGCTCTATCCATGAAGATGCCATGTTTATGAAAATGAATACTGATTTAGGCAATGCAACTGCGATTGAATATCAAGTTTATCAAGAATTACTAACACATATGCTAAGCGAACTAGATGATAGCATTGTAGCTAAACAACAAAATCTAACTATTATCATCAAGGTTTCTTACCATACAATGCTTCAACGTATCAAAAAGCGTGGCCGTAGTTTTGAACAGGTAGAAAATGACCCTTCTTTAAAAGAATATTACCACAATCTTTTAACATACTATGATGATTGGATTGCTACTTATCATGACACTCCAACACTTGTAATTGATGGTGATCGTTATGACTTTGTCGGAAATGAAAGCGACCGTCAATATGTTATCAAGCAAATTAAAGACAAACTAACAACTCTCAAAGAGCAAAATTAAAAAACTTGTATAAACTTCATATACTTAATTAGCAAGTTATTACAACATAAGTTACAATTTTCAAAACTAAAATAAATAAATTTCTTCAGTAATTTTAACGCTACTCTCAGATTATCGTGTTACAATACAACACGATATAAAATTAGAACAAACACGAGGACTTTAACCGTGGAAATCAGAAGAATCGAACCACAAGATGATAGTGCTATCCAAGAGATTATCAAACAGTGTTATCCCATTCAACAAGAAGAAAAATTACAGACTTTAAAACGCTTGCGTAAAAGTTTTTGTTACATGCCTACATTAGAAGTTGTAGGTCAAATTAATAACAACATTTGTGCTCATGGTATGCTAAACGAAGCGATTATCGGACAAAAACTTGGTTTAGTCTTTAGCTTTTTAGAAGTCGCACCTGAATATCAACGAAATGGTCTAGGTACTCAATTAGTACGTGTGCTCTTAAATCGCGCACAAGCTTCTGGGTATCGCTTCATTGCCGTTCAAGGTGACCCCAAATTTTTTAGCAACTTTGGCTTTATTATCACTGATCCAGATGTTATTCGTTTGCCTTTCAACGAAAAAACACCTCTTATGATTAAGGAATTAGTCAACAATAGTTTACTCGATGTTACAGGGATATTGAATTATGATTAAAAAAATACTATCAACCACCATTATTTTTTGAAAGGTTGATAGTATTTTTTAATTCTAAGTCGTTTCAAAAGACATTCCATTTAAATAATGGTATACCTAGCCAAAGAATTTATAAAATAAAATTAATTATTATGTTTTATTCCACTCTTTCTTCAATTACCCCTAAGATATAAATTCTATTAACTTTTCTAGGCTAAGGATTATCCACTCACTACCAATCATCTATTAAAACATTAATAATTAATATTAATAATCCCTAGTTTTAGGCTTATCTCTTCTGTATTATTTTACTCATCCTTTAAACTTTTATCAAAAATTCCTAGGAGGAAAAAATTATGAAAAAAAATAAGTTATTTAGCTTAGCTTTGGCGCTAGTTTACTTTTATTAAATAGCTCATTTAATAGTGTACATACAGCTGGTTCTGGCAATAGCACAACTAACTTAACTAACCAAACAACTGGTTACCAAGCACAATTTTCTGAAAATGCAACGGCAACTTCAACAGTAGAACTTGCTATTAATCCAGGTACTTTAACATTGGATGCTGTTCCTGATTTACGCTTTTCATCAACAAATATCAATCAAATAGCAACTGGGGAAACAACATTAGATCTTTTCGATGGTAACATCACCAAACACTCAACTGCTTTTGACGGAAATTCTTCTCATCAACTTCAAGTCAGTGACTTACGAGGAACTAGCGGAGATTGGAAATTAACCGCACAGCTTAGTGAATTTAGATCTGCTAGCGGTGAAACTTTACCTGGTGTCATTATGTTGTTAAATGTTACAACTGGACAAGGTGCCACCCACTCAACCACACCAGCTATAATCACGCCCAATACTATGCTATTTGCAAATTCTAGTGCAAGTATTGTTGCACGTGGAAATGATACAACCGGCAAAGGTATTAATAACTACACGTTAAACACGAGCGGAACTAAGACACAACTTATCATTCCTAAAACTTCAAACGCCAAAGCAAAAACTTATCAAGCAGATATTACTTGGGTACTTTCTACAACTTATAGTGCACCTAGTGCATTTTAATAACATTGAGGTATCACATGAATAAACATCTTATTAAAATATTGTTTTTGAGTAGCTTATGTTTATGTATCTTCTTGATACATCCTAAAAAAGTCATAGCAGCCACACAAACGGGCTTTACTATCCAACCTGTATTACCAACAAATCAAATTTCAGATAACAACTATTTTGATTTAAAAGTTGCACCTAATCAACAACAAGATATCAAGCTTTCAGTAACTAATTTACAAAACAACAAAATCAAGATTAAGATTTCTCCCAATCCTGCCTATACCAATTCAAATGGTGTCATTGAATACGATAAGCATAAACCTACGCAACTAACCTCTGAGGTAAATATCGCTACAGTTTTCTCTGAACCACAAAAAATCACACTTAAACCTCATGAGCAACGTGAAGTTACTTTCAAGTTAAAAACTTCTTCCCAACCATTCAGTGGTATGCTTTTAGGTGGCTTTTATGCTCAGCGCTTAGATTCCTCTAACTCTACAAGTACTTCTAAACAATTAACGACAGTAACTAATCATTTCGCTTTAGTTGTCGGAATTTTACTAAGAGAAAATCTCGAAACAAAGACTACTCCTAATTTAAAATTCAACAAGATTGATACTACAAAAATGGAATCTCAAAATGAACTATTACTACACTTAACTAATCCTACTTCCCAAGCATTTGGTAAAACAACCATTAAGGCTAAAATCTATCCTCAATCTTCTAGCAAATCTGTTGTTAAAATCACACGCCTAGACCAAGAATTCGCTCCAACAAGTGACTATAATTTCACAATTCCATTAGGTTCAAACAAACTACCCGATGGCAAATATCGCTTAGAATTAACTGCTACTTCCGGAAAAAAACATTGGCACTTTCAACAAAAATTCACTATAAAAACTCCATTAACTTCTAAATTAACACCTAATTTCAGTTCCTCATTTACACCAATTGCTAATAACAACGGGCCATTAATCTTACTAGCTTTATTAGTTATAATCTTAGTTTTAGGATTAACTATCTGGCTTATCAAACGCAACAAAAAATACTAGTCATTACTGATATACACCCTCTTTTACTGGCCAATCCAGTAAGGAGGGTTATTTTTATGCACTACTTACAAGAATACAAAATAAAATTACGCCAACAAACCAAATACACGAGGTAGAAAATTCCAGATGTGTTCTGAAAAAATAAGAAGCAAACAATTTTAATATTTTAAAATACAAAAATTAAATGCGTGGCAAAGTCACATTAACTTTCTAAATATTTGTAATTTATTTTAAAAACAATAAAAAAGCAAGCAAAAATAAAATGGATGCCCCTGTAAAACACAAGAAAGCATCCATGAGATAATTTTAAATTAAATTTTTATGTTAAAAATCAATTCATAGCAGCACTATCCTTTTTATTAAATCAATTCTTTTTGTTCTTCATAAGCCTTAGATATTTTACTAAAAGCTCCTGGATCTACATTATCGACTGCATGCGAAATTGTATCTAGCGCAGCAACATAATCATAATCTTCATTGAAAAGTTTTAACGCTTTTTGATAAGCATCCGCTATCTCAGGATAACGATTTCTATAGCGATTGGCATATTGTAACATTTCTTCTGTTAATAAAGAACTGTCAATCAATTCATTTGTTTTTGTTTCTAAAACATCTAAATCAGATTGTGTATCCAACAATCCTTTAGTGATTTCATCCATATTGATTTGACTGCACCTTAACGCTTGAGATAAATCCTTAATTTCTTGGGCAACACGATAAAAATATCCTAGATATTCTTTGGTTAAACCTGGAAGATTCAACTTTTCGACACGACGCTTAAGTTGATGAATCTGTAAATCAAAACTCTCTACCGCTTTTCGTGCTTCTTTTTCTTCGTGCCATAAATTAGCCACACCATCATTAATTTGTTTTTGTTTTTGTTCAATCTCGGTTAATGCTTCTATATTATTCAAACAAAGCGTTAACTCTTGACTATAAATTGCCTTTTTTTGTTCTTTTTGCTCTAAGTATACATGTTGTTGCTCTTCAATTCTATCTAATTGTTCATTTAATATCCGTGCATCTTCTAACTCGTTATGCGTCAAGGTATAATTTTGTTTCAAGCGTTCAAGCGCAACCAGTAGTTCGTATTGTTGTTGCTTAGCATGCTTAAAGAAAGCAAAATAATATTTTTCTTTAGCTTCTAACTGAGCTTTAGCGCTATATTCTTTTTCAAAAACATCATAAACGGCATCTATTTCATCCATCAATTGATCATTTATTTTTTTAGAATCCTCAATATTAACCGAAGTAATATTTTCAATAAATTCAGTCATCTGCTGGTTAATTTGAGTCAATTTAGCACCCATATCATCACTAAAGCCATGACCTTGATCTTGCATCTGAGCTAAAGCAGCTTGCAACTCTTTAATTTGTTCAGGAAAAACATTATGGTAATTTTTATAAAGTGGCGGAATTTGCTCAATGGCATTTTGTAACTCACTAGTTTGCATCTTTAATGATTGCAATGACGGTGCAGCAGCTACATAATCACCACTTTCCATTAATTTAACATAAGCATCAAAGTCTTTTTCTAACTCACCCAAGGTATCTTCTAAAACATCTAAAGCAGGGCCAAATGAAAAACTTTTTGCTAATAACACCTTACGTAAAGAATGATAACGTTCATCCAAGCTATCAACCGCTCGTTGTTGTTCTTTGGTATCACGTTCGATTTTTTCCAAATCATTTCTTATTTCATTAAATCTTTGACTCACATTTTCTATTTTTTTATCAATTGTAGCCATATCTTGTTTGACTGAAAAAACATGCATTTGTGAATTTGTTTCTTGTAAAAGATTCAATGTTTCTGACAACTCAGGCAATTGTCTATTCAATAAATAGCGATAACCTTTATCAAGTTTTTCAAATTCTGTTAAGCTCTCACCTGTCAAATTCAGCTGACTGATTGAAGCTAATTTCTTTTCAAGTGAACAGGCCTGTAATTTCTCTAGTTCACTTTGATATTCTGTGATTTTTTGAGCATAATTTTTACGCATGTATAATACCGCTAAATAGCAACATACTACAATTACGATAATCGCAATAAAAATATATTCCATGAGTCCACCTTCTATTCTTAGCTACACTGATAATTTTTAATTAAATAAGTTGAAATATTTCATAATTCATTCTAAAATCTATTATTAATTATAACATATGAATCAAACGCATTTTGCTTTTTTATTTAATTATTTTAAAGGAGATAAAATTATGTCTGAATCCATTTTAACTCAACAACTTGATGCCCTTTTACAAGGAGAAAACAACATTATTGCTAACTTAGCAAATGCTAGCGCCTTATTAAATGAACATCTCTCAAATATCAATTGGGTTGGGTTTTATCTTTACGACCAAGAAACAAACACATTAAATCTTGGACCATTTCAAGGAAAAGTTGCCTGCATGCATATTCCTTTGGGACAAGGTGTGTGTGGTAGCGCAATAGCAGAGCAAAAAATTTTACGTGTTGCTAATGTACATGAATTTGCTGGTCATATTGCCTGCGATGCCGCTAGCAATTCTGAGATTGTCTTACCTTTAATCAAAAATGGAGAAATTTTAGGTGTTTTAGATATTGATTCTCCTGAATTAAATCGGTTTAGCGCCCATGACGAACAAGAATTAGCAGCTTTTGTAACAACTTTGTTAAAACATATCTGATAATTCCTTGACAATTTTTACTTTCTAGTGTTATATTGAAACTTGTGTAAAATAATGCAGCAGTGAGCGGTAAGCTCGTCAACAGTTTATTGCCGTTTCGGTTGATTAGTAACTTTTCGGCTGCAAAAGCGAAAATCCAAAATAAACTGCACGAATACTAAACTCACAAGGATTATTTTACTCCATTAATAAATATTTTGGAGGAATTTTTCATGTCACGTTATACAGGTCCATCCTGGAAAGTTTCCCGTCGTTTAGGGATTTCTCTTTCCGGTACAGGTAAAGAATTAGCTCGTCGTCCATACGCACCAGGCCAACATGGTCAAAACCGTCGTAAATTATCAGAATACGGTTTGCAATTACGTGAAAAGCAAAAATTACGTATGACTTACGGTTTATCCGAACGTCAATTTGCTAACCTTTTCGTCAAAGCTGGTAAGATTCGCGAAGGTAAGCACGGTGATAACTTCATGATCCTTTTGGAACGTCGTTTAGACAACGTTGTTTACCGTTTAGGTTTGGCTACAACTCGTCGCCAAGCTCGCCAATTGGTAAACCATGGTCATATCACTGTTGACGGCAAGCGCGTTGACATCCCTTCATACGATGTTAAACCAGGCCAAGTTATCTCTTTACGTGAACGTTCAAAAGATTTACAAATCGTAAAAGATGCTTTAGAAGCTGTTGTTGGGCGTGTGCCATTTGTTTCCTTTGATGAAAACACAATGGAAGGTTCTCTTGTTCGTTTACCAGAACGTGAAGAACTCGACGCAAACATCGATGAAGCTTTAGTTGTTGAATACTACAACAAACTTTAATCTTGCGTTTTACGCAAAAACCTGCACTTATTGGTGCAGGTTTTTTTATTGCACTTGATTGATTTTATTTTTTGAGATATGTTAAAATTTAGACAAATTAACTCAAGGACGGTACATTAAATGACCAATAATGATTTACAAAATCATCTCAATCATGCAGTCTATGGTACTCCGCAATTAAAACCAGACGAACAACGCAAATACTTGGGAACTTTTCGTGAACGTGTCGATTTAGTCTTAACTTTTGGACAATTAAGTACACCAGAATATCTTACAGCACTGGCTCAAGAAACTAAATTGCACCCTGAATATGTTTTATTAGTTAACGCTGCTATTCCAAACAAGATACTAGCCAAAATCTTAAAACTTGCTCAAGATAATCATATTCAAGTCACCACTACTAGTAATGTAAGCTTTGGTACTCAAAATGATGATTCCGCAATCATTTTAGCTGCAAAAAAACAAGCACTCAATCTGGAAATAATCGATATTGCCAAGCGCTATCCGTTAAACAATTCTTCTGTTACAGACACAACTCAAAAAAGTTTTTGGCACCGTTTTTTTAACTAAAAAGCGCTTAACACGCAAAAATGTGTTAAGCGCTTTGTTTATTCCTACTGCCAAATTTCTGTTGTGAAATGATCTGCATATAGATTAATAATTCGAGTTCCCCGTGCAAATTGAAATACGTGTTGTAACCTGAAATATTACCATAATTTAATTCAATACCTGCTAGCTTACTTTGAAAATTATTGTCATGATCATGTCCAGCAAAAACACCTTTAACATTTTTTGGCGTGAAAAAACATAAAATAATCCCGAATTGGGTTCTCCACAACAAATATTTTCTAAATTTTTCCCTGCTATTAATTCTTGTTTAACAGCTTGTCGATACTCAGGTAACGGTATATGCAAAAAACTTAAATCGTAATCTTTAACACTACGATCTTGTGGTTGTTTTAGATACCACATAATCTGTTCAGGTTCAATTACCGCATATTTGCTGGCAATTTCCCACTTACCATAATCACCACTATCAAAGACATATAACTTATTGCGAACCTGATCTTCACAATAAATGTCTAATACATAATTTTGCCGATCAAAAATTGTATAGCTATCGTGTTTATCAGCTAAATATTTAAGATGGTCTTCAAACTCACGTAGTTGTTGTCTACTAAAATCCCCTTCAGCATCATGATTACCATAAGTAATCACAACCGGTATTTTTGTTTGATTTAACACATCATATAACTGAATTAATGTTTGTTCAGGATCTGGATTCTCCAACCCCCATAATAAATCGCCCGTCATCATTAACAAATCAAATTACTTATCTTTTAAAAAGTTTGTCATATCACGAATAGTCCGCTTACTTTCCTGATTTAAAGGTAATGGACTTAAATGAATATCGGTTAATTGACAAATTTTAAAAGGTTGATCTTTTTTTACCGTTAATTTCATTTTCAAACTCCTCTAATTTTTAAATTTAGCTAACCATTAAAATATAATTTTTATGTATACAACCTAAATATCATCCCCTAACATCAAAAACATCTAAGTATTATGAACTACTATGTTAGCGAATTTAATAGCTTAAATAATAAAATTTTTCTCAAATAAAAAACAGCCAATCCTAAGACTGACTGCTATATTTCTTATACTTTCCAAGCTTGCAACAATTTAGTAGCAATATCTTGACTATCAAGCAACATTACATTTTCATGTATGGAATAATCAATTTCGGTATGTGCACTCAAAAAGACCAATAATTCTGGATGAGCTAAATCATATGGTTGATAAAGATTAGGTAAAATCACATCTATACCACCATCATTTAAATGCAAACTCTCAGCTAATTCAACAATTTTTGTTAAATAACTTTGATCAATTTCATCAAGCACTTCTAAATATTGTGCTTTCGTATTTGAACTAGCATCATAGCGTAATAAAACTTGAATACCTCGAGGAATCACTTCATCAAGTCTAATTCCTTGATTCTTTAATGTTTCCGTTTCAATCTCATCTAAAACATACTGTTTTTTAGCTAGCAATTGTTCTAAAGTCGATCTTCCATCACCAACTACATTAGCTGGAATTTTTTCAACTATGCTAACTACCTTTTTATCGGCAATCAAAGCTCGATAAGTCGAGCCAGACACAACTTGCTCAACTAAAACAGGTGAACCTTGTTTATGAATACGACTAACTGCTGCAATAAATTGCTCTTTAGTAGGCCCTAAACGAAAAACATGTGCTTGTTGTTGAGCATTAGCTAAAGCACTTTTAACGACAACTGCTCGTTTCTTAATCTTAGAATACAGTTCGTGTGCTTGTTGCATATTATTTATTTCCCATGATTGTAACGTATAAAAACCTGCTTTTTGGGCTAGCCTATTAGCTTGTTGTTTATACTGTAGTAATTGCTGATATGGTGCGCTATTTTTTTCAGTTTGGATACCTTTTACAATCACACGCTTACCAATTTGTAAGACCCCAGCTTGTGCCAATAAAATTTGGTACGTAATCCCATTTAAAATTGCCGCTTGCAATAATTTTTGCGAGTTTGTATCTAATTTTTGAGTTGTAGCACTTATATCTTTTTGCCATTTTAAAGCTTGTTGCTTTCCAAACTCCAAAATAGAACTTGGCTGACGTAATAGTTTAGCTGCTGGTGTTTCTTGTGGATCGTTAATTCGTTTCTTTAATTTAGTATAGACTGCCTGCCAATCAAAATAAGCAAATTGAGTCGCAAATCGGTTAAGTTCCTCTAATAAATGTAAGCTTGTTTGTGTTGCTTGATTCTTAGCATAAGGACTTTGTGCTACAATTTCTTGGGCTTGCATACGTTTTTGCGATAAAATTTGTTTTAAATCACCATTATCACACCCAGGTATCATCAAGAAATAACCTATCATCACTTCCATTAACTTTAGATAATCTTTACCGATTCCTAAGCGTTGCTGATCGTCATAATTAGCCGTTTGTATTTCTAAATATAAAATACCTTCTTGCTTAGTTTCTGTTAATTGAGTACATCCTAATTTAACCCAATCTTGACAACTAAGATTATGTGTTGTTTTTAGATAACCTTTTATTGTATGATAATCAATTTGATCTAGTTGGGCTAGTTGTTGTTCATCTAGTATTGCACAAGAATTTCTTTTAGGTGCTACTTTGCCTTCTTTTTGGCCACGAGCAAAATCATATGGATTAGCACCAAACAAATACTCAACAAACCATTGATGTGCAATTAACTGCTGGGCAACTTTTAAATATAATTGATTTCTAAAATCCAAGTAGGTCAATCCTGCTTTTTTAAACTTAGCCTCAAATAGTTCTTCAGCTAACTTTTCTGGCCATGCTACACGAATTTGGGTAGAATTTTTAGCTTGTGTTACTCCACTTCCTAAAGGCCACAATAACTGCTTTGTTGTTAACTTAGTGAGCAAAGCATCTTGTTGAATTTGCATGTCATTAATTACATCTGTTAGGCTTTGCCCTTTCTTAGTTATTAAAGTTACCTGATCAAGATTAGGTTGATTAAAATATTGATTGGCTGTTAAACCTAAACTTATAGTATTAGCTTGTAAATCTGGCGTTACACAATTCCAAGTACGACTAACTTGCCAGCTTAAACAATGTAATGCTTGAGTTAGCTCTTGTTCAAAAATTTGTTGACCAATTTCATCAAATTTCACATTTCTTCATCCTTTAACTTGTAAGTCTTTATCTTATATTTTAACAGATTTTGTTTAAGAAAGTGATTTGCCAAACAGATTAATCTCACAAAAATGATATAATACTATTAAAAATGAACTTTTATTTAAAGAAAGGAAAAACTATGCAACCTTTAGCTTATCGGATGCGTCCTACAAAAATCGAAGAAATTGTCGGACAACAACACTTAGTTGGTCCTAATCAAATTATCAATCGAATGGTTAAAGCCAAGCTATTATCATCGATGATACTATATGGTCCGCCAGGCATCGGTAAGACTAGTATTGCCAGTGCGATTGCTGGTTCTACCAAATATGCTTTTCGAAGCTTAAACGCTGCAACTGATAGCAAAAAAGAATTAGAAATCGTCGTTGAAGAAGCTAAAATAAGCGGAACAGTCATCTTATTACTAGATGAAATTCATCGTTTAACCAAACCAAAACAAGATTTTTTGTTACCTCACCTTGAAAATGGGCGCATTATCTTAATTGGCGCTACTACAGAAAACCCATATATCGCTATTAATCCCGCGATACGTAGTCGTACGCAGATTTTTGAGTTAAAGCCTTTAACCATTTCAGATATCAAACAAGCGCTAAAAAGAGCACTTGACGATAAGGAAAATGGCTTAGGTAAAATGAACATTAAACTTTCAGATGAGGCATGCAATCACTTGGCACAAATTACTAATGGAGATTTACGCAGTGCTTTAAACGCACTTGAATTAGCTGCGTTATCGACACAAGCTGATGAAGCTGGGCAAATTATTTTAGATTTAAAGGTAATCGAAGAATGTGTCCAAAAAAAAGCACTAACGCATGATAAAGATGGCGATGCTCATTACGATGTTATCTCTGCTCTCCAAAAATCAATCCGTGGCTCAGATACTGATGCTTCTTTACACTATATGGCACGGTTAATAGAAGCTGGTGATTTAATAAGTCTAAATCGGCGCTTATTAACGATTGCATATGAAGATATCGGTTTAGCCAATCCACAAGCAGCTGCCCGAACCGTAGCAGCTGTTCAAGCAGCCGAAAAACTTGGACTTCCAGAAGCTCGTATTCCTTTAGCCGTAACTGTTATTGATCTTTGCTTATCTTACAAATCAAATTCTGCCATCTGTGCAATTGATGCCGCCCTAAAAGATATCACAAAAGGAAATTTTGGCGAAGTTCCTGCACATCTACGCGATGCTCACTATCAAGGAGCTGAAAAACTCGGACGCGGTATTGACTACAAATATCCGCATAATTTCACCTCTGATTGGGTAAAACAACAATACTTACCTGACAAGCTTAAAGATGTTTCTTACTATCAAGGAAAAGAAAATGGACGCTATGAACAATTTCTCAAACAGCAATATGAACGTCTAAAAAAAGCTCAACGAAATTAAATTAAGTCTGTTAAATTTGCTTTAGATCTTAGGTTATGCTATTATTGGGATGAACTTCTGAGATATACGTGTTGACTCATCAATGTAAGGTTGACCGAACACCTATAATCTTAGTGTCTTTGATAGCTAGTAGCTGGCATGCTCATCTCACTTGAGTCCCAAAAGCTAGCTGACGAGGCCATTTTCCTGCTTACACGCGGGTTCAACTACAGAGTCTACAACGGTATCAGCGGATTTTCCAAAGTGTAAGCTTTGCTAGGGTGGTAGGAATCTACCGCCCTTTTTACTTTGCGTAAAGGAGTTTTAACTGTGTTAGTCTCTATTTTATTATTCATCTTAAGTCTTATTGTTTTATTTTTAGGAATTTTTTTATGGCTCCATCGAAAAAAGCCATTTTTAATTTTCCACCCCGAAAAAGTCAGTGGTTTAACTAAGTTTTTAAGCCTTTGGAGCTGGGTTTTGATTTTATTAGGCTTAGCAACCTTAAGTTGTCTTTTTAGCAGTAATATACTTTTAATTGCATTTGTTTTAATCGCAGATGCATTGGCTGTAAGCTTCATTTCATTTTTAATGTTAGCTTATTTACACTAAAACACTCTCAAGCGTTTTCACTTTATTTTTTGCTATAAATCTAGTAAAATTAATGTGAGGAGATAATAGAAAGGATGATTTTTATGTTACAAAATTACAAAAATATTCTCGTCCCTGTTGATGGTTCTTATGAAGCTGAATTAGCTTTCAAAAAAGCTATCGACGTTGCCAAAAGAAATGGTACTGATACAAAGTTACACTTGGTTCATGTAATCGATACACGTGCTTTCCAAAATATCTCTAGCTTTGATACTGCAATGGTTGAACAAGTTTCAGAAACAGCCAAAAAAACGATGGATGGCTATGTGAACGAGGCACAAAAGGCTGGATTTAGCAATATTGACTATACCGTTGAATATGGTTCACCAAAAGTTGTTATTGCTAAAGATTTACCAAAAGAAAAAAATATCGATTTAATTATGATTGGTGCTACTGGACTAAATGCTGTTGAACGTATTTTAGTCGGCTCCGTTACCGAATATGTCACCCGCGCAGCAACTTGCGATGTTTTAGTTGTACGGACAGACTTAGATAATAAAGCCGTTTTAAATAAGAAAAAATAGTTTTTATTACGAAGTGAGCTTACTCACTTCGTATTGTTTTTATTTACAAGAACATCCTTCCAAATGATCGTTAACAACACCTACTGCCTGCAAAAAAGAATAAACAATTGTTGGTCCTAAAAAACTAAATCCTAATTTCTTAAAATCTTTAGCAATCTGACTCGATAATTTAGTTTGATTAGGAATTTCTTCTGGATATTTCCAATGATTATTTAAAGGCTGATAATCGACATAATTCCAAACAAGCTCATCTAAACTATGCCCTTGTCTTTTTAGTTTAACTACTAATTTAGCATTATTAATAATTGCTTCAATCTTACGTCTATTGCGAATAATATTGGGATTATTTAGTAGTTCTTGGATTTGCATTTCATCCATTTGTGCTACTTTTTGTACATCAAAGTTTGCAAAAGCTGTGCGTAAAGCTGGCCTTTTAGCCAAAACAATTTGCCAGCTTAAACCTGCTTGTAAAATTTCTAACGCTAAAAATTCAAACAGCTGACAATCGTCATGTTTTTCTTTCCCCCATTCATCATCATGATATGCTTTCATTTCAGGCGTAGTATCATATATCCATGCACATTGCACTTAAATCACCTCATTTCTTTTATTTAAAATACGCAAATCATATCTCTTTTAACAAAATTTTTAACTTCATGTTATTATTTCTACTTATCCGCTGTAGCAAACTAGTTTTATCAGTAATAATAGCCGTTGCTCCCAGAGTTTGACTCATTTGAGCACTTCCTTTTTGATTAACAGTCCAAACATAAAAAGCTTTTTTTAACCTTTGTGTTTGACTACTTAGCAATAATGTTTGATTTAATGACAAAAAATCTGCCTTAGCAACTTTAGGCGCAAACAAAGTAAATGGTTCTACATAACCTATTTTTAGCTGTGGTGCCATTTGTTTAATCTTTCGTAACAGTCGATAATTCATCGTGTGTATCTTCCAATGGTTTTGGCTTATCATTGCTCCATAACGTTTAATGAAATCAGCAATAACCTTATTTGACCATAATTGTTCACTCTTTAATTCGATCAATACCGGTTGGTTTAACGCTTTGGCAACTTGTAAATAATGTGTCAACGTCGTCAAATGCGTTGCTTTGTCGCCTTGCTTTATGCTTAATTTTTGTAAATTAGTTGCTGTTTGTTGTTTAATGCTAATGTTTTTTCCGGCTACAGTTAATAATTTATCATCGTGACTGACGATAAAATTATTATCTTTAGTGACTCGTACATCGATTTCAACAAAGTCTGGGTGAACATGTAGTGCAGTTTGTTTAAGCGCTACTAATGAATTAGGTACTGCAGTAACATTTGCCACTCCTTTATGCGCAATAATTTGCAGTTTAGAAGTATTTGGCAATACATTACACATTAATATTAGACCGTTCAAACAAATTAAAATACTAATTATTATTATTTCTTTTACGCCACTCTTTTTAAATTCCAACGCTTTAGGAGCAACAATTTTTAAGCGTGCATACCAAAAAAGTGCGCATAAAACGCTTTGCAACAACAAATTACCGGCTAATGCTATAAAATTTGGCAACCGGGTAAACATATGCCAAACAAAAAAGCGACTAAAAAAAATAACAATCACTAACAATGTTAGCTTAAAAGGAAAGTTTTGTCTTGTTAACTTCCACGAGCGTTGTATTGCTTGTTTAAAAGTAAGATTTGTTTGTACGCCTAAGCTCCAAGTCCATATCAAGCGTAATAAAATATATATTCCTAAAAGATATATACTTCCACCTATGGCAAAAATAAAAATACGATATCTAAAAATAAAATCTAAAACAAATGGATTAAGCTCAATTTGTCCTAGAAAAGCACGCCATACATTCAACCAAATTACCGGCACCCAGCAACACCAACTAAACATCCAGCATAATTTAGGCCAAATCTTTCTGGTTATCTCTCCTTGTAAAATATACTCATTGATTAACGCACCTATGAATAGACATAAGACAAATAATAAAGGTATAGTTGCACTTAATCTAAACAAAAGCGCTAAGATCAATAATAACCCCACACAAAATCCTCCCTTTTATACAAAAAAGACCAGATATAACATCTGGCCTTACTCAATTAGTTTTATTTTTTCTTACCATCGATGATCTTAGTACCGACTTTTTCAGTTCCTAATTCCACAAAATCATAATGTAATTTAGCATTATCGTTAAATTCATCAATGGCTAATTGAATCAAGCGATCGATTAAATCTGCATATGAAATGCCACTTACTTCCCAAAGTTGTGGGTATAAAGAAATATTAGTAAATCCTGGTAAAGTATTAGCTTCACCAAAGTATGGCACATTATTTTCATCAACCAGGAAGTCCATCCGTGCTAAACCACGGTTATCTAAGACACGGAAAGCATCGATTGACATTTGTTGGATTTCTTTAGTTAAATCTTCTGGCAAATCAATTGGAATTTGGAAGACTACACCAGAAGCATCAACGAACTTGTTGTTGTAATCATAGAAGTCGTCACCTTCTGGAATGTTGATTGCACCTAATTTAGAAGCTTTTGTTTCACGGTTTCCAAGAATTGAGCATTCGATTTCACGTGGATTCTTGATAGCTTCTTCAACCATCACTTTAAAGTCATAGTGGAAGCCATCTTGAATTGCTCGATCAAATTCTTCTTTGTTAGTAACTTTATATACACCAACTGAAGAACCTTGACGTGCTGGTTTAACAAATAATGTTTCACCTAATTGAGCACTACATTTTTCATAGGTATATTCAGTTTGGTTTTCAGGTGTTACAACAACATATTTTGTATTGCGAATTCCATGCAAGGTCAATAATTGCTTGGTTAAGTCCTTATCAAACGAAACAGCTGATGAAGTGATTCCACTTCCAATCCATGGCTTGTTAAGCAAACGGAACAATGCTTGAATTGTACCATCTTCACCCATATTTCCATGGATAACTGGATAGAATAAATCAACATCTTTAACTTCAGATAAGTTTTGAATATTAGCTAATGGATTAGAAAAATCGACATCTTTAGTTGCTTGAGCCACAACTTCATCTTCATTTTCACCATCAAAAATGCGCATTGAATCTTTGTTGCCTAATAAAAAGCCTGTTTTGGTGAACATAAATACTGAAACTTCGTATTTATTTTTATCTAAGGCATCATAAATATTATGTGCTGAACGTTTTGAAACATCATGTTCTGAGGAATTTCCTCCGAAAAATAAAGCAATGTGTAACTTCTTATTTTCCATTTAATAATCCGTCCTCTTCATTATTTTTTTATTTAACCAAATATATTATACGACAAAAAAATTAGCTTTGCTAGTATTGTCACTATCCAATAAAATCCGACTTTTTAATATTTAATTAGAGAATTTATCTTTTACACAAATTAACATCTGTTATCAAGAAATTACACAAAATTTACATGCTATCTTTTGCTAAATCTAAATAAGATTGTTATCATGAAAAAAGAAAGCATTAAGGAGGTTATTACTATGTCTAAAAACTTATTTGGCATTATTTATATGTCCTCGTTAAAAGTTAAATTAACCATCTTTGATTTAAAAAACATGAATATTCTTGAAGAAGTTGATTCGGCTGAATTTATTCCACATAATTCACAAACAAACATTTATACCCAAGAATTGTCCAAAATTACCCTAGCTTTAAACGGATTTAAACAATTACTAAAAGATTATCACGTCCAAAGTTTCCGTTTTTTTGGTAACAAACAATTATTAGATGATGTTTCGGCTCGCTATATTGCCGATCAAATCTTTGTGCGGACTAACCTTAAAATTTCATGGTTAAATACTGGACAAGTCAACTTTTTTAAAGCGCAAGCAGTTATTGGACAACTGCAAGCCCTAAACGATACTACATATGAAACGGCTTATTTACTAAGCCTAGGTTCCAACTTCATTACGATTTTTGAATTTCATGATAACAAATTCAAAACAGTCTGGAACATTGAATTTGGGCAACATGAACTAAATGATATCCAACAAGCACTACGCTTAACTGCCAATGACTCGACTGAAGTTATCAACGATTATATTAAAAGTAAACTCGAATCATTAAAAAATATTTTTCCTAAAACTAGTGGTAAAGTCCGTTTAGTTTTACAACATTCCGTGGCCTTGCGTAATAAATTTATCAAATCAACCGAAACAACGGCTGAAATTAGTATCGGTGAATTTCAAAAAATTTATCACGATATTATCAACAATACTGATCAATATCTAACAAATTCATTTGCAATTGATGATAATCGTTTGAGTCGTGTAATCCCACATTTTTTAATTGTCAATCGCATTATTAAGCTACTTAAAGTAGATACCTTAATGTTAACTACCTTATCTGTTACTGAAGGACTTGCCTTACAACAAGCCATTGATAACGGATTTGTTACTGCTGATTTTTCTGAGATGATTCTAACTTCTGCCCAAAACATTGCGAATCGCTATTTAACTGATAATAGACATCGTATGAATGTTAAAAAATTTGCGCTACATCTTTTTGACCAACTTAAACGCTTGCATCATTTAACTACACGGCACCGTTTATTGCTGCAAATTGCGTGTGAAGTCGATGATATTGGGAATTTTATCAATCCTAAAGGTCATTACCGTCATTCTGCTTATATTTTAGAAGCTAATAAAATTATTGGCCTATCAGATAACGAAAATCAAATTATTGCTGAGATTTCACGCTATCATAGTTCAGAAAGCCCTGAAATCGACCAACATCACTATCAGCATCTAGATGATGATATTCAAATGATAGTTGCCAAACTAGCCGCTATCTTACGGATTGCCGATGCCTTAGATGATTCACATAATCAAAAGATTAAAAAGATTTCAATCTCGCTAAAAGAAGAACAACTTATTATTAGTGCCTTTTGTAATCAAGACCTTACTTTAGAAAAATGGTCGTTTACCCAAAAAGCCCCTCTTTTCAAGGAAGTCTTTGGAATTGAGCCCGTTTTTAAACAAAGGAGAGTGCGTAACTAATGTCAAAAAAATTTGCTAAACATACTTATTTTCAAAATCGTGAACTCAGTTGGCTAGCCTTTAACGGACGTGTTTTAGAAGAAGCGCGGGATTTAGATAATCCGTTACTTGAACGTGTTAACTTTTTAGGCATCACCCAAAGTAACGTTGATGAATTTTTTATGGTTCGGGTGGCAGCCTTAAGCCGACTCATTGCAGTTGACCTTGAATCAAAAGATGCAGCTGGTTTAACGCCTACTGAACAATTAGCCCAAATTAATGTTGTTGAACACGAGATGGTTGAAAGACGCTACTCAACTTACAATCGTTCCTTAATTCCACAGCTTGAAAAACATGAAATTTATCTTTTGAAACCCAACCAGCTAAACGAAGAACAATATGAATTTATTGAATGCTACTTCAATGATGAACTTTATCCTGTTTTAACACCGATGGCAGACGATTCATCCCGTCCGTTTCCTTTTATTAGTAATAACTCATTAAACCTAGCGATTCGTTTATTTGATCCAACTAAAAAAGAAGAACTTTTTGCCACAATTCGAGTTCCTGAGGTCTTTTCACGCCTCGTAAAACTTCCTTTAGCTGAAAATAGTTTTATCTTGCTTGAAGATATTATTAAAGAATTTATTGTTCGCTTATTTACTGGCTTTGAAGTTTGCGAAACTGCAACTTACCGTGTCATTCGGGATATGTATTTAGATGTGGCTGAAAAAGATACTTCAGATTTGCTTTTGGCGGTTAAAGAACAACTTAAAGAACGTGAACATGGCGATGTGGTGCGCTTAGAATTTGAAAATTCAATTAGTAAAGCTTTACGTAAGCGACTAATCAAAGCTCTTGAAGTTAAAGATCAAGCGATTTATACAATTAATGGACCATTAGATTTAACCTTTTTAAAGAAATTACCACGTTTAATCGAGGGACATGAAGATTTAAAATACCCTAAGTTCAAAGGTTATCGCCCACATAAATTAACTGGTTCTTATAACATTTTTGATGTTATCAAAAAACAAGATCTTTTATTACAACACCCCTATGATTCATTTGGCATTGTTGTTGATTTTATCAAACAAGCTGCTTTAGACCCAGATGTTTTAGCTATTAAGATGACCCTTTATCGTGTTTCAGGAAACTCACCTATTATTAAATATCTTGGTTTAGCTGCTCAAAAAGGTAAACAAGTAACCGTTTTGGTTGAAGTTAAAGCGCGCTTTGATGAACAAAATAATGTTCGTTGGGCTAAAGAACTTGAAAATATGGGCTGTCACGTAATCTATGGACTTGTAGGTTTAAAGACCCATTCAAAAGTAGCCCTTGTGATTCGCCACGAAGAAGATGGAATTCGGCGTTACTTACATCTTGGCACGGGTAACTATAATGATGTCACGGCTAATTTTTATACCGATATGGGATTATTAACTTGCCAAAAAGATATGGGAGTTGACGCTACTAATGTCTTTAACATGCTATCTGGTTACGCCCGCCCGCCTTATTTTTATCAATTGCACATTTCACCTAATCATATCCGTAAATTTATTTATCGTAAAATTGATGAAGAAATTGCGATTGCTAAACAGGGTCGCTTTGCTTTAATCAAAATGAAAATGAATTCTTTATCCGATCCTAAAGTCATTGAAAAACTTTATGAAGCCTCGGCTGCAGGAGTTAAAATTCAATTAATTATTCGTGGAATTTGTTGTTTGAAAACAGAGCTTCCTGAAGTTAGTGAAAATATCGAAGTCCATTCAATCGTTGGGCGCTTCCTTGAGCATAGTCGTATCTATTATTTTTATAATGATGGTATCCAAGATGTCTATTTATCAAGTGCCGACATGATGACGCGCAATCTAAATCGACGCGTCGAGTTGATGTTTCCTATCTTACAGTCCGATTTAAAGGAAGAAACTATCCAAATTTTTGAAAAAATGTGGTCTGATAATGTTAAGGCGCGTATTTTACACGGAAATAAATTTGAACGAATCGATCGCCGTGGTTTAAGTCTGCATAACTGTCAAGAAGAGTTTATTGAGCAAGCTTTGAAAAAACAAAAAAAACAACAAGCTCAGCTCAAAAAAGCTAATCAAAAATCAGAAGTTTTCATTCCTTTAACTCAAAATGCAGACTCTCCTTTCGAAGCAACTCAAATGGAGGAAAAAGACAATGATTAATTTTGCAGTCATCGATTTAGGTTCAAATTCAATTCGGATGCGTATCACTCAGCTAGATGAAAACAAGCAGCTCACAGTTACTCATCAAGTTAAAGAATACGTTCGTCTCTCAGAAAATATGGAGCCTAATAAAATTTTACAACCAGAGCCGATTAACCGGACTTTAGCCGCTTTAAGAAGTTTTAAAGTAATTTATGAAGCATTACCAAATGTCAAACTTAAGGCGCTCGCAACAGCAGCAGTGCGCCAAGCTCAAAATCAACAGCAATTTTTAAATTTGGTTAAACAAGAAATTGGCATCGACTTTGAGGTTATTTCTGGGACACGTGAAGCGTATTTAGATTTTTTAGGTGTCACCAACACCTTGCCTGTGCGTGACTGTTTGATTATGGATGGCGGTGGTGCTAGTACAGAATTGATTTTAGTTAAAGAGGGCCAATTGAAAAATTCAATTAGTCTACCTTTTGGTTCGGTGACAATTTCACAAGAATTTAATTTAGCCGATAAAATTAACGCTCAAAATCTTTTCTTAGCCATGACGGCCATTGAAAAGCAACTGACTGATATTGATTGGTTGGTTCAAGCTCATAAAATGCCGCTAATTGCCCTTGGCGGAAGTAATCGCACACTTGCTAAAATTACCCGCCGCAAGAATCGTCAAGCAAATGAACCATTACCTAATCTTCATGGGTTCAAATTAGATAGTCAAATCGCTTTTGACATCATGGCCGCTTTAATTTCTAAAAATAAAAGTGAACGTGAAAAAATTGCAGGTTTAGCTAAAAGTCGTGCAGATGTTGTCGTTGGTGGCTTAATTCCCTTGATTTTAATCTTGCGTGTTTTTCATATCGATGAGATCCTCTTTTCCAATCATGGATTGCGTGAAGGCTGTTTATTTGAATATCTCGAACAAATAAACTAAGAATTGATAAGGCCTTTAACAAAGATCAGCGATTAAATTAAAAAGAAAGTTTATGAAAAAATATACTTCATAGACTTTCTTTTTTTAGCTATTTTTTATAATTTTTATTAATCCTAATTTCATTATAAAAATCATCCATCCGCATAGCAGATATTTTTTGATTGCACACGCTACACAAGCTCAGCTGGCTTTAAACACATAAAAAAGCTCTCCTCACTAAAAAACTTCAGTAAAGAGAGTTTCAAAATCAAAATTAATAACTCTTTAATCTTTGATGACTACTTCATCAGTCCGATTTGACAAAGAGCCTATTTTTCTAGCTAATTATTTTTTAAACTTAACTCACTTAAAAGTTGTTCATACGCATGTTCATATTTTTGAATGTCACCTGCTCCCATGAAAACAACAACATCATCATGAAAATCAAGTAATGGCGACATATTATCCAATTCTAAAACTTCGCCACCCTTAGTAATCTTCGCTCCTAAATCCTTCGCTGAGACCGCACCATCTTTTTCACGAATCGAACTAAAGATTTCGGTTAAATAAACGCAATCTGCCAGACTTAAACTCGTTGCAAAATCATCCATCAAAGCGACTGTACGACTAAAGGTATGTGGTTGAAAGACTGCAATGATTTTTTTATCTGGATATTGTTGCCGCGCAGCATCAATCGTTGCACGAATTTCGTGAGGATGATGCGCATAATCATCGATGATCACCATATCAGCAACTTTCTTTTCAGTAAAGCGACGTTTAACCCCTTTAAAAGTCAAAAGATGTTTTTTAACTTCATCTTGTTCAACTTGTTCTAAATAAGAAACAGCAATCACGGCTAAGCTGTTTAAAACATTGTGTTTACCAAACAAATGCGTTTCATATCGTCCTAAAAATTCATCATGATGATAAACATCAAAACTCGATCCCTTGGTGGTTCGTTTAATATTAACCGCTCTGAAATCATCGTCTTCTTTTGTCCCATAATAATAAATTGGCACATCAGCTTTTAGTTGACGTAAATTTTCATCTTCACCCCAAACAAATAAAGCTTTTTTGGTTTGTTTAGCCAATGTTTCAAAGGCATCACACACATCATCAATGCCTGTAAAGTAATCTGGATGGTCAAAATCAATATTTGTCATGATTGTATAATCAGGATGATAGGCTACAAAATGACGACGATATTCATCGGCTTCAAAAACAAAAAAGCGTGCATCAGGAACGCCTTTCCCCGAGCCATCCCCTACTAGATAACTTGTTGATGAAACCAAACTTAATACATGAGCTAATAAGCCACTCGTACTAGTCTTGCCATGCGCACCAGCAACTGCAATGCTAGTGGTTTCTGCAACAATTTGTTCCACCATTTCAGGATAGCGCAAAACTTCTAAACCCATTTTTTTAGCTTGCGCTATTTCTTCTTGGTCATCACCAAAAGCATTGCCAGCAATCACAATCATTTCATCTGTAATATTTTCTTTAGCAAATGAATAAATTTTAATCCCAGCTTGTTCTAAGCCACGTTGCGTAAAAGTATATTTATCAATATCAGATCCGGCAACTCGACAGCCTTTATCTTTTAAAATTAATGCCAAAGAACTCATCCCAGTTCCTTTAATACCTACAAAAAAATAAGTTTTGTCCATGTTCATATTTATCCTCTTCTCATACGTATTATTATTGATTACGTAAATTTTCTAATTGTTCTGCTGTTAGATAGACTTCACGTGGCTTGGAACCACGTGCACTCGAAATAAAGCCTCGTTGCTCTAAATCATCGATTATTCCAGCTGCACGATTATAACCGATTGAAAAAACTCGTTGCAATTTAGAAGTTGAAATATTTTCTTCGTTAACTAAATAATCTAACACACGTGGTAACAACTCATCTTCATTTTCACTTGCCAATTCTTGTTGTTTAAGACCATCTGGATCAAATGCATAACAAGGCTTAGTTTGTTGACGTACAAAATCCGTAATCACATCAACTTCATCATCAATATACGTTCCTTGTAAACGTAGCGGCTGACTAGAGCCATTTCCTAAATATAGCATATCTCCACGGCCTAATAAGCGTTCGGCTCCAGCAACATCTAAAATTGTACGTGAATCAACTTGACTAGCAACCATAAAAGCAATTCTAGTTGGAATATTATTTTTGATTGTCCCTGTAATCACATCGACACTTGGACGCTGGGTGGCAATAATCAGATGAATACCAGCCGCCCTAGCTTTTGCTGTAATTCGTGCAATATAATCTTGCACTTCTGAGGCTGCTACCATCATCAAATCGGCCAACTCATCGATGACAACCACAATATATGGCATTTGTAGTCCATATTCTTGGTGTTCTTTTGCCTTGGCATTAAAAGATTCAATATTCCGCGCACCACCTGCTGCTAGACGTTGATACCGTTGTTCCATCTCATCTACAACCCATTTTAAGGCCGCAGAAGCCGCCTTAGGATCAGAGATAACAGGGGCTAATAAATGACCAATATCATGGTATGGTGCTAATTCGACTGCTTTAGGATCGATTAAAAGCAACTTAACTTCAGCAGGTGTTGCCTTATAAAGTAAGGAGACTAATAGACTATTTAAGAAAACCGATTTCCCTGAACCTGTTGCTCCGGCAATCAAGCCATGTGGCATCTTCTTTAAATCTGTAATCTGCGGTTGACCAAACAAATCGACACCCAATGCAATCGTTAAAGGAGAACTAGCCTCTTTGAATTTAGACGAGGACAATACTTCTGACAACATTACAGGTCGACTAATCTGATTAGGAATTTCGATACCTATGCTACTTTTCCCTGGAATTGGAGCTTCGATTCGAATATCTTTAGCTGCTAATGCCAATTTTAAATCATCAGTTAAATTAGTAATTTTATTAACTTTAACACCACGTTCTAAAGTAATTTCAAACTGTGTAACGGTTGGTCCAATCGTCCAATCTTTAACACTAGCCTCAACGTTAAAAGCCGCTAGCGTTTCATTTAAAATCTCACTTTGATTTAAAATCCATTCATCTAAAGCAGGATCCGCATCATAAACAGGCGCCGGTAACAAACTGAGAGTTGGAAGTTGATATCCTTGTATGTCAGGCATAATTTTTACTTGTTGCACAATTGAAGTTTGGGGTTTCTTTGCTACAGGTGCAACATTAACCTGTTTAATTTCTTTTGTAACACTAACTTGCGGAGAATCTTGTTGAATTTTAGTTGGTAATTCGATTTTTTTAGACAAACTTGTTTGTTTTTTAGGATAAAAAGTCTCAGTTTGTAAAATAACTTTCTCACTTTGCTTATTAGTTAGTGGTAAATTTTCCACTATCTGTGCGTCATCTATAACTTGCGCAACAAGAGAAGTTTCAAAATTCACTTCCAAGTCTTCTTTAGCAACCATATCTTCATCAGTCAACTCTACTTCATCGCTAATATCTTTTTCAAAATCGGAATTATCCGCATATCCTTCTACAAAGACTACTCGTTCTGTTAAGTCAACCAATGGCAGTTTTTCTTCACTTAACTCACCAAAAAGCAAGTAACTATCGGGATGCTTAGTTAACTCTTCCTTTAGTTTTAAATACTTTTTTCGCAAGTCAACTTTCTTAAGTTGAGGAGAAGTTGAAGGAGGAATATATGTCGGCTGAAAAATTTTAGCCATCTTCTTTTCATCTAATTTTTTATGCTCGGTTATATTGGTTAGTGAGCCAGAGGTAGAATTATTTATTTTATTGTTTGTATTCCGGTAAAATGCCGGACCATCATAATGTTTCATTTTTTTCATCCTAACAACAAAAATTGGGCTAGTGTTGACAAATGCCCACTCTAGCCCATTTTATCATATTTCTAGTCACCTGTAACAAATAATCGGCTAGCTTTTTGAAAATCAAAGGCCACACCAATTTCATAGTCAGTTGGTAAGACTAAAATCCCACGTTTTTGCGGCGCGTTTGGTAACGCAAGTTCGCGCGCTGAACAAATCATCCCTGCACTTGCAATCCCACGCAATTCTCCTGGCCAAATCAATGTACCATTTGGCATCATTGCACCAGGTTTAGCAACAACTACTCGTTGATTGAGTTCAATATTTGGCGCTCCACAAACAATCTGTACCACTTGGCCATTATCAATTTGAACTTGTGCAATATGCAAATGATCAGAATCTGGATGTTCAATTAATTCTTGAACAAAACCTACGACAAATTTTGGAGTGTCATCGACCATTAATTCTGCTTTAAATCCTACTTGTTGCAAAGTTTGATTCAGTTTAGCAACAGCTTTTTCTTGCAAAAAAACCTGCCCCACACCATTTAAGTCAGATACGATTTGGCTAATATCAAAAAAGTTATAGCCCAAAGTTTGTTGGGTTTGAGTATCAAAAATGCGTGTCACATTTCCCTTTGTTTCAAAATCTTGACTAGCACTATCCGCAGCCAAAATTACAACCAAAACATCACCTGTTTGGGCTGGATTATAACTGGCAATCAACATCTCAAATCTCCTTTAAGCTACTTAACACTGTTTAAAAATTCTTCAACTTGTTGTTTTGTTTTACGTTCTTTATTAACTAGACGAGCAATTTCTTTGCCATCACGATAAACAACAAAACTAGGAATCCCCATAATCATCAATTCTTGGCATAGATCAATATTTTCATCACGATCAACTTTAATAAAAGTATAATCGCTATATTCTTTTTCTAAATTAGGCATTTCAGGTTTGATGAAAACACAATCTGGACACCAGTCAGCTGTAAAAAATAACACATATTGACCAGCTGATAATTCTTTTTCTAATTGTTCTTTATTCATTTTTGCAAGTAATTCCATTATAAATTTCTCCTTAAATTATTGTTCTTATCAGTATTCTAACACATTTTTCATATAGAAACTGTTTTAATCAAAAAAATCGCCTTAAATTTTTTTAAAAATGAGCTTCAATTTTATAAATTGGTTGCCCTAAACTGCTAAATTTTTCTTCATATTCTGTCATCACATTATCAACCAAAGCTTGTTGATCGGCATGAAGATCTAACCAAACTCTTTCAAAATGCATTCCAAAATTATTTAAAGAACTCAATGAATACTCAAATAATCCCCGATTATCTGTTTTAAATTCCAAATGTCCATTTTCAGCTAAAATTATTTTATATTGTTCTAAAAACGAAGCATATGTTAGTCTTCTTTTTTCTTGCCGTTTTTTAGGCCATGGATCTGAAAAATTCAAATAAATTCCAGCAACTTCATTTTCTTCAAAAAATTCTGTCAATCCACTACCATTAGCACAAACTAATTGTAAATTAGGTAGTTGTTCTTCCAATTGTTTCTTTAATGCAATCCCTGTAGCAACAGTTTGCATCTCTAACCCTATGAAGTTGAATTCTGGATATTTTTTAGCCATTTCAACAATAAAACGTCCTTTTCCCATTCCAACTTCAATGAATAAAGGTGCTTGCTTTGCAAAGCGACTTTGCCAGTTTCCTTTTAAATCTTGTGGACGTGTCACCACATATTCTGGATGTGCATCAATCAATGGTTTTGCCCAAGGTTTATTACGTAATCTCATAGTTCCTCCATTAAAAACAAGGGACAAAGGCTAACATAGACCTTTGTCCCTTGTCTTAGCATTCTTTATAAAAATTTTTGTTGTTTAATAATCTCAGATAATTTTAGTATGTCTTGGTTCATTTCATTGAAACGACCACGCTGGTTACTTTTTTTAATTGCTAGTAGCAAGTTAGCCATCGCATACCATTCGACACGAAATCGCATCTGCTGTGTAAGTTGATCATTTGTAAAATACTCTCTTAGCCACTGCTCCCAATCTACGCGCGGGACATATTGACACATTAACATGCTGATATCCATGGCGGGATCCGCTATTATTGCAGATTCCCAATCGACCAAGTACAGTTTATTAGTTTCAGATAACAACCAATTTTTATGATTTAAATCACCGTGACAAACTTCATATTCACTACGTAAAACACTAGGTTGACTTGCACGCAAACGATTAGCAACATCTTTTAATAAAGGATGTTGTCGTAATGAACTAGGTAAGCCACGAAAATAACGATTTAAAACCTCACTTGGTGTAACGATTTGTCCTCCAACTTGATAAAGCATCTTTTTTAAAAGCTGTGAATGGTGCACACGATAAAGTAATGCAGCGACTTGAGGACTAGTCATTTCCTGTCTAGTTAAACATCTACCATTCAGCCATTCTTGAGCTGTTAATGTTTCACCGGTATTCATTCGTTTGGACCAAATCAAACGCGGGGTAATCTTTTCCAAGGATAAAGCTGCTAGAAAAGGCGATGTATTGCGCTTTAAGAACACTTTTTCATCTTTGTTGATTCCCATGTATGCCGCACCAGTCTCACCGCCGATTGGAAGAATTTGCCAGCCATTTTCAAAATCGAAATCCATTTAGCAACTTCCTCCTAAACTCGATAACTAGTATAAGTCTACAAAATTCTTGCAACCTGTGTCAAGCAACTTTTTTTAGTCGCAAATTCAAGTACTTGAATGCAAGAAAATAACTTTCTAAAATCAAGATGACTATCATCAATGTAAACATACTTATATTTTTAATAGCAACTAAACTGCTTAAACTAAAAATTAAAGTCGTTATACTCAAAAGCTTAAAGACTAAAATTTTAAAAGCTTGCTGTTTACTTTCAAGTGTTAAAGGATACAGATACGTAAATACTATTTCATCATAACTGAAATACATTGGCATTATTTGAAAACCGATTAAATAGACAAATAATATCGCAATAAAAAGGCCAAATCTGACGTCATTAACAAAAAACAAAATCACAGTACCTAAAATAGTCAATCGTCCATACAATCCACTATATTGACCATTTCTAAAGAAATCGCGCCAAAATAAATAACTATACGGTTCGACTTTGAAAGCTTTAGGTAATAGTTTATCTAGATATTTACGTCTTTTAGCTTTAGATTGAACATAAGGAACATCGGTAAATAAATTAAAGAAGCGGTACACTTGGTAAAGACGCTTATTTTCGCGTTCAATCATCTTATCCCATAACAAATTAGATTTTAGCTTACTTTTCTTATAGGTTACAAATAAAAATACAAGCAACCATAAAATTCCTAAATACGTGGACACCCATAAACAACTGGCCAAAGCTAATATTTGCCCGTCTACCTTTGCCATTATGTTTTTAGATGTTAACGGGATATATAAAAACAATTTTTGCCAATAAAGATCTAGGCTTTTTAATCCAATCTGTAAAATAAACACTAAAATCACTTCAAATAATGTAAAATGCAAAGCAACCATTAAAAAAGGTACTAAGACAAATAACACCAGTAATTGACTACACCAACTTAATAACATACTTCGCAGCCAAGCTTTGTGTAAATATTCTTTCATTTCTTCTTCTTTGGGTAATAAAAAAACAATATCAGCTGGTTTTACTAAAGTTGCTAGTGTACCTAGTTGTAAAGTACAAAGTAATACTACTAAAACTATTGGTTTAGCCCACCACAAATATAGTTCAGGTGATAAGCTTTTTAAAAAATTAGAGTAACTTAAGCTTAATGCGCCTAATAAAAATAAAACAGCAATCATAAAATGATCGTTAAAGACATAACGTAAATATTTACTCAACATCTTATGATATCGATAAGTACGTTTATTCCATAACTCCATCGTGTTGTCCCTCCTGTGTCATGGTCAAGTAAATATCTGCCAAAGCATTTTGTCCTTGGCCATAGTTTTCCTGAAGTTGCGCCAATGTTCCCGTTGCTTTAATTTGTCCTTGATCTATCAACACAAAGCAATCACAAACTTCTTGTGCTGTACTCAAAACGTGGGTTGACATTAAAACTGCTGCTCCACGCCGCTTTTCTGTAGCAATTAAATCTAATAAATCACGTGTTGCCAACGGATCTAAACCTAAAAACGGCTCGTCAATTATAAACAAGCTAGCCTCTGTTAGAAAAGCACAAACAATCATTACTTTTTGCTTCATTCCTTTAGAAAAATTAGCTGGAAACCACTCTAATTTATTGGCTAATCTAAATGTTTTAAGTAAAGCATTAGCTTTATTCCAAGCTTTTTTAGAATCTAAATCATACGCCATCATGGTCAATTCTAAATGTTCTTTGAGAGTCAATTCTTCATACAAAATAGGCGTTTCCGGAATATAAGCAATCTTTTTTTTATATTCTTGTGGATTAGTTTGTAAACTTACACCATCTAAAGTGATTTGCCCTTTATATGGTCTTAACAAACCAATAATATGATTAATGGTTGTTGATTTACCTGCCCCATTAAGTCCAATTAAGCCTACTAGTTGCCCTTGTTTAACTTCAAATGAGATATCTTTTAAAACGGGGATTTTACCGTACCCCCCTACTAAGTTTTCAACTTTTAATGTCATTAAGTAAATCCTTCCTTAATTAATTTCTTTTAAAATTATACCACGCTTTTGCAAGCGACTTAAGTCTTGGTTTTTCTCAAAAAATCTCAATTGGACGAATCATTATTTTGTCTCTTCTCTTGTTTAGTGTATACTTAAAGTGATAAAAGAAAGTGAGGCTCCAAAATATGGACAATTGTATTTTTTGTAAAATTATTGCAGGAGAAATTCCTAGTACTGTGATTTATGAAGATGAAGTTGTTAAAGCGTTTTTAGATATTTCACAAGTAACCCCAGGTCATACTTTGGTAATTCCTAAAAAACATGTTAAAGATATTTTTGAGTATGATACTCAATTAGCTGCAGATGTATTTGCCCGTATTCCTAAAATTGCAAAAGCATTAAAGAAATTTGCTCCAGATGTTGCAGGCTTAAACATTATTAATAATAATGGTGCTGTAGCTTATCAATCGGTTTTCCATTCTCATATTCATTTGGTTCCACGTTATGGCAAAGAAGATGGTTTTGCAATGACATTTGCCGATAATAGTGCTGATTATACACCCGAAAAATTAGCAAATATTGCCCAAAGTATTAAGAATAACTTGGAGGATTAAATATGAAAAAATCACTTAAAGTTATCGCATTGGCAGGGGCATTAGTGGGTGTTGCATATATCAAGCGCGATGTTTTATTC
The DNA here is from genome assembly GCA_905204935.1 of uncultured Lactobacillus sp. Lineage (GTDB taxonomy): Bacteria > Bacillota > Bacilli > Lactobacillales > Lactobacillaceae > Ligilactobacillus. The sequence continues at coordinate 202,268 of CAJLBJ010000001.1, forward strand.
GACAAATGTCTAACCTATTCCAAAAAAATCGATTCTTTTGTAGACAACGTTAAAACACTTGAAAGCAGTAGTCGCCAAGTTAAAGAAAATTTTTTAAATCTTAGCTCTGAACTCAATAATTCTAGCGAAGTTTTAAGTTCTTTAATTGAAGACATCAGCAAATATAGTATACAAACTGGCGAAATTTTAAATAAAATTAATCAAAAAATCATAAAATAGTTCTAATTGTTACATGTTTTCGAATTTTTGTTGAATTTATCTTGTTTTTTTAAAATTTTTGCGCTTTCTATGCCCTATTATGGTATAGTTATAAAAGTTAGTGGCATGTTCATTTAACATGCTCGTCGACAACTTATTTAAATTTTTATGAAATGGATGTGTTTTGCTATGAAAAAATGGCTAATCGGTTTAGCCGGTCTTTGCATGGCTGTCAGCTTGTCAGCTTGCTCAAAAACGGTAGCAACTACTTCAGGTGGTAAGATTACCGAAAGCGAATACTATAAAAAAATGAAGGAAAGTTCTACTGGTAAACAAGTTTTACAACAAATGATTTTAAACGATGTTTTAGAACATGATTATGGTAGCAAAGTTTCTGATAAAGCCGTTGATGCTGAATATAACACTTATAAGGAACAATATGGTGATAGCTTTGGAACTATCCTTTCGCAAAATGGCTATACCAAATCTTCTTTTAAAGAAGATAACATTCGCCCTAACTTGTTATTAGAACAAGCCATCATTGCGAATACTAAGTTCACAAAGAAAAAGCTTGAAAAACAATGGAAAGAATATCAACCAAAAATTACAGTTGCTCATATCTTAGTTGATAATGAAGATACTGCTAAGACGATTATTTCTGATCTTCAAAAAGACGGCAGTTACAAAAACTTCAAAAAATTAGTCAAGAAGTATTCAACCGATACCGGAACCAAGAGCGATGGTGGTAAATTACCTGCATTTGATAACACAGATACTTCTTTAGTAACTGAATTCAAGGATGCTGCTTTTAAATTAAAACAAGGTCAATTTACAACTGAACCTGTTAAAACAGATTATGGTTATCATGTTATTTACTGTATCAAAAATCCTGGCAAAAAAGGTACTATGAAAGATCATGAAAAAGAATTAAAACAACAAATTGCAAAAGAAATCATGAATTCTGATACAACTAAAGTTCAAAGCGTTGTTTCTAAAGTCTTAAAGAATGGTAAAGTTTCTATCAAGGATTCTGATTTGAAAGATATCTTAGCAGATTATCTTGATACTTCATCATCTTCATCAAACAAATAAAGCCAGCTATAATAAAAGCATCGGCACTAAAAAATAAAGAGCTCTCTTACTAAAAAATGGCACTATGTCCTGTCAAGTATACAGTTTAAATATATAAAAATTGGTTATGCGA
>CAJLBJ010000002.1 GCA_905204935.1 uncultured Lactobacillus sp.
GAGCACCTGGTTTGGGACCAGGGGGTCGCAGGTTCGAATCCTGTCTTCCCGATTTCTTATGTAAGATACCTTTTTACAAGGTATCTTTTTTGTTTACCAAAATGACGTTTGACTCTTTTTTTAAGTTAAACTAAGTATTATAATTGTTATATGACGATAACGGGAAATAGCTCAGCTTGGTAGAGCACCACGTTCGGGACGTGGGGGTCGCAAGTTCGAATCTTGTTTTCCCGATTATTAAAAGTAGATACTTGTGATGGAGCTATCTTTAACGGTTAAATGTTATTGATGGCTTTTTAGTTTTAAAGGTTACTTTGATAATCTTTGCAATTATACTAACTTCTGTATATAATAATAGTCAAAATTAGTCAAACTTTAAAGTAGATGAAGGATGTGATTGTATGCAGAACCGTAATATTTCTGATATTATTGAGCAATATCTAAAAGAAATTTTGGCAAATGATCAGCAAATTGAGATTAAACGTTCAGAGATTGCACATCGTTTTGATGTAGTTCCTTCACAAATAAACTATGTAATAAAAACAAGATTTAATATGAAAAATGGATATTTGGTAGAAAGTAAACGTGGAGGAGGAGGCTATATTCGCATTGTCAAGGTCGATTTACTTAATGATGAAGATGCTTTTAGTGAATTGTTGACCTTGATAGGAGATAGCATTGATGCAACTACAGCATTACAGGTTATTCAAAGTTTATATCAAGACGGGGTAATAACTCGGCGAGAGGCTAATTTAGTATTAGCAGCAATTGATAATGAAACGCTAGCCTTTAACGATAAAGAATTAGCAAATCAATTACGTGCTCGTATTTTAAGTAGTATTTTACAACGTTTAAGATGCACACAGTAAAAGGAGATTTCGATGGAAAAAATATATACTGAAAGTGCCAAGAAAGTTTTAGAAATTGCATCACAAAAGGCAATTGAATATGGACACCAAGCTATTGGAACAGAGCATATATTATTGGCATTAACATTTGAAAATAAGGGTTTGGCTCACAATATTTTAAAAAAATTTGTTATTAAGTCGACGGATGTTGCACAAGAAATTGATCGGATTATCGGTCAAGGTTCTTTGAAGTCAGAAATCACTGATTACTTGCCTTATTCTCCTCGTACTAAACGAATTTTAGAACGTGCAAGTACACAAGCGTTAGCATTTGGTAATAAATTGATTGGAACAGAGCATATATTAATTGCAATTTTGGAAAATCAAGATACATTAGCTGCGAGAATTTTGCTGAATTTAAATGTTGATCCTAAAAATGTTAAACGCTCACTTTATCGTAACTTAGAACGCACTAGATTGCTTAATACAAAGCAAAGACAGCAAATACAAGAGCTACGCAAACAAAAATTAAATGCACTTCCAAAGTCACAAACTCCATTATTGGATGAATTGGCAAGTAATTTAAATGAAATGGCACGTGCAGATTTAATTGATCCAGTGATTGGACGTGATAAAGAAATCAAACGCGTGATTCAAATTTTAAGTCGTCGCACCAAAAATAATCCAGTTCTTTTAGGTGAACCTGGTGTTGGTAAAACGGCAATCGCAGAAGGGTTGGCACAACATATTGTGCGTGGCGAAGTTCCTGAAAATTTAGAACAAAAGCGTGTTATGGTTTTGGATATGGGGACGCTTGTAGCTGGCACTAAGTATCGTGGTGAATTTGAGGATAGATTGAAAAAGATTATTGCTGAGGTAATCAAAGATAGCAATGTTATTTTATTCATTGATGAATTACACACGTTAATTGGTGCTGGTGGAGCAGACGGTGCTATCGATGCTTCTAATATTTTAAAACCAGCACTTGCAAGAGGTAAAGTACAAGTAATTGGAGCAACTACCTTAAATGAATATCAAAAGTATGTTGAAAAAGATCCAGCATTAGAACGTCGCTTTGCTAGCATAATGGTGGAAGAACCGAGTGAACAGCAATGTTTAGAAATTTTACAAGGTATTCGTTTTAAATACGAAAAACATCATAATGTAATAATTGAAGATGAGGCATTAAAAGCAGCTGTTCAGTTGGGAAATCGTTATATTACAAATCGCTTTTTACCCGATAAGGCTATTGATTTAATCGATGAAGCTAGTGCGCGAGTACGCATTCAAAAAATGCCTAAAAATCAGGAATTAGTACAAATTAAGCAAAAATTATATAGCGTACAGCAAGAGAAAAAAGCAGCTTTTGCAAATGAAGATTTTACGTTAGCAGCTAAGTTACGTAAACAAGAAAAAGATTTGCAAGAAGAAAAAGAACTCTTACAAGTTAAGCAACTTAAAAAGAACAAAAAAACCAAGCAAGCGAAAGTCACATTAAAAGATGTTGCCGAAGTTGTCGGAAATTGGACTGGGATTCCAGTTAGCCAATTATCTAAAAGTGAAGCCCAAAGACTATTAAATTTAGAAAAGGTTTTACATCAACATGTGATTGGCCAAGACGAGGCTATCAAGGCCGTAGCAAAGGCTTTACGGCGTGCACGCAGTGGGTTGAGTGATCCTAACCGCCCAATAGGCTCGTTCATGTTTTTAGGGCCTACAGGTGTAGGTAAGACGGAACTGGCTAAAACGCTGGCAAATGAAATCTTTGGTTCACCTGAAGCGATGATTCGAATTGATATGAGTGAATATATGGAAAAATATAATACGAGTCGTTTGATTGGTGCTCCTCCAGGTTATATTGGTTATGACGAAGGCGGGCAGCTTTCAGAAAAGGTTCGCAATCATCCTTACTCGGTGGTTTTACTTGATGAAATCGAAAAAGCGCATCCTGATGTCTTTAATTTATTATTGCAAGTTTTAGATGATGGATATTTGACTGATTCTAAAGGACGCAAGATTAATTTTAAAAATACGATTATCATCATGACATCTAATTTAGGTGCGACAGCTTTACGTGATGAAAAAACGGTTGGCTTTGGTAAAGGCGATTTATTGGCAGATCAAGCAGCAATGGAAGCTAAAATCAAAGAGGTTTTGAAAAAGACGTTTAGACCAGAATTTTTGAATCGTATCGATGAAACTGTGATTTTCCATACTTTAGACGAAAAGCAATTACAACAAATTGTTAAGTTACTAAGCCAACAATTGGTTGCTAGATTAGCCAAGTTAGATATTAAATTAAAGATAACCAATGCAGCACTTGTGGCAATTGCTAAAGCTGGCTATGATCCAGAATATGGTGCAAGACCGTTACGCCGGGCCTTACAAGAACAGGTTGAAGATAAGTTGAGTGAAGCTTTGTTAGCTGGCGAGATTACCGGGGGGCAAACGGTGACACTTGGAGCTAAACAAGGTAAGATCATTTTAAATAGTAAATAACTTTTGAAAGTCAGTGTATGAAAATACGCTGGCTTTTTTTGTAAGTGTAAGGTTGACATTTTTGCTTAATCTTGGTAAAATACTTTCAGTATAAAACTGTGAATTTATAAATCTGTGTGATATATTGTCCATACAGACTGGTAAAGAAGCAAAAATAGTGAATGTTGGTGACTCAACTGAATCTGTTTTTGGTTTTTTTTTGCCAAAAATTCACTGAAAAGTACTAGAAAATTGTTTTGTAACAAAAATGTAATATTTGTTTTTTCAGTAACTTTCAGACTTCACAGAAAAATTTTTGAGAGGTGAACAACTTGGCAGGACACATAGTAAAATACGGTAAGCACCGTGAACGTAGAAGTTATTCTCGTATCAAAGAAGTTCTTGATCTGCCCAACTTGATTGAAATTCAAACAGACTCTTATAATTGGTTTTTAGATGAAGGTTTAAGAGAAATGTTTGAAGATATCATGCCAATTGAAGACTTTGCAGGCAACTTATCTTTGGAATTTGTTGATTATAAATTACTTGAAGCTAAGTATTCGGTAGATGAAGCACGTGAACATGATGCTAACTATTCAGCACCATTACACGTAACATTACGTTTAATCAATCATGAAACTGGGGAAATCAAGTCGCAAGATGTTTTCTTTGGTGATTTCCCATTAATGACACGTCAAGGTACTTTTATTATCAATGGTGCTGAACGTGTTATTGTTTCTCAGCTTGTTCGTTCACCAGGGGTTTATTTTAACTCTGAATTAGATAAGAACGGACGTGAAAACTACGGTACAACTGTGATTCCAAACCGTGGTGCATGGTTGGAATATGAAACAGATGCTAAAAATATTGCCTATGTACGTATTGATCGGACACGTAAGTTACCATTGACCGAATTGATTCGTGCCTTGGGCTATGGTAGCGATAGTGAAATCATCGAAATATTAGGTGAAACTGACTGCTTGATGAATACTTTAGAAAAAGATATCTATAAAAACACAGATGACACACGTGTTGAAGAAGCATTAAAAGATATCTATGAACGTCTACGTCCAGGTGAACCAAAGACTGCTGAATCTTCAAGAAGTTTGTTAACAGCACGCTTCTTTGATCCAAAACGTTATGATTTAGCACCAGTTGGCCGCTACAAGATTAACAAGAAACTTGATTTGAAGACACGTTTATTGAATACGCGTGTTGCTGAAACTTTAGCTGATCCAGATACAGGTGAAATTTTAGTTCAAAAAGATGAAGTTATCGATAAGCATGTAATGGAAAAATTAGCACCATACTTGAAACGTGATGACTTCAAGACCGTAACTTTCCATCCAGCAGAAGATGGGGTAGTTACAGAACCGATGACAATTCAAATCATCAAAGTTTACTCTGAAAAAGATCCTGAAAAAGTAATCAACATGATTGGTAATGCTAATGTTGATATTAAATATAAACACATTACTCCAGCCGATATTATTGCATCTATTAACTACTTCTTAAATCTTCAAGAAGGTTTTGGTAGCACAGATGATATCGATCACTTAGGAAATCGTCGTATTCGTTCCGTTGGTGAATTGTTGCAAAACCAATTCCGCATTGGTTTGACAAGAATGGAACGTGTCGTACGCGAAAGAATGTCAATTCAAGATACTATGACGGTGACACCACAACAATTGATTAATATTCGTCCTGTTGTAGCTGCTATTAAAGAATTTTTCGGTAGTTCCCAATTGTCCCAATTCATGGATCAAACCAATCCGTTAGGTGAATTAGGACATAAACGTCGTCTATCAGCCTTAGGGCCAGGTGGTTTAACGCGTGATCGTGCCGGTTACGAAGTTCGTGACGTTCATTACACACACTATGGTCGTATGTGTCCGATTGAAACACCTGAAGGTCCTAACATCGGTTTGATTAATAATTTGGCTTCTTATGCACGCGTTAATAAATATGGTTTTGTTGAAACACCATATCGTCGTGTTTCTTGGGAAACGCACAAAGTTACCGATAAAATTGACTATTTGACGGCTGATGAAGAAGATAATTATGTTGTAGCGCAAGCTAATTCACCATTAAACGAAGACGGCTCATTCGTAGATGAAGTTGTTATGGCACGTCATCGTGATGACAATATCGAAGTTTCAATTGATAAAGTTGACTACATGGACGTGTCACCTAAACAAGTTGTTGCGGTTGCGACAGCATGTATTCCTTTCTTAGAAAACGACGACTCTAACCGTGCTTTGATGGGTGCTAACATGCAACGTCAAGCTGTGCCTTTGATTCAACCACATGCACCACTTGTTGGGACGGGGATTGAATACAAAGCTGCACACGACTCTGGGGTAGCTTTGATTGCAGATCATGATGGAATTGTTGAATATGTGGATGCACGTGAAGTCCGTGTTCGTCGTGAAGATGGTACATTAGATAAGTACAAATTAATGAAATTCCGTCGTTCAAACGGTGGTAAGAACTACAACCAAACACCGATTGTACGTGTTGGTGAAAGAGTTGAAGCAGATAGTGTCTTAGCCGATGGTCCATCCATGGAACAAGGTGAATTAGCCTTAGGTCAAAACCCATTGATTGCATTTATGACTTGGGATGGTTATAACTTCGAAGATGCGATTGCTATTAATGAACGTTTAGTTAAAGAAGATGTCTATACTTCTATTCATATTGAAGAACATGAATCTGAAGCACGTGGTACTAAATTAGGACCTGAAGAAATCACACGTGAAATTCCAAATGTCGGTGAAGATGCATTGAAAGACTTAGATGAATTTGGGATTGTTCGTGTTGGGGCAGAAGTTAAAGACGGTGATATTTTAGTTGGTAAAGTTACTCCTAAAGGTGTAACTGAATTGACAGCAGAAGAACATTTATTACACGCAATCTTTGGTGAAAAAGCACGTGAAGTTCGTGATACATCATTGCGTGTACCACATGGTGGTGGCGGTATTGTTCAAGCTGTTAAGATTTACACACGTGAATCTGGCGATGAATTAGCACCAGGTGTTAACCAAATGGTGCGTGTTTATATCGCACAAAAACGTAAGTTGCAAGTTGGCGATAAGATGGCTGGACGTCATGGTAACAAGGGGACTGTTTCTGTTGTTATTCCAGAAGAAGATATGCCATTTATGCCAGATGGTACACCAATCGATATTATGCTTTCACCAATGGGTGTGCCTTCCCGTATGAACATTGGACAAGTTTTAGACTTGCATTTAGGGATGGCGGCACGCAAATTAGGTATCCATGTTGCATCGCCAGTTTTCGATGGTGCACGTGATGAAGATATCTGGGGTGCACTAAAAGAAGCTGGTTTACCAAGTGATGGTAAGACTGTGCTTTATGATGGTCGTACCGGTGAAGCCTTTGATAATCGTGTAGCTGTTGGTGTGATGTATTACATGAAACTCGCTCACATGGTTGATGATAAGATTCATGCTCGTTCAATTGGACCTTACTCCTTAGTTACTCAACAACCACTTGGTGGTAAGGCACAATTTGGGGGCCAACGTTTCGGGGAAATGGAAGTTTGGGCCTTGGAAGCTTATGGTGCTGCTTATACATTGCAAGAAATCTTAACCTACAAGTCAGATGATGTTGTTGGACGTGTTAAGACTTATGAAGCAATTGTTAAGGGTGAACCAATTCCAAAACCAGGCGTACCAGAATCCTTCCGTGTGTTAGTCAAAGAATTACAAGCTTTAGGCTTAGATATGAAAGTTCTCGACAATGCTCATCAAGAAATCGAATTACGCGATATGGATGATGATGACGATGATACTAAAACTGTAAAAGATGTTGTTAAACAAGTCCAAGAAAGCCTAGAAGAAGCTAAAAAGACTACTACAACCGAAGAAACAACTGTAGAATAAGAAGAATTTAGAAACTAACGTCAAGAAATCTTATAAAGGAGGTCGGTCCTTTGATCGATGTCAATAAATTCGATAGTATGCAAATCGGTTTGGCTTCACCAGATAAGATAAGAAGTTGGTCTTATGGAGAAGTAAAAAAACCAGAAACTATTAACTATCGTACATTGAAACCAGAAAAAGACGGTTTGTTTGATGAACGCATTTTTGGTCCAACTAAAGATTGGGAATGTGCCTGTGGTAAATATAAACGTATTCGTTATAAAGGAATCGTTTGTGATCGCTGTGGGGTTGAAGTGACTCGTGCTAAAGTTCGCCGTGAACGTATGGGGCATATCGAATTAGCAGCACCTGTAACTCATATTTGGTATTTCAAAGGAATTCCAAGTCGAATGGGCCTAGTATTAGACATGAGTCCACGTGCCTTAGAAGAAATCATTTACTTTGCTTCATACGTTGTTACTGATCCAGGTGATACACCACTTGAAAAGAAACAATTAATGACAGAAGCTGAATATCGTGACAAGCGTGCAGAATATGGACAAGGCTTCAAAGCTAGTATGGGTGCTGAAGCCATTAGAACTTTATTGCAAGATATTGATCTTGAAAAAGAATGTGCTGAATTAAAAGAAGAATTAAAGGAAGCAACTGGTCAAAAAAGAACTAAAGCAGTTCGCCGTTTAGACATGTTAGAAGCCTTCTTATCTTCTGGTAATGATCCAGCATGGATGGTAATGGAAACAATTCCTGTTATTCCACCAGATTTACGTCCAATGGTTCAATTAGAAGGTGGACGTTTTGCAACTTCTGACTTGAATGATTTGTATCGCCGTGTTATCAACCGTAACAATCGTTTACAACGTTTGTTAGAATTACATGCACCAGGTATCATCGTTCAAAACGAAAAGCGGATGTTGCAAGAAGCTGTTGATGCATTAATTGATAATGGACGTCGTGGTCGTCCGGTTACAGGACCGGGTAACCGTCCACTTAAGTCTTTATCACATATGCTTAAAGGTAAGCAAGGACGCTTCCGTCAAAACTTGTTAGGTAAGCGTGTTGACTATTCTGGTCGTTCGGTTATCGACGTTGGTCCTAAGCTTAAACTTAACCAAATGGGTATTCCACATGAAATGGCACTTGAATTGTTCAAACCATTTATGATGAAAGAATTAGTTTCGCGTGAAATGGCATCAAACATCAAGAATGCTAAACGCAAGATTGATCGTCGTGATGAAGATATTTGGGATGTTTTAGAAGATGTTATCAAAGAACACCCAGTATTATTAAACCGCGCCCCTACGTTACACCGTTTAGGGATTCAAGCATTTGAACCTAAACTAGTTAATGGTAAGGCTATGCGCTTGCATCCATTAGCATGTGAAGCTTATAACGCCGACTTTGACGGGGACCAAATGGCTATTCACGTTCCTTTGTCAGCTGAAGCTCAAGCAGAAGCACGTTTATTGATGTTAGCAGCGCACCATATCTTGGCACCAAAAGATGGTAAGCCAATTATCTCACCATCACAAGATATGACGATTGGTAATTACTATATTACTTTAGAAGAAGACGGACGCGAAGGCGAAGGGATGATCTTCAAAGACGTCAACGAAGTTCGAACAGCTTATCAAAATAACTATGTTCATTTGCATACACGTATTGGTTTACAAGCATCTTCATTGGCTGCTAAGGGAACACCATTTACTGATTGGCAAAAAGAACGTATCTTGGTAACGACTGCTGGTAAGGCAATCTTTAATGAAATCTTGCCACCAGATTTCCCATATTTAAATGAACCTACCCAAGAAAACTTGCAAGTCAAGACACCTGATAAATACTTCTTAGAACCAGGACAAGATATTCATGAATTCTTGGCAAATCAACCATTAGTTGGTCCATTTAAGTCAGGATTCTTATCCGATATCATTGCTCAAGTTTATAAAGACTACAAGGTGACTGAAACTGCTGAGTTATTGGATAGAATGAAAGATTTAGGTTACTATGAATCAACTAAGTCAGGTTTGACGGTGGGGATTGTCGATGTGACTGACTTGGAAGAAAAACCAGCCATCATCGAACAAGCGCATAAAGATGTTGCAACGGTTGCTAAGCAATTTAGACGTGGGTTAATCACAGAAGATGAACGTTATAACCGTGTAATTGCTATTTGGAATAAGGCTAAAGACGATATCCAAGGCAAATTGATTGAAAAGATGGATCCATCAAACCCAATTCAAATGATGAGTGATTCGGGTGCACGTGGGAACATCTCTAACTTTACACAGTTAGCCGGTATGCGTGGTTTGATGGCTGCGCCTAACGGTAAGACGATGGAATTACCAGTTATCTCAAACTTCCGTGAAGGTTTGTCTGTGATGGAAATGTTTATTTCCTCACACGGTGCTCGTAAAGGGATGACCGATACGGCCTTGAAGACAGCTAACTCTGGTTACTTGACTCGTCGTTTGGTTGACGTTGCACAAGATGTAATCATTCGTGAAGTTGATTGTGGAACCGATCGTGGTTTAGATGTAACTGCAATTCGTGAAGGCAATGAAATGATTGAACCATTGTATGATCGTATTTTAGGACGTTATACGATGAAATCAGTTGTTGATCCAAACACTGGTGAAGTAATCGTACCTGCAAATACTTTGATGGATGAAGAAATGGCTCAAAAAGTAATCGATGCAGGCGTTGAAATGGTAACCATTAGAACAGCATTTACATGTAATACACGTCATGGTGTTTGTGAACGTTGTTATGGTCGAAACCTTGCAACTGGTGATGATGTTGAAGTCGGTGAAGCAGTCGGAACCGTGGCTGCTCAATCTATCGGTGAACCTGGTACTCAGTTGACGATGCGTACCTTCCATACCGGTGGGGTTGCTGGTGGAGATATCACGCAAGGTCTTCCTCGTGTGCAAGAGTTATTTGAAGCACGTAATCCAAAAGGTCATGCAGATATCAGTGAAGTAACTGGGACTGTTGTTTCGGTAGAAGAAAACTCAGCTGAACGAGTTAAACGTATCAAGATCCAAGGTGAAATCGAAGAAAAGACTTACGATTTACCATTTACAGCTGTGTTGAAGGTTAAAGAAGGCGATCAAATTCATCGTGGTGAAGCCTTGACAGTTGGTTCAATCGATCCAAAAGAATTAATTAAGGTACGTGATGTACTTTCAACAGAAACTTATATTTTGGCTGAAGTTCAAAAAGTTTATCGTATGCAAGGGGTAGATATCTCTGATAAGCATATTGAAATTATGACACGTCAAATGTTACAAAAAGTGCGGATCATGGATCCAGGTGATACTTCGATGTTGCCAGGTACATTGATGGATATTAGCGAATTTACAGATCGCAACAAAGATACTTTAATTAGTGGTGGTATTCCTGCGACAGCACGTCCTGTTTTACTTGGAATCACCAAGGCTGCTTTGGAAACAAACAGTTTCTTATCAGCTGCTTCCTTCCAAGAAACAACACGTGTCTTAACTGATGCTGCTATTCGTGGTAAGAATGATCCATTAGTTGGCTTGAAGGAAAATGTTATTATCGGTAAGATTATTCCAGCCGGTACTGGTATGAAGAAATATCGTGATATTGTACCAGAAACAATTGGACATTCCGCTAATAGTGTTCGTTCAACTGAAGATGTAGCTAAAGATTTTGATCCAAACACTAAATATACAGTAGAAGATAAATAACAAAAAAAGCCTAGGTTTTAACCTAGGCTTTTTTGTGTTAACTAAAACGTAAGTAAAACAAAAGCAATAATAAGGCGCTACTTAAAAATGGAATAAAAGCAATTTGGTGTTTGTGTTGCCAAAAGCAATAGCACACGGCTAAAATACAAGCTAATAATAACAAGTAAATAGTATAAAAAAAGCCAAGTAAGCAAGCGATAATTAAGATAAAAAAGACATCTGCACTTCCAAGTTTGCCTAAGTAACTCAAAGAGCCTAATAAAACAATTAAGATTAATAGTAAGGACCATTGCGTCTGTAAGCTAAAATAACAATATTTGATACCACAAAGCAAAATAAAGCAGCCACCAAAATACAATAGCTCACTAGCAACGGTTTGAGTATAGTAATCTTGCAAACTCAAACACAAGCACCAAAAAAATAAAGCTAATAATAAAGGCCAATGAATGTAAGCTAGTTGATTTCCTAAAAACGCAAGTGTTAGTCCGCAAAATAATTCCCAAAAAGTGCTTAGCTTAGAAATTTTAGCGTGACAAAAATGACAATGTCCCCTCTGTAATAAATAACCTAGTATCGGAATGAGTTGCCAAAAGGTTAAACGATGATGACAATTATCACAATAAGAAGGGGGATTTAAAATAGAAGTATTGGTAGCATAGCGCTTAGCAAAACAACAAGCAAACGAAGCAAGACAGCTACCATATAAGAATAAAAAACAACTTTTGATCAACATAAAATCACCTCTAGACATAAGTACGAAAAAAATGAAATAATTTTTGAAAAGTGTTTGACATTTAAGGTTAAAACATGTTACTCTGTTTAAGGTGCTTTATGTGAACAGTTCTCTTGAAAAATTCAAGATCGTGCTGGCTGTGAGCAGGTTAGCACACGTAAAACGTACATTGGGACGTTATTTTTTTAAACGAAAAAATGAAACTCCTGGATGTGTGTACTTAAAAACATTATGAAATAAGGAAGGAGGAAGCTTTAGATGCCTACAATTAACCAATTAGTTCGTAAAGGTCGTAAATCTAAAGGTTCAAAATCTAATTCCCCAGCTTTAAACTTTGGGTACAATAGTTATAAGAAAGTACAAACAAATAACTCAGCTCCACAAAAACGTGGTGTTGCAACTCGTGTTGGTACAATGACACCTAAGAAGCCTAACTCAGCTTTACGTAAGTATGCTCGTGTTCGTTTATCTAACTTAATTGAAGTTACAGCTTATATTCCAGGTATCGGACACAACTTACAAGAACATAGTGTTGTTCTTATTCGTGGTGGTCGTGTAAAAGACTTACCTGGTGTTCGTTACCATATCGTTCGTGGTGCTTTAGATACAGCAGGTGTTGAAGGCCGTATGCAAAGCCGTTCTAAGTACGGTGCTAAGAAGCCTAAGAAATAATTTTAGTAACTAGTATTTGAGGAGGTTATTTTAAATGCCAAGAAAAGGTGCCGTTGCAAAACGCGAAGTGCTCCCAGATCCAATTTATAACTCAAAATTGGTTACTCGCTTAATCAACCGTTTGATGTTAGATGGTAAGCGTGGGACTGCATCAAAGATTTTATACCAAGCATTTGATATTATTAAGGAACAAACAGGAAATGAACCATTGGATGTTTTTGAAGAAGCAATGAAGAACATCATGCCTGTACTTGAAGTTAAGGCACGTCGTGTTGGTGGTTCTAACTACCAAGTTCCTATTGAAGTTCGTCCAGATCGTCGTACAACTTTAGGTTTACGTTGGTTAGTTCAATACTCACGTCTTCGTGGTGAACACACAATGTCCGAACGTTTAGCTAAAGAAATCATGGACGCAGCAAACAATACAGGTGCAGCTGTTAAGAAACGTGAAGATACACATAAGATGGCTGACGCTAACCGTGCATTCGCACATTATCGCTGGTAATTTTCACAAATGGCTGTTATATGGTTTGTTTAGTAAAGCCTATAATAGTCATTTTTTTGAAGGTTTACTTATTAATTCGATTAGTTATAATTTTTAATTTTGGAAGGAGAGAAATTCTCAATGGCAAACAAACGTGAATTCCCATTGGAAAAAACACGTAACATCGGGATCGTAGCTCATATCGATGCTGGTAAGACAACTACAACCGAACGTATCTTGTATTATACAGGTAAGATCCACAAGATTGGTGAAACACATGATGGTGCTTCCCAAATGGACTGGATGGAACAAGAACAAGAACGTGGTATCACAATCACATCTGCTGCTACAACAGCTCAATGGAAAGAAAACCGAATCAACATCATTGATACCCCAGGACACGTTGACTTTACAATCGAAGTTGAACGTTCATTACGTGTTCTTGACGGTGCGGTAGTTGTTTTGGATGCGCAATCCGGTGTTGAACCACAAACAGAAAACGTATGGCGTCAAGCTACAACATACGGTGTTCCACGTATCGTTTTTGTTAACAAGATGGATAAGATGGGTGCTAACTTTGATTATTCATGTGACACAATCAAGGATCGTCTTCAAGCAAATGCTGTGGCAGTTCAAATGCCTATCGGTTCTGAAGAAGACTTTGAAGGTGTTATTGACTTGATCGAAATGAAAGCCGATCTTTATGATGCCGATGAATTAGGAACAGAATGGGAAACTGTTGAAATTCCTGAAGAATACAAGGAAGAAGCAGAATCTCGTCGTGAAGCATTGATCGAAGCAGTTGCTGACGTTGATGAAGAAATCATGGAAAAATACTTGGGTGGCGAAGAAATCTCTAAAGAAGATTTGAAAGCAGCTATCCGTCGTGCAACTTTGAACCTTGATATGTTCCCTGTTTTTGCAGGTTCTGCTTTCAAGAACAAAGGTGTGCAAATGATGCTTGATGGGGTTAACGATTACTTACCATCTCCATTAGATGTTAAGCCATACGTTGCTACAAACCCTGACACAGATGAAGAAATCGATTTGATTGCTGATGATGAAAAACCATTTGCTGGTTTAGCATTTAAGATTGCAACAGACCCATTTGTTGGTCGTTTAACATTCTTCCGTGTTTACACAGGTACTTTAGAAGCTGGTTCATATGTCTTGAACGCAACTAAAGGCAAGCGTGAACGTGTAGGTCGTTTATTGCAAATGCACTCTAACCATCGTAACGAAATTCCTGAAGTATTCTCTGGGGATATCGCTGCTGCTATCGGTTTGAAAGATACAACAACAGGTGACTCTTTAACAGATCCTAAGAACCCATTGATTCTTGAATCTATGGAATTCCCAGAACCAGTTATCCAAGTTTCTGTTGAACCAAAATCTAAAGCAGACCGTGACAAGATGGATGTTGCTTTACAAAAACTTGCTGAAGAAGATCCATCATTCCGCGCTGAAACAAACCCTGAAACTGGTGAAACATTGATCGCTGGTATGGGTGAGTTGCACTTAGATATCATGGTTGATCGTATGAAACGTGAATTCAAGGTTGAAGCTAATGTTGGTGCACCTCAAGTTGCTTACCGTGAAACATTTACACAACAAGTTTCCGCTCAAGGTAAATTTGTTCGCCAATCTGGTGGTAAAGGTCAATACGGTGATGTTTGGATTGAATTTACACCAAACGAAGAAGGTAAAGGCTTCGAATTTGAAGATGCAATCGTTGGTGGTGTTGTTCCTCGTGAATACATCCCATCAGTTGAACAAGGTTTGAAAGAAGCTATGCAAAACGGTGTCTTAGCTGGTTATCCATTAATCGATGTTAAGGCTAAGTTATATGATGGTAGCTACCATGATGTCGATTCTAGTGAAGCTGCCTTCAAGGTTGCTGCTTCCTTAGCATTACGTAACGCAGCTCCTAAGGCTGGTGCCGTAATCTTAGAACCAGTGATGAAAGTTGAAATCATCGCTCCAGAAGATAACTTGGGTGATGTTATGGGTCACGTAACTGCTCGTCGTGGTCGTGTTGAAGGTATGGAAGCCCGTGGTAATACACAAGTTGTTAATGCATTTGTACCATTATCAGAAATGTTTGGTTATGCAACAACATTACGTTCTTCTACACAAGGTCGTGGTACTTTCACAATGACAATGGATCATTACGAAGCTGTGCCTAAGTCAATCCAAGAAGAAATCATCAAGAAAAATGGTGGCAACGCCTAATTTTTGAGATAAATTAAAACTATTAAAGTCCTCTTTGCTGGAATTCCTAGTAAAGAGGACTTTTTGTTTAGAAATTAGCCGGTAAGGTGTTAGGCTAAAAAAGTTTGGGAAATCGGCTTATTACTAATTTTTGCTATAGCTTTGAGATAACTAAAAAGCGTTGGCACTTGACCAACGCTTTTTAATTAGATAAATTCTTTGCTTAAGGTAATAAATTCTTCGATGTCTTTGACAATCATATCAATACCGGCTTGCCAGAAATCGGGTTTGGTTAAATCGACATTTAGATGTTTTTTAGCTAAATCTTCAGTGCTCATGCTAGCCGTATCGCGTAACAAGGCGATGTATTGGTCTTCAAATGAAGTTTCGCTTTGTAAGGCTTTAGCATAAATTCCCAAACTAAAGAGATAACCAAAAGTATATGGGAAGTTATAAAAGGCAACGTCATCAATGTAAAAATGTAACTTAGCAGCCCAAAATAGTGGATGATAGTTGGCTAAGCTGTTAGCATAGGCTTGCTTTTGAGCTGATACCATCATTTCATTTAATTCATCGGCAGAAACAAGGCCTTGTTGACGAGCTTGATAGAAGTTGTTTTCAAAAATGTAGCGTGCATGGATGTTCATAAACATTGCAATAGCATTTTGAATTTTAACGTCTAATAAATTGAGCTTTTCAGCCGGACTAGTTGCTTGTTTTAAGGTGGCATCGGCAACAATCAATTCAGCAAAAGTACTTGCTGTTTCAGCAACATTCATTGCATATTGTTGATTGAGATGCGGTAAATCCCACATCACGCTACTGTGAAAGGCATGACCTAATTCGTGTGCTAGGGTTGCAACTTCATTGACGGATTCGCCATAAGTCATGAAGATACGCGATTCTTTTGTTTCAGGTAAGCCAGCACAATATCCACCAGGGCGCTTGCCAGGGCGATCTTCGGCTTCGATCCAAGCTTTTTCAAAGGCTTCTTTTGCAAAAGAGGCCATCTTAGGACTAAATTTAGCGAAATTTTCAATGATAAAGTCAGCGGCTTGATCAAAACTATAGCGTCTAGTTGTAAAATCACCAACTGTCACAGGCGCATCTTGGTCTTGCCAGCACATTTGTTCCTTGCCTAGAAGTTTAGCCTTGCAATTTAAGAAGTCTACGAAAGGTTGCTTGTTTTGTGCAATTGTTGCCCACATTTGATCTAAAGTTGCTTGACTTAAGCGGTTATACTCACGGGCCTTTTGTAAATGATCCGAGACATTGTGAAGTTTGTAGTCGGATAGTCTAAATCCATCGATATGATTAAGAGTATCGGCAAATAACGGAGCATAGCTTTGCCAAGCGGCTTCCCATTTGTTGAAAAGTTCTTGACGTAAGGCGGAATCATCAGAACTCATCATCAAGTTAAAGGCTTGCCCAGCTGATAATTGGGTTTCTTGACCATCAAGTACAGTAGTAATCTTGATTTGGGCCACGATGGTATCATAATGTTGACTCCAAGCTTTTAGGCCATCTAGACTCAAGGTGTTGATGATATTTTCTTGTTCACTTGGCAATAAATCAGCACCATCTTTGCGGATTTCGTTTAAGCGAAAGGCGATTTGACTTAGTGCACCAGAAGTTAAAGTTTCCCATGTATCTGCTTGAATCTGACCTAGTTTGGTAGCTAAAATGTTGGCTGCTAATTGATAAGCGGGTAATTTAGCAGCCAAAGTCCCGGTTAATTGTTTGGCTTTTTGATCTGCGGTGTTAGCAGAATTTAAAGCTTCGATAAAGGTACCACATTGTTCAAGTCCACCACTGATTTGTTCATCTAAAGAGATGATTTCTTGTAAGGCGTTAACATCTGCCAAAGCGGCATCAAAAGCATTGACTGCCGTAGTAAAAGTAGCAATTTGTTCATCCAACAATTCTAAGCGTTCTTGTAGCTTAGTTGAGGCACTGCCACCAGGGAAAATAGTATCTAGATTCCAAACTAAAGAATAACTCATAAAAAAACTCTCCTTATTATATAGATTAAATGCTCTGGGCTCCTAAAGCATTTTGGAAGTGTCTAAGCGCCCATTGATGACCATCTGGATCAAAGCTAGCAATTCCATCTTTTGGAATTACTAGTTGATAGTTTAAGTTATACGCGCTAATTGCGGTATGTAAAACGCAAATATCACTGCATACTCCAGTCAAACAAAGTTCGTTGACCTGGCGTTCACGCAAAAAGTTATCCAGGTTAGTATTTTGAAAACTTGAATAACGGTTCTTATCAAAATAGTAGACTTGTGGACTATCTTGGTGTTGCGCAAACCAGGTGCCGATTTTACCGTAAAGTTGTTGTCCTTTAGAACCTTGGAGATTATGTGGGGCAAATAACTTTGTTTCGGGATGATAAGGATCATTAGCTTGATGACAATCGGTCGGAAAGATGACATAATCGCCATTAGCAAAGTATTCTTCAATTAAACTTAAAATTTTATCTTCAATTTCTAATCCGGGCTGACCACAAGATAAAGCCCCATCTAATGCGATAAAATCGTTAGTATAATCGATAACCAATAATGCTTTTTTCATAATAAATTAAAAACTCCTTAGATTTCACTTGGTTTATAGTAATAATAGAATATAAAGTCTGGTAGGTAAAGAGAATTTTCTGAAAAAAAGTTAGAAAATCTTATTGGCATATAATTCAAGATTCAAGAAGCTTAATATAACGCTCTTTTTTTGAAAAAAAACTAAAAAAAGTTCTTGCATCTAAAATCAGTTTGCGGTATTATGGATAAGTACCTGTGCAAGGGACAGGTGCATGATTTAGTTGTTTAACTTATTAATAAGCTATGATGTGGAAGGTTGCGACACACCCGGATGCTTTGCCACGAGCGTATCGGTAATTTCCACGGAGCTAGTCTTATTTTTAAAATAGACGAAGGAGGTAACAAGATGGCAAAACAAAAAATTCGTATCCGTCTTAAAGCATACGAACATCGCATTTTAGATCAATCCGCAGACAAGATTGTGGAAACAGCAAAGAGAACAGGTGCTCAAATTTCTGGTCCAATTCCTTTGCCAACAGAACGTACTTTATATACAGTTATCCGTTCACCACATAAGTACAAGGATTCTCGTGAACAATTTGAAATGCGCACACACAAGCGTTTGATTGATATCGTAAATCCAACACCTAAGACAGTTGATGCTTTGATGAAGCTTGACTTACCATCTGGTGTAGATATCGAAATCAAATTATAATATTAAACTAAAAAATAAAATTAATTGGAGGTGTACTCATGACCACTAAAGGAATCTTAGGAAAAAAAGTAGGGATGACTCAAGTCTTCACTGAAAACGGGGAATTAGTTCCTGTAACAGTTGTTGAAGTTGGTACTAACGTTGTTTTACAAGTTAAAACTGTGGAAAACGACGGCTACGAAGCTGTTCAATTAGGTTTCGACGACCAACGTGCAGTCAAAGCTAACAAACCTGCTAAAGGTCATGCAGCAAAAGCAAATACTGCTCCTAAGCGCTTCGTTCGTGAAATCCGCGATGTTGAGCTTGGAGAATACAAAGTCGGTGACGAAATCAAGGCTGATATTTTCGAAGCTGGCGACAACGTAGACGTAACAGGTACGTCTAAAGGACATGGTTTCCAAGGCAATATCAAACGTTGGGGACAAAGTCGTGGACCAATGGCTCACGGTTCTCGTTACCATCGTCGACCTGGTTCAATGGGTTCAATCATTAACCGCGTCTTTGCTGGAAAAGTGTTACCTGGACGTATGGGTGGCAATCGAGTAACGATCCAAAACTTGGAAATCGTTAAAGCTGATACAGAAAATGGCGTACTTTTGATCAAGGGTAACGTACCTGGCGCAAACAAGTCATTCGTTACAATCAAGAGTACAGTAAAATAATAGAGGAAGGGAGGAAATTTAAACATGCCTACAGTTGCATTATTTAAACAAGATGGTAGCAAGAATGGTGAAGTTACATTAAATGACGCTATTTTTGGTATCGAACCAAACAACAATGTAGTATTTGACGCAGTGATCATGCAACGCGCATCATTACGTCAAGGTACACACGCTGTTAAGAATAGAAGTGCTGTGCGCGGTGGTGGCCGCAAACCATGGCGTCAAAAGGGTACAGGTCGTGCTCGCCAAGGTTCTATCCGTTCACCACAATGGGTAGGTGGCGGTACCGTATTTGGTCCTACACCACGTTCATACGCATACAAACTTCCACGCAAAGTTCGTCGTTTGGCTATCAAGTCTGTCCTTTCCCAAAAGGTCTTAGATGAAAGCTTAGTAGTTGTTGATGCATTGAGCTTCGAACAACCAAAGACAAAGGCATTTGCAGAAGTTTTAAGTAACTTAGATGTTAAATCCAAAGTTTTAGTAGTTCTTGAAGATGACAACAAGTTAGCTGCTTTAGCTGCACGTAATTTACCAAACGTAACAGTTATCCCAGCAAAAGGCTTGAACGTTTTAGACGTTGTTAACAACGACAAGATGGTCATCACTCAAGGAGCTCTTTCTCAAGTAGAGGAGGTTCTTGCATAATGGAAGCACGCGATGTAATCTTACGTCCAGTTATCACCGAAGCATCTATGGCTGATATGGACAACAAACGTTACACATTTGACGTTGACACACGCGCAACAAAGTACCAAATCAAAGATGCTGTTGAAGAAATCTTTGGTGTGCAAGTTGCTAAAGTTAATGTTATGAATGTTAAAGGCAAAAAGAAACGCATGGGTCGTTACGAAGGCTACACAAAGAAGCGTCGTAAGGCAATCGTTACTTTATCTGCTGATTCTAAAGAAATTACATTATTCAACGAAGAATAATTATATCTATCAATAGGAGGGAAACATAGTGGGGATCAAGAAATTCAAACCAACCTCTAACGGTCGCCGTAATATGACAGGTTCTGACTTTGCTGAAATCACAAAGACAAAACCTGAAAAGTCATTGCTTGTATCTCAAAGCAAGACAGCTGGTCGTAACTCATACGGCCGTATCACAGTACGTCACCGTGGTGGTGGTCACAAACGTCAATACCGTTTGATTGATTTCAAACGTGTTAAAGATAACGTTCCTGCAGTCGTTAAAGCAATCGAATATGATCCAAACCGTTCAGCTAACATCGCTTTAATCGTTTATGCTGATGGTGTGAAATCATACATCATTGCACCTAAAGGTCTTGAAGTTGGCCAAACAATTCAATCCGGTAAGGATGCAGATATTAAGGTAGGTAACTGCTTATCATTAGCTGATATTCCTGTCGGTACAGTTATCCACAACATTGAATTAAAACCTGGTAAAGGTGGACAATTAGTTCGTTCAGCTGGTACATCAGCTCAATTACTTGGTAAAGAAGGCAAGTACGCAATCGTTCGTTTAACTTCTGGTGAAGTTCGTATGATTCTTGTTACATGCCGCGCAACAATTGGTGCTGTTGGTAATGAACAACACGAATTGATTAACATCGGTAAAGCTGGTCGTTCTCGTTGGGCTGGCAAGCGTCCACAATCTCGTGGTTCTGTAATGAACCCTAACGATCACCCACACGGTGGTGGTGAAGGTAGAGCTCCTGTTGGTCGTCCAAGTCCAATGTCTCCATGGGGCAAGAAGACTTCTGGTAACAAGACACGCTCTAAGAAAGCTCGTTCTAATAAATTTATCGTACGTAAACGTAACAAGAAATAATCACTTAGCCTTTGCCGCTTAGTGGTTTGATCCGAAAGGAGGACAAACTTTGAGTCGTAGTTTGAAAAAAGGACCTTTCGTCGATGCTCATTTGATGAAGAAGGTTGAAGCACAAGCTGATCAAGAAAAGAAATCTGTTATTAAGACATGGTCACGTCGTTCCACGATCTTCCCTAGTTTCATTGGCTACACGATCGCTGTATACGATGGTCGTAAGCATGTTCCTGTTTACATCCAAGAAGATATGGTTGGCCACAAATTAGGTGAATTCGTACCAACACGTACATTCCATGGTCATGCTTCTGACGATAAGAAGACAGGTAGAAAATAATACTAAGGGAGGAAAATACCAATGGCTGAACAAATCACATCAGCAAAAGCAACTGCTCGCGTAGTTCGAATCCCTGCACGTAAAGCCCGTCTTGTGATCGATCTTATCCGTGGCAAGAGTGTTGCTGAAGCATTAGGGATCTTGGCTTACACACCAAGATCTGGTGCATATCTTATTGAAAAAGTTTTAAAATCCGCGATCGCAAACGCTGAAAATAACTTTGACTTAGATGTTGAAGATTTATATGTAAGCGAAGCTTATGTTAACGAAGGACCAACTTTGAAACGTTTCCGTCCTCGTGCAAAAGGTTCTGCTTCTCCAATCAACAAACGCACAAGTCATATCACAGTAGTTGTATCTGTAAAATAAGGAGGGATAACGCGTGGGTCAAAAAGTAAATCCAACTGGGTTACGTGTCGGAATCATTCGTGATTGGGACTCCAAGTGGTATGCAGAAAAAGATTTTGCTGCAAACTTACACGAAGATTTGAAAATCCGTCAATATATTCAAAAGAAATTAGCCGACGCTTCTGTCTCTATCGTAGAAATCGAACGTGCTGCAAAGCGTGTTAACGTTTCTATCCATACTGCAAAACCAGGTATGGTTATCGGTAAAGGCGGATCTGAAGTAGAAAAACTTCGTAAAGAATTGAACAACTTAACAGGTAAGAAAATCCACATCAACATTGTGGAAATCAAGAAACCTGATTTGGATGCAAAATTAGTTGGCGAAAGCATCACACAACAATTAGAAAACCGTGTTGCATTCCGTCGTGCTATGAAACAAGCAATCCAACGTACAATGCGTGCAGGCGCAAAAGGTATCAAGGTTCAAGTTGCTGGCCGTTTGAACGGTGCAGATATGTCCCGTGTAGAACGCTTCTCAGAAGGAACTGTTCCATTGCATACTTTACGTGCTGATATTGATTACGCATGGGAAGAAGCAATCACAACTTACGGTAAATTAGGCGTTAAAGTTTGGATCTACCGTGGTGAAGTTTTACCAGCTAAGAAAGAAAATAGCAAAGGAGGGAAATAATCTATGTTAGTACCAAAACGTGTAAAGCACCGTCGTGAATTCCGTGGTAAAATGCGCGGGGAAGCAAAAGGCGGTAAGGAAGTAACATTCGGTCAATACGGTTTGCAAGCAACTGAATCTCATTGGATTACAAACCGTCAAATCGAAGCTGCTCGTATCGCTATGACTCGTTACATGAAGCGTGGTGGGAAAGTTTGGATTAAAATTTTCCCTCACAAATCATACACAGCTAAAGCAATTGGTGTTCGTATGGGTTCCGGGAAAGGTGCTCCTGAAGGTTGGGTAGCTCCTGTTAAGCGCGGTAAAGTTATGTTTGAAATCGCCGGCGTTTCAGAAGAAGTTGCTCGCGAAGCTTTACGTTTAGCTTCCCACAAGCTCCCAGTGAAGACTAAGTTCGTAATACGTGAGGAAGTAGGTGGCGAATCAAATGAAGGCTAAAGAATTAAATGAATTAACCACTGCTGAAATGCTTGAAAAAGAAAAGCAATATAAAGAAGAATTATTCAACTTACGCTTCCAATTAGCTACCGGTCAATTAGAAAATACTGCTCGCTTGAAGGAAGTTCGTAAATCGATTGCACGCATCAAAACAGCGTTGCGTCAAGCAGAATTAAACAAATAAGAATACGAAAGGGAGGCTAATCGCGCATGAGTGAAAGTCGTAACCAACGCAAAGTCTATCAAGGACGTGTCGTTTCTGACAAGATGGATAAAACTATCACAGTTGTTGTTGAAACTTACAAGAATCACAAAGTTTACGGCAAACGTGTTAAGTATTCCAAAAAATTTAAAGCACATGACGAAAACAACGAAGCAAAAGTTGGCGATATCGTCAAAATTATGGAAACTCGCCCATTGTCAGCTACAAAACGTTTCCGTTTATTAGAAATCGTTGAAAAAGCAGTTATTTTGTAATAAATAACATTTGCACTGATTCGTATTCTGATCTAATAACGAAAGGAGGACACATACTGTGATCCAACAAGAGAGTCGTTTAAAAGTCGCTGATAACTCCGGTGCTCGTGAAATTTTAGTTATTAAGATTTTGGGTGGTTCCCGTGTGAAGACTGCAAATATCGGTGACATCATTGTTGCTACTGTTAAACAAGCAACACCAGGTGGCGTTGTCAAAAAAGGTGATGTTGTAAAAGCTGTTGTTGTTCGTACTAAGTATGGTACACACCGTCCAGATGGCTCATACATCAAGTTTGACGAAAATGCTGCTGTAATTATTGGTGAAGATAAATCACCTAAGGGTACACGTATTTTTGGGCCTGTTGCTCGTGAATTACGTGACGGAAACTTCATGAAGATCGTTTCCTTAGCACCTGAAGTATTATAATAACCATCTATCTGGCAAGGAGGTGCACATAAAGAATGTTCGTTAAAAAGAATGACAAAGTTAAAGTTATCGCAGGTAAAGATAAAGGTAAAGAAGGCATTGTAGAACAAGTCTTCCCAGCAAAAGACCGTGTGATCGTTAAAGGTGTGAACATCGTTAAGAAGCATCAAAAGCCAACTAATGCAAATCCTAATGGTGGGATTGTTGAAGTTGAAGCACCAATTCATGTTTCTAACGTTATGCTCATCGATCCTTCTAACAACGAAGCAACTCGTGTTGGCTTCAAGGTAGAAGATGGTAAGAAAGTCCGTGTTTCTAAAAAAACAGGTGAAACTTTAGATAAGTAGTTAGGGAAAGGAGGATACTTTCTTCATGGTTAACCGTTTAAAAGAAAAATATGAAAAAGAAGTCGTTCCATCATTAATGGAAAAATTCAATTACACATCTATCATGCAAGCACCAAAGGTTGATAAGATTGTTATCAACATGGGTGTGGGTGATGCTGTAAGCAACGCTAAGAATTTGGATGAAGCTGTTGAAGAATTGACATTGATCTCTGGTCAAAAACCAGTTATCACAAAAGCTAAAAAGTCAATCGCTGGCTTCCGTTTACGTGAAGGTATGCCTATCGGAGCAAAGGTTACATTACGTGGCCAACGCATGTACGAATTCTTAGACAAGTTGGTTTCTGTATCATTACCACGTGTGCGTGACTTCCACGGTGTAAGTAAGCGTGCCTTCGATGGTCGCGGTAACTACACTTTGGGTGTACGTGAACAATTGATTTTCCCTGAAATCGATTTTGATAATGTTAATAAAGTTCGTGGTATGGATATCGTAATCGTTACAACTGCAAATACTGACGAAGAATCCAAAGAATTATTGACACAGCTTGGAATGCCATTCGCTAAATAAGAGGGGGTTACACACTTGGCTAAAAAGTCACAAATTGCAAAGAATAAGCGTCCTGCTAAGTTCTCAACACAAGAATATACACGTTGCGAACGTTGTGGCCGCCCACATTCTGTATATCGTAAGTTTAAGTTATGCCGTGTTTGCCTACGAGATCTTGCTCATAAGGGTCAAATCCCTGGCATGAAAAAGGCTAGCTGGTAATCCAACAATAGACATGTAAAGGAGGCAAAAACATGGTCATGACTGATCCAATTGCAGACTTCTTAACACGCGTGCGCAATGCTAACATGGCAAAGCACGAATCAGTAGAAGTACCTGCTTCAAAAATCAAGCGTGACATCGCAGAAATCCTTAAAAATGAAGGTTTCGTACGCGATGTTGAATATATTGATGATAACAAGCAAGGTATCATCCGCGTATTCTTGAAATATGGAAAGAACAATGAACGCGTAATCTCTGGTATTCGTCGTATCTCAAAACCAGGTTTACGTTCTTACGTAAAAGCAGATGCAGTTCCTAAGGTTTTAAATGGCTTAGGTATTGCTATCTTATCAACATCTGAAGGTGTTATGACAGATAAAGATGCTCGCGCTAAGAAAATCGGCGGCGAAGTTATCGCTTACGTATGGTAATATAATTTAACCGTAAGGAGGTGTCCATCTCGTGAGTCGTATTGGTTTTAAAGTAGTTGAATTGCCTGCTGGCGTTGAAGTTAAACAAGACGGCAACGTAGTGACTGTTAAAGGTCCTAAAGGCGAATTAACTCGTGAATTCTCTGACAAGATTGCAATCAAAGTAGAAGGTAATCAAGTAACATTTGAACGTTCTGCTGAAGATAATAAGACAAAAGCATTACATGGTACAACTCGTGCTAACTTCCATAACATGGTAGTTGGTGTATCTGAAGGCTTCAAGAAAGAACTTGAACTTCGTGGTGTTGGTTACCGTGCACAAATGAAGGGTAGCACACTTGTATTAAACGTTGGCTACTCCCATCCAGTTGAATTTGCTGAAGAAGAAGGCGTGAAGTTTGAAGCACCTTCTGCAACATCAATCATCGTTTCTGGTATCAGCAAAGAAGTTGTTGGTGACGTTGCTGCGCGTATTCGTGCAACTCGTGCACCAGAACCTTACAAGGGCAAAGGTATTCGCTATGTTGGTGAATTTGTTCGTCGTAAGGAAGGTAAGACTGGTAAATAATAAAAACGCAGCGTAACTCGCTGATAAAATTAATCTAAGAGGTGAAAATTGTGATTTCAAAACCAGATAAGAATAAGACACGTCAAAAACGTCATACACGTGTCCGTGGTAAAATCTCTGGTACTGCTGAGTGCCCACGCTTAAATGTTTATCGTTCAAACAAAAACATCTACGCTCAAGTTATTGATGACGTAGCGGGTGTGACGCTAGTTAGTGCCTCTACTTTAGACAGTGAAGTAAGTGGCAACACAAAGACAGAACAAGCTAGTTCTGTAGGTGCTGTTGTTGCTAAACGTGCTGTAGAAAAAGGTATCAAAGAAGTTGTATTTGACCGTGGCGGATACCTATATCATGGTCGTGTACAAGCTTTGGCTGAAGCTGCACGCGAAAATGGTTTGGACTTTTAGGAAAAGGAGGAAATAACGTTTATGGCTTTTATTGATCCAGCTCAATTAGATTTAGAAGATCGCGTTGTTGCGATTAACCGTATCACTAAAGTTGTAAAAGGTGGACGTCGTCTACGTTTCGCTGCTTTAGTTGTTGTTGGTGACCACAACGGCCACGTAGGTTTTGGTACTGGTAAAGCTCAAGAAGTACCAGAAGCTATTCGTAAGGCTGTTGACGCTGCTCGTAAGAACTTAATCGAAGTTCCTACTGTTGGAACGACACTTCCTCACGAAGTTATTGGTCAATACAGTGGTAGTCGTATTATGTTGAAACCAGCTATTGCCGGTTCCGGAGTTGCAGCAGGTGGTGCTGTTCGTGCCGTTATGGAACTTGCAGGTATTGCTGATGTTACAAGTAAATCATTAGGTTCAAATACACCAGTTAATGTTGTACGTGCTACATTTGATGGTTTAGTAAATATGAAGGACGCTGAAAGTGTCGCAAAATTACGCGGCGTTTCCGTTCAACATTTAGCAGAATAAGGAGGACATATTCATGGATAAATTAAAAGTTACTTTAATTCGTTCTGTCATTGGACGTCCTCAAAACCAACGCGATATCGTAAAAGGCTTAGGTCTTGGTCGAGTAAATAGCTCTGTTGTTGTTCCTGACAATGCAGCTATGCGTGGTGCAATTAGAAAAATCAATCATTTAGTGGACGTTGAATTGGCTAAATAGTCTATTTTATAAATTAACAAGGAGGTGCCAACCTAATGAAATTACATGAATTGAAACCTGCTGAAGGTTCACGCCAAGTACGTAATCGTGTTGGTCGTGGTACTTCATCTGGTAATGGTAAGACTGCTGGTCGTGGTCAAAAAGGTCAAAAGGCTCGCGGTAAGGTACGTTTAGGTTTTGAAGGTGGACAAATGCCATTGTTCCGTCGTATGCCAAAACGTGGTTTCAAGAACATCAATCGTAAAGAATATGCTATTGTAAACTTGGAAACTTTAAATAAATTTGAAGATGGTGCAGAAGTAACACCTGCATTATTAGTAGAATCTGGTATCATTAAAGATGAAAAAGATGGTATCAAAGTACTTGGCAATGGTACATTGAACAAGCAATTGACTGTAAAGGCAAGCAAGTTCTCTGCATCTGCTAAGGAAGCAATCGAATCTAAAGGCGGTAAAGCTGAGGTGATTTAATAATGCTTAAGACAATGAAGAACGCCTTAGCTGTAAAAGAGATTCGAAAAAAAATCTTATTTACCTTAGGTGTCTTGATTGTATTTCGCTTAGGCACTTATATCACCGTCCCTGGGATCAACGCTAAGGCTTTGACTAGCGTTGCATCTTCAGGGTTAATTAGTATCTTGAATACTTTTAGTGGTGGCGGTTTAACAAATTATTCCGTTCTTGCGATGGGAGTTTCTCCATACATTACCGCTCAAATCATTGTCCAATTGTTACAAATGGACATCGTGCCACGTTTTGTGGAATGGAGCAAGCAAGGGGAAGTTGGTCGTCGTAAACTTAATCAAGTGACAAGATATTTGACGATCGTGCTCGCGTTTATACAATCAATCGGAATCACTGCTGGTTTTAACACTTTAAGTAGTTTGAATTTAGTTAAAGATCCAAGTGTACAAACATACGTGACTATCGGTATCATTTTGACGGCCGGTACGATGTTTACAACATGGCTTGGTGATATGATTACCGAACGTGGTTTAGGTAACGGGATTTCAATGATTATTATGGCCGGAATCGTTGCACGTATTCCAACAGGCATTCATAAGATTTTCAACGAACAATTTTTAGGAGTACCAACTGCTGAATTATGGAAACCAATCTTGTATTGTGTAGCATTGTTTGTGATTATCTTAATCATCGTAACCTTTGTTACCTATGTACAACAAGCAAGCTATAAGATTCCAATTCAATATACAAGAAGATTAGCCGGTGCTAGCGAAAACTCATACCTTCCATTGAAGGTCAATGTAGCTGGAGTTATTCCAGTTATCTTTGCTAGTTCGTTTATTGCAACGCCACAAGCTATCTTGATGGCCTTTACACAAAGTCATAGTGCAGATACTTGGTATCAAGTAATGACTAAGATTTTTAACATGCAAACAGCACCTGGTATGACATTGTATACTGTATTGATTATCTTGTTTACATTCTTCTATGCTTTTGTGCAAGTTAATCCAGAAAAATTATCTGAAAACTTACAAAAGCAAGGTAGTTATATTCCTTCGGTTTGGCCGGGTAAAGAAACTGAAAAGTATGTAACAGGTTTGTTGATGCGTTTAAGTTCAGTAGGTTCTTTGTTCTTAGGTTTAGTGGCTTTAATTCCGCTATTAGCTGCAGCAATTTGGGGCTTGGATGAATCCATCGGTTTAGGTGGTACAAGTCTTTTGATTGTTGTGGGGGTAACCTTAGAAACAATGCGTCAAATTAACGGTATGATGATGAAACGTGAATATGTAGGCTTTATCAGATAAAACTTTTGAAAGTTGGTTTAAACAATTTGTTGTTTGAACCAACTTTTTTTGGTTGTTGTAGCAAATTTAAGGTATAATATAGTAGTTATTATTATAAAATATTTGGAGGATGTTCATTATGGCAATGAATCTCATGTTAATGGGACTACCTGGTGCAGGTAAAGGCACACAAGCCGAAAAAATCGTGGACGAATACAAGATTCCACATATTTCAACCGGAGATATTTTTAGAGCTGCAATTAAAAATCAAACTCCAATGGGTATAGAAGCTAAGAAATATATCGATAAAGGTGAATTGGTACCCGATGAAGTTACTAACGGAATCGTTAAGGAACGCTTAGCACAAGATGATGTTAAAGATGGTTTCTTATTAGATGGTTTCCCACGTAACATGGCGCAAGCACAAGCTTTAGAAGAAATTGGTGCACAATTAGGCAAACCATTAGCTGGTGTGATTAACATTCATGTTGATCCTGAATCATTGATGGAACGTTTAACAGGTCGTTATATTTGTCGGGATTGTGGGGCAACATATCACAAGGTATTTAATCCAACTAAAGAAGAAGGTACCTGTGATCGTTGTGGTGGTCATGAGTTTTATCAACGTGAAGATGATAAACCAGAAACAGTTAAGAACCGCTTGGATGTTAACATCAAGATGAATACACCATTACTTGATTTTTATGCACAAAAAGGTATTTTAAATGAAGTAAATGGTAATCAAGATATCGATAAAGTTTTTGCAGATGTCAAAGCAATCTTAGATAATCTAAAATAATAAAAAAACAACCTGAATTAGCATTTTTTAGCAATAAGGCTTGTAAAAACGCCTTGGCTATGGTATGATAATTCAGGTTTATCTTTTCAATAGGCCCAGTTTGCCCTTTTTTAGGACAAGCGGACTTGCGGAAAAAGGTGGGACTCCGTAAAAGCTTCTCACATTTTTACGTGTAAAGTTTTCAAACCAATTTTTAAGGAGGTACTTTTGCGTGGCGAAAGATGATGTGATTGAAATTGAGGGTACGATCAAAGAAACGTTGCCAAATGCGATGTTCAAAGTTGAACTCGAAAACGGGCATGAAATTCTAGCACACGTTTCCGGTAAGATCCGCATGAATTATATTCGTATTCTGCCCGGAGACAAGGTTACTGTTGAAATGTCCCCTTACGATTTGACTAAGGGTCGCATTACCTATCGCTTTAAATAGATTGTACTTCAAAACTATTTAGGAGGTATAATTCATGAAAGTAAGACCATCAGTTAAACCAATGTGCGAACATTGCAAAGTAATCAAGCGCAAAGGTCGCGTTATGGTTATTTGTGATAACCCTAAGCACAAACAACGTCAAGGATAATAATTAATTAGGAGGTGTAATTGTAATGGCTCGTATTGCAGGTGTCGATTTACCACGTAACAAGTGTGTCGTAATCGGATTAACTTACATTTATGGTATCGGTAATTCCACAGCTCAAAAGATCTTGAGCGAAGCAGGTGTTTCAGAAGATGTTCGTGTACGTGATTTAACAGCTGATCAAGAAGATAAGATTCGTGCAGTTGTAGATAAGTACAAAGTTGAAGGTGATCTTCGTCGTGAAGTTTCCTTAAACATCAAGCGTCTTTCTGAAATTGGCTCTTACCGTGGTCTACGTCATCGTCGTCATTTACCAGTTCGCGGTCAAAATACTAAGAACAACGCACGTACACGTAAAGGCCCAGCAGTTTCAATTGCAGGTAAAAAGAAATAATAATTAACAAAGGAGGTTAGCTATTTCATGGCAGTTAAGAAATCACGCAAGCGCCGTGTAAAGAAGAATATAGAGAGCGGTGTTGCACATATTCATTCAACATTCAATAATACACTTGTTATGATTACTGATGTTCATGGTAACGCAGTAGCATGGTCTTCAGCTGGTTCTCTTGGTTTCAAGGGTTCTCGTAAGTCTACACCATTTGCAGCACAAATGGCTTCTGAAGCAGCTGCTAAAGGTGCTATGGAACATGGTATGAAGACAGTTGAAGTAGCAGTTAAAGGACCAGGTTCTGGTCGTGAAGCAGCAATTCGTGCTCTTCAAACAACAGGTTTGGAAGTTACATCTATCAAGGATGTTACACCAGTTCCTCATAACGGATGCCGTCCTCCAAAACGCCGTCGTGTTTAATGTGGGTCAGTATTCATTTTTGAGAGAAACTCATAATGTTTTCGCCAGATTACACGTTACGTTTTGAAAGGGGTAAAGATAAGAATGATCGAATTTGAAAAACCAAAAATTCACAAAATTGAAGAAAATGAAAACTACGGTAAATTTGTCATCGAACCATTAGAACGTGGTTACGGTACAACTTTGGGCAATTCTTTACGCCGTATTTTGCTATCTTCTTTACCAGGTGCTGCTATTACAGATGTCCAAATTGATGGAGTGTTGCATGAGTTTTCCACTGTGGAAGGCGTTTTAGAAGATGTAACAGCTATTATTTTGAATCTGAAGAAGGTTGCCTTAAAGTTAGATTCTGAAGATGCTCAAACATTAGAAATTGATGTAACTGGTCCTATGGAAGTAACAGCTGGCGACATTCAAGTAGGCAGCGGTGTTGAGGTTCTAAATCCGGATCTTTACATCTGTACAGTAGCTCAAGGAGCTTCTTTCCATGCTCGGATGACTGCTAACAAGGGTCGTGGTTATGTTTCCGCAACAGAAAACAAGGCTAAAGCAGACGATATGCCAATCGGCGTTTTAGCAATCGACTCTATTTATACCCCGATCGAACGTGTCAACTACCAAGTAGAAAAAACACGTGTTGGTCAAAAAAATGATTATGACAAATTAACACTTGATGTTTGGACAAATGCTTCAATCACACCAAGCGAAGCAATCAGTTTATCTGCAAAGATCTTGACTGAACATTTGACTTTATTTGTTGATTTAACCGATGAAGCTAAGAATGCTGAAATTATGGTTGAAAAAGAAGAAACTCATAAAGAAAAGATGCTTGAAATGACGATTGAAGAGTTAGACTTGTCTGTTCGTTCATACAACTGCTTGAAGCGAGCGGGTATCAACACTGTACAAGAATTAACTAATAAGTCCGAAGCTGATATGATGAAGGTTCGTAACCTCGGACGCAAGTCTTTAGAAGAAGTTAAGAACAAGTTGGAAGCTTTAGGGCTATCCTTACGTCATGATGATTAATATTTTCAACTAAAGGAGGGAATCTGTTCATGGCTTACCGCAAATTAGGTCGTACAAGTGCACACCGTAAATCAATGTTACGTAACTTAACAACAGACGTTATTGTTAACGGTAAAATCGTTACAACAGAAACTCGTGCTAAAGAAGTACGTCGTTTCGTTGAAAGAATGATTACTTTAGGTAAAAAAGGTGATTTAGCTTCTCGTCGTCGTGCTGCTGCATTCTTGATGGATGTTGTTGCTGATGTTAAAGAAGATGATGACAAGGTTGTTGTACAAACAGCTTTACAAAAATTATTCGATGACGTAGCTCCTCGTTATAAGGAACGTAACGGTGGTTACACACGTATCCTCAAGATGGAACAACGTCGCGGCGATGCAGCTAAGATGGTTGTGCTTGAATTAGTAGACTAATCCAATAGCTAAATAAAAAAATTGTCACTTTCATGGCGATAACGGGGCGTTACGATGTTGGGTAACACCGAGTCTAGTCCTAAGTACCGTGTCCAGCGGGGAACGGGAACACTTCGTCATGGAAAGTGATTTTTTTATCTTCAAATAATCGTGGGTATAAAGTGAAAAGATAGGTATTCGTAAGTGAATACCTATCTTTTTTTGTAAATAAAAGTACTTTTTTATTATTTTAAGTTAATCAGACAGCTGAATATGGTATGATAAAACTATTAGACTATGGAAAGGTACAGATGAGATGAGTGCAATAATTGAAATCAAGGATTTATGCTTCAGCTATCCTAAAGCACCTAAAAAAACCTTAAATAATATTAATTTACAGATTAAAGCAGGACAATGGGTCGCTTTGATTGGACATAATGGTAGTGGCAAATCAACATTGGCTAAGGCAATTGACGGGTTGTTGGTGCCGCAAAGTGGTCAAATCTTTGTTGATGGGCAACTACTCGATGCGCAAAGTGTTTGGGAGATTCGAAAAAAGATTGGGATGGTCTTTCAAAATCCGGATAATCAATTTGTTGGCGCAGATGTCGAGGGCGATATTGCCTTTGGCCTAGAAAACCAAGGGATTGAACGCTCTGAAATGGTTAAACGCGTAAATGAAGCGTTAAAAGCGGTTGATATGCAAGCTTTTGCCAAACACGAACCGGTCCGCTTATCTGGTGGCCAAAAACAACGGGTGGCGATTGCGGGAGTCTTGGCCTTACAGCCTAAAATTGTGATTTTTGATGAATCGACGAGTATGCTTGATCCTAAGGGACGCCACGAGATTATCGACTTGATGCGTAAGCTCAACCAAGAAAAAGGTTTTACCGTGATTTCGATTACGCATGATATCGATGAAGCAGCCTTGGCCGATCGAGTTATCGTGTTAGATGACGGGGTGATTGTGGCAGACGATCAACCGGCTAAGATTTTTGCGCGTGGCCAAGAGCTAATCGAGCTTGGTTTAGATGTGCCGTATCCCGAAAAATTAAAGCAAGCCTTGAAAAATAACGGGGTCGAGGTTTTAGAGCAGTATTTAGATGAAGAAAGAATGGTCGAATGGATATGTCAATTAGTCTTGAAAAATTAAGTTATACCTATCAAAAAAATACGCCATTTGAACATGTGGCGTTAAAAGAGTTGTCTTTAGAGATTAAAGAAGGCAGTTATACGGCAATCATCGGACATACTGGAAGTGGCAAATCAACGTTACTTCAGCATTTAAACGGGCTTTTAAAGCCAACAGACGGTAGCTTAAGCGTCAATGGTAGACGGATCGATGCGCAAACCAAAAGTAAAGAGCTAAATGCCCTGCGCAAAGAAGTGGGCTTTGTTTTTCAATTTCCCGAGGCTCAGTTGTTTGAAGAAACGGTCTTAAAAGATATTGCCTTTGCTCCTAAAAATTTCGGTTTAAGCCAACAAGAGGCAATAGACATTGCCAAGCAAAAGGCGGCTTTAGTGGGATTACCCGCAGAAGTTTTAGAAAAATCACCATTTGAGTTGTCAGGCGGACAGATGCGCAGAGTAGCGATTGCAGGTGTTTTGGCAATGGAGCCAAAGGTTTTGATTTTAGATGAACCAACGGCCGGGCTAGATCCGGTTGGTCGTTTAGAGATGATGGAAATGTTTGCTAAGTTGCATCGTGAACAGCAACTCACGATTATTTTAGTCACGCATCAGATGAATGATGTGGCCGATTATGCCGACCATGTGATCGTCTTAGAAAAAGGGCAGCTCATCGCAGATACGACTCCTAAAGAATTGTTTAGCAACCCTAGCTGGTTAACCAAGCACCACTTGAATTTACCGCAAACGACCCAATTTGCCTGGAAGCTCCAACAACACGGCTTGGCGTTAGACCAACTACCGCTTAGCGCCGAAGAGTTGGCTAAACAATTGGCAAAAATGATTTTAGGAGAGAAAAAGGCATGAGTAAATTAATTTTAGGACGCTATATCAATGGCGATTCATTGGTGCATAAGTTAGATGCACGCGGTAAAATCTTTTTGAGTTTTTATTTTATCGTGATCGTTTTTTTGTGCAATAACTGGCAGTCATATACTTTTTTGTTAGCTTTTGTGTTAGGATGCGTAGGGCTTTCTAAGATTAAACTGGGCTTTTTTATCAAGGGACTTAAGCCGTTGATTTGGTTAATCTTGTTTACGGTTATTTTGCAGTTATTTTTTGCCACGGGTGGCAGTGTTTATTGGGAATTTGGACCGTTAAGAATCACGAGTTTTGGTTTGGTAAATGCCGTCTTTGTATTTTGTCGGTTTGTCTTGATTATTTTCATGTCAACACTCTTGACTCTGACGACGACACCACTCGAGATTGCAGATGGAATTGAGGCTTTAATGATGCCGTTAAATAAATTAAAGGTTCCTGTTTATGAAATTGCCTTAGTGTTATCGATTGCCTTGCGCTTTGTACCAACGTTGAT
This sequence comes from uncultured Lactobacillus sp., assembly GCA_905204935.1. GTDB lineage: Bacteria > Bacillota > Bacilli > Lactobacillales > Lactobacillaceae > Ligilactobacillus. The sequence continues at coordinate 34,558 of CAJLBJ010000002.1, forward strand.
GGATGAAACAGAAAAAATCATGAACGCCCAACGTTCGCGAGGAGTTAATTTTGGCGAAGGAAGTTTGTTGCAACAGATTAAAGCTGTGATTCCGTTATTGATTCCACTGTTTGTAAGTTCATTTAACAGGGCAGAAGATTTAGCAACTGCGATGGAAGCGCGCGGCTACCAAGGCGGAGCAGGCCGGACCAAATATCGTCAAATGATTTGGTCTGTTAAAGACACACTTGCGCTAATAGTATTTTTACTCGTAACCGTCTTATTAGTTTGGTTACGAAAATAAGAAAGGAATAACAGATGACGAAACGTTATATGATAACGCTCGCCTATGATGGCTCAAATTTTGCGGGCTTTCAAGCTCAACCAAAGCAACGTACGGTGCAATCGGTTTTAGAAAAGGCCGTCAACAAGATGAGCAAAGAAGATGAATATATTACGATCTATGGTTCGGGAAGAACCGATGCCGGGGTGCATGCTTTAGGGCAGGTCGTGCATTTTGATTTTCCGCATGATATCTCAGCACAAGGAATGCTAAGAGGCTTAAACAGCATCTTACCGCTTGATTGTGAGGTAGTCGACTGTCAGATCGTGCCAGCTGATTTTCATTGTAGATATGCTGCACATTCAAAACGCTACATGTATCGCGTGAGTCGGGGCTGGTATACGAATCCTTTTAAGCGTCTTTACACCGGACATTACAAATATCCACTCGACGTAAAACGAATCGAAGAAGCTTTACCTGATGTGGTGGGGACCCATGATTTTTCAAGCTTTGTGGCCTCAGGTAGTCAAGCTAAAAATCACGTTCGGACGATTTATGAAGCGACTGTGCGAGAAGATAAAGAAAATGATGAGATAATCTTTGAATTTTGTGGCAATGGTTTTTTGTATAATCAAGTCAGAATCATGGTGGCAGTTTTGTTAGAGATTGGCAATGGACGGCGTGATGTCCATGATTTTTTGCGTTTATACGAGGTGCGCGATCGGAATCAAGCACGCCAAACTGCCCCGGCCAGTGGCCTATATTTAAAAGAAGTTTATTACGGTGATCTGTCACAAAAAGTCGAAGAATTTCAGGAATAGTAATTGACTATTTGCTAGAAAAATCGTAATATAGTATTTGGTATTGTTTGCCCCACAGTAAGCCCCGTTAAATCTTATTGTTTGTCAAACATGCATATAAAAATGGAGGAAATTAAACGTGCGTACAACATATATTGCAAAACCAGGCGAAGTAGAACGTAAATGGTATGTAGTTGATGCTACAGATATTCCTTTGGGACGTCTTTCAGCAACAGTTGCATCTATCTTACGCGGCAAGAATAAACCAACATTTACACCAAACGTTGATACAGGTGATTTTGTTATCGTCATCAACGCGGAAAAGGTTGCTTTGACAGGTCGCAAAGCTACAGATAAGATCTACTACCATCATTCCAATCATCCAGGTGGTTTGAAAGCTCGTACAGCTGGTGACTACCGTGAAAATGACCCTGAAAAATTGATTGCAATGTCCGTAAAAGGCATGCTACCAAAGGGTACTCTTGGTCGTCAACAAGCTAAGAAGTTACATGTTTACCGTGGTGCAGATCACAAACATGCAGCTCAACAACCAGAAGTATTGGATATCACAAACTTAATCTAGGAGGAGATCGAAATTGGCTCAAGTTCAATATAGAGGCACAGGTCGCCGTAAAAACTCTGTTGCTCGTGTTCGCTTAGTACCGGGTACAGGTAAGATCGTGATGAACGGCAAACCTGCAGAAGAATACATTCCATTTGCAAACTTACGTGAAGTTATGGTTCAACCATTTGTTGTAACTGAAACAAAGGATCAATATGATGTTTTAGTTAACGTAAACGGTGGCGGCTTCTCCGGTCAAGCTGGTGCAACTCGTCACGGTATTGCACGTGCTTTGCTTGAAGTAGATCCTGATTTCCGTGGTGTTTTGAAGCGTGCAGGCTTATTAACTCGTGATGCACGTATGAAGGAACGTAAAAAACCAGGTCTTAAGAAAGCTCGTAAAGCTTCACAATTTAGTAAGCGTTAATCGTTGTTATATCAACGATTTAAAGCACTTCTTGTTTTCAAGAAGTGCTTTTTTTGTTTTTTGGTAATGATTTTGGTAATGACATAGTTCTGGATAGGCAACAATATCGTCATTGGTATAGCTGATAACCGTAAAAGAAACTTAAGTTTATAAATTATGGAAATAAACGATACTACAGGATTATTTTTAGCTATTGTAGCATCTCTTTTGCTATAATCTATAAGAAGAAAAGCTTTTGAGGTGATGTATAATGAACGAAAAAAATATTCAAGTAACAGTAAGCGATCAGTTAAAAGCGGAAGCAGAAGAAATTTTAGCCAAGCAAGGACTCACACCAGAAGAAGTTATCAAGATGTTATATAGAAAAATAGTAGTTAGGGGAACTTTGCCAACAGAGTTACTATTAACAGCAGAGGAAGAAGATATTAGATTTTCTAAACTAACAGAGAAAATACCAGTAGAAAGATTAAATACTTACGAAGAAATCGAAGCGTGGTTAAATGAAGAGTAAAAAATTATTAGTAAAAGGAGGTATTTGATGAAGTTGAATGACGTTTTGTATAGACGACAGTATAAAATAGTATTATCTTCTGATATTCCAAGTTTAGATTTGTCTTCTTTAAACAGTCTAGGAATCTGGAGTAATCCGAAAGATAAACATTATGTTTTGACGTTGAAAAATAATGATGACCCTTACAAAGATCCTGCAGTATTTGAAGAGGAGTTTAAAGAAATTACAGAATTAGGTTCGAAAGATTTTAACTTAGAAACAAAAAATGGACCACTTACTTTACAAGGTGCTGTCGATTCTAGTTGGTTTTGAAAACTTATAAATTTTCATTAATATATGAAAAAGATAACCAGTTAAGCTAAGGATATGAACTTTTCATCAATTTAAATTGATAAAATTCCCAAATTTTAATCTTTGAGTTCTCTTTACTGGAGTTTTCCAGTGAGGAGGGCTTTTTTACTATTTATAATACTAATTTGAGGAGATAAAATAAAAAATATTGTTTTTAATTAGCGACTCATATATAATTTAAGCAATCAATTTTAGGGAAATTATTGATGACTAGTTAGAAGAAATGTATTTAAAAATTGGGGATAGCGGTTGTTGTTAGATTTTTTATAGGTGATTAAAATATTAGGGGAAATTTCAATGTCAAAAGTAAACCAAGAAAATATTATGAATGATGTTTGCAATTTGATTTTAGATATTAATACGCGGCCTGAAGAACGCGAAATTTTGGTGGATTTTAAAAATCAAATGGGAGCTAAAAATGCTTATTTTCCAAAAGAATTATTAAATGTATCGCAGAAATTAGAGCAATTAGCTATGAAGAGTTTATCTAAAGAAGAAAAAATGAGTCCAGCAGTGGGGGAATTTTATCAAAAAATTGCTCATTATGGTCAAATAAACCTAGATTGGAGCCTAGGACTATTAAAAATATAATAAAATAATTTCAATGAAAACTAAAAAAGAAAGTCTATGAAAGTTTTTTCGTAGACTTTCTTTTTGATTATGGCTTTAGACCTAGTTGAGCACGAGCATCGTGCGAAACAAAAAAACACCTGCTATGCGGGGAAATAATTATGTAGTCGTTAAAAATTCTTGGACGGACAATGTAAAATATCATATCAAGTACGGCAACATCTATAAAAGATCAAGAAGATTTTACAAGTTTAGACAATGTTACACACTATCATCAAAATAGAAACATCAGTAAAGGTCAGATTGACATTTTTTACTGATGTTTTTATTTTGGGGACAATTCTTTCTATGCATCTTATATGTTAATTTTTGCAACTTATAGTCAAGAAACTCATAAAACTTAATTAATGAACTACATTAAATAATGTCAAGTGAGACAAATTTTAAACAAGGAGGAAACTTAAATGAAACCTAGGAAACAAACATTTGCAATTTATGGATTGCTATCTGGTTTAATTTATGGGCTTATTTTCTTGTTTTGAAAAGAATGAAAATTTACTTCTGTTCAAAGAGATTTTATCAATAAAATAATTTTGATGTTGGGTGGTGATTAAAGTGAATAATGTTTTTGAAATATCAAATATTACCAAATCATTCAAAAATAAACAAATATTAAAAGGTGTTGACTTGGTTGTGAACAAGGGTGATATCATTGGACTTTTGGGTTTGAATGGTGAAGGAAAGTCCACTTTAATAAAAATAATTTTAGGTATACTTTCTCAAGATTCTGGGGAGGTTAAGAGGAATTTCGAGATTAAATCTGATGTTGGGGTTATGTTGCAGGAAATTTCTATGCCTGAGAAGATGAAGGTCTACGAATGGTTAGATATGGTGAAGCGCTTTTCAACCAATTCCAAATCAGTCGAAAGTGTTTTAGATAGTGTTAACTTAAGAACAGTGAAGAATAAATATTGTGACTCTTTATCAGGTGGACAACAAAGGCGAGTTCAATTTGCTACTGCGATAATTAATAATCCTAAAGTACTTATATTGGATGAACCAACAGTAGGGATGGATGTAGTATCAAAAAAAGCATTTTGGGAGACGTTAAACACGTTTTCGTTTAGTAAAGATTTGACAATAATCTTAATTAGTCATGATATCGAGGAAGTCTCTGAATTCTGTAACAGAGTACTAATTTTGTCAAAGGGGCGGTTAGTTTTAGATAGTAAAATGACCAATGTTCAAGATAAACTCGAAAAAAACTCATCATATTCAGTAGATAAGAGTCAAATAACTCAAGAACAATTGGAAGTAATAACAAAGTTTAGTTTTGAAGAGACTGATTCTGAAATAAAATTTAAGTATCAAATGATAGATAAAGTAGTATCGGTAGGGAAAATTCCTATTTCGATTATAAAAAAGAATCAAAGCAACCTACGGCAATACTTTATGGAGGTATTAGAAAATGGTCCAAGTGAGTAGTCTTTTATTTTTAATATGGCTAGATATAAAAAGAGTTTTTAGGGATACCAAATATGTATTATTTATTATTGCTTTGCCAGTTATTTTTTATATTATATATACAGCAATTTTTCCTGAGAATGCTAATGTTAACGGTGTCTCGTGGTCAGAGTATTGTTTAGTTTCTATGATTGCTTTTGGTATTATGGGGAATGCAATCAATCTACTTGGTACTAAAATTGCAGATGAACGAAGAAAAAAATGGTATACTTATTTGAAAGTATCTCCAGTTAATTCTCTTTATTATGTAATTAGTCATGTGTTTTCATATTTGTTGATCTCAGTTGCTTTTACATTCCTTATGTTTGTAGTTGCCTACCTTTATAAAGGAATCAATTTAGGAGTACTTGAAACGATTAATATAGGAATTACACTAAATATTGGAAGCATTGTATTTTTAATTATGGCTTTGTTAATCGGCAGACTAGATAGTTTGTCTCAACCAATTGGGACTATAACATATTTAGTACTTTCTTTTTTGGGTGGTTTATGGATGCCAGTGGCTGCTATGCCCAAATTTCTTTCTCGGATTGCAACTTTCCTGCCTTCATATAATTATGCTCACCTTGGATGGCGATTGTTGGAAAATAAGGGTATTGATGTTAAATCTGTAGGCATTCTCTTTATTTATATTATGTGCTTCTTGGGGATTTATATCTTATTACAAAAAAAGGAGCAGGCTAATTAGGAGGCTTTTTTGAAAATAAATGAGTATTTTGGAAATATATCTCAATTAGAGAAAATGTTGTCCGATTGGATTGATTTACCAGTTTCTTTATATGTGCGCTCAGCCGAGGTGAAAAATATAACATTTCTTTTTGAAAACTTTAGTGAGGAAGAGATTTTTAGTTTTTTTAAAGATAATATTCAACAGACTGAACATGCCGTTGTTGGTTATAGACAAGATGATATTTATGGAGATATTTTAGGAAAATGCGACTATCAGGATGTGATGTATTTTGAAGGTATTGACGATAAGGTATATGCTTATGCTGATAATCTTACTTTGCGTTTAAAAAATAAGTTATATGAGATTGAAGAATTCAGCAAATTATATGTGAGAATTAGTAAATCTTTTATTGTCAATATATTAGTTGTCGAAAAAATTTATCCTTCTCTAAACGGAAAATGTATCATTGAATTAACAGATGGTCAAAATTTAACGGTTTCTCGAAAATATAAAAAACAATTTTTAGAATACTTGGAGGATTAGTGGTGAAATATTTAAAAAAGCTTTTACTCATACTTTGCATTGGTGCAATCTATAATCTATATTTTACGCTTATAAATTCAAGTTTAACGTCTTGGATCAATATGATTATATTCATAATATTCGGATATGTTGAAATATTTGCTTTAGAGTTATTATTTAAATACTCTATTAAATTTCAGAAAAACATCTATATCCAATTACTTACTATATTTTTAATATCTAGTATAGTTGAAATAGTATATATGTTAGTTACTGGTTTAGGTTTTACTATAGCAATCCATTTTGTTTTGCTAGGAATACCTATTACAATCATTGGTTTATTGTATTGGAAATATCGTGTTGATAAACTTGAAAAATTATTAAGAGACAAAAAATCTAGTTTATCAAATTGATTTTTATAATTAACATTGCTATTCTAGTTTCTCAATTATATAAGCTCCGAAAACTCATCAAAAGAAAGTCTATGAAAAAATTTTTTCGTAGGCTTTCTTTTTGATTACAAACTAAAAGTACCTTAAGTATCTTTTATGAAATAAAAAAAGCCCAAAGTAAGTAACAAGACAAAAGGCAGATAAAGTGCTTGAAAATTTTGCATGACACACATACAACTTAAGGTTACAAATAATATAAAACTCCCACGCTTTTTTCTTAATTTTACAAGCAAAGGATGATTTCTAAAGACTTTTGAAATTATAAAACCTAGTAATAAAATTAACGCTAAAATTATAAAGCGTATAAAGTTTTCTCCCTAAAAAGTTACGTTATGGAAAACTAAACAAGCTTAACTACATGTAGTTGTTAACATTAAACGTCACGACATATCTGAATTTTTTAATCATTATTAAATTAAAAAAATAGTACGTATCAATTCTTTAAAAAGTACTTAACATGCTAAAAATCAAAAAAGATGACGCCTTAAGACGCCATCTCAATAGTATTATTTAACGATAAAACTTACTTCATAGTCTTTAGTTGCATCGATACGATAAGGGGCTGTGACATCAGTTCCCCAACTATCAATCCCCCCGACACCGCGGACTTTAGCGTAGACGCATAAAACGGTGCGTCGGGCAGGTGGGAGTTCTTCTTGGTGCGTTGCAAATTCGAGTTCTTCGGCTTTATAAGGAAGTGCCGAAAAAGCAAATGGTGCTTGATCTTGCAAGATTTCTAAGCTAAATTCATTTTTTGTTTGATCGGCATTATTTAAAGTTTGCTCACGCACGATTTTTACAGCTTTGCTTTGCATATGCATGCCACATTCTTGCGGAACTAGATAAGGGGTGACCGGCAAGCCTGCGATACGATAAGTGCCAGGGATGCCACCGGCTAAACGATCGGGATAAGTTTCACCGCTCAGTCCTTCGTATTCAAAGTATTTAGCGGGTGTAGGCATGATGAAACGCACTCCGAGTGCAGGTAATTCTGGTAAGCCTTCTTGACCAAAGTAGTGCATGCTAACTTTCATTTCGGCTTGAGCATTAATCGTATAGCTGATAACAACGCTTGTTTGAGGCACTGTATTGATTGCTAATGTAAAAGAGATGGTTATCTCCTCAGCTGTTTCAGCGTTACTGTAGCGATTGTTAGTAGGGGCTGTGGGCAATTGAATTGATTGTCCATCGATTGTGACCGTTGTTTTGCTTAGCTTTTGTTTCAAACTAGCTCCTAACCACATGTTAGACTGAAAATCAAAGCCACAGCCGCGATCATTATCGGTCATAGCACGCCAAAAAACGGGTTTAACTTCCCGATAGAGCCATTCTTTACCACCTTTGTTTAAAGATTCGAGGCCGCCTTTCACATAAGAAAAGATATAATGAGTATCTTTGGCCTTAACTCCAAGCGTGTAATCGCCAAAGATAAGGCTAAGTTTATTAGTAGTTGCGGTATTTTCCATAGTAGTACTTGACCTCCTGCATTGCTGGTTTAGCTTGTCCATCGGCAAAGACGATCCCGTTGCCGGAAAATTCATAGTCACTTGGCCGATCGTCAAAGTCACCACCGTAACGTAAAACATCTTGTCCGGTGATTTCATCTTTAACGAAGATTGCTTGGTCTTTAAAGTCCCAAATATAGCCACCTTGATACATTTCGTATTTATCGAGTAGTTGCATATAATCATTCATCCCGCCTAAAGAGTTCCCCATGTCATGCATGTATTCGCACAAGATAAATGGTTTTTTAGCCTTAGTCGTCAGATATTCTTCGATAGCTGCAGGATGAGCATACATACAACTCTTGATGTCTGAGATGCAATCTTCAAATTCAGGATTGTTGAAGTTACCTTCATAATGCACTAAGCGTGAAGGATCGACTTGTTTGAAATACTCATTCATCAAGCGTAAGCCTTCTTGGGCATAAGATTCATTGCCTAATGACCAAAAAAGGATACTTGGATGATTTTTAAAGGTTTCAAAATTGGTTTTAGCACGATCTAACACGGCACCAAACCACTGTGAAATATTTCCCGGGACATTATAAGAAGGCTCGATACCGACAGGTTTTTGCCAGGTTCCATGCGTTTCAAGATTGGTTTCAGCCATCAAATGAATGCCGGCTTGGTCGCATAAGAAATACCATGGAATTTGGTTAGAATAATGTGAAGTCCGCACCCCATTGATATTAGCTTGCTTGATAATTTCTAAGTCGGCTTGCATATCGGCTAAATCAATCGCGCGGCCTTTGGCGGGATGCCATTCGTGGCGGTTGACACCATTGATGATCAGCCGCTTTCCGTTTAGATACATCACTTTATCTTTTAGACAAATTTCGCGAAAACCAAAGTCATATTCGCTGTATTCGCAAAGTGTCTGGTCTGCGGTGAGCATTTCTAATTGAAGCTTATAAAGATTAGGTTGATAATGATCCCAAAGCAAGATATCGCTAAATTCGCCAAAGTCAAGGGTCGTTTCTTTAGCGAGACCTTGGGTAAGTTGTGTTAAAAGTTGGCCGTCTGGTGTAAAGACGCTAGCTTTAACGACGGCATTTGGTGTGACGTTGGCAAACTTGAGTTGTGCGCTAAGTCGTCCGCTGCGATAATCGGAATTGACAGTTGGTTTTAGCCATAAGTCAGCGAGATGGTTTTGACCAAATGCTAGCAAGCTGACGTTACGAAAAATCCCAAAAAATCTAAAGAAGTCTTGATCTTCAAGGTAAGCGGCCGTACTTCTTTGATAAACCGCCACGGCTAAATGATTAACCCTATCATAATTAAGATAAGGTGTTAAATCAAATTCGCTTGGGGTAAAAGAATCTTCGGCATAACCGACGAAGTGACCATTTAACCAGAGATAAAAGGCTTGTTCGACCCCTTCAAAGCGAATAAGCACATTTTTAGTGCGCCAGGATTGTTTTAAGGTAAACTCTTTGCGATAACAGCCGATATGATTATCTAAAGCTTGCGCAAATAAAGTTACTTGGTTTTGGCTGGTAAAAGGAGGCCGTCTGAATTCATGACCTTCCCAAGGATACATCGTGTTGATGTAGTGAAGTTTATTGAAACCAGCCATTTCGATATGCTGGGGAACGGTTATTTGTGTAAAGTCAGTTAATGCAAAATCAGGTTGTTCAAAACCAGTAGGATAAGTGCGGTAATTTTGAGCATAATAAAAATCCCACAGACCGTTTAATGATTGGCTAAGCGATGAGCCCTCAGTTACTTCTTGTTTAGTAGCATACCAGCTATGGTCACTGTGGGCAGGCAGTTGATTGACCCGAAACACTTGCGGATCATCTAGCCATTGTAAGTTAGCTTCCATGTAAGATACCTTCTTTCGATGCGAGAAATCGGCTAAAAGAAAACGGTTTTAGCCATACTTAGTGTATACATTCTTTTGGATGGGTTTGTCAAGTTCTTTTTGTTTAGCATAACAAAAAAGCCTCTATAAAAAGAGGCTTTTGTCTTTAGAAACTAAATTTAGGTGTCAAATCACCCTTGTAAGGAACATGTTCTACATAAACGGTTGTTGGTTGGCCATCAAGCCCGGTACCCATTCGTTTATAAGTGAATTTTTGTGGATTAAATTCGGTTAATTCTAAGACTGCACCATATTTTTTTTGACCTAAAGAAACATGGGCACGAATCTTGTTGTTAGCAAGGACTGCAAAGTAGCCGAAGTCGCCTTTAGATTGACCGGTTTGTGGGTTGAAAAATTCATACTTGTTGGTTTTAGCATCAAACTTAGCCAAGCTGATGAATTGTTGGTTTTGTGCGGTCACATCGTTGCCATCTTGATCGACAACTTTTTGGCCTTGCCAGAGTGTTTTAGCCAATAAAGCAGCACCGTCAGTCTTTTTTACAATCTTACCGGTTTTAGCGGTTAATTTTTCTTTTGGTGTGCTAAATTTCAGCTTGATTTTGGTGTAAGGTACGTGTTCGACAAAAACTTCGGTAGGTTGCCCGTTTTGATCTTTGCCCATCCGCTTGTAGGTGAACTTCTTAGCCGAAACTTTGATCAAATCAACGACGGCTTGATAGTTTTTGGTTTGTGAAATCAAGATGCGTTTCTTACCATCGGCAGTTATAAAGAAGATGCCAGCATCACCGCGCGATTGTTTGGTCTTTTTGTCGAAAAATTCGTAACGACCACTGACCTTGTCGTATTTGGCCAGGCCGATAAATTCTTGATTTTCTTTGGTTAAATCGTGGTGTTGCTTGTCATAAACCTTAGTTCCTTGCCAAGCTGTACTTGTTAAAATGTTGGTCTTTTTTTGACCTTGAGTCAGTGTTTTTTTGGCTTGAATTTTATCCGTACCAAATATCAAAAATAAGCCAACGACACTTAAAAGTGTAATAAATGTTAAAAAATATTTTTTCATCTTTATCCCATCCCTTTATTTTTGATACATTTAGCATAACAGGTTAAAATAAACTTGAACTGGCTAAAAAATGAACAAAAAATGAATAATGAGTTATAGGGGGAGTAAAATGACGATTAAACGGCGGTTTTTGTTGACGTATGTAGGGGCAATTATAATCACGTTAACATCAATTGTGGGAATTTTAGCTTTAAGCTCATATACAACTTTAGGTAAGGTGCCAACATTGACACAAGCCTATAAAATGTTAACGCAACAGCGTGATATAAGTCCTAAAGAAGAAAAAAGTTATGCTGAACTAGTTAAGTTGGCGCAACAAACGCCGACAATTTTAGTAGATCCTCAGGCTACTAAATTACAAGAAAAATTGACTGAAATCGAGCAAAAAGGTTTGCTAGTGGCGTTACGCAAGCAAGATTATTTTTCATATTATTCACCAGAATTGGTGGAAAAATCTTTGTATGTGCATGCGCCAGATTATGAATTAAATAATCTGCATCCGACCGGAACTTTAGATAATGCTGGGCGACTGTATCGCTACTTGAAATTTGACTTTCGTTATCCCGACCAAAGCAAGGGGAGCATTTTTATTTTGAAGCGTGAAAGTAATTTGTTTGAGTTTTTTACGCGCTGGGGCATCTGGGTGATTATCACGATTATTGCCTTAGGAATTTGGGCGGCCTGGTGGTTAAACCGGCGCTTACAAAAATCAACGATTACGCCGCTAGAACAACTCGGACGGGCCAGCCAAGAGTTTCGGCCCTTGGAATTTGCACCTAAACAAAAAGTTTCTTATGAAGTCAAACAACTCCAAGAAAGTTTTAATCAATCGTGGCATGAATTAAAAGAAGCGGCTAGGCAACAAGAACAATCGGAACAAAAGAAAAAAGAATTGCTGGCCAATATCTCGCATGACTTAAAAACGCCGATGACTTCAATCATCGGTTATGTCGAAGGCTTGCTTGATGGAGTGGCCAACACTCCGCAAAAGCAACGACACTATTTAGAAGTCATTCATGCCAAAAGTTTGAGTTTAAATGAGTTATTAGAGGAATTGTTTTTGTATACTAAGCTTGATAGTGGTGAAATGTCGTTAAAATTAAAGAAAATCGATTTGAGTGAACTTGTCAAACAAACGCTGACGCAAGCCACTAAGGAACAAGATTTTGAACTACGGTTGGAAATCTTAGATCAACCATTGAATATCTTAGGGGATGCTTTTCAATTGAAGCGCGCCTTGACTAATTTGTTACAAAATAGCTTAAAATTTGCAGATCCTACCAAAGAAAAGTGCTGCATTACGGCGAAATTAAGCCGTGCTGATAAGTTGGCGCGCCTAGATTTTAGCGATAACGGCATAGGAATTGCTAAAGAAGAGTTAGACTATGTTTTTGAAAGATTTTATCGAGTAGATAAGGCACGCAGTATCAAAGGCAGCGGGCTAGGTTTAAGCATCGTCAAACAAATTATTGATAAGCAACAAGGAAAAGTAGAGTTAACCAGCCAATTACATGTTGGAACGACGGTAAGTATTTATTTGCCGTTATTAAAAAAGGAGGGGACAGATGAACGCCAAAGTATTAATAATTGAAGACGATACAAGCATTGCGCAACTGCAACGTGATTATTTAGAGATTAATGGTTTTACCGTTGAATTGGTAAACGATGGGCAAAGCGGCTTGCATTTGGCTTTAAAACAAGAATTTGATCTGATTATTGTCGATGTCATGTTGCCAGGGCTTGATGGCTTTGAAATCTGTCGGCAAATTCGTCAACAAAAACAAACGCCAATCATGATTGTTTCGGCTAAAAAAGAAGATATCGATAAGGTGCGTGGACTAGGGCTAGGAGCTAACGATTATTTAAGCAAACCATTTAGTCCAAATGAATTAGTGGCGCGTGTCAAAGCGCATATCACGCGTTATCGCAGCGTTACTACAGCTGTTAGTGCCCCTATTTTAGAAAATAAGGAACTTAAAATAGAGTTAGCGGCCCATAAGGTTTTTGTTTTAGAAAAAGAAATCACCTTAACAACTAAGGAATATCAATTGCTGGTCTTTTTGATGCAACATCCTAATCGGGTCTGGCAAAAAGAACAATTATTCGAACAAGTCTGGGGGATGGATTCGTTGGATACAGAAGTGTCGACTGTGGTCGTGCATATCAAACGGATTCGTGCAAAGTTAAGGCAAGCAGGTTTAAATGAAGGGCCAATCGAAACCTTGTGGGGCAGTGGCTATCGTTTTAATAAAGAGGTGTGAATATGAATTATCAAGATATAAATGCAAAAGTAATCGATAAATGGTGTAATGAGGGCTGGCAATGGGGTCAAGCTATCAGTCACGAACAATATATAGCCGCTAAAAATGGCCACTGGGAGATGTTGTTGACGCCAACTAAACCTGTTCCACATGAATGGTTTGGCAATTTAAAGGATAAAGAAGTCTTTGGTTTGGCAAGTGGTGGCGGTCAACAGATGCCACTTTTTGCCGCTTTAGGTGCTAAGTGTACTGTTTTAGATTATTCAAAACAACAATGTCAAAGCGAACAAGAAGTTGCTCAACGCGAAAACTATGAGATTAAGATTTTGCAAGCCGATATGACTAAACCATTGCCATTTGCCGATGAGAGTTTTGATTTAATTTTTCATCCAGTGTCAAACTGCTATGTCAAAGAAGTTAAGCCAATTTTTAAAGAATGCTATCGAATTTTAAAGCCGGGTGGTATCTTTTTAGCTGGCTTGGATAATGGAATTAATTATATTTTTGATGAGCAAGAAGAAAAGATTAAATATAGTTTGCCATTTGATCCGACAAGTAACGAACAAGTCTATCAAGATAGTCTGAAAAACGATTGGGGAATTCAGTTTTCCCATACGCTAGAAGAACAAATTGGCGGTCAGCTCGAAGCCGGCTTTGTCTTGACTAACTTGTACGAAGATACCAACGGTGAAGGAAAATTACACGAACATAATGTACCATCATTTGTGGCAACAAGAGCGGTGAAAAGATGATAAGTTTATTGAAACTCAAATATTTTGTTGATGTAATTGAGACTGGCAGTTTTACTAAAGCAGGTAAGAAAAATCATATTGCTCAAACAAGTGTTACACAGCAAGTCAGAGAAATTGAAAAGTATTTCCAATGTACTTTAATTAATCGGAATGTTTTACCTGTTAGACCTACTAAAATAGGTGAAAGTCTATATCTTGAAGCTAAAAAGTTATTATTACAATATGAATTGCTAGAAAAACAAATGCAAGAAAAGCTGAATCAACAAGGCCCATTGAAAATAGCATATACTTCGGTAATCGATATGCAATTATTAAATAAGCTTCTCACTGGAAAAAATTCAGCAGAGCCATTGATGCTTCAAAAAGTTAAATTGGAGAATGCAGCGCGCGGTTTATTACAACGTGATTATGATTTTGTGATAACTTTTGATTCAGAATTTTACGATGAAGAAAAAATTACAACTTATGAATTAGCGGCTGGTAAATATGTAATAGGTGTATCTATTGATCATCCATTGGCAACAAAAAAAGAAGTTACTTTAAAGGATGTATATAAATATCCTTTGATTATGCTAAATAAAGAAACTATCGGGAAATCTTATGATATTATGTTAGAACGTTCACAAAAAATTGGTATAAAACCGCAAATTGTTCAAACAGCAGATGATGTGGAAAGTGAAATTTTTATGATTGAGCATCAAAATTTAGTGGGTTTTTTCCCTGAAAATTATCCTTTGAGTAGCGATAAAAAAAGTCTGATATTTGTTCCTGTTGTTGATACACCACATGTCTATAAGATTGTTTTGGCTTATCTAAGAGAAGAGCTTTCAAGTAAACAACAAGCTTTTTTACAGCACATCCATCAGATATAGGTTTTTCCTATACCTAATCAAAAACCGATATTTCTATTTGTGTTAAATTTCACATATAATATAGATATAATTTGAATATCTGGAGGTATGTTGAAATGACTAAAGTAATTTTAACTGGTGTTGATGGTAATTTAGGGAGCCAAGCTGCTAAGGATTTATTAGCGATTGCTCCAAAAGAACAATTGATTTTTGTGGGTTATGCGCAAGAAAGCTTAGAGCCATATGCTAAACAAGGAATAGATGTGCGCCAAGCAAACTTTAATGAGTATGCTGGCTTATCGGAAGCATTTGCTGAGGGTGATGTTTTAGCGTTAATTTCAATGCCTTTCGTAGGAGCTAAACGCCAAGCAGCACATCGCAATGTAATTGATGCAGCTAAGGCAGCTGGAGTTAAAAAGATTATCTATACTTCATTAGTCAATGCTGCTGATCCAACTAATCCAAGTATTGAAAAAATTGATCATGCCTATACTGAAAAATATATTGAAGAAAGTGGATTAGATTATATTTTCTTACGGAACTCTCAATATGCAGAAGCGATGATTACTAATTATTTTACTTATGTTAAACTTGGTAGCCCGCTAACTAATAATCAAGGTGCAGGCAAGATGGCGTATATTTCGCGTAAAGATTGTGCTAAAGCTGTAGCTTATGCGTTATTAGCAGATGATGTGCATCAACAAATTTTAAATATTAACGGTGTTAAAGCAATGACGATTGCAGAATTTATTGAAATTGGTAATCAACAAACAGGAAATCATGTAACCTATCAAGAAATTAGCGATGAAGAAAATTATGCTGTTTTTGATGCGATGGGGGTTCCAAGAACAACTGATGGTGAGTTTAAAAAAGGTTCAGAGGCACCGTACAGTTCAGAAGGAATGGTAACTTTTGGTCAGGCAATTCGTGAAGGTAAGATGGACACATGGACTGATGATTTTAAAAAGTTAACTGGTAGTGAACCAATTACCGTAGATTATATGTTTGCACATAATGAAGATTTTCAGGTTGGTGAAAGACATTCATTAGATAAATAAGAAAGAAATGATGTGTACCTAGTTTTCTAGACGCGTTAAAATTTAATAAATTATTCCATGGATGTTTCCCTGTGTTTTACAGGAGGCATCCATTTTGTTTTGTCTTGAATCCTTTTGTTTGTAGTAATCGATATATTTTCTCTAACTCTTACAACAGTATCTTTATTTATCTTAAAGTAATAAGTAGGTAAGTAGTGCATAAAAATTCCCCTCTTTAATGGAGTGTTCAGTAAAGAGGGAAAATATTAAAAGACTTGAGAGTTTTTTATATGCAAATTTATTTTGTATTAATGATTTTTTGAAGTAAATGGTATACTTATATTATCTAAAATCTACATAGAGGATATGCAAAAATGACAATTGAAAAAAAGTTGATGCAAGGGTTTAAAAATTCACAAATTGATAGAAGTCAGTATAAAGGTAATTTAGCTTACGAATCTCAATTTATCTCAAACGATCCCACAAAGGGGACAAAGGTATTAAGTGTAATTGAAAGTGGTTTAAAGAATTGTAAAGAATTTTATATAAGTGTAGCATTCATAACGATGAGTGGGTTAGCACCGTTACTTCAGGTTTTAAAGGAGCTAGAAAGAAGAGAAATACCAGGTAAAATTTTAACGACTGATTATTTAAATTTTAGTGAACCACGAGCATTAAAAAAACTTAGTGAATTAAAAAATCTTGAAGTTCGTCTGTATGAAACGAGTGGACAAAAAGAAGGTTTCCATACTAAAGGATATATTTTTAAAAAAGAAGAATTGTATCAAATTATTATTGGCAGTTCAAATATGACACAACAGGCCTTAACCATTAATAAAGAATGGAATACTAAGATTGTTTCTTTAAAACAAGGTGGTATTGCTCAAGATGTATTAGGCGAATTTAATGATTTATGGAATTCTTCAAAAACAAAGTACTTAACTCAAGAGGTTCTGGAACAATACAAATTACGTTATCAAGTTATTCAAGAACAAAAGAAAAGCATTGCTAGTTCGAGAATTCCTGATCTAATGGCTTATCGCTTAGAACCAAATTCGATGCAAATTCATTTTATCAAAAATTTAGAGCAACTAATAATGAATGCTCAAGATAAAGCATTGTTAATTTCGGCAACAGGAACTGGGAAAACATATGCATCGGCATTTGCGATGAGACATTTAAACTTTAAAAGAGTTCTGTTTTTAGTTCATAGAAATCAGTTAGCTAAACAAGCTAAAGTATCATATAGTAAAGTTTTTGCAGATAAAGTTACGTATGGTTTAGTTGATGGTAATCATAAGGAATTTGATAAAGACTATATTTTTGCGACTGTACAAACTTTAGGACAAAATTTGCAACGTTTTTCACCCACACATTTTGATGCGATTATTTACGATGAAGCACATCATGCATCAGCTACAATGCATCGTAAGATAATGGATTATTTTAAGCCTAAGCTTAGTTTAGGGATGACAGCAACTCCGGATAAGCGTGATATGCGCAAGGAAAATGATATTTATGAATTATTTGATCATAATATTGTTTATGAAATTAGGTTGCAAGAAGCGATGAAAGAAGATTTGTTGTGTCCATTTCATTATTTTGGAATTGCAGATGAACCACATGTTGCAGATTTAGGCATGGAAGATAAAGAAGTTCCATTTAGATATCTAACTTCGGATGAACGTGTTAAACATGTTATGCAGCAGGCCAACTATTATGGATATAGTGGTGAACGAGTAAAGGGGTTAATTTTTTGTAGCACGATTGCTGAAGCAAACGAATTGTCTATAAAATTTAATCAAGCAGGTTGGAGGACTGCTGTTTTAACTGGGCAAGATTCTGATGTAATTAGAATGCAAACGATTGAGAGATTAGTGAAAAAACAAGGGCCGGATACCTTAGATTATATTTTATCAGTGGATGTTTTTTCTGAAGGAGTAGATATTGTCGAAATCAATCAAGTGATAATGTTACGCCCTACAGAGTCCCCGATTGTTTTTACGCAACAATTAGGACGTGGTTTGCGCAAAGATGATGATAAGGAATTTTTAGTTGTATTAGACTTTATTGGTAACTATAAAAATAATTTTATGATACCGATTGCTTTATCTGGGGATCGTAGTTATAACAAGGATAATATTCGAAGATATTTATTGGAAGGGACACGAGTTGTTCCAGGTTGTTCGACAATTCATTTCGATGAAATTTCTAAGAAACGGATTTTTACAGCAATTGACAATGCTAATTTTAGCGACTTGAAGTTACTCAAACAAAACTATTTCAATTTAAAGGATAAGCTAGGTAGAATTCCACATTTACAAGAATTTGATGAATTTGGGGAAATGGATGTTTTGCGTATTTTTGATAATAATTCCTTAGGCTCTTATTATATGTTTTTAAAGAAATACGAGCCTGATTTTAAAGCAATTTTACCAAATGACGCAGAGGAAATGTTAAGATATGTTTCTAAGAAATTTGCTAGTGGTAAAAGAGTTCATGAACTTGAGTTGTTAAGAATTATGCTGGTAGAAGAGCATAATTTATTGGCTAAATTAACATTGGCATTAAAAGAACAATATCAATGTGAGATGGATGCTAATTGTCGGGTCAACATTATTAATCAGATGACTAATAATTTTTTAACAGGTACGGGAAAAAACACCTATACGCAGTCTATTTTTATCGAACCAGATGATAAAGATCCGCATGATTATCAGATAGCAAAACAGTTTAAGCGCTTATTAGAGGATCAAGTTTTTTATAGTTTGATGAAGGAACTGATTGATTTTGGTATTGCGCGTTATGAACAAAATTATAGTGATAGATATCAAGATACCAATTTTGTTTTATATCAAAAATACACATATGAAGATGTTTGTCGCTTGTTAAATTGGGAATTCAATGAAGTATCTGTCAATATTGGTGGTTATAAGTTTAATGAAAAGACGAAAACATTCCCTGTTTTTATCAACTATGATAAGGAAGAGGATTTAGCGGATACAACTAAATACGAAGATCGATTTTTAAGTGCAAATCATTTAATTGCTATCTCAAAAAGTGGACGGACATTGGCATCAAACGATGTGCAGAAATTTTTGAACTCACAAGAAGAAGGAATAAGCGTGCAACTTTTTGTTCGTAAAAATAAGGATGATAAAATTTCAAAAGAGTTTTATTATTTAGGGAAGATGACCCCTACGCAATTTGTAAAAGAATTTACGATGCCTAATACGACAAAAACAGCGGTGGAAATCGGATGGCATTTAGAAAATGAAATTCGTGAAGATTTATATGAATATATTATAAGCAAATAGGAGCTAAAAGTATGAAAACAATCAATGTAGTTGCAGCAATTTTAATTCATGAGAATAAAGTTTTTGCAACACAAAGAAACTATGGTGAATTTAAAGGTGGCTGGGAATTTCCAGGTGGGAAAATTGAACCAGATGAAGCCCCACAAGCTGCTTTACGTCGTGAAATGAAAGAAGAATTAGCACTAGAGATAAGCGTAGGTGAATTGATAGATACTATTGAATATGATTATCCTAATTTTCATCTTTCTATGCAGTGTTATCTTTGTAAAATTCAAGCAGGTAAGGCAATATTATCTGTACACGATGAAATTAAATGGTTAGATAAAGAGAATTTATATAGTGTTGATTGGTTACCTGCGGACGTAGGTTTACTGCCTAAGATAAAAAATTATCTTGATTAAGAACAAAACCCAAGCTTACATTTGTTGGCTTGGGATTTTTTATAGATAAAAGACTAAAAAATTTAACAAAATATTATAGTGAAGGCTACCAACATTGCTTTATTGAACTTTTTATGTGAATTTGATATCAATCTAAAATTGTTTTATATGGGTATAAAAAGAATGTAATTCCGTTTATTTGTGATAAATATTACAATCTTAGTATGATAGAAGCAAGGGAGAAAAAATTATGTATTCAATAAAAATGTTTGGTGTTAGAGAAGAAGAAATTACCATTGCACAAAACTGGGCTGCAGAAAATAATATTAAGCTTAGTATGACAAAAGAAATTTTGACGATGGATAATTTAGCAGAAGTTAGTGGCTTTGATGGTATTTCCTTGAGTCAAGTAGGACGTTTGCCAGATGAAATCTATCCAAAATTAGCACAGATGGGAATCAAGCAGCTCGCTCAACGTAGTGCCGGAGTAGATATGTATAACCTTGAATTGGCTAAAGAAAATGGCATCATTATTACTAATGTGCCAAGCTATTCACCAGAATCGATTGCTGAGTTTACAGTGACGACAGCTTTAGAATTGATCAGACGCACAGAAGAGATTCGCCAACGCGTGGCTAGTCATGATTTTTCATGGGAACCGGTTATTCGGGGCCGTGTTTTAGGTAATATGACTGTAGCTGTGATTGGTACTGGACGAATCGGACAGATTACAGCCAAACTTTTTAAAGGTTTTGGTGCTAAGGTAGTCGGCTATGATTTGTATCCAAACAAAGAATTAACAGATATTTTAGAATATCAAGACACTTTAGTAGATGCTGTAAAGCAAGCTGATGTAATTTCTTTACACATGCCAGCCGTTAAAGAAAATTATCATGCTTTTGACTATACGATGTTTAAAAACTGTAAAAAAGATGCGATTTTATTAAATATGGCGCGCGGTTCATTAGTTGATACAAAGGCCTTACTACAAGCCTTAGATGAAGGTTTATTGCAAGGGGCAGGTATTGATACGTATGAATACGAAGCACCTTACATGCCAAAAGATTTCAGCTCAAAAGAAATTACAGATGAACTTTTCTTGGCATTAATTAATCATCCTCAAGTCATTTATACACCACATATTGCTTATTACACCGATGAAGCTGTTAAAAATTTGGTTGAAGGTGGCTTGGATGCAACATTAGAAGTTTTAAACACAGGAGACGCTAAAACCCGCGTTAATTAAGGAGTCGTTATTATATGAATCAGCAAATTAAAGGTAAAGATTTTTTAATGAATATTTTAAACGGTCTGGCAATTGGGACCGTAGTAGTTTTGATTCCAGGAGCTTTATTATCAGAATTATTTAAGGCACTCTTGCCAGCAGCACCATATTTAGGTGTGGCGATTAATGCTTTAACTATGTCAAATTCCATGATGGGATTAGTTGTAGGGATTATGATTGGAATGAACTTTAAGTTTAGTCCAATCCAATCTGCTAGCGTTGGAATTGCAACGATTTTTGCTAGTGGTGCAGTACAATTTAACAATGGTCAGATGATTTTATCCGGAACGGGTGATGTTATTAACATGGGCTTGACAGCTGCAATGGCTGCGTTAATTATCTTATTGTTTGGAAACAAATTAAAGTCTTATACAATTTTAGTTATTCCAGCACTAGTATTAATGGTTGCCGGAACAATCGGGTATATGATTTTGCCTTACGTTAAAATGATTACAACTTTAATCGGGCAAGGTGTAGCACATTTATTAAACTTACAACCAATTTTGATGTGTGTCTTATTAGCCGTTATTTTTTCAATCTTGATTGTTTCACCAATTACAACGGTCGGAATTGCCTTGGCAATTTCTTTGGCTGGAGTTGGCTCAGGTGCAGCTAATATTGGTATTTGTGCAACTGGCTTTGGTTTTGCAATTATGGGGTGGCACGTTAATTCTAAAGGTACTAGCTTAGCGCATTTTATCGGTTCACCAAAGATGTCGATGGCCAATGTTGTTAAAAAACCCCTGATCTTACTACCAATCATTTGTTCAGCAGCATGTTCAGGGGTAATCGCAGCACTTTGGAATATTCAAGGAACACCAATGTCAGCTGGCTTTGGATTTAGTGGATTAGTTGGTCCAATTAATTATATTAATTTAGCTAGTGGTGGCTGGAGTGCATTTAATATTATCAAGGCAATCATTGCTTTTGCGCTAGCTCCAATTTTCTTTAGCTTCGTGTTCAAATATCTTTTCACTAAGGTTAAACCAATTTTAAAAGAAGAAGATTACTATTTAGATATTTAATTTTGTTTAATACACGTAATAAAATCACTCACAGCCGAGGAACAGACGTAATTTTTACGCAAGGCGATACCGATAGGATAAAAGTTATTCTTATCATCAAGCTTAAGCCAAGTTACGTCTGGAACTCGGCTTGATTTTTGCAATTCGCTAGGTAAGATACAAATTGTATTTAGTCGTGTTAAACTGTGAACTAAAACTTCCCAATCGCTGTGTGTAAATAAGATGTTAGGTTGAAAACCTAAGGCAGAAGTTGGATTTTCTAAGAGACGGCCTAACATGTAATCATTTGTCAATGAACTAAATTTTTGTCCTTCGAGTTCTTTAAAAGAAACGGAGGATTTTTTGGCTAAAGGGTTAGAATTAGGAACAACAACACTGACAGAATAACCATTGACGGTTGTTTGCAGAGGCTCAATTTCAATATCTTTTTCAATTAATGGAAAAGATAACAACCCAATATCGATAGCTTCACTTTGTAAAAGTTTTTGCAAGCGATGAGAGCCTTCTTGAATTAAGCGTAATTCGACGTTGGGATGTGTTGCAATAAATGTTGAAATTTCTTGCATAAATTGGATCGCAAATAAAACTGTTAAACCAACCTTAATAGTTTCGCGTTGTTTTTTAGTCTGACTCTTAATTTCATCTAGCATTTGGTCAAATTGCTCGACTATTTCTGTTCCACGCTCATATAACAGTAAACCAGTGGTTGTTAAGTTGAAAGTTTCATTTGTTTTTTGAATCAATGATGTTTCGAGTTCTTCTTCCAGCTGTTTGATTGTATATGATAAAGCTGGTTGTGTGATAAATAAGTTTCGAGCTGCCGCCGAGAGATTTTTAGTGTTGGCAACTTCGATAAAATAACGTAATTGACGGATATCCAAGCTAAAACGCTCCTTCAAATTTTTTTAATAATGTATCTGTCTAAAAAGTTTCGTTTTTATCTTAACACATTTATCCATGAACTTCTAAAAATATTCTGAATACCATAAAACTTCTTGATTTTCAGTAATTGTGCTTTGTGATATAGTAGATAAGAAAAGTAACGGGAGGAAAAGTCAATGTCAGAATTAAGATATCGCAGTGTCTTTGACATTATTGGACCAATCATGGTCGGTCCAAGTAGCTCACATACTGCCGGAGCCGCACGTATCGGTAAGGTTGTAGGAAGTATTTTTGGTGAAAAACCAGACAAAGTGGATATTTATTTGTATGAATCGTTTGCCAAAACTTATCGTGGTCACGGAACAGATATTGCTTTGGTTGGTGGTTTGCTTGGAATGGATCCAGACGACAATCGTTTGCAAGATTCTTTAAAAATTGCACATCAACAAGGAATCGAAGTCTTCTTTATTCCTAAAAAAGAAAAGGCGCAACATCCCAACTCGGTGCGCTTTGTGCTGACAAAAGGCGACAGAAAAATGTCAGTTACCGGAATTTCGATTGGTGGAGGTAATATTCAAATTTCGGAATTAAATGGTTTTAAGATTTCTTTGACAATGGGTACACCAACCATTGTAATTGTGCAACAAGATGTGCCAGGTATTATCGCTAATGTGTCACAGATTTTGTTTGAAACTAATACTAATATTGGTACGATGACCGTTACCCGTGAATCCAAAGGTGAAAAAGCAATTACGATCATTGAAGTAGATTCACCGCAAGTAGAACAAACACTCAAACGTTTGCGTAAGCTTGCTAATATTTATAGTGTCAATTACTTTGATTAGGAGGAAATTAAGATGTTTTATACGATTGCAGATTTACTTGCACAAGCTAAAGATTATCCTTCGATCGCTGAAATGATGATTGCCGTTGAAATGGAAAATACGGGGCGGAGTCGCACAAAAATTTTAGAATTGATGGAAAAAAATCTTGCTACTATGGAACAATCAGTGGCTAAAGGTGTAGCGGGAGTAACTTCAATTACGAAGTTAACCGGTCAAGATGCGCCTAAATTAGATCGTTATTTAAAAGAAGAAAAGCCCTTATGTGGAGAAACTTTGTTAAAGGCAGTTAGAAATGCAATTGCTGTTAATGAAGTTAATGCTCAAATGGGGCTGATTTGTGCAACACCTACTGCAGGTAGTGCTGGAGTAGCTTCTGGGGTTTTGATGGCAGTACGTGAAACGTTAAACTTAGATCGCAAACAACAATTAGACTTCTTGTTTACTGCTGGTGCATTCGGCTTGGTAATTGCTAATCAAGCTTCAATTAGTGGAGCAGAAGGTGGTTGTCAAGCCGAAATAGGTTCAGCTAGTGCGATGGCTAGTGCAGCACTTGTTTGTGCTAAAGGTGGAACTAATGAGCAAGCAGCTCAAGCAGTTGCAATAACCCTAAAAAATATGATGGGGTTAATTTGTGATCCGGTTGCAGGTTTAGTGGAGGTTCCATGTGTTAAACGTAATGCTTTAGGGGCTTCACAGGCAATTGTTTCAGCTGAAATGGCTCTAGCAGGTATTACTAGTGTAATTCCACCAGATGAAGTGGTCTTAGCGATGCATCGTGTGGGGATGCAGATGCCATCAATCTTTAAGGAAACCGCAGAAGGTGGATTGGCTACGACACCAACAGGTTTGCGCTTAGCCAAAGAAATATTTGGTGAAGAAAATCAAAAATAAGAAGGTTTTAAAATGCAAAAGACATATACTGTTGAAGGTATGAAATGTGATGGTTGTAAGGAAAACGTCATTAAGCTATTGAGTCAAGTGGCAGGCGTTGATGAAGTTCAAGTGGATTTAAAGACCAAAAAGGTAACTGTTAGTGGAACAGCAACTAAAAAAGAGCTAAGTCAAGCCCTAGAAGGTAGTAATTATCATTTTAAACGTGGTTTGTTTGGCTAAAATTAATTAACAAAAAAGCAGTAACTCATCTTTCAAAATGAGTTACTGCTTTTTATTATTTCAAAATATCTTTTGGATTTAAAATCATTTTTTGATCGACTACAGGAATACGACGTTTCTTTAAGAACAATGGAACCTTTTCAACTTTAACATCACTAAACTCTAATCCAAACCACTGAACTGGAGTGGTAGTGTGATTTTGTAAGAAAATACGTGCCGAGATTAAAGCACGTTTCCAAGCTGGAAGCAATGTGTTTGGTGAAAGCAATTCGCGAATAACCACGAAACAAAAATCACCGATATTACGTTTGCCCATCGTCGTATATTTTTGTGGTTGTTCATCGATAATATCTTGATCCATCAACTCTTGCACGATTTGACGCAAGTATAAGTTGATACTGTGATCAGTTTTAAAACCAAGGAACAATTGTAAGTTAACAATGTTACGTGTTCCCATCATGTTGACAGTATAGTAATTCGTATAAGGTTCATTAGTAGTATTGACTGTTACAAACCAATAAACATTTGCACGCTTAGGTTTTTTATCTAAGATTGAATATAAGATTTCACGTTTAATCGAGTAATCTTTTTTAACTTTAGCTAGCATGACTAAATTACTCATATACAACGGAACAGATTCATCTTTTGATAGTTCTTGTAATTGATCTTTGTAATCAAGCAAGGATACTGTTTCAGATTCATCTAATAAATCATCACGAATTCTATTACCGTAATACCAGATAACCATAACAGCGATGATTGATAAAGTTAGGATAACAGTCACAAATCCACCGTGTAGGAATTTGACTAAACTTGCAATTAAAAAGATTGTTTCAATGCATCCAAAGAAAATAACTGTCAGTAATGCTACCGCTTTTGGTACTAAATCAGACAAGTATTCGTAAAGCAACATAGTAGTCATTAACATTGTTAACGTAATTGCAAGCCCATATGCAGCTTCCATATGATGAGAGTTTTGGAAGTAAAGAACAATCATGATGGTTAATACACAAAGTAACCAGTTGACTTTAGAAATATAAACTTGACCTTTTAAGATATTTGGATGTTCAATACGCATTCTTGGTAAAATCTTAAGCCCAATTGCTTCTTCAACCAAGGTAAATGAACCGCTAATTAACGCTTGTGAAGCGATGATAGCTGCCAAAGTTGCTAAAACAACCCCAAATAAATAAACACTGTTTGGTAACATATTGAAGAAAGGATTGAAGTTTGTTGATAATTCGTGACCCTCATACATCTTTTTAATCAGCCAAGCACCTTGTCCAAAGTAATTAAGAATTAGGGAAGTAAATACGATTGGCCAAGTTAAATAAATGTTATTTCGTCCAACATGTCCCATATCAGAATACAAAGCTTCAGCCCCAGTAGTAGCAAGGAAAATACTACCTAAAATAAAGATTCCGACTTTATTATGTGGATCAAACAAGACTTCGATTGCATAAACTGGTGAAATTGCTCGTAAAACAGTCCAATCATGGCTCATGTTATAAAGTCCAAAAAGACCAATAAATCCAAACCATAAAATCATGACAAAGCCAAACATTCTACCGATTGAACTTGTACCAAATCTTTGTACTAAAAATAACACTAATAAGATGGTAACAGTACAAATGATAACGGCGCGTTGATTTGGAATAGGAATACTATTTCCAAATTTAAGTCCTTTTAATCCTTCGATAGCTGTCGTTACTGTAACAGCAGGTGTTAAAGTTCCATCAGCTAATAAGGCAGCCCCTCCGACTAAAGCGGGAATAATTAACCATTTTTTCTTTTTACGTACTAATGCATATAACGCAAAAATACCACCTTCACCGTGGTTTTCAGCACGTAAAGCAATTAAAACGTATTTTATTGTGGTAATAATAATTAATGTCCAAAAAATTAAAGATAAACAGCCTAAAACATAATTTTCAGTGAGCTTATGGACGCCACCAGCGTCTCCAATCAAGGCGTTCATGGTGTAAAGCGGTGAAGTACCTATATCTCCATAAACAATCCCCAAGGTGATGATCATCTCTAAGAGATAATTCTTCTTTTGAGGTTTCAACTATATGTTCACTCCTTTTATTAGTAGCGTATTAATAAATTATATAGTAGACTTAATCGATGATTTTTTCAAGCATAGAATACTATTTAGTGAAAAATTTAGCATATTTTTTAGTAAGAATGAGTATTAAAGAAAACCTAGCAAGAAAATTTTACTAAGAAAAAAGAAAGAAATTTTAGTAAAGTATACAATATTTCCCAGGAAATATTGTTAATTACTTCGTTTTGACTTACAATCTAGATAAAATGATATACATATAAAGAGGGAAATAAGAATGACAAAAAAACAAGTACAGTTGGTAACATTTGGTTTGTTGTTAGCTTGTGCTATGTCTGGGCTAGATGGAACGATTATTAACACCGCATTACCAGCTATTATCAGTGATTTACACGGTATTGAATACATGGGGTGGCTTGTTGCAGTATTTTTGTTAGGAATGTCGGTTTTTACACCATTGTGGAGTAAGTTAGGCGAAAAATTTGGTAATAAGTTAGCTTTCCAATTGGCGGTTACCTTATTTATTATCTCATCATTTTTACAAGCTCAAGCTACTAATATATGGTTTTTTATCATGGCTAGAGCGCTTATGGGAATCGGTGCTGGAGGAATGGGGGCCATTCCATATATTATTTTGGCTCAACTCTATCAAGATATTCAGCAGCGTTCACGTTCTTTGGCGTATGTCTCAGCCAGTTTTAGTGTGGCCTCCATCATTGGGCCACTTGTTGGAGGAATATTAGTTGATTGGTTTAGTTGGCATTGGGTTTTTTATATTAATATTCCTTTAGGATTGATTTCAATAGGAATTGTACAATTCTTCTTTAAAGAAGAGTTTATTAAAAAAGCAGCGCGTTTTGATGCGTTAGGTTCGACATTATTAATTGTTAGTTTACTGTTGATTTTAACCGCTATTCAAATGTCAACACTACTTTCTAAAATCCAAGTTGGTTTGTTATTTTTAAGTGGCATGGTATTACTAGGTCTGTTAATAACAGTAGAAAAACATGCTAAAGATCCAATTTTGCCAGGAAGTATCTTCAAAAATAAGTTATTAGTCTTTGATTTTGTTGTTTTTTCTTTGATTTGGGGTGCACAAATTTGTTATAGCATCTATGTTCCAATGTGGGCCCAAGGACTGTTGGGCACGACCGCTTTAATTGGAGGTTTAACCCAAATTCCAAGCTCAATTTTTGATTTTATTGGTTCACAATCAGCTAATTTTTTGAATGAACGTTACAAATCAGTTAATTTAACTGTTGCAATTGGTGGTTTAGCAATTTTAGTTGCAATTTTGATTTTAAGTTTAGCCTCAGTTAACTTAGCTTATTTTTGGTTGCTATTTTGTGGGATTTTCTTTGGCTTTGGTGTTGGTTTAGTCTTTAACGCTTTACAAATTAAGGTGCAAGAAGATGCTGGAACAAAAGATTTAGCAGTAGCGACTTCATTTAGCTTTTTGATACGGATTATGGCTCAAACCTTGATGTCGGCAATTTATGGATTGACATTAAACCAAGCATTGTTGTCTGGTGTTAAACAAACAAAAGGGCAGATAAGTATGGCGATGCTTAATAAATTAAGTGATGCGGTGACTAGTGTAGAATTACCAAGTAAATTATTACCAACGATGCGTCGAATTTTACATCAAGGAATTCATAATATTATGTTACTAGCAGCATTATTACTAGTAATATCATTATTGTTATTGATTTGGGCACATAAAAAAGAACAAATTAAAAACCTTGATAAATTAACTGATTAGGTTAATTTATCAAGGTTTTATTCTTCATCAAGTTCAGCTTTTTTAACCTCAGGTGCGTATAATTCATAGACCCGATTATCAGCTTCATCAAAGACACTTACCGGTAAATTATTCACAGCACTGATACGTAGATGATAACCATAATTATCTAAAAAGACTAATTCATTACTATCGAGCTGTTCAACTTTTCCTAATAATTGACGTCCATCTAGAGCAATGGTTAATTCGACAGAAATTTCTAATTGATGTACCTTATGACTTAATTCGTCTGTAAACATCCAGGTGCCGGCATAAATCAATGGGAGGGCTGGCTTAACACTAGTACGCTTTTTAGTGACGGTATGAACTATCTTGCCAATTCCTGTTACAAGCGGTGTAATGCCACCAATGATTGTTAAGCCTTTGCGTTTCATTTTGCTCCTCCTTTAAATTTATATCTACTAGATAAATATACCACCAAATCTCAAATAAACATAGTATTTAAGCTGATTATGACATAAATGAAATATTTGTTTAAAAATAGCAATATTTCCACTAAAATCAAAGAAAATAAAGGCTAAATGAGCATGAATCACAATTATTTGGTAAAATAAGACAAGGATTAAGACAAATTGGAGGTCTGTCAAATGCTAAAATTAGGAATCATCGGAACAAATTGGATTACTGATCAATTTATTCAAGCAGCACATGAAACGGGGGAATGGCAATTAACCACCGTTTATTCACGGACAATTGCAAAAGCTAAGGAATTTGGACAAAAATATCCACAAGTGACAGAATATTTTGCTGATTTAGACGAATTTTTTACACAAGGCAGTTTTGATGCTGTGTATATTGCATCTCCTAATAGTCTGCATTTTCAACAAGTTAAACAAGCAATTGCGGCCGATAAGCATGTGATTGTGGAAAAACCAGCCTTTTCCAATCCTTTTGAGATGAAAGAAATCTTGCAGTTACTCAAACAAAAACCAGAAGTGTATTTTTTTGAGGCTGCACGTCATATTTATGATCCAAACTTTCAAGCGGTCAAAGAAGCTGTACAAAACTTGCAGGTAATTCAAGGAGCCAATTTGACTTTTGCACAATATTCATCACGTTATGATGCGGTATTAGCTGGACAAGAGCCAAATATTTTTTCACCGCGTTTTTCTGGTGGATGCTTGCAAGACTTGGGTGTATATCTAGTATATTGTGCTATTGCATGGTTTGGGATGCCAACAAGTTGTGAATATCATCCAATAATGTTATCAACAGGTGTGGATGGTAAAGGTGTGGCGTTATTGCATTATCCACAATTTGATGTAACCTTATCGATGGCTAAGACCGTTAATTCACACATGCCTGGGGAAATCTATGGCCTAAAAGAAGTTATTCATTTAGATCATTCGGCTAATATTGCTCAAGCTTATGTGGATGATGGTCAAGGTAATGTGACGCAGATTTCACAAACACCTACACAAAATCCAATGTTTGACGAAGCAAAAAGCTTTGCACAAATGTTAAAAGATCCAGCTTCATTAACAAATAAGCAACGCCAAGAAGATTTGTTGGCTTTAAGCGTACAAGTCAACGAAGTTTTATATCAATTGCGCCAAAGTGCTAAGATTGTGTTTGAAGCAGATTACAAATATTTAGATACTACGGAGTAATTCTATATGAATCCAAAATTTAGTTTACAGATGCAACAAGAAGACTTTAATGAATTGACGCCGATTCAAGCAGCTGTCTATGAGCCACTATCTAGTGGAAAAAATGTCTTAGGGCTAGCGCCAACGGGTTCAGGTAAAACTTTGGCTTATGCGTGGCCATTACTTGAAAAATTACAACCTAAACAAGGTAGTCAGCTGTTGATTATTGCACCTTCTCAAGAATTAGGAGCTCAGTTAAATAACGTTTTAAGTCCCTGGGCTAAATTACTTGGCTTAAATACAATGTCAATTATTGGAGGCGCCAATGTTAAACGCCAAATCGAAAAGCTAAAAAAACGTCCTGAAGTAATCATTGGAACCCCAGGACGCTTATTGAATTTGATTGCTGATAAAAAACTAAAGTTACACTTATTAAAAGCAATTGTTATCGATGAAGCTGATGAACTTTTAGGTCAAGAAGAAACTTTGACTGCTTGTCGTAAATTGGTGAGTTTTGCTCCAACCAATACACAGTTAGCCTTCTTTTCGGCAACTAAAGCACCTGTTTTAACAGAATTAGAGCGATGGTTTGGAGCAGAAGTTGAGATTTATGATGTTTATGGACAAAAACATCAGCAAGGTGAAATCATTCATTACTTAGTTGAAGTTCCAACACGTAAAAGAGTCGATGCTTTACGCAAATTAGCACATATGCCTGACTTTTATGGATTAGTGTTCTTTAAACAAAGTGCAACCTTAAATGAAACGGCTAAACGTTTGCAATATCACGGTGTTAAAATTGCAACTTTAACAAGTGAAGGACGCCAAACGCAACGTGCACAAGCTTTAAGTGCTTTGCGAAAGCGTGAAATTAAGCTCTTATTGACAACTGATTTAGCGGCACGTGGATTAGATATTGCCAAATTACCAGCAGTAGTCAACTTTGATTTACCCAAAGATACTAACACCTATATTCACCGTGTCGGACGAACCGGACGTATGGGACAAGATGGTGTGATCGTCAACTTGGGCAATGAACATGATTTGCGGATGTTTAAACAGTTAGTCAAAGACTTAGATTATGATTTACGTCCAGGTTATCTTTATCAACAACACATTGTGGATGATTTAGAAACAGCAAAAGAACAATTAGCATCAGAAGTAGTAAAGAAAACTAAAGTTAAAGCCAAAGAAGCCAAGGCTATTCAAGAACCAGCAGTTAAAAAGCATAAGAAGAAACGCAAACGTGATCAAAAAAATAAAGGGATGCGCCGTAAAAAAGCTTAGCTAAATGTTACGCAATGTTATTTTGATACAAAATAATCTTTGAAAAAAATCACTCAAAAGTAGAACTGTAAGTTTTGCCTTTGAGTGATTTTTTATTAATTAAAGGGTGATAATTTAAAAAGTAGTTGAAATGCTGCGAATTTGGTGATTGAAGCCTTGCACTTCTAAGATAAATTGACTATACTAAAAAGAGCTGTATATAGCTTTTTTGCGTTTGTAGCTCAGCTGGATAGAGCAACCGCCTCCTAAGCGGTAGGTCATCGGTTCAAATCCGATCAAGCGCATCTAAATTAAAAAGAAGTATGTTGTAAAATTTACAACGTACTTCTTTTTTTCTTGTTAAGATAAGTTTCGATTGCTTTAGCAAAGAAAATGGCGCTACAAGCACTTAAACCCAGAGGCAAAAAAGCTGAAGTATTTAAGTGACAAACTTCAAATAACATAAACAATGCCATTAATGGGGCATGCTGGGTAGCGGTTAAAAAACCAACCGCGCCGATTAAAGCAATTTGAGGTAGATAAATTTGACCAAAGAGTTGATAATAGCCAAGGCCAAATAAAATACCAAAACAAGCACCTGCTGCAATTGAAGGAGTCAACGTGCCACCATAAGCTCCAGCATAAAGGGATAAACATGTAATTAATAATTTACTAATAATTCCAAAACACATTAACCAAATTAAATGTTCTGTATTTAAAGAACTATTAAAAGCTAGTTGCGCCAATCCACGACCATTTCCCATAATTTGTGGAAAAAAGCTTGCAACACTTCCTGTTAAAAGTGCAACTAAAGGCAAACTTACAAGAACTCTTTTAGAGGTAATTTTTTGTTGGCCTGCGCGTTGCATCCATTGGCGGAAAATACCACCAATAATGCCCATTATTGCTCCTAATATGAGCGCTAAAGGTAACAGACAAAGTTCAAAATTTTTTGTACTTATAAGATAATATGGACTAAATCCTTTCTCTAAGCCACCGATACTGGCAGCAATAATAGCCATTGGTAAACTAACTATGATTGCTTTAGGGGTAATTTTTTTGTAGAGTAATTCTAAGCAAAAAAGCATTCCAGTAATTGGTGCTAAATAAACTCCAGCAAAACCAGCACCAGCAGCTGCAGCAATTAGCAATTTTTGTTCGTCAGCTGTTAAAGTTTTAGGATTAAGTGTTGTTAGTTTTTGAGCAAACATTGCACCAAGTTCACGAGGAGCTAATTCACGGCCAACGCTTCCACCTACACTAACATAAAAAATTTGAGTGAAAGCATGGATAATTGTGGTAAAAAACCCCATTTGGCTACCGGTTAAAGCTTGTTTAATTGAAGTTGGACGTTTTTTTCGTTGTAAAAGATACCAGATGAAAGCCGCAATAATTCCGCCAATAAAGACTGAAAGTAAGCGATTTGTAGGTGAAATCAAGGTACTTACAGGAAATGAACTAGTTTCATGGAATTTTAAAAAAAGTTGTTCGAAAAAGATTAAAAATTTGTCTAACGCAATTGCACTAAGACCGATTAATATACCTAAAATCAAAGTATAAGTTCCTAAAATAAGTTGTTTTTTAGTAATTATATTCATTGTTTGCCTCCATTTTTCCTTCAAAAACTAGTCTATCAAAAAAAACAACGATTTTATAGAGTTAAGATATACTAAAATGAATAATTGATATATGTAAAAAAATAAAGAGAAGGTCTATTAACGTAGACTTTCTCTTTATTAGTGTTGCACCGATAATAGAAGTATATCTATTTTACAGTGAGCTTATTTAACGATTATGCCCAATCGCCGTTTCTAAAGACTGGAACACGTGTGCCGTCTTCTTTGATACCATCGATATCCATGTCGGCAGAACCGACCATAAAATCGACGTGAGTTTGACTTAAGTTAAGACCGTGTGCCTTTAATTCTTCATCATTCATCTTTGTGCCACCTTCGAGGTTGAATGGATAAGCAGCCCCTAAGGCTAAGTGATCGCTAGCATTTTCATCAAATAAGGTGTTAAAGAAGATGATACCTGATTGTGAGATTGGTGATGGATCTGGCACTAAGGAAACTTCACCTAATGAGCGTGCACCTTCATCGATTTCTAAGAGATGATCTAAGACTTCTTGACCTTTCTTAGCGGTTGCTTCGATGATGCGGCCGTCTTTGAAGGTAAATTTCATATCTTCTAAGATGCTACCAGCATAGCTTAATGGTTTGGTTGAAGTGATATAACCATCGATCCGACGGCAATCAGCAGAAGTGAAGACTTCTTCGGTTGGCATGTTAGCCATAAATTCAACGCCTTCTGGAGTAAAGCTACCAGCACCTTCCCAAAGATGACCTTTAGGCAAACCAATCGTGATGTCTGTAACAGGTGAAGTGTAGTGTAAGGCAACAAATTGTTCTTTAGTCAACCAAGCTGCTTTTTCGCGCAATTTTTGATCGTGTTCTTTCCAAGCTTGGATTGGATCTGGAGTATTGATGCGGGTAGTCTTGAAGATTTCTTCCCATAAACGATCGGCAGCTTTTTGGCCTTTTAATTCAGGGAAAACTTTTTCGGCCCATTCAACTCCGGCTGCAGAAACCACAGTCCAGCTTAAATCGTTGTTTTGAGTAGCTTTACGTACGATGTTTAAAGCTTTACCAGTAGCAGCTTGGTTAGTTGCGATACGTTGTTGATCAACACCAGCAAAACCATTTGGATCTTCAGAAACTACAGAGATACGTGCAGCTTTTTTAGCTACGATGTATTCAGCTTCTTTAACCAAGTATTCAGGGACATTTTCTAGGCGTTCTTGGCTAGCAAATTCTAAGAATTGACGTGAAGTAAATGTGTCATTCCATTTAACAATAACTTCACCAGCACCAGCTTTATAAGCTTCTTTAACCAATAAGCGTGCTAATTGTGTTTGATCAACAGAGATGTAGATGACTACAGCTTGACCTTTTTGAACGTTGACACCGACTTTAACAATTAATTCAGCATATTTTTGTAATTTTTCGGCAAAATTAGCGATAGACATAAGAAGAACCTCCTATAAAAGTAAAATTATGATAACTAAATGATAGCATAATTAGCATTAAATGTGTTAATTAATCTTAGGACAGTTGCTTAACAAAGTCTAGTAACTTTGGTATACTCAACAAGAAAGCATTCCAAAATAGTGAGGAAAACTATGCGAAAAATCAAAGTAATGACGGTTTTTGGAACACGACCAGAAGCAATTAAAATGGCACCTGTCGTTTTAGAATTAAAGAAACAACAAGATAAATTTGAAGCAATTACTGTTGTGACGGCGCAACATCGGCAAATGCTTGATCAAGTGTTAGCTATTTTTAAAATTACACCGGATTATGATTTAAATATTATGCATCAACGTCAAACTTTAAATGATATTACAGTTGCAGTCTTACAACAATTAGATGCTATTATTAAAGAAACTAAGCCAGATATCATTTTGGTTCATGGCGATACAACGACAACTTTTGCAGCTAGTCTAGCAGCCTTTTATAATCAAGTTGCAATCGGGCATGTTGAAGCAGGCTTGCGGACATGGAATAAGTATTCGCCTTATCCTGAAGAGATGAATCGGCAGTTGACTGATGTGTTAAGTGATTTATATTTTGCGCCAACAAGTCAAAGTCAACAAAATTTATTATTAGAAAATCATCCAAAAGAAAATATCTATGTTACAGGTAATACGGCGATAGATGCGTTGCAATATACTGTGGTTAAAGATTATCAACATCCAATTTTGGAAAACTTAGCACCTGATAAGCGCTTGATTTTGGTGACAATGCATCGGCGTGAAAATCAAGGTGAGCCGATGCGCCAAGTGTTTAAAGCGATTAAAGAGGTTGTCTTGGCTAATCAAGATATTGAAGTCGTCTATCCGGTTCATTTAAGCCCAAGCGTGCAAGCTGTGGCACATGAAATTTTTAATGATGTTGCTCAAGTTCATTTAATTGAGCCACTTGATGTCGTTGATTTTCATAATTTAGCTGCGCGCAGTTATTTTATTATGAGTGATTCAGGTGGGGTGCAAGAAGAAGCGCCATCGTTAGGGAAACCCGTGTTAGTTTTACGTGATACAACAGAACGGCCAGAAGGCATTGCAGCGGGAACGTTAAAATTAGTTGGGACAAATCCAACAGAAGTTAAACGCCAAATGCAACATTTATTAGATGATCAAGTTGCCTATGAAAAGATGGCCCAAGCCCAAAATCCATATGGTGATGGCAAGGCAGCTCAAAAAATTTTGGCAGCTATCGTTAAACATTTTAGCTAGTTAAGTGAACCTTAACATTTAATGAAAATTAGGAGTACTAGAAATTCTATTATCCCAGTAAAATTCAAAAAGCACAGATTTATGAAAGATAAGATTTCATAGATCTGCGCTTTTTTTAGTTAGTGTTTTTATAAAATTTAATTTTAAAACGTTCTAATAGCCAACAAAGCAAAGTTAAAATAATGCCAAGCAAACTGATTTTAGCACCTAAAAGTAAGCCAGGTGTCTGATAACTAAAGGTTACTTGATGTTTACCAGCATTAAGTTTTACACCGATAAAAGCCTGATTAGTTTTTAAGACCGGCACCTTTTGACCATCAACGTTAGCCGTCCACCCTTTAGAATATGGAATTGAAGAAGTCAAGATACCAGCTGAAGTAGTCGTGATGTTTCCGCTAACTTGATTGGTTTTAAAGGTTAAGTCTTGTAAAGCATTTTGCTGAATTTTTTGGACTTCCTTAGTATAGGTTTGGTTTAGTGGAATAGCGACAACTTTTAGTTTAAAATGATATGTTCCTAATTTAGACGGTGTTAGTTTTAAACTAGTAGGTAAGCCATCGTTAAAATAACCGATATTCATCGTGGTGTCTTTAACAACTTTATAAAAAGATAAAGCACTTTGCTTAGGTTGGGTAATTTTTTCAGTACCTAGATTTGAAGTAACACTCAAAGAAAAACTATTATCAGGCGAGCCTTGCAAGATACTTGTCCGTAGATATTTGTAAGAAGCAAGGCTACTATTGCTTGCTAAAAATCCTTTGGTTAAATCGTTTGTTTCTTTTTGAGTTTCAAGTTTAACTTGTTTATCTAAGCTAAATGGTTGATAACTAATATCACTTAATTCTAGATGCAATTCGCTTGATTTTAGCAAGTTTAAAGTTGCTTGATCGTCTGGTAATTGTAAGATAATTTGATATGTTTCAGCAGGATCTTCTTTAGTTAAAGAGCTTGGATCAACGAGATTGCCACGACTAGAAATGATTTGATAGTCTAAATCAATTACTTGCTTTGTTAAATTTGCTTGTGTCAAAGAATGTGCAATTTGTTTGTCAACAACTACACCGCTAGCTAAGGCTCGCTCTTTTTGTGAAGAAGAAAGCTTAGCATATTGTTTTGGTGTGATAACTCTATTTTGGAAGTAAACCAAAGGAAAAGCATTATCCGTGGAAAACATCCGAACTTGTTGATCTTTAGAAGTTTGCTGATTAATATCACTAACTTTGCGAGTTGCCTTAGTTAACGTATAGTCAGCAGGAATCTTGTCATCATTTGGTTGATTAAGTTGATTAAATAGATATTTAACACCTAAAAAGTTATTCAAGATTGTTCGATCATCAATTTGAGCTAACGGAATATTGGCTTCATATTGTAAATTTTGCATATTATTGGCAAAAATGCCGACAAATTTATTTTGAATTGAATAATACGAGCTGATTTGATTGACCGAACTGTTTAAGGCGTTATGCAAGTGATAATTTGCGCCTAAATCATAATTTTGACTGGTGGTTGAAACACGATATTGATCGGTAGCAGTCAAATCTTGGTCTAAACCAAAGAATCGGTTAGTTTGTAACTTATCATAAGCTCCAGTAGCTAACATCTCATCAGAATAACCACCATTATAAGGTGCTTCATAATAAAGTGCATTTAAACAAACGTTAGCCAAGATAATTAATAACAGCGCCTTTTGGTTATCACCAAAAAAGTTTTGTTTGGCAAGATAAATTCCACCTAGACTGATAAATAAAAACAGCATCGGAATGAAAAGTTTTTCATCACTTTGAAAGTAATAAATAGCACTGCAAATAGCGGTATAGATAAGCAAACTAAAAGTAAAGTAGCGTAACATTTTAGGACTGAGACTTTTGATTTTGCTTAATAATAGACAAACGCTCAAAGAAACGGGTAAAACCAACATTAAGGTCCAACGATTTGAGGGTGACATCATACCGTTAAAAAATGCACCAAAACATGGGAAAGCCAACATGACTAAGCTTAGACCAAAGACACTAGTTAAAAGTGGATATGTTTTAGCTTTGGCCAAAACGTATAAAATGGCAAAAAAGCTGATACTTGCAAAACCTAAAGCACTCCAAAAGTAAAAATCACGGTTACCACCATTGATTAATTGTGAAGGTAAGGCTAAATAATAATAGAGTGGATAAACCTTCAAACCATTAGCAAAAGTAGTAGCACTGCGCGTCGAATTAGTTACTGCTAAGATTTCAGGAATTAACATAATAGCACTCATTAGTAAGCTTAAAATAGTTGCTAAGGCTAACTTAGCTATCATCTTAGGCCAATCTTTTTGTTGACGATAATAAATAAAAAAACGCAACACAAGATAAATAAAGGCACCAATTCCTAAAACAAAGGCAAAATAGTAATTGCTAAGCAACATCCAAGTAAAAATAAAGGTTAAAAACCAATGACTTTTACCTTGTAAAATGCGCTCGATACCTACGATTAATAGCGGAAATAAAATAAAAGGTGTAGTAAAAAAAGGCTGTGCAATATTTGAATACAATAAAAATGCATTAAATAAGTAAACCAATGCACCACTGACAATGATTTTTTGGCTGAAATTAAAATGGCGTGCCAAAAAACAAAAGGCTAAACCAGCACAGTATAAACGAAAAACAATCAAACATTGATAGCCCAAAACAACTTTGCTAGCAGGAAATAAGATAATCAGATATGAAAAAATATCTCCTAAAGAATAATACGAATAAACTTGAAAAGTATCACTACCCAAGCCCATTTTAAAAGACCATTGTTCGAGTGGTTCAAAGGGATGATGTAAAAAATCCAAAACGGCACTGCGGAAATTTTGTAATAACGGTAAGTGTTGATTGGCTCCATCAAGATACCAAATTAATTCATGTCCGGTAATTAAGTAAGTTCCATACACAAAAAAAGCCACAACTAAAAACGCTAATGTATAGTTTAAATAAACTTTGGAACTTGTTTTTTGTTTGAATGAAAAGTACACAAAAAAACCTCCCTTCATCGTATTTTACCTAAAATTAGATTAAAAAGACAATAAAGCGAAGTTTTTTAAGAATTTTCTTAAGAACGATCCTTGAAAATAAATAGTTTACTAAAAAGATAGTTTAATAAAACGATAACGACTTGATCGATTAGTTTTGTTAAATTGCTGTTGAGGGCTAAAAGCGAAACCCCAACATACATGATGGCAGCATCGAAGAAAAAAGAAACAATCCGATAAAAGAAAAACCACCACATTTCAACTAAAAATGCCTTAATTGTAGGTGTCTTTGATTCAAAAACCCAAAGTTTGTTAGTAACAAAGGCAAATAATACCGAAATAAACCAGGCAATAAAATTAGCAATCTGATAATAGATGCCCAATTTGGTATCAAAAATATAAAAGGTTATTAAATTTACTAAGGTTGTTAGTCCACCAAAGAAAAGGTAAGCCAAGACACTTTTATACTTGATAAATAAATCTTTAATTGTTTCCATTAGATTCCAGCACTCTTAACTAATTCATTAGCGAAATTTTCAAGTTTTTCGATGTCTTCTGGACTATCAGGAGCGAGGTTGATTTTTACATTAGCTGCTCCTTTAGTTGCTTTGGTTTGAGCAAAAGCTTGATCAAATTTATCAACAGCCATACCGTAGTATTCACCATAAAAATCATCTCCAGAACCAGCGACTCCATAGATTTTGCCACTTAAATCAGCTTCTTGTAAATCTTCAAAAAAGTCTAAACCTTCATCTGGTAAACTACCTTCATCATAAGTGTATGAACAAACGATACAAATATCGGCATCTTCAAAGTCACTAACATCAGCTTGCGAAATTTCAGTCATTGAAACTTCAAGGCCTCTTTCTTCTAAAGTATCAGCGATAATGCTTGCAATATCTTCGTTGTTTCCTGTAATAGTCGCATAAACAATTTTGGCTGTAGCCATTAAAAAACCTTCTTTCTTTATATCTCGTGTATTAGTATAACATAAGACGATGAAAAGTAGTTGAATGTGGCAAAAATTTGCATAACGGTAAGGATAAGTTATAATTAGTAGGGATTAATTAATTGGAGGATTTAAAATGATTACAATTAAATCAGCACGAGAAATTGAAGAAATGGCTAAATCAGGAGCAATCCTTGCGGGATTTCATCGCGGATTGCGTGATTTGATTAAACCAGGAATTTCGAGTTGGAAAATTGAAGAATTTGCTTTGGATTATTATAAAAAACATGATGCCATTCCTGAACAAATCGGATTTGAAGGCTATAAATATGCAACATGTGTCAGCGTCAATGATGAAATTTGTCATGGATTTCCACGTAAAAACTTAATTTTAAAAGACGGTGATTTAGTTAAAGTCGATACAGTAGTGAATTATCATGGTGCGATGAGTGATTCATGCTGGAGTTATGTTGTTGGTAAATCTACACCTGAATTGGATCGTTTGATGGAAGTTACAAAAAAAGCTTTATATCTAGGAATCGATCAGGCTAAGGTAGGAAATCGTATCGGGGATATCGGTGCTGCAATTCAACATTTTGTTGAAGATGAAAACGGCTTTGGTGATGTGCGCGAATTTATTGGTCATGGTATTGGGCCGACAATGCACGAAAGTCCTAATGTACCGCATTATGGAGAAGCAGGAAAAGGCTTGCGGTTGCGTGAAGGAATGACGATTACAATCGAACCGATGGTTAACATGGGAAGCTGGGAAGCTGAAATGGATGATCCAAACGGCTGGACAGCACGAACAATGGATGGTAGTGTTTCTTGTCAATTTGAACATACTATTGCAATTACGAAAGATGGTCCTAAGATTTTAACGTCACAAGATCCCGAATTCGATGCTAAATATTTACTTAAATAAGTAAATCCAAAAAATGTTTTACTGATTTTTAAGTAAACACTTATAATTTTATTCAAATCCTTGTAATTATTTTGGATATTGATATAATATCTATTATAGAACCAAAAGTTTAAACGGTCTCATTATTAAGTGTTAGCCGTTTTAAAAGGAGATAACATAAATGAAAGTAAGAAAAGCAGTCATTCCAGCTGCCGGTTTAGGAACACGTTTCTTACCTGCAACAAAAGCTTTAGCAAAAGAAATGTTACCAATTATTGATAAACCAACAATTCAATATATTGTTGAAGAAGCTAAGAAATCAGGAATTGAAGATATTTTAGTTGTTACTGGTAAAGGTAAGCGTCCTATCGAAGATCATTTTGATTCTGTGCCTGAATTGGAACAAAACCTTAAAGAAAAAGGCAAAACAGATTTATTGCGTTTAGTTGAACAAACAACAGATATCAATTTATATTTTATTCGTCAATCTCATCCACGTGGTTTAGGGGATGCAGTTTTGATGGCTAAAGACTTTGTTGGCAACGAACCATTTGTCGTAATGTTAGGCGATGATATCATGGAAGATAAGGTGCCTTTGACAAAACAATTAATGGATCGTTATGAAGCAACACATGCCTCAACTTTGGCTGTTATGAAAGTTCCACATGATGAAGTTAACAAATATGGAATTATCGAACCAACAACGCAACCACAACCTGGTTTATATGATGTTAAAAAATTTGTTGAAAAACCAGATGTTGATAAAGCGCCATCTGATTTAGCTATTATCGGTCGTTATTTATTAACACCTGAAATCTTTAGCATGTTAGAAACGCAAAAACCAGGTGCAGGTAACGAAATTCAATTAACAGATGCAATCGATCGTTTGAATAAAATTCAACGTGTGTTTGCGCATGAATTTAAGGGTGAACGTTATGATGTCGGTTATAAATTTGGCTATCTTAAGACATCAATTCAATTTGGTTTACGTCATCCAGAAGTTAAAGATGAACTTGAAGCTTATATCAAAGAATTAGCTAATAGTTTTGAAAAAACTAAAAAATAATGACTAAAGAAAGCCTCTTTGTCATTATCAGCTTAATAAAGTAGGCACTAAAGGTTAAAGTTTTTGAGCTCTCTTTACTGGTTTTTCCAGTGAAGAGGGCTTTTTTGTTGTTATATACTAACCCTAAAATTTAATAACTTAGGTGAAGTATGTTAGAATAATGAAGAATTATAATTTTCAATTATTACAGATAGTAGCGGGAAGACTTGAAAAAAATCTAGTTCTTGCTTATAGTAGAAAGGTTGATTTAGAATGGGAGGTGGAAATTTTTGAAAAAGCTAGTGCGCTTTGATTTAAAAAAATTTTGGCAGCTATTAACGAAAATTTTTATACAAGGTAATATTAGTAGCGCAGCAACCGTAATTGCTTATTATTCATTGTTAGCTATTTTTCCAATGATTATTTTTATTGGTAATATTTTACCGTTGCTAGATATTAAAAGCTCAACGGTCATGCCTTATTTAGCAGTCGCATTGCCTAAAGCTATTTACAAATTATTGGGTCCAACAATTAAAAGCTTTTTAGATAGTGGATCAGGCAGCCTAGCTTCGATTTCAGGGGTGTTGACGATTTGGGCGGCTAGTCGTGGAATTAATGCAGCCAAAAGATCATTTAACTTTGCATATGGTGTTGCACAAAATCAAAGTGCCATCTTAACGAGGGTGTTATCGTTTGTTTTAACAATTTGTTTTGGCGCACTCGTAGGTATCTTATTGTTGGTCTTTAGTTTTGGCCAGATGATTTTAGAATATCTAATGCCATTGTTTAATATTTCTAACGAGTGGCTACATTGGTTTACACGATATAAATGGCCAACAACCTTTATTGTGATTTTTATAGTTATTAGTATCAGCTATTATATTTTAC
Source organism: uncultured Lactobacillus sp. (assembly GCA_905204935.1). Taxonomy (GTDB): domain Bacteria; phylum Bacillota; class Bacilli; order Lactobacillales; family Lactobacillaceae; genus Ligilactobacillus. The sequence continues at coordinate 77,134 of CAJLBJ010000002.1, forward strand.
CTAATGCTAAATTACATTGGCGCCTAGTTTGGCCAGGTGCATTATTAGCTACACTTGGATGGATGATCTTAACACAAGGCTTTTCATTATACGTTAGTTACTTTGCCCGCTCAGTATTGGGGTATGGAGCTTTGGGGACATTTATTGTATTATTGTTGTGGTTACATTTTTCAAGTTGGGTAACCATGATTGGGGCTGTATTTAATGCAACTTTGGAATATTATATGTACGGTAAAATTGAAGCCAAAACACTTGGTATAAAAAAATTATTACAAAAAAACTAGTAAAAAGAGTTTTAGTTTTCAAAGTAATCCTAAACAACTTTGAAGAACACTCTATTTACTAGTTTTTTAATTTTCAGTTGAAATAGTATTTAAAACTTGTTCAATATCACTTAGATCAAAGCCTTTACGATATAAAAATTGTTTAGTCTTTTGCAATCGTTGATAACCATCGTAACGTTGATTTTTATTCCAGGCTTTTAATGCTTGTTTTTTCAATAATTCCAGTTGTTCTGATGGATCGACTTGAATCTGATGTTGTGCAAGAAGTGAATCGATTAAACTTGAATTAAATCCTTTGACTAAAAGAGATTGTTTAACTTTTTGCTTTTGACGTAAAGCTGATTCATTTTGATATTTGCGCATTAATTTTGGAATTAGGTGGGTAAGATTTTGCTGTTGTTGTTCGAGTGGAAATTCAGTTAAAGCTTTATCAATTAAGTTTTCGCCAATTCCTTTTTGACGTAAGAGATTGCGAATCACTTTAGGCCCCTTATCGCTAGTTTTAGCCATTGTCCTTACAAAACTTTGTGCGTATTGTAAATCATCAATTAAGCGATTAGCTTGTAATTTTTGTAGAACTTGTTTTAGGGTAATTTCAGTTGAGTTTTTTTGTTTTAAATAAGTTTCAATTTCAGCTTGGCTGCGTAATTGATAAGATAAGTACCCCAAAGCTTGTTGATATAGAAAATCGACTTCTTTAGCTGCAGTAATTTCACTTAAAACCTCTTTAGTCAGTTCTTGACCTTTATGAAGATTAAAAGCGATTAAGACTTCTTCACTGACACTAAAACTATATTGACCATCTAGAAAAATATTAAAATAACCCGCTTTTTTTTGCGTTGAAATTTTAGTAATAATTGCCATTTAATGCCTCCAGCAAACTAACTTTAAATTAATTATAATCTTTTTACATAAGATTTGCGAATGAAGATGGTATAATCGAACTAAGATTTAGATTTAAGGAGAGTATTTGTGAATAAAAAAGAAACCTCTAAAAACCAGCCTCTGTTAAAGATAGGGCAACGTTTTTATTTAACAATCAAGCGTTTAGGAATCAATGGTGAAGGAATTGGATATTATAAAAAGAAGATTGTTTTTGTTCCAAATGCTTTACCTGATGAAGTAATTGTGGCTCAATTGACCCAAATTAAGCCTAAATATCTTGAGGCTAAAATTCGTCAAATTAAACAAAAAAGTCCTTATCGTGTGAAGCCTAAAGATGCTTATGATGTGGGAGGAATTGAATTAGCGCATTTAGCGTATGGTAAGCAATTAGAATTTAAACGAGATATAATTATACAGGCGCTTGAAAAATTTAAACCACAAGGATATCAAAAATATTTAGTTAAAGAAACCTTAGGAATGGATAATCCATACGAGTATCGCAATAAGGCACAATTTCAAGTGCAAAAAAATCAAGATGGTCAAGTTATTGCGGGATTATATAAACCAAATAGTCATATTTTAGTTGATTTACCGACTTTTTGCACCCAACGACCATTGACAATGAAAATCATGCGAACCTTATGTCAAATCTTAACAGAACTTGATTATTCAATTTATAACGAAAAAAAACATCAAGGCTGTTTAAAAACAATTGTTGTCCGTGAATCATTGGCTAAACATAATGCGCAAGTTGTTTTTGTTACTAAAGATGTAACACTTCCTAAACAAAAACAATTACTACAAGCGATTGCACAACAGCTACCTGAGGTTGTTTCGGTTATGCAAAATATTAACCCAGCTAAAACATCATTGATTTGGGGCGAAGAAACGCGCTTGCTAGCTGGAAGTGATCATTTAGTGGAAACCTTAGGCGAAATTACATTTAAGTTATCAGCTCGAGCTTTCTTTCAGCTAAATCCTCTTCAAACTAAAGTATTATATGATGAAGTCAAGCAAGCCTTGGATTTACAAGTAAGTGAAACTTTAGTTGATGCATATTGTGGTGTAGGAACGATTGGACTTTATGTTGGACAAGAAGCTAAAAAAATTTTGGGGATGGATGTAATTGCTGAAGCTATTGCTGATGCTAAACAAAATGCAAGCCAAAATGGTATCACTAATGCACATTATGAAACAGGAACAGCAGAAGAAATATTGCCTAAATGGAATAAGCAAGGTTTTATTTCTGATGCCTTAATTGTTGATCCACCGCGAACTGGGCTGGATGATAAGCTTTTGAAGACCATTTTGCAATATCCACCTAAAAAATTGGTCTATGTTTCATGTAATGCTTCGACACTGGCACGTGATTTGGTGGAATTAACTAAAAAATACCGTGTCAAATATTTACAGCCAATTGATATGTTTCCACAAACGGCTCGAACCGAATGTGTAGTAAAACTGGAATATCAAGGTGTTTTAAGCAAATAATTGGGATTTTTGAATGAAATGATGATATGATGAGCTAAATCGTAATTAGTGCAAAATAGATATAGTGCTAAAAAAGATTAATAAAATTTAGGAATTGACTCTTTTTTTTGGTATAATAACATTGAATATCGGTGTAGCGCACACCTGTGTTTATATCAAACAGGGGGTGGTCATATGCGTCATTCGAATGGACCAAGAGAAGGCGAATTTATCACCATGAAAAGTTATAAACACGACGGCAGTTTACATCGAACGTGGCGAGACACGATGGTGTTGAAGACTAGCGAAAATTCGCTGATTGGATGTAACGACCATACTTTAGTGACTGAAGCTGATGGTCGACGGTGGATTACACGCGAACCAGCATTAGTGTATTTTCACAAGCACTACTGGTTTAACATCGTGACAATGATCCGCGAAAATGGAGTTTCTTATTATTGTAATTTAGCTTCACCGGCTATATTGGATAAAGAAGCTTTGAAATATATAGATTACGACTTGGATGTGAAGGTCTTTCCAAACGGTGAAAAAAAATTACTAGATGTGGACGAATATGAAGAGCACGGTAAACAGTGGAGTTATTCGCTGGAGATCGATAAAATCTTGAAATATAATGTTCGTGTTTTAGTTGATTGGATTGAACATGAGAAAGGTCCGTTTTCCAAAGAATATGTCGAAATCTGGTATAACCGCTATTTAGAATTGTCGCGTCGACAGTAAATTACCGGTTTATAACGAACTGATCCTGTAGTGACGGTAATTGATTAGTGATTATTGTCATTGCGGGATATTTATTTATTTTGGGTGGATTAGGGAGGAAATTAACATGTTTTTTACACACGATAAAAAACGACGATTGATGTATTGGTCATTAGAACTATTAATCGTAGCAGTTTTAATCTGGGTATGCACTAAGATTAACTTTGTATTTGAACCGATTTGGACCTTTTTTTCAACTTTATTTGCGCCGTTTTTAGTAGCTGGCTTTTTATTTTATCTGCTAAATCCTGTGGTTGGCTTTTTGAGTAAAATTAAGTATAAAAAATTTAGTATTTCTAGAAATTTAGCAATTGCTATAGTTTTTATCTTGTTATTTGCAGTAGTTGGAGTAGCGATTTCGGTTTTTGTACCAAGTATAATCACGCAAGTTCAAGAATTAGTCAAAGGCATTCCTAAGTATGTTAAAGATGTCCAAGAATTTGTTGCTTCACTTTCTAAACAAAAACAACCAAGTTGGATAGCTCAATTAGACGTGCAAAGTTATGTAAAACAATTTGAAAATACAGTTTTAGGTATGGTCAAAGGTTTTATGTTTTCTTTAACAAACAGCATTGGTTCAGTTATTAGTACTTTGACTAGTGTGACAGTGACGATTATCACAGCTCCATTTATTTTGTTTTATATGTTGAAAGATGGCGAAAAGCTATTACCAGCGCTTAAAAGTTGGTTGCCAGTTAAGCGAATTGATCGTGTAGAAAGTTTGTTATTACAAATGAGTTACACCATTTCACGCTATATTGCTGGTCAAGCCTTTGAATGTTTCTTTGTAGGAACTTGTTCAGCGATTGGATATAGTTTAGTTGGAGTACCATATGCTTTATTGATAGGCTTGTTTGCAGGAATTACTAACATGATACCTTACCTTGGACCGTATATTGGCTTAATTCCAGCCTTATTTTTAGCATTTTCGATGTCATTAAAGACGGTTATTTTAGTTTGTGTTGTATGTTTAGTTGTACAACAAATTGATGGTAATTTGATTTATCCAAATGTGATCGGAAAGTCTTTAGATATTCATCCCCTGACAATTATTATTATTTTATTAGTAGCTGGTAATTTAGCCGGTTTATTAGGTATGATTTTAGGTGTACCGTTGTATGCTTTGGTTAAAGTTTTAGTCAAGTTTTGCTTCGATGTGATTAAAGTTGATTCTGAGGCGCATGAAAATCAAGAATAAACAAATTGAGGTGTAACTGGTGACAAATAAGTATATTTTAACGTCGATTATTGATAAGAATAATAAAGATGCTGGCCCTAAGGCAAAACGTGATATCGACTTTTTTTTAAGCCAGGAAGGATATCAAAAACTGGATTTAAATTTACCGACTAAACGTATAGCAAAAATTAAATACGTTTTATTTAAGCTTAAGCGTGTTTTTAAAAAGCTAGAAATTGATGAAATTATCATCCAGTATCCGATTTATTCAATGTTTTTGACGCAAAAAATCATCCAAGCAATTAGAAAATACAGTCATGGGAAAATTTATTTTATTGTACATGATATTGAAACCTTACGTGATCAAAAAGATAATGCTAAATTTATTCGTGACGAACGAGAACTTTTCAACAATGTTGATGGCTTAATTGTGCATAATCGCAGTATGAGACAATGGTGTCAAGATAACGGGATTAAGACACCTATGGTTGAATTAGGTTTATTTGATTATTTAAATGAACAAGATTTGCAAGAAAATGATGCTTATAAAGGCTCGTTTTGCTATGCGGGAAATCTCCAAAAGGCTGATTTTTTAACCAAACTTATCTTAGTAGATACAACTTGTGCGGTGTTTGGAAATAACCAAGCATCAAGCTATCCTCGAAATGTCAACTATCAAGGAAGTTATTTGCCTGAAGAATTACCTAAGTATCTTAAACAAAATTTTGGCTTAGTTTGGGATGGCGATAGTTTGGAGACTTGTACAGGGATTTTTGGTGAGTATACAAAATATAATGCTCCACACAAAACTTCGCTTTATTTAAGTACTGCAATTCCAGTGATTGTTTGGCAAAAAGCAGCGGTGGCAGAATTTGTAAAAGAACAAAATGTCGGTATTGTTGTAAATAATTTGACAAACATTGAGGAAACTTTGCAACAAATCACGGCAAAACAATATCTTGAATTAAAACAAAATGCAATGAATGTAGCAGTAAAATTGCGTCAAGGTGCATTTATCAAGCAAGCTTTACACAAGCTTAAACAAAAGGTTGCTTGCTAGATAAAATCTTTTGTGATATGTTGAAAATGTAAATAAATATAGATGAGGAAGCAAATAGTATGACAGAAAAAATTGCAGTTTTAGGTGCTGGCTCATGGGGAAGTATCTTAGCAGGAGTCCTAGTTGAAAATGGCCATCAGGTTCATTTGTGGTCAAATATGCAAGAGCAAGCAGATGAAATCAATCAAAAACATACCAACGAGCATTATATACCAGGACATAAATATCCTGAAGCTTTGTATGCAACTACGGATTTGTTAGAAGCTGTCAAAGATGCTAGTGTTGTTTTGTATGTTGTTCCAACTAAGGTGATTCGCTTAGTTTCTAAGCAATTAGTCGAAGTTTTAGCTCAGTTAGATTCTAAACCATTATTAGTTCATGCAAGTAAAGGTTTGGAACTAGGAACGCATAAACGAATTTCAGAGGTTATTTTAGAAGAAGTTCCAGCAAAATATCATAGTGGTATGGTAGTGTTATCTGGTCCAAGTCATGCTGAAGAAGTTGCGCGCAAAGATATTACCTTAATTACTGCAGCTAGTGAAGATTTAGCTGCAGCACGCAAGGTGCAAAGGTTATTCATGAACGATTATTTGCGTATCTATACTAACGATGATGTAATCGGTGTTGAAATGGGAGCGTCCTTTAAAAACGTGATTGCGATTGGTGCAGGTGCGTTACATGGGTTAGGTTATGGTGATGATGCCAAAGCAGCTTTGATGACACGTGGATTAGCAGAAATTAGTCGTTTAGGGGTGGCTTTTGGAGCCAAGCCACTGACTTTTATTGGCCTTTCTGGAGTTGGAGATTTAATTGTAACTTGTACTAGTGTTCATTCTCGTAACTGGCGTTGTGGTGATCAATTAGGACAAGGAAAACCATTGAGTCAAGTTATTGAAGATATGGGAATGGTGATTGAAGGCATCAACACATGTAAAGCTGCTTATGAGTTAGCACAAGAAAAAAATATTGAAATGCCAATTGTTGAAGCTATTTACAATGTTTTATACAAAGATGCCAACGTCAGTCAAGAGATTGCTTGTTTAATGCATCGTGAAGGTAAGGCTGAAGGTAATTAAAAATAAAGTCGAAAGACCATTTATATAGGTTTTTCGACTTTATTTTTTATTATATAGCTGTCGTTTATATGCATTTTTGAGTTTTTTAGTATTGGTAAAAATGAACCATTTACTAAAAAAGTAATTCAAAATACCAACTAAAACCTGGTCTATAAGCTTGATTAAATCAGGATGAAGTTTAGTTAAATGCATTCCTAACATCATTATTAAACTATCTAAGAAAAAAGAGACAAGACGGACAGTAAAAAATGCAGTCAGTTCACGCATAAATTTGGAAAATGAAGTATAATTGGAATGAAACACAAAAGTTTTAGTAGTAAAAAATGAAAATAAAATAGCACACAAATAAGCTAAGACATTAGCACTTAAGTAATACATTTTTAAGACTTGAAATAAAATATGAAAGACTAAGATATTTACTGCACTAGCTAATGTTCCAAAAAGTGTGTAGGTTAAAAAGCTGCGATATTTTTGATAAATTTTGTTCATGGAAAAGACTCCTAACTATCTTTGCAATTATACGTAGTTTTGTAAGAAAAGTAAAATTTAAAGAGATTTTTTGAGATCGGAAGGTTTTTGTATGGCGAAAATTGAATTAAAATATATTACTAAGAATGCACCATTACAAACAGAAATAAAAGAAACCAAAAACTTTTTGTCAATGCAACCCAAAAAACATTTTTGGGAATTATGCGGAATTTCATTTAGCGTAAATTATGGTGAAGCTGTTGGAATTGTAGGCATTAATGGTTCGGGCAAGAGTTCATTGTTGCGTATTATTGCTGGTTTAGAACGGCAAACAACGGGTTTTATTACGACTAAAAGTAAGATTAATTACGCTAATATTACTTATAATTTAGATTTTGAAGCAACAGGATTAGAAAATATCCGACAAAAAATCAACGAAGCCAATATTGACAATTTTAAAGGTGATCATTTAACTAATGCGATTATCAATTTTACAGAGATTGGACAATGGCTTTATAGACCAGTTAAATCGTATTCATTAGGCATGAAAGCACGATTAGCGTTAGGAATGGCACTGTTGATCGAACCTGATTTAGTGTTGGTTGATGATATTTTATATTTACTTGACCGGATGTTTTATCAAAAGGTTGCAAAAAAAATTCAGATGTTAAAAGATACCGGTGTTTCATTTTTAATTACCGACACACGCGGATTAATGCTTGAAAGTTTTTGCGAGCGAACATTGTGGTTAGAATTTGGCGTACAAGAAGACTTCGGGGCCACACGAGATGTTTTACCACAATTTGATTATTATTTAGACTGGTATAATGGCTTAGATCTACCAGAAAAAAATAAGTATTTAGCTAAAAAGCAAGCAGAACAGTCGGATTTTGATGTTTCAAAGATTTATGAACAATTTAAAGTGGAACAATTTCAACACGGTTATACACGTAAAGACGAAGCCAGAATGCGTAAAGCTTTTTATGTTGAACGTGGTGTAGATCCAGTAAGTGGGGATGAAGATAGTGAATTAGCTAAGCAAAAGGCAAGCAAGGAGTTAAAAAAGGCTACGAAATTTTCTAAAAAAGGTTTGTTTGCAGTAATTGCTTGTTTGATAGTAGTAGGAATTGGTGGATGGTGGTTACTTTCTGGCAAACCACTGGCTTTAACCAAAAAACAAGCTAAAGAATCTAGTCGGATTGCTAGCATCCAAAAAGCTGAGCAAAGTTCTTTAGCTCAAAAAAGTGCAGCCAAAAAAGTTAGCAGCAGTACGGCTAAAAAGATACAAGAACAACAAACTGCTACACCCCAAGTTACACAAAGTAGTGTAGCAAGCGAGAGTTCTCAAAGCTCGCAAAGTTCTCAAAGTAGTACCGAACAAAGCTCAAGTAGTAGTATACAAGAACAAACGCAAGATATTACAGTGCAAGATGGGGATACGATGGGTGAATTAGCTAGCAAATATAATACAACAGTTGCAAAAATTCAAGAACTCAATAATCTAGGACAAAGTACAGATTTGACTGCAGGAACGACAATTAAAGTTCCTAAATAAGGCAAAAGCGGAGTATAATAAAATAAATGTGATATTTGGAGAGTGATTTTTTATGAATGCCGACCCGGGACAGCAGTTATGGTTACTGGGAATAGTTTTTCTTAGTTTAGTATTGATTATGTTATTTTCTTGCGCAGAATGTGTCTTAAACGTTTTGGGCAAACAACAATTAGAAAGTTTAGCCGACAAACAAGATACAAATAAAAAGGCACGTCTATTGACGTTAGCAAAAGATGTGACACGGTATTTGCGTAGCTTAAGGTTAGCTAAGGTAACTTTTTCAACGTTAGCAGTTGTTTTATTAGAAGTTGTAGCGTTGATGTATAGTAGTATGTGGAGCCATTTATTTTTATATTCATTAGGGATTTGTTTAGTGTGGACGATTGTGCGTGATGTTTTAGGGGAAAAACTTCCTAAACAACTCGTGTTAAAAGCTCCTAAAAAAGCAGCTCCACGTCTAGCAAGTTTTACTATATGGGTGAGTGGTTTATTTAGCCCATTAGTGTTTATTTGTAATTTGTTAAGTCAGCCATTTGAAAAACAAGATGATAATCAAGCCGACTATAAGAAGGCTTCATGGCAAAATATCGTTGAATTAATTGAGGATGGCCGCAACAACGGCGAACTAGACAATGATGACTTTGAAATGATCGATGGTGTAATTTCGATGCATGATAAGATGGCACGAGAAGTGATGGTGCCAAGAATTGATGCATTCATGATTGATATTACCAATGATAATAATCGAAGTATTGATGATATTTTACAAATGGATTATTCACGTGTACCGATTTATCATGAAGATAAAGACAAAGTTATCGGGATTGTGCATATTAAAAACTTAATTAAAGCAGCTAGACGTTTTGGTTTTGATCATGTAACGATTCGCCAAGTGATGCAACCAGCCTTTTTTGTGCCTGAAACGATTACTATTGATCAGCTTATGTATGAGATGAAAAAAACACAAAATCAAATGGCAATCTTGTTAGATGAATATGGTGGTGTCGTAGGCTTAGTAACCCTAGAAGATTTGATTGAAGAAATTGTAGGCGAAATTCAAGATGAATCTGATGAACCACAACAAGATATTCAAAAATTAGCTGATGGACAATATTTAGTAACAGCACGTTTGAGCTTAGATGATTTTAACGATGAATTTGGCTGTGAACTAGAGATGAACGATGTCGATACTATAGGTGGGTATCTGATTGGACGTTTAGGTGTGATTCCTACCAAAGGTGATGAACAAGTGATAACAACGACTGATGAGCTTAAATTACAAGTGGCTAAGATGCAAGGCGATCGTATTTTAGACATTAAAGTTTTCTTATCGCCTAAACTTAATCAATATCGCTTACAACGAGAACAAGAAAAACAAGCTCTTCAAAATAAAATGGGCTTAAGTTAGTTTTAGCGAAGTGTTTAAGACACTTCGTTTTTTCTTATTTGCCTAAGCGGTTGAAACTTTAAAAGGATATAGTGTAAGATAGAGTATGATATTTTAGACAAGATAAAAGAGGTAGACATGAATAAAGAAGAATTAAAACAAGCGATTCAAATGCGGCGAACATTTGCGATTATTTCGCACCCCGATGCCGGAAAAACAACAATCACTGAGCAATTATTGCTATTTGGGGGTGTTGTTAGATCTGCAGGGACTGTTAAGGCGAAAAAAACGGGGAATTTTGCTAAATCAGACTGGATGGAAATTGAAAAGAAACGTGGAATTTCTGTTACGAGTTCGGTGATGCAATTTGATTATGCAGGTAAACGAGTTAATATTTTAGATACACCAGGACACGAAGATTTTTCAGAAGATACTTATCGGACTTTGATGGCTGTTGACTCTGCTGTGATGGTTGTGGATTCGGCTAAAGGTATCGAACCGCAAACTAAAAAGCTTTTCCAAATCTGTAAAATGCGTGGAATTCCAATTTTTACATTTATCAATAAATTAGACCGTGATGGACGGGAACCATTGGAATTAATTGCCGAACTTGAAGAGGTTTTAGGAATCGATGCTTATCCAATGAACTGGCCAATCGGGATGGGAAAAGGTTTGCAAGGTTTGTATGACATCTTTAACCATCGGATTGAACTGTATCGAAAAGAAGATCAAGCGCAAAGTTTCCTAGAGTTAGATGAAAATGGTGAAATTGTCGGACAAGCACCACTTAAAGAAGAAAGCATTTATCAACAAGTTTTAGAAGAAATTGAGTTGGTTAAAGAAGCTGGAAATGAATTTGATGAAGCAAAGATTGCAGCAGGTAAGTTAACACCTGTTTTCTTTGGATCAGCGTTAACTAATTTTGGGGTAAAAACTTTCTTAGATGCTTACTTGCAATTTGCACCGCAACCAGGTGCACACAAAACCGAAGATGGAACTGCTGTAGAGCCAGTCAATGAAAATTTTGCCGGTTTCATCTTTAAGATTCAAGCTAATATGAATCCTAACCATCGTGATAGAATTGCTTTTGTGCGAATTTGTGCAGGCGAGTTTGATCGTGGAATGGATGTTGTCTTGAATCGGACAGGCAAAAAGATTCGTTTATCCAATTCAACCCAATTTATGGCTGATACACGTGAGACAGTTGAAAATGCCGTAGCAGGAGATATCATTGGGTTATATGACACAGGTAATTTCCAAATTGGTGATACGATTTATACCGGTAAAAAAGCTGTTCAATTTGAAAAATTACCACAATTTACACCGGAACTTTTCATGCGAGTAACTGCTAAAAATGTGATGAAACAAAAATCTTTCCATAAAGGAATTCAACAATTAGTACAAGAAGGAGCCGTGCAACTTTATCAAAGTTATAGTACTGGTGATTATATTTTAGGTGCGGTTGGACAATTGCAATTTGAAGTGTTTCAATTCCGAATGGCTAACGAATATAACTCAGAAGTTGTGATGACACCGATGGGAAGAAAGATTGCACGCTGGATTGATCCAGAACAACTCGATGAAAAGATGTCGAGTTCTCGTAACTTATTGGTTAAAGATCGCCATGGTGATCCATTGTTCTTGTTTGAAAATGAGTTTTCTGAACGTTGGTTTAGTGATAAATATCCAGATGTAAAATTAACTGCAAAGCTATAATAAAAAGCACATTCTTCAATTTGAAGAGTGTGCTTTTTTAATCGATAAATTTAAGATATTGTTTGATAATCCAACCTTTGTTGGCGATAAGATACCAATCTAGTCCATGAATTGTTACGTGTTGCTTTAAACTTACCTTACTATGATCGCTAATTTTAGCTGTCGGTTTACCGAATGGCTGATCATAGACAGTTAGTTTTTTATTAGGAACATAATCAATTATTGCTTTGGTTGGTGTATTTAGTTGGCCTAACATTTGCCAATCAGCACTTAAATTAGGTGAAGCATTTTGAACTTCGCTAAAAGCATTTGAATCATCTTTAATCCAAACATTTCCCCCCATGCAATGCCACCAAGACTCATCGGCTAATTGAATAGATTCAAATGTTTGCCAAATTGTTCCTTTGGCTAACGTAATCTTTAATTCCTTACCAGCCGGAGATGCAAAACATTTAACAAAGGTGTTCATTTGGAGACATTTTTGTTCATAAATAACTTTAAGCCATTCTTTTTTACGATAAAAGAAAGTAGCTATTTTTTGTTTTCTTTCAAATACCCCACGTAATTGGCCTTCAGCACGTAATAGAGTATAGCCGGCCAATTCTGGTGAAACCAATGAATATTTTTCTTGCATCTTGCCACTGATAAACTGAGGCTCTTGTAAAAGATGAAAATCGTCAATGTCACGACAAAATAACCATAACACTCCAGCATCTTGAGCACGATAAATCAATGTTACTAAGCCATAATCATCTACTAAAGTTGTTGTAAACCCTTTAATTTGGGTGAGATTATAGTTTTTAAATTCCTTAAATTCTATATGTACTGCACTATGTTTTTGTCCGTAAATCAACTCGGGTGCGCATAAATCTTGTCCAGCTTCATTTCGATACGTAATCAACAAAGCAACTTGTTTTGCTGTTGTTTTAGTATGCATGGGTTTAAAAGATTCAGACTGTACTGTTGTTTTGGCAGAAGGTGCCGAATTTGTGGTATCAGTCTGTGGCACGCTTATTTTTTTATCGTATGTAGCAGCAGATTGCTTAAATTGTTTACGATAAGTACGACGCTTATTAAATTTTTTAGAAAGATTATGCCACAGTCCCAAAAATGCCACTATTTAGTCCTCCTAACTTCTAGTCTTATCCAATTATACCGTAAATTAGCTTAAATTACTTGTAATTGGATATTAATTTTATCTCTAACTATCTCCTATTATAAAAGTTTCATATGTTTGCTACAACTAAAAATCCCACCATAAAACTTATAGAAGTATTTTAGATTATCTGTATAAATACATCTTTATAATCATTTAACTAATTTATTTTACCATGAATATATTACGATTGGTTGATTTTGGCTATAACAATATAATTTAAAGAATATAAATACTTAAAAAGCAGTTAATCTCAAGACCAACTGCTCTTTATATTTTATACATCACTTAAATTATTGATATATCCTTAACTCTCTTTAATAAATAAAAGTAAGTACTAATCTAACAAGCTTCAAGAGATTTCTTAAATATATCGAAATATTACTAGTTACTGCTGTAAATTTATCACAAATACTTTTTGAAATTTTAGTTGAATTATTAGTGTTCAAGGCTAACTTCGACTAGATTTGGTGTTTTAGTAACCGTTGCACGATTTGCCTCTTCACCAAGAAGCTTTTGTGAAACAAAGGTAATTTCTTGGTCGGTGATGGGACGAACCTTGTTTGAAATAATGATTTCAGCGATATCAAATTTCTTTTTGAAAACAACCTTAGAATTGCCTAAGGAATAAACTTTGATAAAGTGGACGGGTGAATGTAACAACTCATGACGAATCGTTGTTGCATAACTATTGGTCACGTCAATCAGGTTCATAATTTTTCCTCCTTTTCGTTACTATCCTCTAATATACATTATATATTAAATTGTGTTTAGTAAAAACATAATATATGAAATAAATTGAGATGAATATTAAAAAGTGTCGCTCTTAGCATAAAAAATAGCTACCAAGACTGAAATGAACCTGGAAATTAAAAAGTGATTCATTCGAGTCAGGTAGCTATTTTTTATTAATCTTGAGTGGCATTAGGTGCGTTAATGACGATTTGATCGTCTACGACACTAGCCATAAATTGTTTGGCTGTGGGATTATCTAAGTAATAATCCGCAATTTTATCTTCAATTTGTTCTTGAATGACACGTCTTAAAGGACGAGCTCCCATTTGTGGGTTATAACCTAATTTAACAAGTTTTTCAGCAGTTGCTTGATCATAAGCGAAATGAAGTCCTTGAGTTTGCAAGGTTTCATCAACTTGAGTTAGTAATAGCGCAACAATTGTCAACAAGTTTTCTTTTGAAAGAGGGGTAAATTCGATAATATCATCGAAGCGATTCAAAAATTCAGGCTTGAAATATTTTGAAAGCTTATCGGTAATTGCATGTGTGGTTTGATTAGCAGTAGCCCCAAATCCGACACTAACAACTGAATCACCACTTCCGGCATTTGATGTCATGATGATGATGGTATCTTTAAATGAAACCGTACGACCTTGCGAATCAGTCAAACGTCCATCATCTAAAATTTGTAAAAACATATGCATGACATCTGGATGAGCTTTTTCTACTTCATCCAATAATAAAAGACTATATGGATGACGCCGAACTTGTTCGGTTAACTGACCAGCTTCTTCATAACCTACATATCCAGGAGGAGAACCAATTAATTTTGATACTGAGAATTTTTCCATATATTCACTCATATCAAAACGAATCATTGCATCTTGAGAACCAAACAGTTCTTTAGCAAGTTGTTTAGCAGTTTCGGTTTTACCGACACCGGTTGGTCCAACGAATAAAAATGATCCGATTGGACGCCCGGATTTATTAAATCCAATCCGGTTGCGCCGAATTGCACGAGCTAATTTAGCAACGGCTTCATCTTGTCCGATAACATGCTTTTCTAAATTACTTGCTAAATCTTTTAGCTGTTGTTTTTCTTGGGCTTTGAGTTCACCAACAGGGATATTTGTCTTTTCTTCGACAATTTTTTCCATATCATGTTCGCTAACAATTGGTGCATCTTCGTCAGTGACACTATTTTGCTTCATTGTATTAAATTTAGTAACTTGATCACGATAATAAGCAGCTTGTTCATAGTCTTCATCTTTAAGGGCTGCTTGTTTTTTATTTTCAGCATCAGTAATTTTTTCATCGATTACTTCTGGTGAAAGTGTATGAATAGTCAAATTCTTCTTAGAACCTGCTTCATCTAATAAATCGATCGCCTTATCTGGTAAGAAGCGATCTTGAATATAACGAGCTGAAAGTTTAACAGCGGCTTGAATTGCTTGTGGTGTATATTTAACGTGATGATAAGCTTCATATTTAGCTTGAATACCTTCTAAAATCTTAATTGTTTCAGTAATTGAAGGTTCATCAACTTGAACTGGCTGCAAACGGCGAGCCAAGGCAGCGTCTTTTTCGATTGTCCGAAATTCATTAAGTGTCGTTGCTCCAACGAGTTGTAATTCTCCACGAGCTAAAGCTGGTTTTAAGATATTCCCAGCATCCATACTTCCTTCGGCTTTCCCAGCACCGACGATTTCATGAATTTCATCGATAAATAAGATGATTTCAGGATGTTGCTTAAGTTCTTGCATCAATTGTTGCATCCGTTCTTCAAATTGACCACGGATACCGGTGCCTTGAACTAACGAAACCACATCTAAACGCACGACCCGTTTATTTAAGAGTTTTTGAGGTACATCGCCATCGACAATTTTTTGAGCTAATCCCTCAACAACAGCAGTCTTACCGACACCTGCTTCACCAATTAAAACTGGATTATTTTTAGTGCGACGATTCAAAATTTCGATTACGCGTGCGATTTCTTGATCACGTCCAATAACTGGATCAATTTTGGCATTTTTAGCTTCATTTGTTAAATCCAAACCAAATTGACTTAAAAGGGATTTATTTTTCTCTTGAGCTTGATTAGGCATTTGAGAGAAGTTTTCATTGTTTGTAGGATTTTGATTTTGACTAGCCTTAGGCATAGTGAAGTTAGCTGAATCAAAAAGATTACGTAAATTATCTAAACCTAAAAAATTAGAATAGTTGTTGTTTTGTGTACGCAATGATTGATAACAGCGTTGGCAAAGATCAACTGATGCTTGGCGTCCATTAATGTTAGTAGTTAAATGAATCGTTGCCGGATTTTGTTGGCAATTTTGACATAACATGATACAGTCACATCCCTTCTGAAAAAATCTTAGATCATTGTTTGACCAATTTTGACCTTTATATATTTATTATACGAGCTTAGTGTTAAACTGCAAGTAAAAACTCTTGCATTTTTACTTTTAGTCACTAAACTTAAAGATAAGCTAAGAATTTATTCGGAACTTTAGGAGGATTAAATGACGCAAGATTATCAAGAATTATTAGAAAAACTACGTACAAATGAAATACAAGATTTATTGATTAAAGCTGATGAATTTATGACTTTTCAACCGTATTTTATGAATTATTCACATAAAAAAAATATTGTCGGCAAGGCCTTGCGGGGGGGCGATATCTTGTATCATTACGATGATGGTAGCCAAAAATAGGTGAAACAGAATGTTTGAAATGTAGCGCTCTCAAGCGATGATTGCGAAAACAAAAACTTGTTTTGCGCAATGATTCATGTTACTATTTTCTTAATGGGTGGACAACTCGCGCCGATTTTTGGAACTAGAAATAATGAAAACGTGTTCGTTTTTCTAGGTCTCATTTTCATAAGTTGTTCGTCTAAAAAATTAAATATCTCAAAGGAGAATGATACAAAATGGAAAAGAAAGATTTTCACGTAATTGCAGAAACAGGGATTCACGCACGTCCAGCAACATTGCTTGTGCAAGCTGCTAGCAAGTTTAACTCTGACATCACATTGGAATACAATGGCAAGTCAGTTAACTTGAAATCCATCATGGGTGTTATGTCTTTAGGTGTAGGCCAAGGTGCAGACGTAACAATCTCTGCTGAAGGTGCAGACGAAGCAGAAGCAATTGCAGCAATTGTTGAAACAATGAACAAGGAAGGACTTGCTGAATAATGACGAAAATGTTAAAGGGGATCGCAGCTAGTGATGGTATTGCAGCTGCTAAGGCATATATGCTTGTCCAACCCGATTTGTCATTTTCTGAAACAAGCATTGCAGATCCTGAAGCAGAAATTAAGCGTCTTGACGATGCTGTAGCTACATCTAAGACAGAACTTGAAGCTATTAAGGCTAAAGCAGCTGAAAACTTAGGTGCGGAAGAAGCAGAAGTTTTTGAAGCTCACTTGACTATTTTGGCCGATCCAGAATTGTTAGGTCAAATCAAAGACAAGATTACATCTGATAAAGTGAACGCAGAAGCTGCTTTGAAGAGTGTTACAGACATGTTTATTTCCATGTTTGAAGCAATGACAGACAATGCTTACATGCAAGAACGTGCTAGTGACATTCGTGACGTTACTAAACGTATCTTAAGCCATTTATTAGGCGTAACTTTACCTAACCCAGCTTTAATTAACGAAGAAGTTGTGATTATTGCGCATGATTTGACACCATCAGATACAGCTCAATTAGATCGCAACTTTGTTAAAGGTTTCATTACAGATATCGGTGGTCGTACCTCACATTCGGCTATCATGTCACGTACTTTGGAAATTCCTGCAGTTGTTGGTTCTGGTAACGCAACAAGTGAAGTTAAAGAAGGCGATGTTGTTATCATTGATGGTATCAACGGGGATGCTTTAGTTAACCCAAGTGAAGCGCAATTAGCACAATATCAAGAAAAAGCTGCAGCATTTGCAGCCCAAAAAGCTGAATGGAAGCAATTAAAAGACGCTAAAACTGTAACCGCTGATGGCAAAGAAGTTATCTTAGGCGCAAACATCGGAACACCTAAAGATGTTGGAGGTGCTAACGATAACGGTGCTGAAGCAGTTGGTTTGTTCCGTTCAGAATTCTTATACATGGATGCAAGTGAACTTCCTGGTGAAGAAGATCAATTCGTTGCTTATAAAGAAGCTTTAGAAGGTATGAACGGCAAGCAAGTTGTTGTTCGTACAATGGATATTGGTGGGGATAAGGAATTACCTTACTTACCACTTCCTGAAGAAGAAAATCCATTCTTGGGTTATCGTGCCGTTCGTATCTGTTTAGAACGTCAAGATATCTTTAGAACACAATTACGTGCTTTGCTACGTGCATCTGCATTTGGTCGTTTAGCAATTATGTTCCCAATGATTGCAACGGTTAAAGAATTCAAAGATGCTAAAGCTATCTTTGAAGAAGAAAAAGCTAAGCTCATCAGTGAAGGTATAGCTGTTTCTGATGACATCGAAGTAGGTATGATGATGGAAATCCCAGCTGCTGCAATGATTGCAGATAAGTTGGCTAAATATGCTGACTTCTTTAGTATCGGAACAAACGATTTGATCCAATACACAATGGCAGCAGACCGTGGTAACGAACGCGTATCTTACCTATATCAACCATATAACCCATCAATTTTACGCCTCATCAAAAATATCATCGATTCTTCTCATAAAGAGGGTAAGTGGACTGGTATGTGTGGCGAAATGGCCGGTGACCAAGTTGCTGTACCGTTATTGTTAGGTCTTGGTTTAGATGAATTCTCCATGAGCGCAACTTCAATCTTGAAGACACGTAGCTTGATGAAGAAGCTTGATTCTGCTAAGATGCAAGAATTAGCTGATAAAGCTGTTAATGAATGTGAAACAACTGAAGAAGTTGAAGCTTTGGTTGCTGAATATACAAAATAATTAACTCTTTAAGAAGTTGATAAACGTCAGCTTTAAAAAAGTCTCACAGTAATTTTTGCTGTGAGACTTTTTGGCTCTCTTTACTGGTTTTGCCAGTACGGAGAGCTTTTTTGTTTAATAAACACAGATGCAAAGAATTATGTATATAAATTCTTTTTTAAATGTTAATTGTGATATTTTTCTTATAAAAATATGATTACTAGAGTTTTTAATAGCGGTAGTAATTTAATTCTTCTTTAAACATTACTTTACAAACTATATTATATAACGTATAATATAGTGAATCATATATTTAGATATATACTACTTAAGAATTGTTATGTTTTTTTTTCAAGAAAAGGGCTTAACGTTGCAATAGTTGCGGTAAAACAATATAATTAACAGAGACTAGAGAGGTAATTTTAGAAAGGGGGATACTCGTGAATATCGGATTGTTTACAGATACTTATTATCCACAAGTTAGTGGAGTAGCTACATCAATTAAGACTTTACGCTCACAATTAGAACGTCAAGGTCATAATGTTTATATTTTCACAACAACAGATCCTAATGTTGATAAAAGTATCTATGAGCGTAATATTTTCCGCTTTACAAGTATTCCGTTTGTTTCATTTACGGATCGAAGAATTGCGATTCGGGGGATGTTTCATGCGTATCAAGTTGCTAAAGAATTAAACTTGGATATCGTGCATACACAAACTGAATTTTCAATGGGCTTAATTGGTAAATTTGTTGCTAAGAATTTAAAGATTCCATGTGTTCATACATATCATACAATGTATGAAGATTATTTGCATTATGTAGCCAAAGGTAAGCTACTAAGGCCATATCACGTTAAACAAATGACTAAGACATATTGTTATCATATGAGTGGGGTAATTGCTCCAAGTACACGCGTTTTAGATACCTTATTGGCATATGGTGTTAAAGAACCAATTAGCATTATTCCAACAGGTGTTGATTTGAGTAAATTTCAAACCAAACAAGATGAAAATTTACGGGCAAAATATCAATTAACAGCAGATACGCCATTGATTTTAACATTGAGTCGCTTGGCGTTTGAAAAAGATATTGATAAATTAATTGCTGTGTTACCTGATATTTTAACTAAAGTTCCACATGCTAAATTGATGATTTGTGGAGATGGGCCAGCTAGAGAATCTTTGCAACAACAAGTTACGGACTTAGGCTTAACTCAACAAGTGATTTTTACTGGTGAAATAGACAATGATGAAGTTGCAAATTATTATCGTATGGCAGATGTATTTGCATCGACTTCAGTTTCAGAATCACAAGGCTTAACTTATATTGAAGCTTTAGCGGCAGGTGTTAAGGTTGTTGCACAACATAGTCCATACACCGATGAGTTATTAGATAATCCAAACATTGGACAAACTGTTGCGACAAAAGAACAACTTGTTGCAGTGATCAGCGAATATTTGTTATATCCTAAACGATATAATGATCCAGAACCGTTGCAAGCAAAATTAATGGCTATTTCAGCTGAAAATTTTGGGATACAAGTAATGGATTTTTATCACGCAAGTCGAAAAAGGTATCTTGCTAATTTAACTAGTCGTGCAGGAGAACGGATATAGGCGCTAAATTTAAAGGGGTTTTTGAATGCTTAAAATTAACATGTTTTCTTCGGCTGATAAGGTGAAAGGCCAAGGAGTGGGCAGTGCTTATAACGAATTAGTTGAACTTTTAGAAAAATTTTTTCCAAGTGAGCTAAAAATAACAATTAATCAGTTAAAAAAAGTTGATATTAGTCATTATCATACAATTGATCCACAGTATTATTTAGCGAGTTTTTTACCTAATCGTGGTGTTAATGTTGGGTATGTTCATTTTTTACCTGAAACGATTGAAGGTAGTTTGCAATTACCTAAAGTAATTAAATGGATTTTTTATAAGTATATGATTGCATTTTATAAGCGAATGGATGCCCTTGTAGTAGTTAATCCAACGTTTATTCCTAAATTAACAGCTTATGGAATTGAAAAACAAAAGATTACGTATATTCCCAATTTCGTATCAACTAAGACATTTTATCCACAAACCAAGCAACAAAAGTTGGATTTGCGCCAAAAATATACTATAGCTGAAGATAAATTTGTTGTACTCGGTGTAGGCCAAGTACAACAACGAAAAGGTGTGTTAGATTTTGTGCAATTAGCCAAAGAAAATCCAGATATGCAATTTATTTGGGTTGGCGGATTTTCATTTGGGAAAATGACTGATGGATATCAACAATTGAGTAGGATTGTGGATAATCCACCAGCAAATTTATTGTTTACGGGAATTGTTGATCGTCAAAAGATGAATGAATATTATAATATTGCTGATATTTTTTTATTACCGTCTTATAATGAACTGTTTCCGATGAGTATTTTAGAAGCATTTAGTTGTAATGTTGCGGTTATGGTGCGTGATTTGGAGTTATATGATGCTGTAATTTCAGGTTACTATGAACCAGCACAAGATGTTGAACAGATGGGGTTTAAGTTAAATGAACTTAAGGATTCACCTGAAAAATTAGCACTTTTACAACAAAAATCAAAAAAAGCAGCAAGTTATTACTCTGAGCAACGATTAGCAGAGATTTGGAAAAAGTATTACGCTAAGCTTGTAGGAGAATAGTGAGATGACTAGGAAAAATAAGATTACGTTAGTTTTAATGTTAATTCTTGGCGGATTGATTATGTGGTATTCTATGCGCAAAGTGCCATTTGAAAATTTAATGGTAGACATTTTTAATTTGCGTTGGGAATGGCTATTAGTTGCAGTTTTATGTATGTTGATATCTTTTGGGATTGAGGCGGTAGTGGTTCAATTGCTATTAAAAGAGAAACATGCCGATTTTGGATTTAAAAATGCTTTACGCGTGCCATTAATTGAACAACTTTTTAACGGGATTACACCTTTTGCAACTGGTGGGCAACCGGCCCAGCTTTTTGCTTTAGTTCAATCTGGAGTTGATGCAGGAAAAGCAACCTCAATTTTATTGATGAAGTTTATTGTGTATCAAGCAATGATTGTTGTAAATTTTGTTTTTTGCTTGTTGTTAGGATTTCATTATCTTGAAAGCAAACTACATGTCTTAGCTTTGTTGGTTATTTTTGGCTTTTTGATTCATTTTACGGTAATCATAGGTTTATTGTTGGTGATGTATTGGTATAAATTTACCAAAAAGATGGTGCATATTTGCTTGTTACCGTTAAAACTTTTGAAAAACAAAAGCTTATATCCTAAGTGGGAAGAAAAAATTGATGTTAAAATTGATTCATTTTATCAAGAAAGTCTACGTCTTAAAGAAGATAAAATGATGATTTTTAAAATATGCATTTTAACTTTGATTCAGCTAATGTTTTATTATGTGATTCCATATTTTATTTTATTAGCTCTAGGAATTACACATGCTAATATTTTAATGGTGACTACGCTACATGTTTTGATTGTAATGGTGATTTCGTTATTTCCGATTCCAGGAGGAACAGGGGGCGCAGAATACAGCTTTTCTATTATTTTTGCGACTTTCCTACACGGAGGGGCTAAATTAGTTTTAGCCATGATTTTATGGCGCTTAATCACCTATTACTTGGGGATGTTTTGTGGTATTGTAGCTTTAGTTGTTAAGCCACAAAAAAAACGTTCTTAATAAAGTTGTAATGTTTTTTCTTAACTTAACTATCGCTATCTTTTGTCAGATACGGTATAATCAAAGCGGTGCATTAATTTGCTAAAAATAGCAAAGCAAATTGCGCAGTTTCAAACTGCCTAAGATAAGTCTAGTGAGACTATGCAAACTTTTTAGGAAAGAGGCGTGTTAAACGATGGAAAATTCACAACTTGTAGCAATTATTTCGCGATTAGACGCGATGACTAAAAGTGCCAATGGTGAGGTGCAATCACGGCGCTTTGAAAAAGATGGCCAAGAAAGATGTTTTGTGACTTATGATCCACAAACAGAAACTTTTGAGCTAGAAGAACTTTCCAATCACCAAAAGTTCGAATTTGATAATATCGACTTAGCAACGTTGGAAATTTATGATTTGCTCGACTATTAAACTAATTATTAAATAATTGTGAAGATGGGGGGCGTTATGTTCCCCTTTTTGCTATTTTAAACTATAATCTATTTTCAGAAATACTAATTGACATGGAGGAAAACAAATTGCGTTTAGTAAATAAAATCCGGGATATTTTGAGTACCCGTGCAGGTTTTTTCATCTTAACGATTGTGTTGTTTTGGTTGAAAACGTATTGGGTTTATCAAAGTAAGTTTTCTTTGGGGATTACTAACAACATGCAAAAATTCTTGTTAGTAGTTAATCCAATTCCGGCTGCTTTATTAATCTTTGGAATTGCTCTTTACTTTAGAGGGAAAAAAGCATATTGGATTATGATGATTATCAATTTAATTGAATCATTATGGTTGTTTGCTAATACCTTATACTATCGTGAATTTTCTGATTTCTTATCTTTTGGAATCATTAAATCTTCAGGTTCAGTTGCAAATAACTTAACTTTAAGTATCAGCGAAATCATTCATCCAAGTGACTTTTTAGTTTTTGTAGATTTTGTTGTCTTATTAGTGTTGTTATTAACCAAATTCATTAGAATTGATTATCGACCATTAAAGAAACGCTATGCGCTACTTGTTTCAACGGCTGCAATTGTTTTGTTTGCTTTTAATTTAACTTTAGCGGAAAAAGATCGTTCACAACTTTTAACTAGAACATTTGATAATAACTATATTGTTAAATATTTGGGGTTGAACTTTTATGCTGGTTATAATGCATACCAAACGCATAAGGAAAGTTCAACGCGTGCTAATGCAAGCAGCAGTGATATGGATCAAGTCTTGAAATACTTGAAAAAGAACCGTGTTGGGGCAAATATGGAATATTTTGGACAAGCTAAAGGTAAAAATGTATTTATTTTCCACTTAGAAAGTTTCCAACAATTCCTAATTAACTATAGGGTCAATGGCCAAGAGGTTACACCAAATATTAACAAGTTTTATGCTGACTCCAATACCTTGTCATTTGATAATTTCTTTAATCAAGTAGGACAAGGTAAGACATCTGATGCGGAAACAATGCTTGAAAACTCATTGTTTGGTTTACCATCAGGTTCAGTTATGACTTCTTATGGGACGTCTAATACCTTCCAAGCCTTACCAGCAATGTTGGATCAAAGAGGTTACACTACAGCTGCATTTCACGGTGATGTAGGTAGTTTTTGGAATCGCGATAATACCTATAAGTCTTGGGGATATCAATATTTCTTTAGTGAAGATTATTATGACAATAAAACGAATTATAGCATTGGTTACGGCCTAAAAGATAAGATTTTCTTGCAACAATCAGCTAAATATATCGAACAATTGCCACAACCGTTTTATGCTAAATTGATTACCGTAACTAACCACTACCCATATGAAATAGACAAGCAAAATCAAAATATCGAAAAAACAACTACCGGAGATAAGACTGTTGATGGTTATGTACAAACTGCACGCTATTTAGACGATGCATTTGGCGAGTTTATGTCTTATTTGAAGAAGGTTGGTTTATATGATAACTCTATGATTGTTGTTTATGGAGACCATTATGGTATTTCAAATAATCATAAAAAAGCAATTGCTCAACTTTTAGGGTTAGATTCTGTTTCTGATTATGATTTAGCAATGTTCCAAAAGGTTCCATTTATGATTCATATGCCTGGTTTGAAAGGTGGTATCAATCATACCTATGGTGGTGAAATCGATGTGATGCCAACATTGATGGATCTTTTAGGGATTAAAAACACAGATACTATTCAATTAGGTAATGATTTGTTGGCAAAAGATCGCAATCAAACCGTTGTATTTAGAAACGGAGATTTTGTGTCGCCAAACTTTAGCAAGATTGGTAGTAAAGTATATAATAATCAAGGACAAGATGTCACAGATAGTTTGACTGCAGAGCAACAAAAAGAAGTTGATGCGCAACAAAAGTATGCAGATGAAACATTATCATTATCTGATAAAATTGTAACAGGTGATTTGTTACGTTTCTATACACCTAGTGGCTTTACTAAAGTAGATAAATCGCAATTTAGCTATAAGTATAGTAATGGGATTAAGCAACTTAAAGAAGCACGTCAAAAGAATAAGACAAGTGTTATAGATAAGAATGGTGGTAAATCTACACAAGATTTATATCAAACGGATGCGCCTGAATTGAAATAACAATATCACAAAGAGGTTCTAGAATAGTGTAAGTTTTAGATTTTTTGGATAGAGTAGTCAGCAAAGATTAAAGTTATTAATTTTGATTTTTGAGCTCTCTTTACTGGAGTTTTCCAGTGAAGAGGGCTTTTTTGCTTGCTTTTTGTGATAAGCATAAAGCTGATTTTGATAATATTCATAGGCTTGTTTTAATTTGGTGGAATCGTTTTTTTGTTAAATAACTCCACTGAAAATTCTGCCATTTTTTAAATGTGGTAAAGTCTAATCTTTCTTCTGGCTTTAAAAATAACATGTATAAAGATTTTAGCTGCCGATATTTAGCTTAGCTAGGATTTTTTGGGTTTAATTACTTCATGATTTGTTTGCAGACACCGTCAAAGGCGCGATTTAAATGTTGAACGGAAACGTTTGGTATTTGGAAAACATTCTTTAATCAAAGAATAATAAGCGACATTCATATCAGTAACGATATAGTGCACACCCAGACGAATAAGCAACTAAGTCCTTTTTCCTGTAATTATGCAAGATATCAAAGAGCTCACCTGTATCTTTGTCCATATAATTTAAATTTTAGTCAATTCTTCTAAAATAGCGTAGTGAACTTATTTTGAAATAAAGCACGAAGGATTAACTAGATAAGTTCGTGCCGTAAAATATCTTTGGCAAGACCGATAATGATAACGTTGCTTTTTAAGCGCAGGTAAGTTTTTTTATTTGCACAACGATTCAAAAGAATCATTGAAGTTTTCTTACCATTTTATTTTAACGGATATTTTCATATGTCTGTTTTTGTTTTTTATCAAAAAATTAGGACTGCGTTTTTTAATATTTAAGTTAGTCTGAATAAATTTTTTATTGTATTGGAGGTTTAAGCAATTAATTAAGAAAGTACATAAGTAAATTTGATGAAGTTTGAAGGTAAGTAGCTTGGTCATTTAAGAGTTTTGGTTGTAATTTTTACTAGGATAAAAAATATGTGATTTTTTAAAATTAAATTTCAAAAAGTGTTGACTTAAATTAATAAAGTTGATAATATATTACTTGTCGCTGAGATGTGATAAAAAAATTGTTGACATATCATTTTGATTATTGTAAAATTTAATGGTTGTCAAAAAAATAAAAGTTTATCATATTGATATTAAAAAAATAAAAAACTTCTTGACTGAAGGTTGTTAAGATGATAAACTATAAAAGTTCTTTTGGTTCTCTAGTGAATTGAAAGAATAGAAAAAATGTTTGACAAACGTTTGTGAGTTTGTTAAAATATAGAAGTTGTTAAATGTAACTTGAGTAGATCTTTGAAAACTGAACAAAGTTTAGACAAACCAAATGTGTAGG
>CAJLBJ010000003.1 GCA_905204935.1 uncultured Lactobacillus sp.
AACTTTGTTCAGTTTTCAAAGATCTACTCAAGTTGTATTTAACAACTTTTATATTGTATCAAGAAGCAACTTTCTTGTCAACAACTTTTTTATTTTATTTTTAAGTCACTCATAAATGACAACTTTTATATTTTACCATTATCAAAGCTAACTGTCAATAACTTTTTTATTGAACAATCTGTAATTGACAACTTTATTAGTATACACTGCTTCTCAGTTTTTGACAAGCTTTTTTATTTAATCAATTAAAAAAATCCTAGCAATAGGAAATTTAATTTCTATTACTAGGATTTTTTGTTTATTTAACACGCATTGTTGGGAATAAGAGCACATCACGAATCGATGGCGCATCAGTCATCAACATTACTAAACGGTCAATACCGATACCTAATCCACCAGTTGGAGGCATACCATATTCCATTGCTTCAATGTAATCTTCATCAATACCTTCAGCTTCATCATTTCCGGCTTGGCGTTCTTCAACTTGTGCTTCAAAACGTTCACGTTGATCAATTGGATCATTTAATTCTGTAAAGGCGTTAGCATATTCATTACCTAAAATAAACATCTCAAAGCGATCTGTAAAGCGTGGATCTTGAGCATTTTTCTTAGCTAATGGTGAAATTTCTACAGGATGTCCATAAACAAAAGTTGGATCAATAATAGTATCTTCACAGAATTGTTCAAAGAACTCATTGATAATGTGACCAACTTTCCAGTAGCTTTCATAATGAACATTATGTTCATCTGCTAATTTTTGGGCTTGTTCTAAAGTCATTTCTTGCCAAAAATCAACACCTGTCACTTCTTTAACTAAATCAACCATATGCACACGTTTAAATGGTTTGTTAAAATCCACTTCTTGACCTTGATAAACCACCTTGCCATTATCAGACACAACTGCTGCTGCAGCTTTAAAGATACCTTCAGTTTGATCCATAACATCTTTAAAATCAAAATAAGCAGCATAAGTTTCTAACATCGTGAATTCAGGATTATGTTTGGTATCAATTCCTTCATTACGGAAAACACGACCAATTTCATAAACACGTTCCATACCACCGACAATTAAACGTTTCAAATGCAATTCAAGCGCAATTCGTAAATACAATTCAATGTCTAAAGCATTATGATGAGTAATAAATGGACGCGCAGACGCTCCACCAGCTTGAGTATGCAATACCGGTGT
This sequence comes from uncultured Lactobacillus sp., assembly GCA_905204935.1. Lineage (GTDB taxonomy): Bacteria > Bacillota > Bacilli > Lactobacillales > Lactobacillaceae > Ligilactobacillus. Next base: position 1,190 of record CAJLBJ010000003.1, read on the forward strand.
TTCAACTTCTAAAAATCCATGTGTGTCTAAATAATGACGTACAGCTGAGATAATTTTACTGCGATTAACAAAACGTTGATAACTTTCTTGATTTGTAATCAAATCCAAATAACGTTGACGATAAATTTGTTCAACATCTTGTAAACCGTGATATTTATCTGGTAAAGGACGCAATGCCTTAGATAAGAATGTTAATTTAGTAACTTTTAAGGTTAATTCACCCATGTCAGTCTTGATAACTTGACCTGTTACCCCTAAAAAATCTCCTAAATCGCTACGCTTGAAGATATAATACATATCCTCGCCGACTTCATCTTTACGAATATAAAGTTGCATCCGCCCTGTTTTATCTAATAAATCAGCAAAACCAACTTTACCTTTACCACGCTTAGCAACCATTCGCCCTGCAATTGTTGCCATGATTCCTTTATCGTTTAAGTCTTCTTTAGCTACTTGACCATATTTTTCATGTAATTCTTGATTCATTGAATCGCGTTCAAAACGTTGTCCGAATGGATCAATGCCAGCTTCGCGCAATTCTTGCATTTTTTCACGTCTGACACGTAGTTGATCATTCATTGATGGTTGGTTAGACATTTAAAATCCTCACTTTCCAAAATTTGTTCATACTGTTGTTATTATACCACAACTATTCATTCAGTTAATAACGTCTAAAATTTTAAAACGTTATCTTTATTTGGCCTTCAGTTCAGCCAAGAAATCATCAAAAATCTTAACCATTTCTGCTTCTGTCATTGCAGAATTCAAAGCGGCCTTAGTTCTAGCAGACCGCGGAATTCCTTTGAGATAGTAGGCAGCTTGCGAACGGAATTCTTTTGGTGCCATTTTTTCACCTTTTGCCACGACTAAACGATGCAAATGTTGTTTAGCCACATTAATTTTTTCAATTGGATCGGGTTCTGCAATCAATTCTCCCGTTTCTAAATAATGTGTAGTTTGTTTAACAATCCATGGATTGCCTAAAGCAGCACGTCCAATCATGACCGCATCTGCCCCAACTTCATCTAGCATCTTTTTGGCATCTTGTGGTGTCTTAACATCGCCATTGCCAATAAAAGGAATTTCACTTAAAGCATCCGCTACATCTTTTAAAATTCCCCAATCGGCATGTCCTGTATAAAGTTGCTTGCGTGTTCGTCCATGCATCGCTAAGGCTTTAGCGCCGCCTTCTTGCGCAGCTAAGGCATTTTCAACGGCTAAAATATGTTCTTCATCCCAGCCAGTTCTCATTTTAACGGTTACAGGTTTATCAATGGCACTTGTTACTGCTTTAACCATATGGTAAACCTTATCTGGATCTAACAACCAACGCGAACCAGCGTCTGTTTTAGTCACTTTAGGAACTGGGCATCCCATATTAATGTCAACAATATCTGTACTAGTATTTTCAGCCACAAAACAAGCTGCTTCTACTAACGTTTCTTCACTACCACCAAATATTTGAACACTGACCGGATGTTCTTTAGGATCAACAAATAGCATACCTAAAGTTTTTTCATTTCTAAAATGGATTCCTTTATCAGAAATCATTTCACATACAACTAAGCCTGCCCCGAATTCTTTGCAAATCGTTCGAAAGGCGACATTTGTAACACCAGCCATCGGTGCAACTACGACCTGATTAGGAATCGTCACTTCTCCGATTTTCCATTCCATTTTTTTCACCTCATTCAAACGTTAAATCATACTTTTGCATAATACCATATATTTCAAAAACAAACACTAAGAATTTGCTTCTTGCTCAATTTGTCTTAATTCTTGTTCATTGAAGAAGTATTTTTTACCACAAAAATGACAAACTGCTTCACAACCTTGATCTTTAGCAATCATATCTTCAATATCTATTTTTGGTAGACTCGCCAACACCTCACCAAATCTTTCTTTAGAGCAATCACAATGATAACTGACCGGCATCTTTTCTAAAATTTCAACATTTTCTTCCCCTAAAATGGCAAATAAAATATCTTCTGGTGTCATATCTTGGCGCATCATTTCAGACACAAGTGGCAATTCTTTTAAGCTTTGCTCTAAGCGATCCAAAGTTTCATCAGTTGCACCAGGCATAACTTGAATCATAAAACCACCAGCTGTTTGAATTGTATTATCTTCATTAACAAACACAGACAAGCCTACAGCAGAAGGAATTTGTTCTGACTTTGCCAGGTAGTAAGTAAAATCTTCGCCTAACTCACCTGAAACCAAAGGAACTTGACCAGTAAATGGTTCCTTTAAGCCTAAATCCTTAGTAACAGCTAAAAAGCCTTGACTTCCAACTGCACCTTTAACATCAATCTTATGTTTTTCATTTAAAGGCAAATGAACATGAGGCTGTTGTACATAGCCTTTAACTGTTCCATGAGCATTGCCATCGACTACAATTCCACCTAAAGGTCCATCCCCATTAATTTTGACAGTCATCTTTTCGTCACCCTTCAAAGATGCTGCACCCAATAATAAGGTTGCCACTAAACTGCGTCCCAATGCTGCTGAAGCTGCACTCCAAGTATCATGGGCTGTTTGTGCAGTTTGAACTACCTTGGTTGCATCTACTGCATATGCTCGTAATTGACCATTATAGGCCAAAGTCTTTATTAAATAATCACTCATTTTCATTACTTCCTTTTTCAATCATTTTAATAAAACAAAAGCAGGTAAAACGAGCACTCGTAGCACTCATTTTCCCGCTTTTATCATTACTCATCGTCTTTTTTGGTGTGAGACTTTGGATAGAAAGTCACGGTTGCTTGCAAATCAGTAGTTTGTTCACTATCTTCTTGCTTGCTTTCTTGAACTTGTTGACGTGCCGCTTCTTTTCTTTCTAAAGCTTCTTTTACTTCTTCAAAGCTTGCCGCTTTTTCACTTGGAAACTCATCTTCACTCTTCGCAGGCATCTTACCAGTATTAAAGAGGCTCAAGATTTGTTTTTCATCAAGTGTTTCATACTTCAACAATGCTTCTGCAATAATCTTATGTTGTTCACGATGCTGTTCGATGATTTCTCTAGCCGTTTGCATACCTTCTTCTGCCAAACGTTTAACTTCTTCATCGATTAAGTTAGCCGTTTGAGCTGAATATGGTGCTTGACCTGGTAGCATATCACCGGCAAACATTGCGCTTTGACCTTCATATTGAACAGGGCCTAACTTATCACTCATTCCATATTGAGTAACCATTGCACGCGCCATTTGAGTTGCTTGTTGGAAGTCATTTGATGCCCCTGAAGATTTTTGTCCAAAGATAATTTCTTCAGCTGCACGTCCCCCCATCAAACCAGCAATTTGATCTTGCATGTCTTTTTTGGAGAGTAACATTTGATCTTCTTTTGGCAACATAATCGCATAACCGCCTGCACGTCCACGTGGTACGATTGTAACTTTATGAACAACTCGTGCTTCATTTAAGACTAAACCAATAATCGTATGTCCGGCTTCATGATAAGCAACTGTTTCACGTTCCTTCTTGCTGATAACACGATCGCGTTTAGCTGGGCCAGCGATAACACGATCTTCGGCTTCATCAATATCAGATGCATCGATTTCTTTTTTATCGCGTCTAGCAGCTAGTAAGGCAGCTTCATTAAGTAAGTTTTCTAAGTCTGCCCCAACAAAACCAGGTGTTTGTTTAGCTACCATCTTTAAGTCAACATCACTTGCCAATGGTTTGTTTTTAGCGTGAACTTTCAAAATAGCTTCACGTCCCTTAACGTCTGGGCGACCTACTAAAATCTTTCGGTCAAAACGTCCCGGACGAAGTAAAGCTGGATCTAAAACATCTGAACGGTTAGTTGCTGCCATCACAATAACACTTTCATCACCTTCAAAACCATCCATTTCAACCAAAAGTTGGTTTAAAGTTTGTTCACGTTCGTCATGATCGCCACCCATACCGTTTCCACGTTGACGACCAACAGCATCAATTTCATCAATAAAGATAATCGCTGGAGCGCTTTTCTTAGCATTTTCAAATAAATCACGTACACGACTAGCACCGACACCGACGAACATTTCCACAAAATCTGAACCAGAAATTGAAAAGAATGGTACACCGGCTTCACCTGCAACAGCCTTGGCTAGCAAGGTTTTACCTGTCCCAGGAGGTCCTTCTAACAAGACACCAGATGGAATTCTAGCGCCTAATGATAAGAATTTACGTGGATCACGTAAAAATTCAACCACTTCAACTAACTCTTGTTTTTCTTCTTCAGCACCAGCCACATCAGAAAAACGTACTTTGTTGTTCTTCTTATCAATTGGTTTAGCCTTAGACTTACCAAACTTCATGACGTTTCCGCCACCACCGCCTTGTCCTGCTTGACCAATCATCGAATAAAAGAAGAAGAACAAAATTACAACTGGCAAGAAGTAAAGCAGCATTTGAATCCATACACCACTTGATTCCTCTTCTTTGGCACTGTTTTGAATATCATTTTTTTGAGCTAAGCTTAAAATTTGTTTGACTGTTGCGTCATTAGTTAAGACATTAGTCGTAAACATTGTGTATTTTTCTTGACTTGCAGCTGCCAAGCCTGGGAAATTAGTTGCTGAATTTTTTACCTTTTTAGCCTTACGGTAACTCCCCGTAATTTTATAAGTACTACCCGAAGGTTGCATCGTGAAGTCTTTGACATTATTATTACGTAACTCAGTAATAAATTGACTAGATTGGATACTTTGAGTTTGACTACTTGTATTACTTCCAAAGAAATAATACAACATTCCCATTATTCCAAGGAAAATCACAATATAAAACAGACTATTTTTCATCAGTCCATTTTTCTTGTTATTCATAGATTTCCTCCTTAAAATTTTGTATAGGTCCTAAGAATTAATTCCTAGACTATTTGATAATAATCATATCATAATTGACCATTATTGACTATTAATTATTCTTACGCTTAGTAAATCATTAAATTTTTAGTTTACACTGTGTAAACTTCAGGCTTTAAAATTCCAACATATGGTAGATTACGATAAAATCCTTGATAATCCAACCCGTAACCGACCACAAATTCATTAGGTACTGTAAAGCCTATATAATCTGCTTGAACCGCCTTTTCACGTCTTTCTGGTTTATCTAACAATGTACAAACCTTAACTGAAGCAGCTTTACGATGCTTGAATAAATCAATTACACATTCTAAAGTTCTACCAGTATCAACAATATCTTCAACAATTAAAATATGACGACCTTCAACGCTTTTATCTAAATCTTTAAGAATCTTAACATCGCCAGATGATACTGTTTCATTACCATAACTAGAAACAGACATAAAGTCCATTTCACAATAAGTATCCATTTGACGAACAATATCTGTCATAAAAAGGACTGCACCCTTTAAGATGCAAACTACTAAAGGTTTTTTATCTTGATAATCTTTTGTAAGTTGTTCTCCAAGTTTTTTAGTCACTGCTTGAATTTCTTCTTGACTATATAATACTTCTTTAATGTCATTATTCATGAATTAGTCCTCTTTTCTCTTGTCTGTATATACTATTACGTATTGCATTTTAGCATCTCTTGGCGTTTGTGACAAATCTGATTTTTTTAGCCCAATAACCCAATAAATTTTTTGTTGCTCATCACTGACAAGCCAAGCATCTTGCCTTTGCTCATTAGTTAGTTTATGATCGATAAAAATTTTTTTAATTTTTTGATGACCATTTTTCATCAAGAGTCGATCCCCAGCTAATCGATGTCTTACGAATAATCGCTTAGCAGTTGTCGTAATGTTCAAATAATCATTTCCTTTAGGTTGCTTATCTTTTTCAAATAATCCAATACTTTCAAATTGATTTAATCTTATCCACTCTCCAAGAACCAATTCCTTTGCTACAAACTTTGCTTTAGTCTTTACCGAATTTTCTTTGATTGCAAAATAATCATAGCTTTTAACTAACGTGTAGTGTGTTGTCAAATTAACTTGGCCTTGCGGTTTTGATTGATTTGATAGCAAACTTAAAACTGCTTGGCTTTGTCCAGTTGTTAGACTTTTTGTAGTTTGCATGATTAGTTCTTCTATGAACAATTTTTGTTGTAATTGACTTAATTTTAGCCAAGACGTTAAACAGTAACCCTCTTTTATTTGTAAATCGCTTTGTAGTTGCTGATAAAGTTGCTGTTTTATAGCTAATAAATCATTTAATTGCTCACAATATTCATTAATATGTTTCAAAAAAGCAGGATTTTCTTTTTTTAAAAGTGGCACAACTTGCTGGCGCATACGATTACGTAAGTAACATTGATCTTGATTGGTTTCATCTTCAAACCACCTAAGCTCTTTTTGCTTAGCGTACTCTAGCAATTGTTGCTTAGAAAAAGGTAACAATAGTCGCACTAAGCGTTTATTGGCAAAAGCTCGATTAACTTTTATAGCTTCCAACTGTTCTAGTCGCCCACCTCTGATTAATTTCATTAACCACGTCTCTGCTTGATCATCTGCATGATGCGCCGTTAAAAGTGCATCGAGTCCTTGATTTTCCATGACTTCTGCAAAAAAAGCATAACGCATCTGTCTAGCACTTTCTTCAATTCCGCTTACTGGATGTTCTTTTTTAGGCCAGCTTTTACAAACAAGGCTTAAGTTATTTTTTTGACAATATTCCTTAATAAATATCGTCTCTTTAGCGCTTTGTTTACGCAATTGATGGTCCACATAAGCAACTGTAATTTGTGGCCGCACCGTCATTGGTAAATTTTGTAATAAATTTAATAACACCATCGAGTCTAATCCCGTTGAAACAGCAACCAAGATTTTTTGGCATGCTAAATCGTTAGCTTGAAAATTTTGTAAAAACAATTGCTCTAACTTCACTATTTCACCTACCTAACTCAAATAAAAAGCAAGCGGCCAATCAAACCCCTTGCTTTGTTTGTTATTCATTTATTAACTACGGCGTCCACCACGTCCGCCACGTTTGCCTTCTGTATTTCGTTTCAAAGAAGTTAGACGTTCATCGCTTTCTTTTAAGAAACCGGCCAACAAGGAGTCAAAATCTTTTTTCTTTACCTCTGGTTTTTTAGCTGTCGTCAAACGTGCTTTACCCGGCATTGCAGATACATTTTGGCCACTTTGTCCTTTACGTTCAAACTGCTTGTTTTCACGCTTAGGCTTATCACTAGCTTTTCTAATTGACAACGCAATTTTGCCGTCATCACCAATCGATAAAACTCTGACGGTCACTTCATCACCAACGTTTAAAACCTCATTGATGTCTTTAATGAAACCATCTGAAACTTCACTGATATGAACCAATCCGGTTTTTTTATCCCCTAAATCGACAAATGCACCAAAATCAGTAATTCCAGAAACTTTTCCGACAACCTTAGTTCCTACTTCAAATGACATAAAAAAAATTTATCCTCCTAAAAATTGTATACACCATTAGTATAACACGTAAAAACCTAGATAGGTATACGCTTATTAAAGAAATTTTTAACTATTTTTCATCAAATAGTTTAGTCTGTGCTTCTTGTGGCAAATTATAAAGTTGCTCATTATCTTTAGCATAATAGTACTTTTCTCTAATATATTTTTGTAAATAATCTTTATCTTTTAATTGTTCAATTTGCCTATTTAACTCACGCGCTTGTTTTTTTGAGCTTTGTAAATTTTTCTCGACTACTTGCTTTTGCTGATTGATCGTATTTATTTGTAACTGCAGTTTAACTACACTTTGAATCGTCAAAATTGCAGCTACGGCCACCAAGGCAATGACAACTTTTTTTAACAAACTATATCGTTTCTTTTCCTTAAGAAATTTTCGATGTGCTTGTTGTTGCATAGTCTTTTTTTGAAAATATTCATTATTTAAAATTTTCGTTTTCCCTTGCTGACTATTTTTCACAGGCCGCTACTCCCTTCACTTATAATCGAAAATCTTCTTTGTACTCTTCTTTAAGCACTTCAAACATTTCTGCGGCTTCTTGTTTTTTAGTTGTTTCTTTAATCGCCAAAATCTTAACAGTCAAATCTTTATTACCAAAATTAATCAATAATTCATCACCAACTTTGACATCACTAGAAGATTTAGCAACTTTACCATTGATCGTAATTCGACCCTGATCAGAAATTTCTTTAGCTACTGTTCTTCTCTTTATTATACGAGAAACTTTTAAATATTTGTCTAATCTCATCTTTTTTATCTTACCTCATTTTATTAAATAATCGCAAAAACTTTTTGCCGCCCGGAATTGCCACCCATTCACGTAACGTAAACACTTTAAATTTAAAGGTTGCCACCAAAAAGAGCCCTGCTCCAAAACTAATTGTAATCAAACTAATTATTAATGCGTCAAGGCGCTCATCACTTAACACACTCAAACACAACTGCCGGATTGCTAAAACTCCTGTTAACATCGCTAAAACACTTGCTCCTAGACGAACACAAAATTTAGGTGTTAAAAAGCCCCGCAAATTTCCTGGCAAAGAACCTAAAACAATCAATAATGTAGCCAATAAGCCAAAAATCGTCGCTAAGCTTGCTCCCATTATACCAAATTTTTCAATTAACCAGCCATTTAGCAACATCTTAATTAAAACTGCCATCATCAAGCCTACAAGTGTACTTTTGAATTGTTCTACACTTTGCAAAATTGATGTATAAGTACTGATTAATCCCATAAGCAAGACACTTAAAACATAAACGCTGATAGTTGCACTTAAGCTATCATCTCCAAATAATAACGTATTGATTTGAGGCATCAATGCGATTAGTCCGGCACAAGCAGCACAAGCCAATGTGGTACTTAATTTAACAATCAAACCAGCTGTGCGTTTAAATTCTAAAACGTTCTTAGCTTGAATTGCGCGACTTAATGCCGGTAATAATGTGGAAGAAAAGCTAATTGCAACAACCATTCCTAATTGAACTAATGGTTGTGCTCTATCATAAGTTCCTTTGAGCTCTTTAGCAAAATTAGCTCCAATCCCACTAGCTTCTAAACTATTTTTGACAGTAAATGAATCAACCAATTGAAGTAAAACCATCATCGATGCAAATAAACAAATAATCAAGCCTTCACTTAGCAAGCCCTTAGTTAATTTTTGATAACTTGGCAAATTGGTTGTAGTTGTTTTTTTAGTGAATTGATTCAAATAAAACTTCCTAAAGCTAAGAGTTGCTACGATTGCTCCAGCCGTGGACCCAAACATCGCCAAAGCACCCATTTGATAATATGACCAAGAATACTTAACAGCTAAAATTGCTGCTAATATAATGATAAAAACCCTAATCAACTGTTCGCTAATTTGTGAAATCGCAGTAGGAACCATGTCAAACGTTCCTTGATAATATCCACGACCAACGGCTAAAAAAGGCATTAATAAAATCATCCAAGATACACTTGTAATCAATACACTTAGATGCTCGTCTCCCATTTTTTTTGCTAAAAAATTAGCACCTAAATTCAAAAAAACAAAAATACTTATTGCTATTATCGCTAAAATAATCCATAACCTTTTAGCCAAGGCTATTTGTTGCTCTTTAGCAGTTTGTGCAATTAACTTAGAGATATAAACAGGAAAGCCACTCAAAGCAAATGTCATCGCAATCCCATACAATGGATAAACTTGTTGATAAACATAAAATCCAGTATTTCCTACTAAATTTTCAAACGGAATACGATAAAAGGCGCTCAAAATTTTGGCAATAAAAGAAGCTAAAGATAAAATCAAGGCTCCTTTCATCACCGTTTTGATTTGCTTATTTTTCATCTGTTTTTTCAGCCTTTCTTTGTTGTGCAATCTGAGTTACTTGTTGAGCTAAAAACTCTACTAAAACTTGTAATTGTTCCAGGCTTTGTTCTAATGTCATCTTAGGTTGAAGTGTTAATTTAATTTGCATTTGATCTTTTTTCATACCTAAAGTAGCTGCAAACTGAACTTTTGCAGTTGCTTCTAACAAATGTTTAGCAGTCAACATTTCTGTAGCTTGCTTAGATAATGTTATTACAACTTGTCGATCATTTTGCTTAATACTTTCAATTAAAGCTAAATCAGCATGTAATTTTAACAAACCTAATTCTAATAACATCGCGACTTCTTTAGGATATTCTCCAAAACGGTCAAGTAAATCTGCTTGAACTTCATAATATTGATCTTTATTTTCAAATTGTCGAATTCGTTTATAAATATCAATTTTTTGGCGTGCGTCTTCAATGTAACTTGCTGGCAAATACGCTTCGATTGGTAAAACTAATTCAGCATCTGTTTTACTTGGTAATTCCTTGCCTCGTTTACGTGCAACTGCTTGGCTTAACATTTGTGTATATAAATCATATCCCACAGAATCAATAAAGCCATGTTGCTGCTTACCTAAGATATTTCCGGCCCCTCTAATCGACAAATCACGCATAGCAATCTTAAAGCCTGAACCTAGTTCCGTAAAATCTTTGATTGCTTCTAATCTTTTTTCACTGACTTCAGTTAAAACCTTATCAGGCTGATACATGAAATATGCATATGCGATTCTATTCGAACGTCCAACTCGTCCACGCAACTGATATAACTGTGAAAGTCCCATATAATCGGCATTTTCAACAATTAACGTATTGACATTTGGAATATCCACACCTGTTTCAATGATTGTTGTCGTTACCAAGACATCATATTCGCGTTCGATAAAATCATACAAGATTCGCTCGAGTTGTGCTTCTGACATCTTTCCATGAATATATGCAATCCGAGCATCTGGAATCAACTGTCCTAAGTGAGCTGTTACCTTTTCGATATCCTCTACACGATTATGCAAATAAAAAACTTGGCCCCCGCGAGCTAATTCGCGCTCAATTGCATCACTGATTACACCATAATTTTGTTCTAAAACATAAGTTTGTACCGGATAACGATTTAACGGTGGCGTTTCAATTACAGATAAATCACGCACGCCTAACATTGACATATTTAATGTTCGTGGAATTGGTGTTGCTGTTAAAGTCAAAACATCAACACAAGCTTTCAATTCTTTTAGTCTTTCTTTATGCTTAACACCAAAACGTTGTTCTTCATCAATAATCAATAAACCTAAATCAGAAAATTTAACGTCTTTAGATAATAAACGATGGGTACCTACAACTATATCACACATTCCATTTTTCAAATCTGCCAACGTTTCTTTAGATTGTTTAAGACTAGTAAACCGTGATAAAATTCCAACACTTACTGGAAAACCTTCAAAGCGACTGATAATCGTTTCATAGTGTTGTTGAGCTAAAACCGTCGTAGGAACTAAAAAGGCAACTTGCTTACCATCTTGAATTGCCTTAAAAGCAGCACGTAATGCAACCTCTGTTTTACCATAACCAACATCGCCGACTAATAACCGATCCATCGGGCGTGCTTTTTGCATATCTTTTTTAATTTCTTGTGTACTTCGCAATTGATCAGGTGTTTCTGAATAGGCAAAAGCATCTTCAAATTCTCGTTGATATGAATTATCAGGAGAAAACGCAAAACCTTTTTCAGCTTCACGCTTGGCATAAAGCTCTACTAAATCATCTGCTATATCTTCAATTTTTTTAGCAACTTTTTGTTTTGTTTTATTCCAATCATTAGTGCCTAATTTGTTAATCTTAGGAACTTTTGATTCAGAAGAAACATACTTTTGCACACGATCAAGCTGACTGACAGGAATAAATAGTTGTGCTTCATTTTGATAAACAACAGTTAAATAATCTTGATGTCTACCTTCAACTTCTAAGGTCTTCATTCCCGTAAACATCCCTATCCCATGGTTAACATGTACAACATAATCGCCTGGTTTTAAATCTGTATAACTTTTGAGACGCTCAGCATTGCTTAAAGTTGTCTTACGTGTTTGTTTACGTGTTACTTTATTAAATAACTCATTTTCTGTCAAAACAATTAAATGAGCACCAACTAATTCAAAACCACTCGCTAAACTTGCATTTGTTAACTGTAGTATTTCAATTTGCAGTTCATCTGGCTTAACTATTTGATTTTTAATTTCAAAATCAAGCAACGTTTGCTCAAATTTGTGTAACTTTTGTTCATCAGACAATAAAATAACAACCGTTTGTTTTTGAGTCTGCCAGCGTGTTGCTTCTGTTTTTAATAATGGTAATTGACCAAAAAATTGATTCACCGGTCTAGTTTTTAAATCAATTTTTTGCACAAAACTCATGCGTCCCAAGCCTTTTTGCAAAGTTGACATGAAAATCTTAGGCTGTTTAAGTTTTTTTTCGACACTTCGTAAGTCTTTGCCCAAATCAAGTGCTGGATAAATTTCTTGTTCTTCAATCTTGTAAGTTAACCATTCTTGGTGTAATTGATTTAACTTATCTTCTTGTTCTAGCAAGCGACTATAATCATCATAAATAACTATGCCATCCTTACCTAAATAATCAAACAAAGTTACATCTCCAAAAAATTCATTAGCAAACAACAAATGTTTAGGCTCTAATTCATTTTTTGAAACTTGTTCGATTAATTGTTCCATATTATTTTTAAAGCTTTGGCGTTTTTCTGTAGATAATTCTTGTTCATATTTTCGAGCATTTTGAGTAATTTGTTTAGCTGCTTTTTGGCATTGACTTGCTTCAACAATAAAATCACTTGCTGGTAAAATATCAACTTGGGTAATGTTTTCAATACTGCGTTGATCTGTTGAATCAAAAAAGCGCATAGAATCAATTTGCGTATCAAACAACTCTATTCTGACTGGTGCTGTTAAATTTAAACCAAAAACATCTAAAATAGCCCCTCTAAGAGCAAAATCTCCTGGACGTTCAACAATTTTTTGACGTTGATATCCCATTTGCACAAGCATTTGGCTTACTTTTGTCAAATCAATTTCTTCGTCTATTTTTAAACGTAACTGATGCTCTTGCCAAAATTGTGGTGTAGGTAAATAACGTTTTTGCCCTGCAACCGAAGTCACAACAATCTTAGGTTTGCCTTGGCACAAAGCATCCAATGCCAATACCCGTTGACTCCTAAACTCAGGAGAGCTTGTCGCAAGCTCTGAAGCTAACATTTCTTCTACAGGATAAAGATAAACTTCATCTGCACCCAAAATATTTTCTAAATCATCCGCTAACTTTTGGGCATGATACAAATCATCACATATAACTAGTAAATTTTTATGCTGTGTATTAAAAATCTCACTAAGGACTAAAGTTTTTGCAGAATTACTAACTCCTGTTATCAAATGCCTTTTGGCAATGCTTAACTGGTTTAACCAAGTAGCAAAGCCATCAATTTTATATAAAAAATCACTTAATTTCATTTTTGTTCTGACTAGATTAACACTAGCCACCTTTCTTTATACACTTCAATAGCCAAAAAGACCGTTGAAACAACAGCGGTCTTTTTATCTTATAATTCATTTCTATTATAATACTTTTTTTAGTGAACTTCTAATTTTAGACTATTTTTTGTTAAAACGATTCATGGTTTGCATAAAATTATCGTTTTTAAGCCAATCTAAAATAGCATCTTGCGCATTTTTAATTCCTACATCGAGTTCGTTTTTTTCTTGTACTGTAAAATCAGACAACACCCAATCAACCACTTTCATTTGTTTAGGATGATCAATTCCAACTTTAATTCTCTTAAACTCCTGTGTTTTTAAATGTGCAATGATACTCTTGATACCATTATGCCCGCCGGCAGATCCTTTTTGACGCAAGCGCAACTTGCCTGTTGGCATATCCATATCATCATAAACCACTAAGATATCTTCTAATTTTACATCATAGTAATCCATCAAGGCACGAAATGCTTTGCCAGATTCATTCATATATGTTGTCGGTTTAACCAATAATACTTTTTGACCCTGGATTAAGACTTGTGTGTAATTAGCATAAAATTTTTCCTTATCAATATTTACATTCCATTCACTAGCTAAACTATCGACTACCATAAAACCAACATTATGCCTAGTCTTAGCATACTTAGCTCCAATATTTCCAAGACCAACAATCATTTTCATCTTTTTAACACCTCAAAATCGAAATATTTTCTGTAAGCGAATTCTTTTTTGTGAAATTTTTCTCTTACTTTTCAAAATAAATTTATCTTCTAAAAATCAAAAACCTTATCATATCCAGCTTTTCCAGGGTTTAACTGGCATAAAACAGTATAGCATATTTTTAAAATTACTGAAAAAATTATTTAATTTTGAAATCATCTCACAAATTATCAAAAAACGTGTTATAATTGAGTCAGTACTAAATTAAGCTATTTATGAAAGGATGAAGTACTGTGTCAAAAACACAAAATCATCAAAAAGTTATTTTAGTTGGCGATGGTGCAGTAGGTTCTAGCTATGCATACGCCATGACATTACAAGGGATTGCCGAAGAATTTGGTATCGTTGACGTTGCCAAAGAACGTACACAAGGTGATGCTTTAGACTTAATCGATGCAACAGGTTACGCATATCCAAAGAAAATCTATGCTGCTGAATATTCAGACTGCAAAGATGCCGACTTAGTTGTTATTACTGCTGGTGCTCCACAAAAACCAGGTGAAACTCGTTTAGATCTTGTTAACAAGAACTTGCGTATCTTATCTTCTATCGTTAAACCAGTTGTTGAATCTGGTTTTAAAGGTATTTTCTTAGTTGCTGCTAACCCAGTTGATATCTTGACTTATGCTACATGGAAATTCTCTGGTTTTCCTAAAGAACGTGTCTTAGGTTCTGGTACTTCCCTAGATACAGCTCGTTTGCGTGTTGCAATGGCTGACTTAACAGGTATCAAGGATCCTCGTTCTATGCATGCATACATCATGGGTGAACATGGTGATTCTGAATTTGCTGCTTTCTCATCTGCAACAATCGGTTCTTTACCATTCTTGAAATGGGCAGAAGACAACAATGTTTCTACTGAAACACTTGAAAAGATGGAAGATGAAGTTCGTAACAAAGCTTACGAAATCATCAATAAGAAAGGTGCTACATTCTATGGTGTTGCAGCTGCTCTTGCACGTATTTCCAAGGCTATCTTACGTGACGAAGATACTGTTTTACCAGTTTCTGCATACTTGGATGGTCAATACGGCTTAAACGATGTTTACATTGGTACACCTGCTGTTGTTAATGCTGATGGTATCAAGCAAGTTATTGAAGTTCCATTGAACGAAAAAGAACATGATATGATGGCCAACTCAGCTAAGACTCTTAAAGAAGTTCTTGATGATGCTTTAAAGAACTTTGAAAACTAAAAACTAGTTTTAACCTCCAAATAAAAAATTTGGAGGTTTTTTTTTAATTTTTCCCAAATCATTCTTTAATGTGTTATCATTATTGTAGAACAAATTTCAATGAAAGTGGGGGAAAATTATGCTTCTTAAAAGCTTGATTAAGCCTAAAAAACAATTAACAACCGTCCGTGAAGACGCTACATTAGAAGAAGCCTTAGGAGTCTTAGAAAAATCTGGATATCGTTGTGTTCCTATTCTAGACAAAACTGGTAAATTATTCCGTGGAAACATCTATAAAATGCATATCTATCGTCACAAATCTCGTGGTGGTGATATGAATTTACCTGTTACTCATTTATTAAAGAATGCAACTAAGTTTATTTCACTTGACTCTGCTTTCTTTAATGTTTTCTTTTCAATTAAAGATTTACCATATATTTCAGTTTTAGATGAAAATAATAATTTTTATGGTATTTTAACACACAATCGTTTGCTTGAAATGCTTTCCCAATCTTGGAATGTTAATGTTGGTAGCTATGTCTTAACAGTCGTTTCTTCTGGCGAACGTGGTGAATTAGCTGAAATGGCTAAGATCTTTTCTAAATATACATCAATTGCAAGTTGTATCACGCTTGATGTACAAGCTGGTGAACTAGTTCGTCGTACAATGTTCACATTACCAGCAAATGTCACTCATGAAAAACTCGAACGTATCGTTGCAAATCTTGAACGACGTAACTTTAAAGTTGCCGAAATTGAAGACTTGCAAGCATAAAAAAACTCTATAATTTTTAGGACTGCTAGAATTTCTAGCAGTCTATTTTTTATCTAAAAAATATCGGTTACCCTAGAAAATTTTTACATAATTTGGGTAAAATAAAAAGCCAGTAAAGAGAGTTCAAAAATCACAGTTAATAATTCTAATCTTTGGCGACTACTTTATCAGTCAGATTTGATAAAGAGCCACAAAAAGAGTCGTACATCAACTAAAATTGTCAGTGTACGACTCTTTTTTAGAGACTTATGTCTAGCCCTTTTGTGCAAAAAGAAATTATTTCTTTTGCTGATCTATTGATTGTTATGTAAGCTTGCTAACCCAACACTAACTTTGAGTGCGTTATCGACCTTTGCCATCACATCATTATCAACACGTGTAATTTTGGTCCGTAATCTTTGCTTATCAATTGTCCGTAACTGTTCTAACAAAATAACTGAGTCTTTTTCTAAACCTCTTTTAGAACCTAATACACCTACATGTGTTGGCATCTTAGGTTTTGCAATCTTAGAAGTAATTGCAGCTACTATAACAGTCGGACTGAATCGATTTCCAATGTTGTTTTGGATAACCAAGACAGGACGCATCCCACCTTGTTCTGAACCTACAACAGGCGACAAATCGGCGTAATAAATATCGCCTCTCTTAACATCTTCTGCTGCCATATTTTCCAGAAGATCTCCCTCCTATATTTATTCGAAACATAAATCTTCGCAATCACAACCTGAAAACTCGCTGCATATCTCTTGATTTAAACGACTCATATCGCAATACCCCCTAATCAAGGAATCCAGCCACTTTTCTTTTTCCAGGATACATTTTACCGCAGACGTATCATCTCGCAACAAATTAATGTCTACTCCATAAAAGTCACAATAAACAGTTAAGTCTTGTTCCCTTAAAGCGGATAATAAATCTTGATTTTCTGCCATGGTAAATTACCCCTTATAGCTTTAGTTATACTAATGATAACATGAAAACGCATATATATGTCAATCTTTTTTCGCTATTATTATTTAGATTTATATAATCTAGTAACACGTGGAGCTAAACCACATGTAATTTCATAATGAATCGTTTGTGCATAATCGGCAACATCTTGTGCTGTCACTTCGTTTCCATGATCTTCTCCGATTAATGTTACGCGCGTTTCTAAATCATATCGCTTAGGCAATCTAATCATCATTTGATCCATACAAACACGTCCAACAATTTCACAATAGTGTCCATCAACAAGTACTTTAAACCCTTGCATTCGACGTAACCAACCATCTGCATAACCGATTGGCACAGTCCCAATCCACTCATCTTCTTTAGCACGATACGTACTACCATAACCAATTGCTTCACCTTTAGTAACTTTTTTAACAGCTGCTAGCTCACTAACGAGACTCAAAGCCGGTTTTAACTCAAATGGTGTATTAATTTTTGAATTAGGATTCAAACCATACATTGCAATTCCAAACCGAATCATGTTTCCACCACATTTGCGATGCCATAAAGATGCTGCAGAATTTGCCACATGAATATACCGAGGCTTTTTAGTTATTACACTTAATAACTCGTTAAACTTAGTTAGCTGTTGTAAATAATAAGTTTCATCTTCAGAATCTGCTGAGGCAAAATGTGTAAAAATACCGTCAAATTCAAATTGCTGTGGATAATTTTGCATAAACATTAGGACTTGTTTTAGTTCTGCTTTAGTTTTAAAACCTATTCGTCCCATTCCGGTATCCAAAGCAATATGCACCAATAATTTTTGTTTTGCTTCTTTTAAAAGTAATTGAGCCTTGATCAAAAAATCATAATCACCGACTGTACAAGTAATCTTATTTTGCGCCATAAGAACTGCTGTGCTCGCAGGATTTACTCCCAACACCAAAATTTCATCATCAAAGCCAGCTTGTCTCAATGCTAAGGCTTCATCTATTACGGCCACGCAAAAGCCTTTAGCTCCTGCTTTTTTTGCCGCTTCAGCCACTGGTAATAAACCATGACCATAGGCATCTGCTTTAACTACTGCAAATAAGCTTTGAGCTTGTTTTAATTGCTTGATTTCATTTTGAATATTTACTTTAATCGCATCTAAATCAATTATAGCTTGTGTATTACGATGTTTTCCAATAATCATGTGCTCACATCTTCTCTTCATTTTTTTCTAAAATAACTTCGGCAATCACTAAATCTGTACTGTGAGATAATGAAACATGGGCCTTTAACGTCTCACTTTGAGGATACTTGGCAAAGTATGGCGCTCCATTTTTTTTATTTAACAATTCTAAGTCCAAAAATCCAACTTGCTTACCGATTCCGCTTCTTAAGGCTTTACTGTATGCCTCTTTTACTGCAAAACGCCCAGTCAAATACTCAGCTTGTCGCTTGGGGGTTAACTTTGTAAAAACCGCTAACTCATTTACAGTTAATACTCTTTGTGCAAACCTTGCGTTTCTTTCTTGCGCTTGCCAAACTCTTGAAATCTCTGCAATATCAATTCCTATCCCATGAATCATGATTTTTCTCCTTATTTGCTTTTCTTAATTGATTTTATCAAAAACTACACGATTACGCACGTTTAAATCTAAAAAAACTAAGTAAATTAATAACTTACTTAGTTTAATTGCATTATTAATCTTTAGTTCTAATGGTAAAATTGCGCTTAGAAGAATGACGACGACGTTTATTTTGCTCGTCTTTTCCCTTATATTTACGCTCATTACGCTTAAAATCACCGTTTCTACGATATTTACTACTTTGCGTCTTACCACCGAAACGTGTATTTTTACGACGACGAGGCAATGGGCGTTCTGGTGTAATATTTACTGGAACTTGACTAGCATCATCTTTAGTCAATGAATTTAACAAAGCCGCCGTTAAATCTAAAGCACTATATTGTTCCAACAATTCTTCAGCTTGCTTAGCATATTTTTCAGTATCTGTTTTTTCTACTAAATCTTTAATATTATCCAAAGCTGTCGCCAATTGTCCGATAAACGCTTCTCTTTGACTTGGTGGCTTTAATGGATCCATTCGTTTTTTGGTTAATTGTTCGATTACCCGCAAATAATCCATCTCATTTGGTGTTACAAACGTCACAGAAATACCATGCTTTCCAGCACGTCCAGTTCTCCCAATACGATGCACATAGCTTTCAGGATCTTGCGGAATATCATAGTTGTACACATGCGTCACGCCAGAAATATCCAAGCCTCTAGCAGCGACATCGGTTGCAACTAAAATATCCAATCCACCTGATTTAAATTTATTTAAAATACTCATACGGCGTTGTTGGGTCAAATCACCATGAATACCAGCTGCATTATAGCCGCGTGCTTCTAAACCTTTCGAAAGTTCATCGACACGCCGCTTTGTTCTACCAAAAACAATCGTCAATTCAGGTGCTTGTACATCTAACAAACGTGTCATGATATCAAATTTTTCATTTTCACGTGCTCGTACAAAGAACTGATCGACCAAATCAGTTGTTAATTCCTTAGCCTTAATCTTAACAATTTCTGGCTCAGTCATAAATCTTTCACCGATGCTTAAAATTTGTTTAGGCATTGTCGCTGAAAAAAGTAAGGTTTGGCGTTTGGTTGGCACTGCTTGCATAATTGCTTCAATGTCTTCCAAAAATCCCATATCAAGCATTTCATCGGCTTCGTCTAAAATCATTGTTTGTACATGTTTTAAATCAATTGTCTTACGTTTAATATGATCTAATAAACGTCCTGGTGTCCCTACCAAAATTTGTGGCGCATGCTTTAAGTTTTGGATTTGCCTACGAATATCAGCTCCACCATAAACTACTTGCACCTTGGCACGTTTATCTTTTCCTAAGCGATATAATTCTTCTTGTGTTTGAATCGCCAATTCTCGTGTAGGCGACACAATCACAGCTTGAATCGTAGCAATCTTTGGATCAACATGATTTAAGACTGGCAACCCAAAGGCCGCTGTCTTTCCGGTCCCAGTTTGTGCTTGACCGATTACATCTTTGCCCGCTAAAACCAAAGGGATTGTTGCCGCTTGAATTGGAGTTGCCTCCTCAAAGCCACTACGTTTAATCGCCTTTAATAGAGCTTCTTGCAGACCTAATTCATTAAATTTCAAATTCTTTCCTCCTGCACTGCATTTATGTCTCAAATTGATTTGAGACTCCCTACAACACAGCTCGGAAATTTTTCTAATGCGATCTGTCTTGTAAAGGTATTACCTAGACTTTTTAAGTCAGTATTCTTCTTATATTACCACTATCATGACTTTTTAGCAATTTATTTAAACAAGTTGTGCCACAATTTCTTCTAAATGTATACCATGACTTCCTTTTAACATGACAGCATCAGCACTTGTTAAGTTATCCTTTAACTCGCTAGCTAATTGAGCTTTATCTTCTTTTGCGTATTGATGAATGGCTTTTGGTGCAAATTTAGCTTGTAATGCTTGACCTAAGTTTTGCATTAATTCACCACATAAATAAACATCACTAATTTTAGCTGAATCAATTTCATCTGCCAAATCAGCATGCATCTTAGCAGCATCATCACCTAGTTCCAACATATCGCCAAGAACCACTAGTCTTTTACCAGCTACATTAACTTCCTGAAAGGCACGTAAAACTTCTTTACATGCGGTTGGATTTGAATTGTAAACATCACTTAAGATTTTTGCATCATTAAAAGCAGTTAGCCACTGTGTTCTATTCTTAGTCAAAGAAACCTTAGCCAATGCTTGTTGCATTTCTTTTGGCTTGACATGGAATTTACGTCCTACACACAAAGCAGCTAAAGCATTGTTGACATTGTATTGACCAATCATTGGAATCATAAATTCTTCTTCAAACCAACCGGCTGTCTTAAAATGTGTCTGAGTTGCTTGACTTATAATATCTTTAGCCCATAATGTATTAGTATCACTTAAACCAAATGTTGCTTGTTGATTGTCAAGTTGCTTGCAGCGGCTTGTTAACAACGGTTCATCTCCATTATAAATTAACCAGCCATCTTCTTTTAAGCCATGTATAATTTCCATTTTGGCATCAGCAATTCGAGCACGCGTTTGGAAAAATTCAATATGAGCTTCCCCAATCATTGTAATTACAGCAACGTCTGGTTCGACTAAACGACTTAATTCATCTAACTGTCCAAAATGATCCATTCCCATTTCAACAACTAAAATTTCCGTATTTGGTTCCATAGATAAACATGTTAACGGAACACCTATTTCATTGTTAAAGTTTGCATAGGTCTTTTGAACGTTATATTTTTCCTGTAAAACAGCAGCAATCATATCTTTAGTCGTTGTTTTGCCATTGCTACCAGTAACTGCTACAACTTTTGGATTGATTTTTTGTAAATAATACTTACCTAATCTTTGTAAAGCTTTCAATGTATCATGCACAATCAAAGCAGGTAATTGCGTTGGATAATTTTCATGGTCTGCTTGCCATAAAGTAGCTGCTGCACCTTTTTCATACGCATTTGCTAAATAATTATGTCCATCAGTCTCCCCTAGCAATGGAACAAATAAAGCTCCTGGCTTCAATTGACGACTATCAAAACACACACTCGTCACAGTAACTTCTTGCCACTGTTCAGGAACTTGTACTCCTAAAGCACGTGCGATTTCCGTTAATTGCATCTTCATCTTTTATTCTTCCTTTCGAATCTGCAGTTTAAATTAAGTTTAAATTTATCGTTTAACTTTACTATTTCTCAAACATTGTAACACACTAGAGAAATTTAGTACAAAAAGACTTAAACTTTTCTTTTAACACATCCTAAAAAGACCGCTTTTCTAGCTACTAACTAGCCAAAAAGCGGTCTGCTTTTACATTTTTTGAAGTCTTTCAATCCGATCTTGAATCGGCGGATGTGTCGCAAATAAATCTTTACCTTTAAGCGGATTAGTAATATATAATGCTGCACTGCTTTGATCGACATGTTGCATCGGTTCACTATTAGAAATCTTTTGTAATGCACTAATTAAGCCATATGGATTTCTAGTTAGTTCAACAGCTGAAGCATCTGCCAAATATTCCCGATTCCGTGATAAAGCCATTTGCACAAGAGTCGCTGCTATTGGCCCTAAGATAATTGCCAAGATGGCTAAGATACTAAACAATAATTCTAAACCACCAGATTTTTCTTCATCGTCTCGTCTACGACCTCCACCCCAAAAATATGCACTTTGGCCAATCGAAGCCAACAGTGAAATCGCAGAGGTTAAAGCAATAGCTGTTGTTTGCAAACGAATATCGTAGTTACGAATATGGGAAACTTCATGGGCAATCACGCCTTCCAATTCTTCACGATTCAACCGTTGCAACAAGCCTTTTGTCACAGCAACTGCTGAATGTTGTGGATCGTTACCTGTCGCAAAGGCATTGGGGCTTGGATCATCGATGATAAAGACGCGCGGCATCGAAACCTTACCGACTAACGCCATATCTTCAATAATATTCCACAATTCAGGAGCTTGCTGTTTATCAGTAATTTCAGTTGCACGATTCATCTTCATCACAACATCAATCGAGTTTGACATCATCGATAATGCATAAAAAACGCCTAAAATAATTGCCAAAACCAAGCCAAAGAGCCAACTTCTTAAAAAAGTCGCTCCAATCGCCGCACCAATCACTGAGACCAAGGCAAAAAAGCCCGCCATCACCAGGATGGTTTTGCGTTTGTTTTGTGCAATTTGTTGATATAACATGTGATATTCACCTACTCATCATTAATCAAATGAAACTTTAGGTACTTGTTTTTCTTCTTGCGGTGTTTCTAAATAATCAACCTTGAGCATACCATGCATCTTAGCTACCACGTTAGAAGGAAAAACCAGTAACTTTTGATTATATAAAGCAGCCGAACTGTTGAAAAGTTGGCGCGAATAAGAAATCTTGTTTTCTGTATTAGTCAATTCTTCCATCAATAACTTATATTGTTCATTAGCTTTTAGGTCTGGATAATTTTCACTTAAAGCAAAAATAGATTTCAACGAATCACTAATTTGATTAGACAATTCCATTTTTTCTTGCTTAGCATCTGCTGGCAATTGCACGATTTGATTTCTTAAAGCAATCACCTTTTGGAGTGTTTCTTGTTCATATTTAGCGTAGCCTTTAGTCGTTTCAACTAAATTAGGAATCAGATCGTTTCTTCTTTTAAGTTGCACATCGATTTGACTCCATGATTCATCGGTATTAACCTTAGCTTTTTGCAAACCGTTGTAAATGCCGATATAACCTAAAACTAAAACTACCACTACGATGATACAAATAATTGCTATCATTGTCTCAATCCCCCATATTTCTTAAAATAATTTATGAATTCATTTTAGCATAACTTTTTTTCAAAACAACTATTCATACTCAAGTTTAAAAATAATTAAAAAAGCAAGTCAGCTTAGTTGCTGACCTGCTTTTCTTGCGGCACCTATTTAATTTAGATGAGTCAAAATACTCCACAATATTTATGACTAGACACGCTACAATCCGGTAGCATCTGTGCCCCGCATTCGATTAGACCGCTTGGTGCCTCAGCACGACAAAAATTTGTCCGGTCTGACTCGACTCATCGCATGACACTATCATATAGTAATTTTTAACTTTTGACAAGTCCTAATCTAGGTGTTTGTCCATACGATGATGTGCAATTCCCGCATCTAAAAAACCTTCTCCAACCACTTGATAACCTAATTTATGATAGAAAGCTTGGGCACTATCTTGGGCCCCTAGCGTTAACGTTTGAATTCCCTCATTTCGCGCAGCTTGTTCGATTGCTTGTAAAAGTTGGCTAGCCAAACCTTTATGTCGATAGTCTTTTAGTACCGCCACGCGTTGAATATGCCAACTTTGCGCAGTTTCTGCAAAAGCACGAGCTGTGGCGACCGGCTTTTCGGCCAGATAACCTACGTAATGAAGTGGTCCTTGCTCGCCGACTAGTTCTAATTCAAGCGGTACACGTTGTTCGTTGACGAACACTTCTTTTCTAATCACAACGGCATCTTTATAAATATCACTAGTTAAATCCGTTGTCTTTTTTATTGTAAACAATTCTGTCACCTCACATTAAAAGGGTCTCGTTTTAATTGTAACACAAAATTCTTAATTAAAGTCTTTTACATCTTGCTTTTTCAAGAGATTGTAACATATAAAAAATCATCACTTTCTAAGTGAATTTCATTAAATTATTTCTTATTTTTTATGAAATCTAAAAGCTTTTTTTAATATCATCTTTTAGACGTTTATCTACTCACTTATAAACTTATCGCCAAATAAGTAATTTACGAAATAACATTTATATTTATCAATTCTACAGATAATCTAAAAATTTATCTATTCATCTTTTGGAAGCGCTTTGTATAAAATATAGGTGTATCAAATCATTTAATTCTAGAAAGGATGATTCATCGTGAAAAAAATTATCAATGATCCTAGCAATGTAGTGTCTGAAATGTTAGCAGGCCTAGTTAAAGCTTATCCAGATTATGTAACACAATTGCCATATACAACTGTCTTAATCAGAAGCGATCAAGCTTCCATGCAAGGCAAAGTCGGTTTAGTTAGTGGTGGTGGAAGTGGGCATGAACCAAGCCATACTGGCTTTGTGGGCGCAGGGATGTTAAGTGCAGCCGTTGCCGGCCAAGTCTTTACTTCACCAACACCAGACCAAGTCTATGAAGCAGTCAAAGCAACAGATCAAGGTTGTGGGGCCTTTTTAATCATCAAAAACTATTCAGGTGATATGATGACTTTTGAAATGGCTAAAGATATGGCCGAACTTGATGGCATCAGCGTTGATAATATCGTTGTTGATGATGATATCGCCGTTGAAGATAGTCTTTATACTCAAGGAAAACGTGGAGTAGCCGGTACACTTTTCATGCACAAAATCTTAGAAGCCGCTGCTCAAACCGGTGCTAGTCTCGCCGAAATTTCCGCTTTGGCTCATGAAGTATTGCCTCATATCAATACTTTAGCAGTTGCTTTAAGTGCAGCAACAGTTCCTGAAGTTGGCACCCCTGGCTTTGAATTGGCTGCTGACGAGATTGAATATGGTGTCGGAATCCACAGCGAGCCTGGCTATCGTAAAGAAGAACTCAAACCATCCAAAGAACTCGTTGCAGAATTGATCGCTAAACTCGATGAATGCATGCACTTTGATGCTAATAAAAAATATGCCGTTTTAATCAACGGTATGGGAGCAACATCTTTAATGGAACAATTTGTGTTTAATAATGATGTCTTCTTGGCTTTAGCTGCTAAAAATATTACTTCGGTCTTTAGCAAAGTCGGTAATTATATGACATCACTTGAAATGGCTGGTATTTCGCTAACCTTATTTGAACTAGTCGATGATAAATGGCTAGAATATCTTCAAGCTCCAGTCAAATTTAGAAATGGCTAAAGCAAGTGCAAACACAACTGACTTAGCTACTCTCTTAGAAGCAACCTTAGCAGGTATCAAAAAACGCAGGGGGCTCAAAGCAATGATAAGACCATGGTTGATGTTTGGGAGGCCGTTTTACCTAAGATTAAAACTAAGCAACTAACACAAACCGACATTGAACAAGCCGTGCAAGCTACCGAACCAATGATTACCAAAAAAGGACGTGCATCATATCTAGGTGAACGTTCCAAAGGTCATCTCGATCCTGGCGCAGTATCAAGTGGCTATTTATTTACTGCTTTATTACAAACAAAGGAGATTTTTTTATGACTTTAGGTATCACACTTGTCTCGCATAGTCCGGCAATACCTCAATGTTTAGCCGCATTATTAAAACAAGTCGCTGCAAACGTTGCAGTGACAACTGCTGGTGGAACACAAGAAGATGAATTAGGCACTAGCTTTGATAAAATTTTAGCTGCCTTTGAACAAAATCCTGCCGATGAAATCTTAGCTTTTTACAATTTAGGCAGTGCTAAGATGAATCTTGAATTAGCATGTGAAATGACTACTAAAACAATTCATATTTATGATATTGCTTTTATCGAAGGTGCATACAGTGCTACTGCCTTATTACAAGCCGATGTTTCTCTTGCTAAAATCGAAGAACAACTTGCAGCTTTAAAAATTAAATAATATTTATAAATAAAAATACTCAAGACTAGTAAACACTAATCTTGAGTATTTTTTTATAAGGCTGCTGCCGTCATGAATTGACTGTTGTAAAGATCGGCATAAAAACCTTTCTTTGCCATTAATTGATCATGATTACCGGTTTCGACAATCGATCCGTGATTCATAACGATAATGTTATCAGCATCACGAATTGTTGATAAACGATGCGCTACAACAAAACTTGTTCTATTTGCTAACAAGCGATCCATGGCTTGTTGAATCAAGACTTCTGTTCTAGTATCAACCGAACTAGTTGCTTCATCAAGAATTAAGATTTCTGGTGAAGCTAAAAATGCCCTCGCAATTGTCAACAATTGTCGTTGGCCTTGCGAAATATTAGAAGCATCTTCGTTTAAAATTGTGTCATATCCATTTGGTAATTGACGAACAAATGTATCGACATGCGCTGCTTTAGCGGCAGCATAGACTTCATCAGGCGTTGCATCTTTTCTTCCATACTTGATATTGTCATAAATCGTACCAGTAAACAACCAAGTATCTTGTAACACCATTGCAAAGTTTTTACGTAAATCTTCGCGACTCATGTTTCGTGTATCTTGCCCTTTTAGTCTAATTGAACCACCTTTGATGTCATAAAAACGTTCTAACAAGTTAATCAACGTTGTCTTACCTGCACCAGTTGGGCCAACAATCGCCACTTTTTGACCTGACTTGACTTCGAAATTAAAGTCTTTCATCAAGATATTATCATCTGAATAACCAAATTTCACGTGTTCAAATGTAATGATGTTATCATCAGCTGTTTGTACAGCATCTACATTTGTCTCTTTCATCTCTTCTTCGTCTAAAACTTCAAAGATTCGTTCGGCAGAAACGATTGTAGCTTGAATCGTATTAGCCATATTGGCTAATTGCGTGATTGGTTGGCTAAATTGGTTAACATATTGTAAGAAAGCTTGCACGTCACCTAAAGCAATCGTATTTTTAGCAACCGAAATTCCACCGACAACAGCGATAAAGACATAACCGATATTTTTGACAAGGTTCATCAAAGGCATGATACAACTTGAAATAAATTGCGCTTTCCAAGAATAAGAATAATAATTCTTATTTTCTTCTTCAAAGTTTTGAATGACATCGTCTTCTTTATTGAAAGTCTTAATAACCGTATGCCCAGCATAATTTTCTTCGACTTGATTGTTTAACAGTCCTAAACTTCTTTGCTGGCCTGCAAAAAATCTTTGCGATCTTGGCGCAATAACCATGACAACTAACAAACTAAACGGAAGAGTCAACAATGCAATTAACGTCAATTTAACACTAATCGTTAGCATCATGTACAATACACCAAAAAAGGTTACGATACTTGTAACTAATTGCGCTAAACTTTGTTGCAATGTACCACCGATATTATCCATATCGTTGACTGCACGCGACATCACATCACCATTTGAATGGGTATCATAATAAGCAATAGGCAAGCGTTGCATCTTAGCCTTTAAATCTTGCCGTAACTTATAGACAATGCGTTGTGAAACATTAGCCATGATGAGTTGTTGGACAAATGATAAGATAGCTGAGACACCATACATGCAAGCAACCGTCACTAAGATTTTAGTAATCTTATCATAGTTGATTGGTAAACTTGTGACGTGTTGGCCCATTTTTAATTCGATGTAGCCTTTTTTGACACCATTAAAAATTTCTGTCGTCGCCTCTCCTAAAACCTTAGGACTGACGATTTGAAAAATTACCGAGCCGATTGCAAAAACAAACACTAACAAAAAATACCATTTCCATGGTCCCATGTAGTTAATCAAACGCCGTACTGTTTTCCAAAAATCTTTAGCTTTAGGCTTTGGCCCGCGGTTAAAACCGCCTCCGTGTGGTCCTGGCATTAGATGTCATCTCCTTTCATTTGTGATTGGACAATTTCTTGATACGTTGGATTAGTCTTTTTCAACTCTTCATGTGTACCTTGACCAACGACTTTACCTTCGTCTAAGACCAAGATTTCATCGGCTTGCGTAACCGTTGAAACACGTTGAGCCACGATGACAACCACACTTTGTTGCATCTGTGGATCGTTGCGTAATGCCAAACGTAATTTGGCATCAGTCTTAAAGTCAAGTGCAGAAAATGAATCATCAAAGACATAAACCGAAGCATTTTTGACTAAGGCACGTGCAATCGCTAACCGTTGCTTTTGACCACCAGAAAAATTATCCCCGTTTTGTTCAACAATCGCATCTAATCCATCTGGTAATTCACCAACAAAATCTTTAGCTTGTGCAATCTCTAGTGCTCGCCAAATTTCTTCATCACTAGCATCTGGTTTGCCAAACAACATGTTGCTACGAATTGTCCCTTTAAACAAGACTGCTTTTTGTTGTACAAACGCCACTTTATCATGTAAATCCTTTTGACTAACCGCGCTAACAGATTGACCATCAAGCAATACTGCACCACTTTCGATATCGTATAATCTTGGAATTAGGTTAATCAATGTTGATTTACCTGAACCAGTTCCACCGATAATAGCTACTGTTTGCCCTGCTTTTGCAATAAAGTTGACATTTTCTAACGCTAATTTTTCAGCACTCTTATAGCGGAAATTGACGTTTTTAAATTCCAAACTACTCTTAACATCGCTAGTATATTCTTGTGTGTTAGCTGGATCTGTAATTGAAAATTCTTCATCTAAAACTTGATTAATTCGGCTAGCTGCAGCTTGTGCACGTGGTACAAAAACAAAAATCATTGAAAGCATCATGAAACTAAACAAAATCATTGTGGCATAAGTCATAAATGATACTAAATTGCCGACTTGCATTTGCATATCACCAATCATGTGCGCCCCAAACCAAACAATTCCAATGTTAGTTCCATTTAAGATTAAAGTCATGATTGGAAAGTTCAATGAAACAATACTAAAAACTTTAATCCCAGTTTTAGTATATTCTTTATTGGCATCATCGAAGCGTTCTTGTTCAAATTGATCTTGACGAAAAGCTCGAATTACACGTACCCCCGTCAAGCCTTCACGAAAGACTAAGTTAATATTATCAATCAATTTTTGCAGACGTTTAAATAAAGGAACTGCAAAATACATCACGCATCCAATTGCTATTAAAAGTAATGGGACAGAGACCATAAAAATCCAAGTTAATTTCTTTTCGCTATGATAAGCCATGATAGTTGCCCCAATCAACATCAATGGTGATTGAATCATCATCCGTAGCATCATAACCATCACATTTTGAATCTGTAAAACATCGTTAGTCGTTCTAGTAATCAAGGATGCCGATCCAATATCGTCAAATTCGTTATTTGAATAATGAATGACTTTCTTAAAGATTTCATTGCGTAACCGTGAACCAAGCTTTTGTGCTTGTGTCGCTGCAAAATAAACATTGCCCACAGCAGCAATAATCCCAATCAAAGCAATCCCAATCATTTTAAAACCAACTTGCCAGATATAATTAGTATCACCTTTAGCAACCCCGTTATTAATTATATCTGATGTTAAATTTGGCAAATTCAAGTCACAGATAACTTGGACAAACATAAAGGCGGTACCGATGAAAACGGCTAACCATGAGATTCTACTCTTAATTAGTTTAAACATTCATCTTATCCTCCATTCTTAATTCATTAGTTTTTCGCTCCAAATTGAAGCATATCTATCATCCAATAAAATTTTTGTGCAACCAATTGACCATCGATTTTAGTTCCCTTATCCGTCACTGCATAAACAGCCTCAAGTGAGTGTACCAAACATGTCATGACTAGCGACATCAAGGCTCTAAATTCTTCATAAGTCTCGACTTTTAACATTTTTAAATCACAATTTTGATAGACCTGTTGTAAAAAGTCCACCTTATCGGTATCTTTTGATTTATATTTTTCACGCCGCAATTCACGTAGTAATAAACGATAATCCCGACTTTCAATAGCTAATCTAAAAAAGTCCGTATACTCCTTGCTAAGAACATTGACTTTCATCGCATTCGTACCGTCTTTAATCGTTGCAAATAAATCCCCTTGATGATGTTGCAAGCTTGTTAAAAACGAAGCTTGTAACTCATTTTTCATCCCACTTGCAAAATATAAATATAGATCTTGCTTATCTTCGAAATATTGATAAAAACTGCCTCGCGGAATTTGTGCTTCTTTGATGATACGATTAATCGAGGCATCATTAAAACTAACTTGTGAAAATTCCTTGCAAGCAGCCGCCAGCAAACGTTGCTTTTTTTCTGGACTAATATTGAAAAAAGTTTGCTTAGGCATCTTCTTTCCTCCTATTCTTTGCGTAAAGCCTCCACTGGATCGAGCCGTGCTGCACGACTAGCAGGCATAAGACTTGCTAACATACTGATGATGACACTCAACAATATCCCAGCCAAAACATATTGCCAACTAACGGCTACAACGTTAATTTGATAGGCTGTTTGTGTAACATGATTGATTCCAAGGCCTAAAATATAAGTCACAAAAACACCCAAGATTCCAGCACCCAAGCCAATCAAAAAGGCTTCGGCTACAAAGATTCGACTGATATCTTTTTTTCTAGCTCCTAAAGCTTTTAATACTCCAATTTCTTTTGTCCGTTCAACTACCGAGATATTTAAAACTACTAAAATCATAATAGCCGATACAACAAGTGATACAGCCGCAATCGCAGTCAAAACATAAGTTAAGATGTCTAACATTTGTGAAAACATTTCGGTCATCGTCTCTTGCATCGATCCGGTATAACCCATCTTCTTGACTTTTTCTTTGATCTTAGCAGTATTTTCTTTATCCTTAGTGTATAGATAGATTGTATTGGGTTTTAGAGTTTGATTGTACTCTTTAAACAATTGCTTTAAATCTTGATAACGCACAAATAACGTACTCATTGTGGCATTGCCTTCTTGTTCATATAACCCTGAAACCCGATAATTCTTGGTAATATCCGCATCGCCCAGCTTAAGATTAAGTGTAACTGTCTTACCTACAATATTTTTCCCAAGCAAATCAGCTGTTGTCTTATCCAACATAATCTCATTTTTACCAGGAAACTTTCCTTGCTTAACATTTGCTTTAGCAATGCTAGAAGAAATAGTTTGTAGCATCATAATCTTAGCTGAATTTTTCTGATACGAAACGCTATTAGTTCCTAATGAAAAAGCACTGTATCCTAACTCTAATCGATCAACATGTTTGATTTTTGCCAATTTAGCTTGATCTTTAGCACTAAAAGCCATAGCTTGACTAGTCCCTGTTAGAGCAGCCATTTGATTTTGTTGTTGTTTGGCAATGTCTTCTTTTGAGACTTGCATCTGCCCGTTTTGCATCTGTTCTTGTGCACTAGACTTTTTATGAACCTCAGTGATATTAGGGTTGGTATAAGACTTCATTGTTCCTTTGACATAGCTAGTCACACCTTTTCCTAAAGACAACATCAAGACTACCGACATGATTCCAATACTTGAACCAAGTGCTACCAATAAATTACGACTAAGCTTGGCTTTCATATTCAAAAAAGCTAACCGTAGTGCTTTTGTAAAGCTCATATTCTTGCAACTCTTAAAAGTAGTTGACGCTAAAGCTTTAGGCATAGTCGCCTCTTTTTGATATGTATCGCTAATTAGGTTACCATTGTCGATTCGTAAAATTCGACTACAATGACTTGCAACCTTATCTGAGTGCGTCACCATCAAAACTAGCTTACCTGCTTTAGCAATATTTTGTATCATCTTTAAAATAACATCGGTAGTTTGAGCATCAAGCGCCCCAGTTGGTTCATCAGCAATAATTACATCAGGATCATTAACTAAAGCTCTAGCAATTGCTACTCGTTGCTTTTGACCACCAGAAATTTGATCTGGACGCTTATACAAATGATCTCCTAATCCTACTTGCGTTAATAACTCTTTTGCACGCATCTCACGCTTTTTTGTATCCTCATTAGACAAAGTCATTGCAAGTGCAACATTATCTAGCAAATTAAGATGAGGAATCAAATTAAAGTTTTGGAAAATAAACCCTATGCTTTTTTTGTGATAATCTACCAATTCTTGTTGATTATACTCAGCCAAATTACGTTTCTGGTAAAGAATTTGACCACCAAAATCCGAATCTAAGCCACCGATTAAATTCATCAAAGTTGACTTACCGCTGCCTGATTCACCAACAATTGCAACTAATTCACCAGCTTCAAAACTTGCATTAATCCCTTTAAGGGCCTGAAATTCTCCGCCACCTGCAAGCTTATAGTTTTTGGTTACATTATGCAATTCTAATAATCCCATCTAATAAAGCCTCCTCCTCTCACTATATGACAACCTGTCATATGACACCTTGTCATAATATACTATTTATATTAATTTGTCAATATCTTTTCTAGCCAAAAAAGCTTGCCTTAGCAAGGTTTTCACCTTGCTAAAAGCAAGCTTTTATATAATTATTTCGCTGAAGCTCCCGAAACACTATCGAGTTCTTCGGCACTATTAATTTTTTGACCTTCTTCGTAGATTTCAAAATCATCATCAAAAATTTCAAAATCATCTTCGTTCAAAATCCCTTGCTTAACAGCTGCTAGCTGCTTAAGTTCAGGGTTTTCTTTTTGATACCACTCAAATAAAGCTTGGTAATCTAGCGGATAAGTTTCATATCCTGTATAGTTACCATAATCATCACGTAAAGCACGATAAATCTTAGCAAAGTTTTCTTGGCCATCTTTAGTGAATCCATAATCACGCTTACCTTGCTTAAATTCTTCAATAATCTGTGTAATCTTTGAATCTTGTTGCTGTAATTCATCAAATTGAGCAACAACTTTAATAAAGTTAACAAATTTTTCTAAAATCAAGCGCAAGAAAGCTTGCGTTTTTTCATCTTTTAAGTTTCCTTGTTCATCAAAGGCTTGCTTGGCATTTCCTAACAAAAATTCATTTCCTGGCATAACCATTGCATTTACCCCTGGAGCATCCAAGATCTGGCGTAAGTGTAGTTGTGCACGTGAGGTTCCTTGATCATAATAAGAAGCCCCAACAATCATAACTGGTTTGTGCGTTAAAGGATGAATCTTGTATGATAACCACTCAATTACACTCTTTAAGGCTGCTGGTACTGTATGATTATGTTCAGGTGTGGCGATGATTACACCATCAGCTTGTGTAATTTTTTGATTGAGCAATTGAATGATGGTACTTTGCGTTTGATCTTCATCTTGATTAAACAATGGAACATCCTTGATTTCTAGCAATTCTACTTCACAGATGTCACCATAGCTTCGTGCAATGTATTGCATCAATTTGCGGTTATATGAAACTTCTGCATTTGAACCAATAATTCCTACTAATTTCATCTTAATTACCCTCTCTTAGATATTTTCCCATGAAAATTCAGCGGCCGCTTTTTTATCAAGTTCTTTACTGTTTTGCAATTGGCTGATGATTTGAATAAAGATCATGAAATCTGCAAATAAACCATCTATCTTAGCCACCATTTCACTATTGTTCAAGTTTCCATCTTCATCAAAAGCACTTAACGAATGCCCCAATAAAAATTCGGAACTTGGCATGATACGTGCCTTTAATTCTGGTGCATCTAAGATTTGGCGTAAATGCATTTGCGCTCTTGAAGAACCTAATGTTCCATAAGACGCCCCAACAATCATCACCGGTTGATCGACAAATGGAAAATTGCCGTAAGATAACCAATTTAAAGCATTAATCAAAGAAGCTGGTACTGCATGATCGTACTCTGGTGTTGCAATGATGACACCATCACTAGCCGCGATTTTTTCAGATACTACTTTGACACAATCAGGTAATGTTTTATCGGCTGGTTTGTTAAAGAGTGGAAAATCTTTAATTTCAACCAATTCAATTTGTGCTTGGTTGGCAAAATGTTTTTGCATGTATTGTAATAATTTACGGTTGGTAGAAGCTTTTGAGTTAGCTCCAACTAAACCAATCAAATATTTCATTTCTTATTCAAATCCTTTCTAGATACTGTAAAAATATTTAGTTTTGTGTTACTTTTCACATTTTGATACAACGAAATAATACACTCAATCTTCGCGCAATGTCAACGCTTTTACCTAAAAAAACGTATAGATAAACAAAAGACATTTAAATAATTTTTCTATAAATAAGGAAATAAAAAAGTGAGACTTTAGCCTCACTTTTACTTAGACATTTAAAATCCAAAAGAATACGATAAAGACAAAAAACATTGCATACATCAGCGGTGGAACTTCTTTGTGACGCTTAGCAGCAAGCATTGTTATCGGATAAACGATACATCCCAAAGCCAAACCATCTGAGATACTATATGTCAATGGCATTGTTGCAATAATCAAAAAGGCTGGAATAGCAATCTCTAACTTAGACCAGTTAACCTTAGCCATGTTTTGTGCCATTAATACTCCCACAATAATTAACGCAGGTGCGGTTACTTCTGAAGTTACCACTGCAAGCAATGGTGAAAAGAACAAACCAAAGATAAATAAAATCCCGGTTGTGACCGCTGTTAAACCAGAACGTCCTCCCACAGCAATTCCTGCTGAGGATTCTACATAAGCACCAACAGGTGAGGTTCCTAATAAAGACCCAACAAGCATCGCAGTCGAATCAGACATCAATGCTTGGCCTACTCGTGGCATCTTGTTATCTTTCATGAAACCAGCTTGATGAGCCAATCCAACCAATGTCCCTGCTGTATCAAAGAAAGTCACCAATAAAAAGGTTAAGACAACGACTACCATTTGTAAGGAATTGATGTCACCAAGATGCTTTAATGCTACTAAAAAAGTTGGTTCAAGACTTGGTACACTTGCCACAATTGTCGTTGGCACAGGAATAAATCCCATTATCATTCCAAAAATAGCAGAAACTACCATGCCAATAAAAATTGCACCAGGAACATTCATCACCATTAAGATAACGATTAATAATAAACCAAAAATCGTCACCCAAGCACTACCGCTAAATGCGCCTAATTTTACCAATGTCGAATCATCAGCAACAATAAGTTTGCCTCCTTGCAAACCAATAAAAGCAATAAACAAGCCAATTCCAGCAGAAATCGCATATTTCAAGTCAGCCGGAATAGAATCAATGATTAATTCACGTAAATTAAAAATTGTAATAATGACAAATAAAATAGCCGCTACAAAAACTCCAGCCAAAGTCGTTTGCCAAGGAATCTTCATTCCGATACAAACTGAATATGCAAAAAAGGCATTAATTCCTAAACTTGGCGCAGTAGCAATTGGATATTTAGCGCGGATCCCCATTAAAACACAGCCTAAAGCACTTGCTAGCGCTGTTGCCGTAAAAACAGCTCCTTTATCCATTCCAGAAGCACCTAAAATACTTGGATTGACAAACAAGATATATGCCATCGAAATAAAGGTCGTAAAACCTGCCAAGATTTCACGTTTAATTGTCGTATTTAATTCATCAAGCTTAAAAAAGTTAGTGATAAATGTTTTCACCTTAAAATCTCCTCGTTTTATAGTTAAAATAAAATACTTATTTACTATACCTTATATTTTCATAGTATGTAAATAGCTTTTTTTAATCCCAAGATATCTTTTTTTGTTCGGTTTTTATGGATAAAAAACATAAAGCGCTTAGCCTACTTTAGAAATAACAAACATTAAAAAAGCACGGTGAACCGTGCTTTTTTATTAAATATTATTTTTTTCATCCTCAATATTATGTGCAGTTAAATCAATTTCTTCTAATGGAATCAATTTTGTTTTATATCTAATCTTATAGTAAAGATACAAAATTAAAAATAGCGGTACTGACATATAAGTTACAGCGATCGCTTGCCAATCGAAGTTAGTAAACGACTTAACATCTTGGCCAATAATGACTAAAATACATAAGAATAATGCTAAGAGTGGTCCGATTGGGAACCATTTAGCTTTATAGCGTAATTCGCTTAAGTCGTGGCCTTGTGCTTTAAATGCACGTCTGAAACGATAGTGTGCCAAAGCAATACCAACCCAAGCAATAAAGCCCGTCAACCCACTTGCACTTACTAAAAAGCTATATACACGTGTGCCAAAAATACTTGCCAAGAAAGTAAATAAGCCAATTACCGTTGTTCCAAGTAAAGCAAAAATTGGAATACCATGATTATTAACACGACTAAAGATCTTTGGTGCATCACCTGTAACACTCAAGGCAAACAACATTCGCGTTGAAGCATACATTCCTGAATTTGCAGCAGATAAAACAGAAGTTAAAATAACTGCATTCATCACGGCTGCTGCCGAAGCCAAACCAGCACGCTTAAAGACTAAGGTAAACGGACTAATTGCAATATCTGAAGCATCCGAACCTAATAAATTAGGACTTGTATATGGCAACAAGGCTGCAATTACAAAAATTGATAAAATGTAGAAAAGTAAGATTCTCCAAAAGACTTGTTTAATTGCCTTAGGGATACTCTTTTCTGGCGTTTTAGATTCACCTGCCGTAATTCCAATCAATTCAGTTCCTTGAAACGAAAAACCAGCCACAACAAAAACACTCAAGATCGCCGGTACTCCACCGACAAATGGTGCATCCTTATAGACAAAGTTTTCTAGATATGTCGCATGACCACCCATAATTCCAAAAATTGTTAAGAAACCTACCACTAAAAAGATAATAACTGTCACAACTTTAATCAATGACATCCAATATTCCATTTCGCCAAAAGAACGCACAGATAAAGCATTGATTAAAAAGACGATTGTTAAAGCCCCTAAACTAAAAATCCACCCTGGTACGTGAGGAAACCAAAAGCCAAGCACCAACGCCACCGTTGATACATCAACGGCTAGCGTAATCGCCCAGTTAAACCAATAATTCCAGCCCATCGCAAAGCCAAACGCAGGATCAACAAAACGCCGTGCATAAGTCGCAAACGATCCGGTAACCGGAAGATAAGTAGCCATCTCACCTAGAGATGTCATCAAAAAATACACCATTAACCCGATTCCAATATATGCAACCAAAGCTCCTCCTGGTCCAGCAGTTGAAATGGCCGATCCACTTGCAACAAATAACCCTGTCCCAATACTTCCGCCTAATGCAATCATCGATAAATGACGTGTCTTAAGTGTTCTTTTAACATTATTTTCTTTTGCCATGAAGCAAACCTCCTAAATTTTATTGAGGTCTAAAAAACAACAACCAGCTATGACAAACGTGCGGTAATAAAAAGAGCGTGCCTTCGTAAAAAGGTCACGCTCGCGTTTTTCTATCGTTATCTTCTAAATAGCATAAAAAGCCTCATAAATCTCGACAGCGCTCCGTAGTCTGATGTGACTGCGACAGTGTTTAGTCTCTTAAACTAAACCCCAGCAAACCAAGCGTAAAGTCTTGGCTTACTTCGGCACTTACCCCTTTCACCTCTAGTCATGACCTCTTTACAGGCTCTTAAAGGCTACTCTTGGTTTGTGCGACCTCTTTTCGATATCTTTTATTATAACTAAGTTTTCTGAAAAAACAAGTCTTTTTTACTTAATTTTCATTCCAATTAACTTTCAGCTTGGCGAATTTGCTTAGATAGTCCATCTAATTCAAAATCTGTTTGCATAAAAGTCGGATCTTCGATTGGAAAATGTTGTTCAACACTTGAAAATGGTTGCAAACTTAACTTTGCTTCTTGAATCGTAAAGTCTAAGATATGACCACCCATCTCATGTTTATCATCCAAATAATGCAAATGAAAACCAGCAACAGCCATGCCTTCAAACAACTGTGGTGCATAATATCCCACAACTGTACCAGTAGTTTCATTTGCTTCAAAGACACTTTGTTTATCAGCAACTGCAACTAATGGTGGATATGGTTTAGCTTGTTTAGCCACAGCTCTAGTTTTCATATACTTAAATTTTCCACGTAATGTTACGGCAAAAAAGATGTTTTGATAGGCGTGTTGTGCCAAAATTTTTTGCGTTAGTTGTTTAAAATCAAGTTCACTCACTGTTTGAGTAGCTGAATTTTCGTCATTAAAATGAACTGTTGCAAAAGGTGTCAACACATCGTCAGTTAAAACTTGAACTTCACCAGTGTTTAACACTAAATAAGCCACACCATCAAATACAATCATCTCTCCCCCTAAACCTTGGGCAGTTCCGATTCCATAATCACCGTGTTTTAAAAGTTCACCTATGCTTTGTGTACCATCATATAAGCCAGGCACAAGTAAAGCCAAGGTGCCATGTTGATACATTTTTTTCGTGTCTTTTTGCATATTTTCACCTGCTTATTAGTGTAATTGATCTTCTAAGATTTGCTTACCTAATTCTTGATTGTAGCTGTAGTCAACTGGAATATCAACGATCACAGGACCTTTAGTTGCAAAAGCTTGATCTAAAACTTTCTCTAAATCTTTGCTCTTTTCAACACGTAAACCAGTCGCACCAAAGCTTTCAGCATACTTCACAAAATCAACCGAGCCAAATTTAACAGCAGCGGATTTGCCATATTTCATTTCTTCTTGGAACTTAACCATATCATAGTTACCATCGTTCCAAATAATATGCACAATATCAAGGTTCAAGCGTACCGCTGTTTCTAAATCTTGGGCAGAAAAGAGGAAGCCACCATCGCCAGAAACTGAGACAATCTTTGTGTTTGGACGAACTAACGCAGCTGAAATAGCCCAAGGCAACGCTACCCCTAAAGTTTGCATCCCATTACTAAAGAGTAAATGACGTGGTTGGTATGAACGAAAATGACGTGCCATCCAAATATAAAAACTACCAACGTCGACTGTTACAGTCATTTCATCTGTCACACGATCTTGTAAAGCTTGAATGATGCTTAATGGATGAGTGTAAACTTGATCATCTTTGATTGCAGGTGGTTCATCACGCAACATCAATTGTTCACGCAACATATCCAAGTATTCTTTAGAATCATCAGATAAACTATAACCTTTCATGTAAGGCAATAAGAAATCAAGTGTTTGAGAAATGTCACCGACTAATTCACGTTCTGGTTGGAAGTTCTTATCGATTTCTGCACGCATTGAATCAATTACTACAATATGTGCATCGCGACCTGCATTCCAGTTACGTGGTTCATATTCGATTGGATCATAGCCAATAGCGATTACTAAGTCACTCTTCTTAAGTAATTTATCCCCTGGTTGGTTTCTAAATAAACCTACACGTCCAAAGAAATCAGCTTCTAATTCACGTGGAATGATACCTGCTCCTTGAAATGTTTCTACGACTGGTAAATGTGTTTCAGCAATCAAGTTGCGAATTGCTTTTGTCGTTTCTGGATCTGAAGCTCGCATACCTAAAAGTAAAACAGGCAATTTAGCTTCTTTAATACGTTGTGCCAATAAAGTCGATTCAACCGGACTAGCTGGTCCTAATTTAGGATCAACTAACGGTGCGATTACTTCTGTCTTAACTTCTGAGTCAGTCACGTCTTGTGGCACGGACACAAAGCTTGCACCTTGCTTGGATGCTTGAGCTTCTTGGAAAGCATTAGCGATTACTTCAGAAATGTTTTCTGGTTCTTGAACTTCAGCACTGTATTTAGTAATAGGAGCAAACAACGATGCATTATCCATACTTTGGTGTGTCAAACGCAACAAGTCTGTTCGTTGAACTTGACCTGCAATTGCCAAAACAGGATCGCCTTCAGCAGTAGCCGTTACTAAACCTGTTGCTAAGTTAGAAGCTCCCGGACCAGAAGTTGCAATTACAACCCCAGGTTTGCCTGTGATACGTCCAATCCCAGCAGCCATAAAAGCAGCATTTTGTTCATGGCGTGTCAAAATAAACTTAGGTGCTTTAGGATTATTAGGATATTCTAAACGTTCGAAAACACGATCAATCTTAGCACCTGGAATACCGAAAACATATTTAACATCATGATTAATCAAACTATCGACAATGGCATCTGCGCCATAGTACTTTTCTTTATCATCTTTAGTCATTTTATTTCTCCTTATGTTCCTTTTTTGAAAAACATTGCAAAAAACTTACTTTTTCATGTTAGCACGCATAAAATCAAAAAACTAGTATTATTTTCTTTTGTGAAAAACTTAATATTTTTAAAGTAAAAAAAGTCGTAATTTTAAGGATTATCGTTTTAAAACTTTGTGAATTTGTGCAACGAATAACGACTAATTTGAAACGTTTTCATTATTTTATCATAAAAAAAGCGAAAGCTTACTTCCGCTTTTTTCACTATTTATTTTCATTTTGGTCAATCTCAAATGTTATTCCTTTAAACTTGGCTAACAAATATTGATCAATCTTTAAGTTTGGATCATTCCAGTTAACACGTGGAAAATCTTTAACCTCAAATACTTCCCACAATAACTGTGCTACCGTCACATCATCTAAATACTGTGCCCAACGCTGATCAGCTTGTGCAAAAGCTGTATTTAAAACAGCTTCAGCTTTAGAAGCAATCGGTTCGAAATCTTGAAAAACCTTATTAATAAAACCTAAATTGGGAAATGTACTAACATCTCCTTCAGTTGCTTGAACCACTTGCAGTAAGGTGATTCCTTTTGGATCAACCGCTAAACTAAAGCCCCCGTTATTTCCAGACACAGATTTGACCAAGCCACTAACAACTAACTTCCGCATAATCTTACGCAAATATGTTTGTGAACCGCTTAAACGATCATGAATAACATGCGATGAGATGGGCACGTTTTGTTCTTGTGTTGCTAGTAACGCCATAATGCAAGCTGCTTGCTCTAAACCTTTTGTCAGTTGCATGACATTGCCACATCCTTTCACAAAAAATAATACTCAAACGACTTTATGGATATTTAATATCTACATTAGATATTATACATTAAATTTTAAATAAATGCTATCTTTAAATTGGTTAAATTAGCTAAATTTAGCCTAAAAAAATAAGCAAGACATAACATCTTACTTATTTTAGCGCCGTCTTTTAAATGGATCTTCAAAACTATACCAGCCGAATTCATTTTTTTGTGGTCGCATTGCCAACAATAACGATACTAATTCACCTAAAAACGGTACAAACATTAATACGCATAAAATTGCAGGTAATTCTGCATCATGATAACGTCGAATCAATGCGGTAAAATTGATGAAATAAAATAATAACGCCCAACACATTCCCAAAAAAACAACTACTCGTAATACCAAATCTTGATTAATATTACTTGGCAATAAATAAACAATAGCCCCTAAACAAACACTAAATAGGATGGTTAAACACCATAATCCTGCATATCCCCACCAAAAATCGCCAAGTCCCATGCGCTTATTGATGGTCAACCAATCGCGCAACATCAATTTAGTCGATGTGATTAAGCCAGGTTTGCGTGATTCGTTTTTGGGCAAATTTTCTATACTTTTTGGTTTATATTGCGTAAATAACTGTTTTAGCTCTTTTTGCTCATCTTGAAAATTACTAAACCAATCTTGCGTAGTATTTGTTTGCATTTGTTGTTTATCTTCAATGTCTTGTTGTGGCTTTGATTGCCATTTTAACTGAGCTTGATCATGGCCACAATAAATACAGTAGTTAGCATTGACTGGAATTTGTTTTTGACATTGCTTACATTCTTTAGTTTCTGTGTTCATTAAACTAGCTAAAGTCCCACAAAAAGTACAACTTGTGTCTGTTAGCTTAACTTCATGTCCACATTTTTGGCAATACATCTTACACCATCCTCCTATGTTTTCCACATAATTATAACATGAACTTCATTTAATAAGTATTAGATTGTAAAGCTCACTACACTTTTATTATCCAATCTATCCTTTATTTGAGACTAACTCAAGTGTATAATTTATATCATTAACCACTATTTCGTTAAAAAAATCTTATTTTCATTTTGTTAACGTTGCATCTTTTAGTCGTTAAG
Organism: uncultured Lactobacillus sp.; assembly: GCA_905204935.1. Lineage (GTDB taxonomy): Bacteria > Bacillota > Bacilli > Lactobacillales > Lactobacillaceae > Ligilactobacillus. The sequence goes on from CAJLBJ010000003.1 coordinate 43,115, forward strand.
TTTATCATAACCAATAATACTAATTAATTGCGAAAGGATAACTATTCTATGAATAATTTACCAGATGAACAACATAAACGTTCTAATAGAGCTCAATCTTCTTGCAAAAAAAATAAAATCAAACGTACTTGTTTTTTTTGGGGATTATTATTTTGTGTTTGTCTAATTGGCTTTGGCATTCATTATGGTTTTAAACGTTATCGTGCAGCTCATAAGGCAGCTGATTCAATCTATAATTCTAGCAATATTCAAAAAGCACGTGATGTTAGTGCAACTTTAAAAAAAGGTAAACCAGTCTGCTTATTGTTAATGGGAACAGATACAGGTGCATTAGGACGAACATTTAAAGGGCGGACAGATACTATGATCGTAGCTGTTCTTAATCCACAAAAAAAGATGATGACTGTCGTCAGTTTACCACGTGATGCCGAAGTTGCTGTTTATGGTCATGAAGACTATTTCCCAAGTAAAATCAACTCGGCATATGAATATGGTGGTTCAGCAGCTGCTGTTAAAACAGTCCAAAAATATTTGAACGTACCAATCGACTTTTACGCAACCATCAACATGGGAGGCTTAGAAAGTCTAATCAATGCAGTTGGCGGTGTTGATATTGAACCAACTTTAACATTTTCTTATGATGGACAAAGTTTTACTAAAGGTGAAAAAACGCATATGAATGGTAAACGCGCCTTAGCTTATGTACGGATGCGTTATGATGATCCTTTAGGCGATTATGGTCGTCAAGAACGCCAACGCCAAGTCTTAATTCAGTTGGCTTTCAAATCAACCAAGCTTACTAGTTTATTAAGCGATAATTTCTTAGATACAATTTCTAAACAAATGACGACTGACTTAACCTTTAACGAATTAGTTGCATTAGGAACAAAATATCGTGTAGCCACTCATGGTATGACTTCTGATCATTTACAAGGCGAAACTAAAACTGTTGCTGGACAATCATTTGAAATTCCTACAACGGAAGAAAAACAACGTATTACAGATTTATTACGTAAAGCCCTCGAGCTTAGTCCTGCCCAAACTGGAAGTACGTTATCTTCTTCAAATCACATTGATTCTAAATAATAATTAAAAGGCCATGAAACAACTTCAATTTAGGTTGTTTCATGGCCTTTTTAGTTGTCAAATTTTCAATTATCGCGGTGCAAACTTTTATGTTTAAGTACCAAGCGGCTAAACAAAATAACGATACATGCTAAAAATAAACTTAAAAAGACTAATAATGTTAAGTCTTTTAACTGTGAAATATCATTTATAACCATTAAATGATTTATTTCTAAAGGAAAATTTTGTTTGTCTAAGAATAATAAGCGTTGATTATCTAAGAAATGATATATTTTACTACTTAAGTTTAACAAAGTTTCGCAAATTAAAGTACCGACTAAAAAATCACCGATTCCTGCCATGATTGCCGCTAAAAATAATAACAGTCCATTCTTTTTCCAAAAACATCTAAAACTAGCCTTAGGTGTTGCTAAAAAAACGCCTCTTGTAGCAAATGATACCAATCCAACTACAAGTAATATGAGTGAAAAAACAACAATTATTACAGCTAATATTTTGATGTTGCTAAATTTTTGAATAACTGCTTGATACAATGCATCGTTTGTTTGAAGTAAATAGTTGGTATCTGCGATGACTTTTTTAGCTTGTTTGATAAAGCTTAATCTAGAGGAAAAATCTTTCAACTCAAAAGTTGCTAAATCAGCTGATTGGTTATTGCCTTTTAATTGATTAGCTAGATTATATGAAACATAAATTGTATTAGCCGGTTCTTGTTTTACACCGTTTAGACTAACACCAAAACCATAAAACCCCTCTTGTGCTTGATAAATTCCAATAATCTTTAATTTATACGTTTTTTGCTGTTTGGAAATCTTTAGACTATCTCCCACATGTAAATTATTTTTATGGGCTAAATTACGTTCGATAACTGCATTTTGTTTTAAATTATCACTGGGCTTAAGACCACGACCTTCGATAATTTTATAATTTCGTGTCACAAATTGATTGATCTGACTAGTATGTAACACTCCGGTCAACGTGATATCTGGATTATCTAACATAAAATCCAATTCGTCATCTGGTGCAGAAGCAATTGTAAAATTAAGGCCTTGAGCGGTAGTCGAGCTGTATTTATTATAACTTTTCACTTGCTTAAGCTGAGCTAATTGAGTAATAACCTTACCAGAGATTCCACTAAAATCAAGCTTAGTATCATTTTTTTGTTGCAAAGACTTAATTGCTGGTGTCGTTAGGATCACACTTGTTTTAGCTTTTTGCTTAACTGTTTTTTCCAGTAAATTTGCTGTTTGATAAATACTTAGACCAGCCATTCCCACTAAAAACGCAACTAAGAAGAATACTAGTTTTGCTGTTGGCTTGAGTAACTTTTTCATCCGCACCCTCCTTTTTTGTCAATAACCGCTAGGATAATTTTAACTAAAAAGTATGAATTATATTTGACCAAAGTTAGGATAAACATCAAAAAACGACCAGCCTTAAGCTAGTCGTTATCTTACTCAGTTTTATTTCTAAATTTAAAATATACGCGTGAAACCAGTTCTGCTAAGAAAAAGCCCATCGCAATGGAACCTGCAATCAACACTACTTGTACTAAATAAACGATGGCTTCACTGTTATTACCAAAAGCAAAATTACGTACAGCCCGATACGCTTGTCCTCCTGGAACCAATGGAACCAAGCTAGGAATATTAAATAAAATCATGGGCATTTTCTTAAATCGGGCAATAAACATCGAACTTAAACCAATTGCTAAGGCTGCCGTCAAATTGCTTAACACCATTCCTGCGTGTTGATTCATCATAAACTTATAAATCAGCCAACCTAATACTCCCACGCAACCACAGCCATTTAACGCCTTACGTGGGACATTTAAAATCACCCCAAAGCCCACGGCAGATAGATAACTAAAAACTATGTTAATCAAAATTTGCATCGTTTATCCTCCATCACCAAAAGCGCAAGATAATTCCAACACCCATACTAATCGCACAAGCCGATAAAAAAGCCTCGGTTGCACGCGCAATCCCACTCAAAATATGTCCGGCTAAAATATCTCGTACTGCATTTGTCAAAGGTACTCCCGGAACAAGGGGCATAATGGCTCCAATCACAATCATATCTGCATTTATCCCTAAATGATACTTAACAGCTAACAAAGCCATAAATGCCAAGACTACTGAACCTAAAAATTCACTAACAAACTTTAATTTAAGCTTGATATTAACCCAATAATAAACTGCATAGCCTACCGCTCCAATTACAAAAGTTGGTAAAAAATCAAACCAACTACCCCCATATAAAACTTGCAAAGTGCTACTAACTAAAGCAGCCCCTAAAACTTGCCATCTAAAAGCAAAAAAAGGAACTTTTTCATCGATAGCTTGTAATCTACTATAAAGTTCAGCCAAAGTAATTTTTTGAGCTTGAAAAGCACGCGAAGCATCATTAACACGAGCAATCTTTTCTAAATCAATTCCAAAACGGCGCTGAATAGGCTGAACCTGTGCGTTATGCAAAGAAGGAATCGACATCATGATTCCCGTAGTTGTTTCAAAAATTTTAGGGTCACTGATGCCAGCGTTTCTAGCAATCCGATACAAAGCATCATCAACCCGTGCCATATCTGCTCCATTTTCTATCATCAGCTTTCCAGCTAGCATCACAGCGGCAATTGCTAAATCTTCTTTTGTTTGTTCCATTCCCTAAACTATTTCCTTTCATTAAAAATTTAGCTGCGCAAATTAGTTTTAACTGCAACTAAGATACCTATGACCGTTAAAAATATAAAACTTGCCATCACCATAAACAACACTGTATAAGAAAAACTATCAATAATCAAGCCCCCAATTAAAGGTCCTACTGCACTACCACAAGAAGATGCTATCCTGACAAAGCCTTGATAGCGCCCTTTTTCACCGACACTGCTCAAATCATCAACAATTGCTGGAATCGTTGGGAAAGTAAAGACTTCAGCTAAGGTCACTAAACACATTGATAAAACAAAATGTGGATAATCTTTGGCAATTATTAAAGAAGCAAATGCAACAGCAAACATTCCACCACCAAAATATAATTTATGCCAAATATTGACATTAAAATGATCATCACACCAACTGATGATAGGCTGTGCTGTGACAATGATAATTCCATTGATTGTCCATAAGAAACTGTATTTATGCAATGCTATCCCTAACTCACGCATATAAACAGAAAGATTTGATTGCCATTGTGAATAACCCAAACCAACAGCTACATAAAGTGCTAAAATCGTGAAAATTACGATAATATGCTTTTTAGAAGTCTTTAGCCCTTCTTTAGCAGTTGGATTTTTGCGACCTTCAAAGACATGTTGTGGCACAAAATAATGATAAAAGGCTAAAATTAAAAAGACTACATACAATGAAAAATTAATAATAAAAATTAGTTCAATATTGATATCTACTACATAGCCTACCAAAAGAGTGCCAATCACCACACCAATGTTAGCCATAAAATACATCATATTAAAAATGTATCTAGCATCTTTGCCTTTAACTGCAGTAGCAAGTGAATTGACAATCGTGCTAGCAATTCCGCCACCAAAATTATCAAGAATTAAAAATATCGGATAAGCTGGCCATCCATTGAAAAAAATCAACATAAAAACTGACAAGCTCGCAAGTGCTAACGATGCCAATAAGAATTTGCGTGCATCATAATGATCATAAATATACCCACCAATATAACTTCCAATAATTAAAGATAATGAATTAAAAAACAGCACTATCCCTGCAGTTGTCAAGCTTTTTCCTAGATAATCATGCATATATACAGTCGTCAGCGGCCACATAAAACTGGTCCCGACCGATACAATAAAGTTTCCTAACAAAAGCCACTTTAATTGAAGCTCTTTTGTTTTTGCCATTTTAAATTCCACCCTCTTTAACCATATTTAGCTATGCTAATTATACTATTACAATTAACTAAAACAAAGTATTCATTTTAATAAAAATAAAAGACCGCTAACTGCTACCAGTTGCGGTCTTTTATTACTTAATTAACAGACGCTTAAGCTTTGTTAACGTTAGATGCTTGAGGTCCACGATCTGTTTCTTCAATGTCAAACGTTACGCTTTGACCTTCTTCTAAAGTCTTGTAACCTTCACCTTGAATAGCAGAGAAGTGCACGAATACATCACTACCGTCTTCACGTGTAATAAAGCCAAAACCTTTGTCTGCGTTAAACCATTTTACTGTTCCTTGTTCCATAATTGGAATCCTCCTTGATACGCCTTTGTGGCAAATAAAAATTGTTGTAGTTCTGAATGGCGCATTCTGGGGAAAGTTAAGAAACGTTCTGTCCACAATAACCGAAACAAAAATACACTTATGATTATAGCATAGCCTTATTTTGTTTAACAGTAATATGCCTTATCGTAACTATTCCTTAACAAAAACATAATGTGCAGCTTTATAACCAATGCTTGATCGACTACCATCTTTGTTTAATTTAAACGAAATTGGACCTTCAAATGGCGCATGTTTTAAAACCGTTAATTCGTCACCGATATTTAATTGAATATCATCTAAGTAGGTCAATAAATCATGATTGTCGATGAAACGATCAACAATTACAACGCTACCTTCTTTAGCATCCGCCAAGACTTGATAACTATCTTCTTGATAATTACCTGCCTTATCTGGGATTACTCCACCATGTGGGCAATGTGTTGGATGGCCTAAAAATTCTTCTAAATGATCCATCAAAGTATCACTAGTCACATGTTCTAAGACTTCTGCGTCATCATGAACATCTTGTAATTTATAATCGAGCTTAGAAACAAGGAAGGTTTCCCACAAGCGATGGCGTCTAACTAATTCTTCAGCCACTTTGACCCCTTGTTTAGTCAATGAGATACCTGCATAAGGCGTATGCTCGACTAGCTTTTCTTTAACCAACTTGCTAACCATTTCAGTTACCGAACCAGCCGCAACATTTAGACTCAAAGCTATTTGTTTATTTGAAACTTTCCGTTTTCTACCACCTAATTCAAAAATAATCTTGAGATAATCTTCTTTTTTTGGTGTCACTTTTTTCACCTCGTTTGTCTCTTTGCTCTCTAAAAAAACAATTAATCTTTTTGTTAGGCATCCCTAAAATAATTTAATTATAATTCCAAAATTTCAAAAATGCAAGCACAGTAAAATCGCTTACGTTCTAAAAATTTATTGTAAAAATAATTGCATATCATCTGGCAACGGACTTATAAAAACATGTTTTTGACCTGTTAATGGATCTTTAAAGGTCAATTGATAAGCATGCAAGGCCTGTCGCTTTAACATCAAAGACCCACCATAAAGCTCATCGCCTAATAGTGGATGACCTAAATGACTAAAATGTGCACGAATTTGATGGGTACGTCCGGTATGCAACTTAATTTCTAAAAGCGCACCATCTTTAAGATGCTGTTTGCACCAATACTCGGTTTTAGCATCTTGTCCAGCTCGCATGACTTGGCGCTTAATTTCGCCTTCTTTTTTTCCTAAAGGTAACTCAATTATACCATGTGTTTGCTTGATTTGACCGCTAACCAAAGCTAAATACCGTTTATCTAGGCATTGCCATCCATCTTTTTGATTAATCAAACTTTGGGCAAAAGTATTTTTAGCAAATAACACCAATCCACTCGTATAACGATCTAGTCGAGTGATAATATGTGGATTAATATTTTCAGCTTTTTGTCTAAGTAAGTAGCCTTTGACGCGATTAACCAAGGTATCTGCTTGATTGCTTGGGCCAGGTACACTCGTCAATCCTGCTGGTTTATCAACTACTAACCAATTTTGATCTTCGTAAACAATTTTGACTGGTTCGTGACTGACTAACACTTCTGGTTTATCAGGTTCTGCTGGTAATTGCAAAGTTACCTTTTGTCTGGCTAAAACTTTAGCATTTAAAGTTACCTTTTGGTCATCAAGCAAAAGCGCCCCCTGACCATTACGTAATTTGCTCAACAAGCGTCCACTGACCCCGTGTTGTTTTAAAAAACTTTTTAAATTTAGCGTTTGTTCGCTATCATTTTGCCACACAAATTTCATTCATTAATCCTTTCAAGTTTCCTTGCTAAAAAAGTCTTGCCTAAAAGCAAGACTTAAAAACTACTCTTTACAGTTATCTAAGTTATTTTTCACGCCAATAAATCATGGCCAAGATGTCCCCCAACATCACAAAGATCAATAAAAACAATAAGATCTTTAAACCCACATAACCTTCCTTGACTAATTGTTCGATCACATCAGGACCAAAACAATACAAAATAATCCCTGCTAGCAAGGCAAGCATCTCGGCATAATTTCTTTTCGGTAACCTATCCATGCCTTCTTCACCTCACATACTCTTAAACTTAATTATGTGTTGCGAATTTGCAAGCGCAAAAACGCAAAATAACTAAGTCCTATACTAATTATACTTAAAAGAATTAAAATAATAAAGAGCATTGTTGGATTATAATGTCCCAAAGCAACATTTGGACTATAACCAAAGACAAAACTATAGGCATTTTGTAAAACTCTTAGCGATGCTACTAAAGTCTCTTGTTTAATAGCGGACGTCATTAAATTAATGCCTAAGAGTCCCCAAGAAAAAGGTCCGCTGATCACTAAAATGACTAATATAATCTTAACTGTGCGACTGCATAATGCAAAACAAACTGCTAACATCATCACTACCGCACCTAAACTAAGCAAATCCAAAAAATCAAGCCCTACGCTTAAAAGCTGATTTTGCCAAGCATAGGCAAATAAATGACCATAAAAATCGTCATAATTATCGACCATGATAATTCCTAAAGGTTTTTGAATCAAATTGTAAATCAACGTATTAAAAACGGCTATCAAAAGGCTAACAAGAATTAAGGTTATACTTTTAGCTTGCCAAAAAGTCTTGCGCGAAATTGAATTTTGTATCAAATAAGTAAACTTTCGTTGATTACCTACACTAATAATAATGATAGTAAGAGTTCCGATAAACTTAAATGAAATATCAAATAAATGAAAAGCAAAATTGTGTAAATTAGTGAGATCGTTCAAATTCCAAACAATATTCATCACCATAGGTACCAAAGCCAATATACCATAAAGTAACATCCACACACTGAATAGATGTTTTATGACAACATTTCTTTTATTTTTCATTTGCTTGCACCTCTCATAAAACATTTGGATTACTTGGACTAGTTAAATATATAAATAGTTTTTGCAAATCAACGTGCTCAATATTGACTAAATCAGGTAAGATGCGTTGCTCATCTAAGGCACCATAAACATAGCTTCCTTGTAAATTACCTAAATTCTCTTTTCCAATTACATTTAAACCTTGCGTATAGGCATCTACTTCGTCTTTAGGTCCAGTAATCAGATAAGCTTGTTTTAAAACATCTTCAACATCTTCATCAAGTAAAAGTTTTGAATTAGCTAAAATAAAGACATGCTCTAAGCTAGCAGCAATTTCTTCAATTAAGTGCGTTGAAATCACAAATGTCCGTGGCTTGTTTATATAGCTTTCCAACAATTCTTTATAAAACAGTTCACGATGACTCGCATCTAAGCCTAAGACTGGCTCGTCTAAAAAGATAAATTTGGCCGGTACACACAATGCAATGATTAGCTTAAAAATCGAACGATAACCGGTTGATAGCTTACCATACATTTGTTTTAAATCGACTTTAAAAGCTCGGGCTAATTTAGCTGCATATTCAAAATCAAAATCACCATAAAATAAGGCAGTATCCCGCAAAATTTTGCTTAATTTTTGGCTTTTTGCATAAAAATCTCGTTCACTCATCAAATAAATCTGCCCTAATAGTTCATCATTATTCATGATGGGTTGTCCATCTAATAAAATTTCTCCTTCTTTAAGCAATAAACGCGTGCTAAGCAAATTTAATAATGTGCTTTTTCCTGCGCCATTGTTTCCTAACAATCCATAGATTTTTCCTTCGGTTATTGTTAAATTAATTTGATTTAACACTGTTTTCTTTCCAAAATTTTGACTAAGATTTTTTACTACTATTTCACTCATCTTCTTTTATCCCCCTAACAATCAAAGCACTAATCTCTTCTGGTTTCATATTTAATTTCTTAGCTTCTTTAATAAGTTTGACAACATATTCTTGATAAAAGGCTTCTTGTCTTTTGTGCAACAAAAGTTCATATGCGCCGGGTTTAACAAACATCCCTAAGCCACGCCGTTTTTCAAGTAGATTGGCATCTACCAATATATTCATTCCCTTTAAAATGGTTGCTGGATTGATATGAAAGTTTTGTGAAATTTCTGTTGTCGAAGGAATTTGCTCATTTTCACGAAACACTTGCGTAAAGATCGCCTCTTCTATTTGATTTGCCACTTGTAAATATAATGGCTCTGTGCTATTAAAATTAAAGCGCATCTCTTTTTCCTCCCTCAGTTAGCTATCTGGTACAATAATCTTGAGGTGATTTAATGTCTAAATACATTCGTAATGCATTACTATTTTTAATTTTCTTTTTAATATTACTTTATCTAGTTAAAAGCGCCAATCCTTGGCTATTAGTTTGTGATCAGTTAGCACAAAAACTAACTGGTTTACTCTTAAATCCGACTAGTTTTGCGCTTATTAAGGTCTTAACTAACCTAGCTAGTTATCAAGCCACCAGTGTTTTAGGTTTTGTTTTAGCAGGCGTCATCTGGTTTAAAACGGGCTTTGTTAACGCTAGCACTTGTATAGTGTTACTAGGCACCTTAAACTTTATCTGTGGCCAAAGTAAGCCTTTAATTCAGCGTGCGCGTCCGGCTAATAAACTTGTAGAAATCGGCGGTTTTAGTTTTCCTAGTGGACACACCTTTGCAGCTGTTAGCTTAGCGGTTTTGGCCTGTTATTTCTTGTTTAGCCATTTCAAACATCGTTACTTAAAACAAATCTGCTATCTCTTAGCAGGCGGCTTTGTCTTGTTTATTGCTTTTAGCCGTGTCTTTTTACGTGTTCATTATTTTAGCGACACCTTAGCAAGTGTCTTATTGTTTGGTTTTTTATGGAATCTCTTTTTGGCTATTCGCTTATTCATAGCGCAAAGCTGCAATCGGGTTTAATTTAGCTGCGCGCAAAGCTGGCAACGTTCCTGCTAAAAAGGCTATCATCATGATAATCAAAATGATAAGCAAACTATCCTTTAACGTAATTTGTATTAAAGTAAAACCATCTAACCCAGTTAGAAAAGATTTAACCGCTACATTATTAATTACAAAACTGCTTATAAATGCTCCCATAACGCCCAAAAATGAGCCCCAAAAGCCTAATAGCAATGCTTCTGTACTAAAACTTAAGAATAATTTAGAACTACTCATCCCCATGGCTTTCATCAAACCAATTTCTCGGGTGCGTTCCTTAACTGCCATGTAAAGCGTATTGATAATTCCAAAGCTTGCTGCTAGTAAAGCAATCGCTCCAAACAACGTTAAAACTCCAGTAGTTGCACTGACAAGCTCTTTGACAGAATTAATCTGATCTTCAATTGTCGTTAAATCATATCCCTTAGCACTTAATTTTTGCTTTAAGTCTGTAACATCAACATGTTTATTTCGCAAGCGTGCAGTTACAATATAGTAATTTGCTTTAAGATTATCCGGTAAATTAGTTTCATTAATCGCTTTAATAGCTTTAACCGTTCCAACACTAACAATAGCTACGTTTGATTGAATCAAACTCTTATTACGAATACCGACAATTTTAACTGGTATCGTTTGAATTTCACCACTAACTTGTTGTTTAGCAGCTAAATCAACTTGCTTATTTAAAGCAGCTTGCGCATTTTTAAATCCTAAAGCTTTAACATAATCTTTAGGCAACACGATTTCTAAGGCATCCGTCGTTTTCTTAGGTTGTCGCCCTAACATTAAATCCACTTGCGAACTACTCAACACATTTTGCGCGTCAAGGGTAAATCTTTTAGCGCCTTTCGTTGTGATATATTCGATACTAAAACTTTCTAGCGGTTGGACATCCTTTAAAGCAGATATCTTTTTTAATTGCTCAACATCTTTAGCCGTTATTTTACCGAGTGTTGCACTACTTTGATTTTCATCATATTCAGGAACTCCTGCAACCTTTTTTGTATTAGCTTGTAGCATCTTACTAATCGTTACCGTATCTTTTCCGCCTGCATTAGTCAATTGTTTTTCTACATAATCATTGACACCTGCTTTAACTCCTAATGTTAATGAAATTGTCACAGAGCCAACGAAAATCGCAATAATCGTCAAAATGCTTCGGCCTTTATTACGCCATAAATTGGCACTAGCTGTTGCTAAAATATCCGTAATTTTCATCTAGTTTTCCTCCTCAACTACCAAGCCATCTTTAATTTGAATTTGGCGTTGACATTTCTGTGCCAGCTCAGAATCATGTGTCACAATTATTAAAGTGATATTTTTTTGGCGATTAAGTTTAAACAATAGTTCTTCTACTTTTTGGCCCGTTTTAGAATCAAGATTTCCTGTGGGCTCATCGGCAAAAATAATTTCTGGTTGGTTAACTAGCGCACGCGCGATGCAAACTCTTTGCTTTTGTCCCCCCGATAAATCGCTGGCTTTATTTTTAGCCTTATCCTCCATTTCAACAGCTCTTAATGCTTCTAGTGCCATTTGCTTTCGTTTTTTACCTGTAATTTTAGCTATTTTCAACGGTAACATCACGTTTTCTAAAACCGTTTCTTTTGGATTTAAGAAAAATTGTTGAAAAACAAAGCCAAAGGTTTTATTACGCAATGAATTTAATTCCTTATTGGTTAACTTAGCAGTATCTTGTTGTGCTAATAAAACTTGTCCGCTTGTTGGTCGATCAAGTAACGCTAAAATATGCATCAAAGTTGATTTACCTGAACCACTCTTACCTATGATTGCTACACTTTGGCCCTTATCAATGGTTAAATCAATTCCTTTTAAAGCGGTAAACAATGTATTTCCTGCACCATATGTGCGTGTTACTTGCTTGGCTTTTAAAACTTCCATTCTCCATCCCCCTTAATTGGTTAGTTACTTATGTAATTAACTATATCACCAACGCATTTTTCGTGCAACCTTTAAGCATAAAAAAAGCCTTCACTTGGAAGACTCTTCTTTATCGTGATAACTTTCATAGGCTTCTTTTAACGACAATTTCTTTTGTTTGGCTAATTTTAATACCGCTTGCCAATCTTTAGTCGTCAACTTCGTTACATCTACACCTTGTTTGGTTAATTGTTGTTTAGCCGCTTTTATTTCATCATCTGTCGGTTTATTTTCTTCATCGACAGTATAACCTAAACTCTTTAAAATCTTATTATTTTTAGCTTGAAGCTTTTTAGCCTTAATACGAATTTCATCATAATAAGACTTATTGATGCTTCCATAATCCAAAATAACTGCAAGTTTGGTATTAGAAGCAGTATATTGCGAAGATTTAGTTAACTGCTTAGCTTTAGTATAGGCCTTATTAAAAATTGCAAGTTCCTTGATAACTTCTTTTAATTCGGCTTGTTGCTGTGAAGCACGTCGGATCAAAACCAAGAAGCCTTCATCAAATTGTGCCACTTGACTCATCTGTTCTTTAGCTTGCTGGTAGTTTTTTTGCGTAATATTATCTAAGGCACTACGATAAAGCTGAACTTGTTGTAGATATTCATTTCCTTGTGGATTGTTTTGGTTTCTACGCAAAGCATCTTCTAAAATTGCCTGAGCCTGTGCGTACTTTTCTTTTTTAACTTCTTTTTTAGTTTGTTGTAGCGCACTGTTAAATTCTCGTTTAGTTTCAATTGACTTAGTCACACCAAAACCAACAAAAACTATCGCAATCACACAAGTTATTATGACCCATCCTAGCCAACGTTTCATCTTCTCACCACTCAGTTTTTCTTACTTTCTTGTAATTATAACATTAATCTATAAAAGATTGTTTATTTTCAAAAAAATTTTACATACTAAAAAAGATGGCATACACCATCTTTTACTTATAAAATTACAAACATTGATAAAATCGCTACAGCCACTAAACCAATCACAACTGACAAGCCCATCGAACGTGAACGATAAGCTACCACAATTACGATTAACGAAGCTAAAATCTTAGCTATATGATCTAGTCCTACAAAAGTATAGTTTGTTGTATCCATAAAAACATCTTTAACAACTAGGGCTGTAAAAAGCGAAACTGGCACATATTTCATCCATTCATTGAACCATTCAGGAATCTTACGTGTCGAAAAAATCCGTAACGGGATGAAACGTGGAATATAGGCCACGCACATCGATAAAATAATTAAAATGAAGTGATTAAAAGAAGTCATCTGCATCGTCTTTATTCCTCTGATTTTCTACTAATTACTTTACGACTAGCTGCCGGTTTAATGCGCCGGAGCCAAAAATTGTTTGTCTTTCCATGTCTTACAAGATAATCTTCAATCGCAAAACCAACTAAAGATGCCAACAACGTAGCCACAACCAAGCCCATAGTGCCTTTTAAAACAACCATGAAAAAGGCTGCCAAACAGCCTGCAATAAGACTGATAACAATCGTTAACTTGTTTTTGACTTGCATAATAACCATATATAAGAATAGGGCCGTCAAAGCATAATCTACAATCGCTAAATTAATTGAAATCAAACCGCCAATTAAACTACCAATCAAATTAGCTCCGGTCCAAAAAAGCAATGACCAATGCTCAACTTGTAATGCATCTTTAGGTGTCCATGTTTTATCCGTAGCAAATTTTAAATAGTTAACGGCATAATTTTCATCGTTTAAAGACGCAGCAAAGAAGTACAAAAATTTCTTGCTTGTCCCTCGCATATATTGAGACAAACTAGATCCTAAAAGTGCATAACGTAATTCTAGGAAAAATAGCATTAATAAAATTGTATGCATCGGTGCATTAGTTGCCAACATCGATGCAATCATAAACTGTGCACCACCCGAAAACACCAACAACGATACTAAAGTGGTTAATAAAGCGTTAAAACCAGCTGCATGTAGTAAAATTCCACATGCTAAACCAATCGGTACATAGCTCAAGCACAGTGGTAAGGCAATCTGAAACACCATTACCCAACGTGACTTATTTTCTTCCACGACATGTTTCCCCCACTATCAATTAATCTCTAAAACGTCTCCATTTTCGATTATAGCATAGCTCCTAAACAATTGTTCATCTTTTTTTAGCCGATGATAATTTTTTCTGTAAGATATCGCCCTTATTTTATCAAAGTTGCTCAACTAAATTAGTTATTTTAAAACAAAAATACCCTCCTTACTGAAATTATCCAGTAAAGAGGGTACTTAGTAATTCTTAGCTTGTAAATCTATTATTTTTATTGATCTGCTTCAACATTTTCTAAAGATTCTACATAAGTCATCTTGCTTCTTAAAGCACTCATTACAATCCATAAGAGTACCAAACAAATTACAATATAAACAACTTGTACCAAGACAGAAGTTGTAATTTGACTTGCTCCTAAGCCTGAGTTTAAAGCTTGACGGAAGCCATAAACCGAGTAAGTCATTGGCAAGTATGGATTGATTGCTTGGAAGAACCCATCCATTCCTTTGGTGATTTCAATTGGGAACGAACCACCACAAGAACCTAATTGGATTACCAAGAAAATCATACCTAAGAAACGACCTGGGTTGCCTAATGCCATTGATAAGAACATAATCAAATACATTGCCGTCAATGAGAAGCTAATTCCATTGATTAAGAAGCTACCTAAATGTTGTGGATGCAAACCAGCTGCCATCATCAATAACATTTCAACTAATGCATTACCAATAGCAACTAAACCACCGATCGCAATCTTACTTGCAAACCATTGTGTAGCCGTACCATCTGGTGTAGATAAGCGACGTAATGGGTAAACCAAGTTAAAGACTAATGCCCCAACATATAAAGCAACAGAAAGCATGTATGGTGCTAAAGCATAACCATAGTTTTGTACTTTACTGTAGTTTTTGTGTTTTAAGTTAGTTGGTGCGGCAAACATTTCCGCATTCTTGTTAGTTAACTTAATGCCATTAACCGTCTTAGCCCCATCTTTAAGGCTGTTGGCTAATGTCTTGTTACCATCTTTAAGTTGCAAAGCACCATCGACAAGTTTACCTGAGTTATCTACTAATTGTTGTGTACCATCAGCTAATTGAGTAATACCACTAGTTAAAGTTGGTACTTGTGCATTTAAAGTATTCAAACCACTAGCTAATTGTGTTGAACCATTGTATGCACTACCCACACCTGCTGTATAAGTGTTAAGTCCACTGCTTAATTGACTCGAACCAACAAACAATTGTTGCACTCCATTTGGTAATTGTTGAATTTGTTGAGCTTGAGCCTTAATTTGTGGCAACATTTGGCTGTATTTAACAATCTGAGATTGAATGTTTTGTAGATTGCCCATTTGACTTTGCAATTGCTTAATTTGTGCTTGCATTTCTGGGCTTGCAACTACTTTTTGGGCTGTTAATAATGTTTGTAAATCTTGTTGACTCAAGTTAAAGCCTTTAATCGTATTTAAGATATTCAATAAATCTTGTTTCTTAGATAAAACAGCTTGTAAAAGCTTGATTTGTGCTTGTAATTTTTGTAAATCTTCTGGTTTAAAGTTACTTTGCAATGTTGCCAAAATTGGATCAATTGTTTGTTTTACACCGGTATAAAGCATTAATTGTTTTTGTAAAACTTGAGCTTGTCCATTCATAACATCAGCAATCACAGTTGGAAACTTATCTTGCGCAATATTTCCTTCTTTGACTTGGCGTAAAACAGAATTAATAGAAGCCCCAAAAGCACTATCTGAAGTAACTGTAATTTGGCCAGAAGCTAAGCCCATCACAAATTTTTGTGCCTGAGTTGGATCGTTTAAGCCTTGTAATAAGGTCACTACTTGTTCTTGTGTTAAAGTTTGCCCGTTTTGGATAATCGTTGGAATAATCGTTGCTTTAAATGCATTTAAAGCTTGGGTTAAACTATTTTGCAAACCTGAAACTTGTTCTAATAAGCTAGCAATAACTGTTACTTTATTTTGTAAATCATTAAGTTGAGCTTCATCGATTTGAAGTAATTGTTGGATAGCTGGATCTTGTTTAAGTGTTTCTAAAGCTTGTAAAGTTGATTGTAATTGATTAGCATCAACTTTACCTAAAATTTGGCCTGCATTTAACAATATTTGTAGACTTTGAATGTTTTGTGGTGTCAAATATTGTTGAGCTGTTTGACTTAAATTACCGGCTTTATCCAATAAACCTGGCAATTGTGCTAACATATCTTTAACTTGTTGGCTAGTTGCGACTTGGTTTAATTGATCAATACCTGCTTGTAATTGACTTGCGCCAGAAGTTAGTTTTTGTGAATTAGCATTTAATTGCCCTAACCCACTGGCTAAGGCATCTGAACCATTAGTTAGTTGTAAAACGCCGCTTGCTAACGGGGTTACACCTATCTTAAGTTTAACCACCCCGTCGTTAACCGCGCTAACACCTGCTGTATAAACATTTAAACCATCACTTAACGTTACTGTACCATCGCTTAATTGTTTAGCACCATCTGCAGCTTGATTAAAGCCTTTGCCCACTTTTTTAATAGTTGCAAACATCGTATTTGCATAGGCTGTCGTTACATTTTCACGTACTTGAGCCTTGATTTGTTTGGCACCTTCTTGACTGATAACTTGTCCAATATAGTTTAACGAGTCATTTGTGTTATAGGTCAATTCCATTTTCTTAGGATTTTTTTCTAAAACGGTTGTTGCGTTTTTAGAGAAATCTTTTGGAATAGTTAATACCATGTAATATTTTTTGTGACTCAAACCATATTGTGCTTTTTTAGCTGACACAAAATTCCAATCTAAGTCGTTATTTTTCTTTAATTCTTTAACCAATTCAGCCCCAACGGCAAATTTCTTACCTTGATAGTATACGCTCTTATCTTTATTGACAACTGCAACGGGTAAATATTGTGTATTTCCGTATGGATCCCAAACTGACTTCAAGAAGAAGACGGAATAAAGAAATGGAATAAACATGATTCCGATGATTGTTGCAATCAGAATCTTATGATTTTTAATATTTCTAAATTCTTCCTTAATCATATTCAAGACTATTTCCTCCCTATCTCCAATAGCCATTGTCTACTTTTATAATCTATAATATACACTCAATATCCACAAATAACAACTCATAAAACGCGACAATTTTTAAAATATGTCGCGCAATTTCATTTGATTTCATAAGCTATGATTGACCTTTCAAACAAGAAATCGCTTACTTTAAAAATAAATTTTTCCAAAACATTAAGTAACTTTGATAATGTTAAACTTAGATGTTCTTACTTAACAATAAGACTTTTAATTTAATATGCTAAATCCTTCAAACAAAAAGACCTCCTTACTGGCAAATCCCAGTAAAGAGGTCTTTATTAATTGTAGTTTTTTAACTCTTATTTATTAAACAAGCCTTTAACAGCTCGCCAACCAATTACAAAAATGTTAGCTTTCTTAACTTCGCTTGTCGTCTTAGCTTTGACATTTAAACTTGTCGCCCCATCAAGGTAAGCTAAATCTTGGCCTTTGATGCTTAATGCCAAGGTCCCTACGCTTTGCCCTTTGCTTAATGGTGCTTGTAAACCATCTTTTTCGTAAAGCTTCTTATCAGCTTTTACACTTGCTTTGATTGCTGTTGTTTGTACACCATTTTTCAACCAAACATCTTGGTTATCTTTCAAGGCTACTTTAGTCGTTAATTCTTTACCGTCATGAACAGGTAAACTGTCTGCTCCTTTAAATGTCATCCCGGCTTTAAGTGTTGTGTAATTGTAATTGTTAAAGACATAAGACATTAATTTTTGGGTTTCTTCAAAACGTGATAAATCTTCTTGACTAGTATGCTTTGCACCTAAAACAACTGTGATGATTCGATGCCCATCTTTTTTAACAGTCGCCACAAAACATGCACCTGCAGAATCAGAAGTACCCGTCTTCAAACCGTCAACAGGAAGTTCCGTATATGACTTAGCCAAGCCTTTCAACATCCAATTCCAATTTTCCATCTCGGTTTGATCAGTACCATTATCAAATTTCATGCGCGTAATCTTAGTTGTATCTAAGACTTCTGGATAATCTTTTAGTAATCGTTGCGCAATGATTGCCATATCTTTAGCAGAAAATTCATTTTCAGCATTATCTGGTGCACCAGGATACTTGGCATCGCCGACTTCACTATTGGATAAACCATTAGCTGTATAAATCTTAGCATCGTTGATTCCAAATTTTTGGGCTTGTTTTCTCATCATGTCGATAAAGCCTTTATGACTACCTGCCACAGCATTACCTAAAGCCAGTGCTGCACCATTAGCAGAATAAATCAAGGTCGCTTGGTATAAAGCTTTAACAGTATACGCATGCCCTTCTTTTAAAGGAACATTTGATAAATTAGTATCTTGGCTGACCTTTTGTGAAGCTTCATCTGGTACAATTTTTTGATTCCATGAAAGTTTTCCTTCATGAATGGCTTGTAAAACTAAATAAACCGTCAAAAGTTTTGACAAAGATGCAATTGGTAAAACTTGTTCGGCATTTTTAGAATATAAAATTTGCCCACTTTTAGCATCAACTGCTAAACCAGCTTTAACATCTAAGTTAAGCTCACTTGTCCCCATATCTTTAATTTCTGCGGCTGCCACACTAGTTGTGTTAAATGCACCGATTCCTGCAGCAAATGTTCCCGCAAACGCTAGTGCTACTCCAAATGCAGCCATGGTCTTTTTCATTTTTTTGAAAAATTTCATCACGCTGATTTTCCTTCCATATCAATAAAATATTCTTAATCTAGCATACCCAAAACAACCAAATGTTTCAAGCCTTTTCAACAAGTAAATTACGGATTTTGCGGTTTAACAAAATCGGCATGTTTAACCGGTAAACGCAGTGTAAAACTTGTTAAATGCTCATCTGATTCTACATAAATATAACCGTGATGTAGTTCAACAATACTTTGGGCAATTGCTAAGCCTAAGCCCGTTCCACCCGTTTCTTTAGAACGTGAACTCTCCACTCGATAAAAACGATCAAAAACTTGGGCTAACGCTTTTTTAGGAATTGGTTCGCCATCATTTGCCACGACTAATTCGACTTCTTTTTCCCAAAGAGAATGTGCTTTTAGATAAATATGTTTTCCGCCCTTACCATATTTTAGGCCATTTGAGATTAAATTATTAAAGACCCGCGCTAATTTTTCTGGATCTGCCTCAATTAACAAAGGCTCTTTAGGAGTAGTTACTTCGATTTGCATCTGTTTTTTGCTAGCTTCTAATTCAAAACTAGCTCCTAACTGCTCAAGCATCGCTCCAATATCAATCGTTGAAATATTAACAGGTGCATCTGTTTGTCTGACCTTGGTGTATTCAAACAAATCATCTACTAAAGATTTCATCTGTTTAGATTTCAAATATGCAGTGTGCGTGTATTTGAGTAAATCTTCTTCGCTTTGATATTGTTTGTCTTCAATTAAACCTAAATAACCAATAATAGAAGTTAACGGTGTTCTAATGTCGTGACTGACATTGGTGATTAATTCATCCTTTGAACGCTCAATTTTTCTTTCTTCTTCCATTGCATTAATTGTACTGTCAACTAAAGCATTAACACTTTCAACTACACGTTGCATTTGTCCAGAAAGTGTAAATGGAATCCGATGACTGAAGTGTCCGGATGCAATGTAATGTAACTCTGCGATAACATGACGCAATTGCATTTGTCGATAACGTCGTATTAAGCGCCAATACACAATAAAAATATCAACAACTAACATAAAAACAATAAACAACCAGCCCCAACTCCATAATTGCAAGTTATGCGGCCCAAATGTTAGTGACATCTTTATTTGAAAAATTCCACTCGATAAATAAGGGTTAATATCAATGATTTGTTTTAAAATCACATAAATCGACATGTTTAAAAGTAATAGTAAAATGACGGTTACTACACCTTCACCAAATAATTCACTTTTTTCACGTCCAGTTAACTGAAATTTCAAATTAATTGATCCCCTTTGACTTAATTTTAGCGTGATTCAATCTTGTAGCCTACGCCCCATACAGTTTGAATAACCTTTTCGCCTTTAGTAGCTTCTTCAATCTTATCGCGTAAGTGACTAACGTGTACCATCACGGTTTTAGCAGAAACAACTGATTCTTGTTGCCAAACACGTTCAAAGATTTCATCGGCAGAAAAAACTCTATTAGGGTGACTAGCCAACAAATATAAAATTCCAAATTCTAAAGCTGTTAATTGGATTGCGACACCTTCACTGGTCTCAACTTCATGAGAATCTTTTTTAATTACAAGTGGCCCAATTTCAATACGATCAGGTTCTTCATTTTTAACTTCATGTTGTGAACGACGCAACAATGAACGTACCCGTGCCATGACTTCTAATGGATTAAACGGCTTAGTCACATAATCATCAGCCCCTTGAATCAATCCTTGAATCTTGTCTAAATCATCGGCCTTAGCAGACAACATCAAGACTGGAATCTGTGAGTCTTTACGAATTTCACGAACAACTTGTAAACCATCCATTTGTGGCATCATAATATCTAAAATCATCAATGCAATTTCTGGATTAGTGTTTAACTTAGTCAAGGCTTCCTTGCCATTATAAGCTTTTTCAACTTCGTAACCTTCATTTTTAATATAAATACTTAATAATTCAACAATATCTTTGTCATCATCAACAACTAAAATCTTCATATTAATATCCTCCAAAACTATACATTTTAATCTTTTTACACAATTTTGTTTTACTCTTCAATCATAACTAAAGCTTATGTTTTATTCAATCAATAAGGTTATAACATAAGTTTTTTTTAAATCTTAAGATCACGCACAAAAGTAATTGCTGCCGTCGTATCTTCGTTATAACATAAGGTTTTTTTAAATCTTAAGCTACAAAAAAACGACGCCTTATCGACGTCGCCTTTTTAATAGCTATTTATATTGAGTATTTTTGACTCAAATATTTGGTCGGATACCTGAAATCAAAATCATTTTACAACTACTTTGCTTGCTGTTTAATTTAGGGTCGTGAAAATGTAGAGGAATAGGAGTTGCCTAAATCAAAACGTATTGGAAAGTAGCCTTTAAATGATGCTTACTTCAGCTGCGAAGTCAAGCATGACGACCAAATCATTTACTTTTATTGGTTAACTGTTACATTACCTTTATCATCTTTTGTCACGTTCATATCATTGATACTGATATAACCAAGTTTTTTAACTAATGAACGTTGTACAGCTGGTGATTGCATATACTTCAAGAATTTCTTAGCAACGCCTGTTGGTTTGCCGTTTGTATACATATGTTCATATGACCAAATCTTCCAAGCGTTTGAAGCTACATTTTCATCAGTTGGTTTAACACCATCAATTGACAATGCTTGCAAGGAATCATCAACATAAGAAAATGCCAAATAACTGATTGCACCTGGTGTTTGTGCAACGATCTTTTGCACTGTTCCGTTTGAATCTTGTTCTTGCGATTTAACTGCTTCTTGACCATTTAATACGGCACTTTCAAAGGTTGCACGTGTACCAGATCCTTTAGCACGGTTAACAACAGAGATTGCTTCATCTTTACCGCCTAATTCCTTCCAGTTGGTAATTTCGCCAGTAAAAATCTTTCTTAATTGTTCCATTGTCACATTCTTGACACCACAGTCTTTGTTAACAACTGGTGTCATCCCAACAACAGCCACTTTATGATCAACTAACTTGTCTGCATCAATTTCAGATTGAGCTTCAGCAAAGATATCAGAATTACCAATTGCAACTGCACCTGATTGAACTTGGCTTAATCCTGTACCAGAACCGCCACCTTGCACAGTGATATCTGCACCTGCGTTACTTTCTTGATATTTTTTAGCAGCTTGTTCAACTAATGGTTGTAAAGCAGTTGCACCAACAATAGTAATCTTTTCTGAATCACTTTTAGCTGCATCTGCTGATTTGCTATTATCTGAACTGCACCCTGTTAACACTGTGCCAAAAACACCCAATGCTACAAGTGCTGAAACGAACAATTTATTTTTTTTCATAATTTGGTTGCCCCTTAACTATAATTATCGTTACTCTCCTGAGCACATTAGTAAGTATAGTCTTTTAATGTAAAAGCAAAATATCGAAAGCGTAAAGGAATTGTAATGATAAAATATTTAAATGTAAAGAAAAAGTAACGTTTCTTCATGTGACAACTTTTTTGTATGCGTAGCTTATGCTAAAATGACTAAGTATCTTTGTAAATGGAGGAAACTATATGTTAAAAAAAAGCTTGCATGCTTTAACTTGGATAGTAGCGGTACTCATAATTGCTTTAGTTGGATACTTTTGCTACTTACAAATCCATTACTATAGGATTGCCGATAAACAAACTTTATCCATTAAAAATCCACAAAAACAACAGCTACAAACCAACAAAACCTACACTTTAAGTACTTACAACATCGGCTTTGGTGCTTATAGTCCAGACTTTACCTTCTTTATGGATAAAAACCAGATGAAAGATGGCCCAGAAACACAAGGTAAAAACGGTAAAGCTAAAGACAAAGAAACGGTATTACATAATACCACAGGTGTGATTAACACCGTCAAAAAACTCAATAGTGACTTTATGTTTTTCCAAGAAATCGATACAAATTCTAGTCGTAGCTATCATGTTAACCAAGTAAAACAAATCACACATACCTTTAATAATTATGCTAATGTGTTTGCTAATAACTTTCATTCAGTCTTTTTGGCTTATCCTTTAACAGATCCACATGGCGCCGTACAATCAGGCCTTTTAAGTTTGAGCCGTTACCGAATCGATTCTGCGACTCGTCGCAAATATCCAATTAGCCAAGCACTAATCAGTAAGTTTTTCGACTTAGATCGTTGTTTTGTCGTGTTGCGCTTGCCTGTTTCTAACAATAAACAACTTGTCTTAATCAACAGTCATATGTCTGCTTACGATAAAGGTGGCAAAATGCGCGCTAAGCAGCTTGCCTTATTAAACTCCGTCATGCGTCAAGAAGTTAAAGCCGGCAATTACGTTATTGTTGGTGGTGATTTTAATCATGCTTTGGGACAAGATATGTTAACTCATTTTGCTAATCAACAAGAAGTACCTGATTGGGTGTCTGTTTTAACTAATCATGACTTAACTAACGGTATTCATTTTGTGCGCGCGCAAAACACCAATCAAGTTCCAACTTGTCATGGAACAGACATTGCTTATACTCCAAATAAAACTTATCAAACCGTTGTCGATGGCTTTTTAGTCTCTGATAATGTCGCTGCAACAGCTACTAATATCCAAACTAATTATGCTTATTCCGATCATAATCCGGTACAATTAAAATTCACCTTAAAATAAAAAAGCAAGGTTAGATACAAAAATGTGTCTAATCTTGCTTTTTTACTTAATTAAGCTCAGACTTATTGGTTAGCATCCACATGCTAATTACTAGTCGTTTTCTTTTGGCTGTTTAATTTTAACTTGCATCCACTCGATGTAATTACGATTAAATTCGGTAATCGTAATTTCAAGATCACCCATAGTAATCACTTTACCTAATTTAATCTTATGTTTTTCAAGTAAGTATCCAGCAATTGTTACACTGTCTGATTCTTCAAAATCCTTAGCCTTAAATTTAAAGTAACGCTCAAAATCATATAGTGTAGTTTTTCCTGATACTAAGAAGGTGCCGTCTTCATTTTTGATGATATCATCAGGAGACACATCATCGGCTTCATCTTTAACCGTTCCAAACAATTCTTCATAAATATCACGGTCAGTCACAATCCCACTAGTCCCACCATATTCATCTAAAACTACAACCATTGGGACATGACTTTGAATCATTTGTTGCAATAAATTATGAATAGGTGTTACCTCAGGTGCAGTGATGATTGTACGCATTACCTTAGCAACACGCACATTGGGATCTTCTTTAGCTTGTTTAATCATGTCATAAATGTAAACATACCCCAAAATCTTATCTTTATCATTGTTAGCTACTACTGGATAACGTGTAAATTTTTGGTGTAAATAGCGTTCAATAACGTCTTTGACAGTATCTGTAAC
Source organism: uncultured Lactobacillus sp. (assembly GCA_905204935.1). GTDB lineage: Bacteria > Bacillota > Bacilli > Lactobacillales > Lactobacillaceae > Ligilactobacillus. The sequence continues at coordinate 67,314 of CAJLBJ010000003.1, forward strand.
ATCCACAACTTCTAAGCTTGTACGATCGACCATAATGTCTTTAGCAACCTTATCATTAAATTCAAAAGCCCGTTGCATATAGACATAATCATCTTTATCGATTGCTCCGCCAATAGCAGCATTTTTGGAAATATTTAAAATTTCACTTTGCGATAAAACATCTTCACCTTCGCCAGCAGGCTTTAACCCGATCAAACGAACCAAGCCCGAAGCCGAAACATTTAATAACCATACGAATGGATAAAATGCCACATGAAAATAATGCAACGGTGTTACAACAAACATCATTACTTTTAACGGCATATCAATACTAATATTTTTAGGAACGATTTCTGTCACAACAACTTCAAGATAGGTTAACAATGCCACGCCTAAAAACGCACTAAGCGCAATCACGGTTGCTTTGTTGAGGGGCAAAAAGCCAAACAATTCGGTAAAAAGAGTGGTCAATGAATCTGCTCCAATCCACCCTAAAATAATTCCTGTCAGCGAAATACCTACTTGAGTAGTTGAAAGATACTCATTCATATTAGAGACCATCTTTAATGCTAACCGTAATTTACGTTCATTACCATTGCCATTTTCTAATTCACTTTCAAGCGCACTCTTACGCACGGTCACAATTGCAAATTCTGAGGCAACAAAAAACGAAGCAAAATAAAAGACAATTAGCATTACCAACAAATTAGTGGCTATCTGGCCATTTGACATAAATTAAATCCTCATTTCTATATATTCATACTAATACAATTATAATATCATTTTTGCACTATACAAAACAAATTCAATTTAAAATAATGAACTGATAACAGGTAAAACAATCATTAAAAATAAGATACTGCTCAAAATTCCATTGGCCTTTGGTGTTAATTTTTCTTCTGCAGTGTTTAGACGATAAAAATAAAGTAACGCCCCAACTTCACCCAATAAGATTAAAATATTACCAATATAGATGCTTTTAGCAGGCAATAAGAAAATAATCAACACGATTAAAACTAAGCGACAAAAGACATCTGGTAAGCGACTAATCATATAAATACGAAACATTTCTCCAAAGCTCATATCTTGTTTTAGCCAACGACTCACCCCAAATAAAATCGCTACTAAAATAACAATGCCTAAAGCAGTCCCTATCAAACCTGAAATACTGCCAATTGCTGCAACCAAATATTGGACTGCTTGTTGCTCTAATGTTTTATCCGGTGATAAACGCACTGTGATTAATGCAGTCACCAATGCCATTACGATCAAATAAGCTGCAAATGTTAGCCACGCCAACATATTAGAGTGCCAAAAATTTTGTTTTTCTTTCATATTAATTTTATCCTCATTTTTAAATATTTATCTCTATCAAAACATGCTTACTAAAATTTTTCAAGTAAAAAGAGGGATTTTCCTTACTAGCTTTTTGAAACAAAAAAAGATTACGGATTGGTAGCAAAAATAAAAAAGAATTGGATGTGTCTTTCACAATCAATTCTTTTTTACTATATTATTTAACTGGCAAAACTGCACCTTTATATTCTTTTTTGATCCATGCTTGTGTTGACTTGGAACGTAGAGCTTTCATTAACTTTTTAATAGCTGGGTTCTTCTCATCGCCCTTACGTACAGCAACAATGTTAGCATACGGAGAAGTATCTTTTTCTAATGCAATTGCATCTTTAGTAGGATTTAACCCTGCTTGTACAGCATAATTAGCGTTAATAACTGTTGCATCACCTTCATTTGCTTCATAAAGTTTAGGCATCAACTTAGCTTCATAAGTGTGTTTGAACTTAAGATGTTTTTTATTGGTCTTAATATCATCAAAATTAGCAGTTTCAATGTTAGTGCCTTTCTTTAATGTAATCAAACCTGCATCTTTGAAAATTTGTAAAACGCGGCCGTAATCAGAAACACTGTTAGACACTAAGATTGTCGCATTTTTTGGTAGCTTCTTTAGACTCTTATAATCTTTAGAATAAACACCGATTGGTTCCAGATGAACTGCACCAGCACTTACCAGGTTGCCATCATTTTTCTTATTCCATTCTTCTAAAAATGGTGTGTGTTGGAAGTAGTTAGCATCTAATTCTTTGTTAGCTAAAGCCTTGTTTGGCAAGATATAATCATCGAAAACCTTGATTTTAAGGTTGATTCCTTGTTTTTTTAGTTTAGGCTTGATGTGTTCTAAAATTTTTGCGTGTGGTGTTGATGAAGCACCAACAGTCAGCGTCGTATCAGCGTTAGCTTTTGGAGCTGTAAAGAATAAACAAGCGGCCGTTGCTAAAGTTGTAATTGCTACAAAATGTAATTTTTTCATAACTTTCACCTCATATATATTTTTAACGTTTATCGATTTTTTTAACGACTGTATCCCCAATAAATTGAAATAAAAAGACAATTAAAACAATAATCACCGTTGCACAAAGAGTAATTGCATTATTGTAAGACAAAAATCCATCGGTATAAGCTAATTGACCTAAACCACCAGCTCCAATTGCCCCAGCCATCGCTGTATAGCCAATCAACGAAATGGCCGTTACGGTTATTCCAGAAACCAATGCAGGTAAACTTTCTGGAATCAAAACTTTAAAGACTAATTGCCAACGTGAAGCACCCATGGCTTGAGCTGCTTCTAATACCCCACCATCAACTTCATTAAAAGCAATTTGAACCAAGCGAGCATAAAATGGTGCAGCTGAGATTACAAGTGATGGAATAGCCGCCTTTGCTCCTGTAATTGCCCCAACTAAAACTTGTGTCACGGGTAAAAGTAAAACAATCAAAATGATAAAAGGAATCGAACGAAAGACATTAACGAATAATGTAACTATGATATTTAACAAACGAACTGACCATTTTTTGCTGCCATTTGTTTGATAAAGTATCAATCCTAATAATAGTCCTAAAATCGTTACAATCACTACCGATAAAACGGTCATCCAAATTGTTTCCCAAGTTGCTGCTAAAATATTTGACCAGTTAACTTCTTGAAATTGAAAATATGATGCAAATCCTGTGCTATTCATGAGTAATCACCTTCGTTTCTACACGCATGTTAGCGAAAAATTCTAACGCCGCGTCAATTTGTTTTTTAGGACCCAATAATTGGACAAATAACGTTCCAATCGTGGCCTTTTTATCAGCTAATTGATGAATCGATCCTTCTAAAATACTCAATTGTACTTCTGGAAATTCGCGAATAACTTCTGTCACAACTGGCATTTGAACTTGATCGCCATGAAAACGCAACTGCACCAAAATACCATCAGGATATTTGTTTAACAATTGTGTAGCCACTTCTTTTATATCTGCACTTTGATTAGTGTCTACTTCGGCATTAACAAAACGCTTGGTTAATTCTTGTTGTGGATGATTGAAAACTTCAATAACAGGTCCTTGTTCAATAACTTGACCAGCTTCCATCACTGCTACTTTATCTGCCAAACGGCGAATAACATGCATCTCATGCGTAATGATGACAATAGTCAAACCTAACTTGCGATTAATATCTTCTAGTAAATCTAACACTTCATCGGTTGTTTGTGGATCTAAAGCACTAGTAGCCTCATCTGAAATTAAGATATCTGGATCATTGGCCAAGGCTCTTGCAATCCCTACCCTTTGCTTTTGTCCGCCTGATAATTGTGCCGGATAAGCGTGCATACGTTCACCCAAACCGACTAATTGTGCTAATTCTTTTGCTTTTTTGGTTCGTTGCTCTTTAGCCACGCCGTTTAGTTCTAACGGAAACATGATGTTTTCTAAAACGGTTCGTGACCATAACAAGTTAAAATGTTGGAAAATCATTCCGATTTTTTTACGCTTTTCTCTTAGTTGCGCTCCTTTAAGTGTGTCGATTCGTTGTCCATCGATTAAAATTTCTCCACTTGTCGGCGTTTCTAAACCATTTAGCATGCGAACCAACGTACTTTTCCCAGCCCCAGAAAAGCCGACAATTCCATAAACTTCACCTGTTTGAATCGTCAAATTAACATTTTTAACAGCTTCTAGCGTGCCATCTTTAGTTTCGAATCTTTTAATAATATTTTTTAACTCAATCATCGCTACCCTACTTTCTTTCTAGCCCATTTTTTTGCAAAAAAAAAGTTTCCATCCAAGTAAAGGACGAAAACTCGCGGTACCACCTTATTTTGCCAATGATTCACACCATCAGCCTCTACAACTTCAAACAAAGTCGTTAATTATATCGTATTAACTACGGACCGCCAGCTTTCACCGTCGATCAAACTCAGAGCTCATCTTCATTCGTTTGTTCCATCCTTCTTTTCAGCAACTGAAGGTCTCTGTCAATGGACTGCCCGAACTACTCTTCTCTTCAACGTTTAAAATATTAACTTGTTAATGATTCGATATTAACTTTAAATTTTTCATTTGTCAACTACTATTTTAATTTTTTTCTCACAACTTGGTTTACTATCTACAAATCATGTTTCTAGCCTTGCTTCATGCATTTTAGCTTTTCATGTTTAACTTTATCTTTAATAGTTTTAATCAATATTTAATGATTTTAAAATTCTTTGTTAGTTATGCTATAATAAATGAAATTTAACCTAAAGGAGGCTTACTCATGGGATTACCAGCTAGAAAAGATATTCCTAAAGAATTGACTTGGGATGTCAGTGCTCTTTATAAAAGCCAAGAAGAGTGGCAAGAAGACATCGTTTTAGTCAAAAAACTCGTAGCTAATTTAAAAAAGGATTTTACAGGCAAATTAAATAATGCTTTTACCATTCAAAGTGCTTTACATGCCCTTGAAACAATCACACAAAAACTTTCATGGATCGAGCATTTTGCTTTCTTACAACAAGCTGTCGACATGACCGATCCAAACGCTAACCAACTCTTACGAACTTATAGTCAACTCGATGCAACGCTTAGCTCTGAATTAACCTTTGTAGAAACCGAAATTTTGGCTAATTCAGACCAAGTTTTAGATGAAGTCAGCTCTGCTCAACCACGCTTTGCTAGCGTTATTCGTCACTTCAAACAAGCTAAAAAGCATCGCCTTAGTCCTGAAGTTGAAAAAACCTTAGCAATGCTTAATCCAACGCTTAACGGCCCAGAAAATTTATATACGACTTGCCGTGCTGCCGATATGGATTTTGAACCAATCACATTGGATAAGCAAACTTATCCATTATCCTTTGTCTTATACGAAAACACTTATCAATACAGCCCTGATCATAAATTGCGTCGTGCTGCGTTTAAAGAATTTTCTAAAACCTTACGCCGTTATCAAAATACGATAGCAGCCAACTACTACAATCACGTCAGCACCGAAAAAACAATCGCTACTTTGCGCGGCTATGATTCGGTCTTTGATTATTTGTTAGATAAACAAGAAGTATCACGTGAAATGTTTACACGTCAAATCGACATGATCATGGATGGTTTAGGACCCGTCATGCAAAAATACGTCAAGTTAATTGCTAAAAAGCGTGGCTTAAAAGAGATTACCTTTGCCGATTTACAAATCGATTTAGATCCTGATTTTGCACCTAAAGTTGCGCTCAAAGAGGCTCCAGCTTATACATCTAAGGCCTTAGCACCTTTAGGCTTAGATTATCATGACATGATCATGCAATCTTTTAAAGAACGCTGGGTTGATTTTGCATGCAATGCTGGTAAAGAAACCGGTGGCTTTGAAACAGATCCTTATGGCACACATCCTTATATTTTAATGTCTTGGACCGATGAAATGGCTGATGTTTACACCTTATTACACGAATTAGGTCATGCTGGGCAAGCCTTGTTGACGGCGGCTAATAATTCAATTTTAGCCTGCAATCCATCGACTTATCTAGTTGAAGCACCATCAACCTTTAACGAATTATTGTTAACCGATTCCTTAGCCAAAGATACTACCGACTTACGCATGCAACGCTATGCTTATTGCAAGACGTTGACAAATACCTATTACCATAACTTTGTCACTCATTTACTCGAAGCCGCCTTTCAACGTGAAGTTTATAACCTAATCGATCAAGGGCAAGGCTTTGATGGTCCAAAACTTTGCGAGCTTAAAAAAGCTGTGCTCAAGCGTTTCTGGGGAGATACCGTCAAAATCGATGACGATGCTTCTTTGACTTGGATGCGACAATCACATTATTATATGGGACTTTATTCTTACACCTATTCAGCAGGTTTAACCATCGCAACTCAAGCATTCTTAAGTTATCAAGCTAATGGTTCTAAACAAATCGCTCGTTGGTTAGATTTCTTGAAACTAGGTGACCAACAACCACCACTACAAGCTGCTTTAGTAGCTGGTGTTGATATCTCAACTAGCGAACCACTCGCTAACACGATTGCCTTTTTAGATCAGACTGTCGATAAAATCATTGATTTAACAGCTCAAATCGACGCTAAATAATTTTTTAATTTGACTTTTATAAACTTTAGGACCGCTAGTATTTTGGGCGGTCCTATTTTTTGTAAACATTTTTAGCTCTTTTTTGATTTAAAAGTCCAATCAAAAACCCCCATCACTGGAAAAATCCAGTAAAGAGGGCTTTAATCTTTGCGCTACATCAACGTATCACTCATTTTTTTAATTTAACACATATTTTTCTATGGCCATAGCTACACCATCATGATTATTATCACTAGTAATCGCATCGGCAGCTTTTTTAACCGTTTCGTTCGCATTGCCCATCGCAACTCCTAAACCGGCTAATTCAATCATCGTCAAATCATTGTTTTGATCGCCTAAAGCTAGTATTTGCGAATCTTTAATGCCTAATTTGTGGGCTAATTCAAGCACTGCTTGACCCTTATTGGCCTTTTTGTGCATAAATTCAAAGAACCATTCCTCACTTCTAACCGTATAATACTTTTGACAAAGTTCAGCATCAAAATATTTCATGGCTTCATCTAACACAGCTGGTTCATCAACTAACATAAACTTAGCTGCGTTCGTACAGGTAAGTTCCTCACTTGAGCGATAATAAAGGGGCATCTTCGTATAAAATGCATCCATCACGGTATATGGACTAATATTTGCATCGATTGTGTATAACTTAGAATCAGCAGTTACAATTTGGGAGCGCACATGCGCTTGCTTACTGATTTGTAAAAGTTCTTGATAATCGCTTTGACTCAAAAGGTTCGCAAAGACAATCTTTTTTTGTCCAATATTTTCACCTTGAGCCCCATTATATGTAATCGCATAATCATTATCACTTGATAACTCGAGTTCATTTAGATAATCTTGAATCCCAGAAACCGGACGTCCTGTACACAAGACAATATAAACGCCTTTTTGTTTAGCTTTTTTGATTGCTTCTTTAGTTTTGAGCGAAATTCGCTTATGATCATCGACTAACGTACCATCGATATCGATAGCAACTAGTTTAATTGCCATGACAAATTTACCTCACTTATTTTTCAATTATTTTCCCTTATATTATTATAAAAAAAAATCAAGTTTAAGCCAAGAGACTAAAACTTGATTTTAAAAGTTAATTTGGCTTGGTTAAACCTTGAGAAATCCGTGTAATATTAGTTTGCATCATCTTGTAATACGTATCTGCTTTCGAGCCTTTAGCCCCCAACGAATCGGTATAAATTTTAGCATAGATTTTAACACCTGTTTCGTTTGAAACTTTTTGCATGGCCTTAGGCGACACTGAACTTTCAACAAACAAACTTGCCGGTTTATTTTGCTTGATTTTAGCCAAAACTATCTTAAGCTGTTCGGGTGTACCTTGTGCTTCGGTATTTAATGCCCAAATATATGCGGTTTGTAAACCGTATGCTTGGGCAAAATATTCCATCGCACCTTCAGACGTCACTAACAAACGCTGCTGTGGTGCAATCTGAGCAAAGGCTTCTTTAGCATAGGCATCTAAATCGGTAAGTTTAGCTTGATATTTTTGAGCATTTTGACGGTAAAATTTAGCATTTACAGGATCTTTTTTTGCTAATATCTCACTTATATATGCAACATAACGCTTGCCGTTAGCTAAACTTAACCATGCATGCGGATCTGGCTGGTCAGCATGCAAATAACGCACCTTAGCTTGTGTACTTGCGGCAAAAACATCTTGACCAAAGCGTTTATGACTGGCTTGAACCATTTTTTTAAACCAACCATTACCGCCTGTTTCAAGTTTTAATCCGTTGTAAAAAATCACATCTGCCCCAGCAACTTTAGCAATATCTTGGGGCTTTGGCTCGTATTCATGTGGATCTACACCTGGCTTGACGATACTGTAAACATCAGTTTTCTCTTGCCCGACATTTTTGACTAAATCAGCTAAAATTGAGTTAGTCACGACTACTTGTAATTTACCGTCATCTTTTTTTAACGTTGTCGTCTTTTCTTTTTGCTCACTAAACCAAAACACTCCACCAATCAAAAATGCCAAAGCCACTAAACAAATGGTTAATTTCTTAATCATCTTTTATGCCCCTTTTACTTGAACTTTAATAAGCCTTGCTTAGGCGCGATCCAAAAAGTCACCAAAAAGATTGCTGCTGCAACCAAAACAATCGCTGGACCAGAAGCCCAATTAAAAGTATAGCTGAAAAACAAGCCTAAAAAGGCTGCACTAGCACCAAATGTTGCTGCTAATATTAACATTTTTACCAGATTGTTTGTCCACAAAAAGGCCGTAGCAGCTGGTGTAATCAACATTGCCACAACTAAAATGATTCCGACTGTCTGCAAAGCCGACACGGTCACCAAAGTCAATAACAGCATCAATGCATAATGTAATACACGTGTATTTAAGCCATAGGTCTTTGCGTAAATAGGATCAAATGAACTAATTAACAGTTCCTTATAAAACAAGACAATAAACAAGATAACTACGGCTAAAACAAGCACGGTACTCCTCAAATCACTACCGCTAACCGCTAGCACATTGCCAAACAAAATATGATGTAAATTAGCGGTACTTTCAGCTTGAGCAATTAAAATAAAGCCTAATGCATAAAATGCACTAAAAACAATACCGATAGAAGTATCGGTTTTAAGCTTGCTTTTTTCGGCGATAAAGCCAATAACTAAAGAAGCTAAGATACCAAAAAGAGAGGCACCCAATAAAAGATTAATGCCAAAAATATGGGCTAAAGCAACTCCGGGCAAAACAGAATGTGAGATTGCATCTCCCATCAAAGCCATTCCTCGCAAAATAATGAAACAGCCGACTAAGCCAGCCATCACCCCAACTAATAAAGATGCTATTAAAGCACTTTGTAAAAAGCCATAGTGTTGTAGGCCATCCAAAAATTCACCGATTACTTTCATCATTGCTCTTCCTTTCTTGTAAACAAAGTCTGGGCCAAATCCATATTAAATGCTTGGGCAATATTTTCCTTGGTATAAACCTCTTTAACTACGCCTTTAGCCAAAATCCCTTGCTTTACAATCACTAACTCATCAAAGTAATCATAAACTTTACTCAAATCATGATGAACAATGATAATAGTCTTATTTTCTTTTTGCCAAGCCTTTAATATTTTAATGATTTCTTGTTCGCTTTTTAAATCTATTCCGACAAAAGGCTCATCCAAAATGATGACTTGTGCATCTTGCACAATTGCACGGGCAACAAATACTCGTTGTAATTGTCCGCCAGAAAGCTCGCCAATTTGACGTTTAGCTAAATTCGTTAAACCAACCGCTTCTAGTGCTTGCCATACTCTTTTTTTATCTTGTTTTTTAGGATCTTTAAACAAACCCAAGCGACCATAACAACCGCTTAAAACAACTTCAAAGACGTTGATTGGAAAACTTAAATCTAATTCTTTACGTTGTTCGACATAAGCAATTTGTTTACGAACCTTTTTTAACGGTTTTCCTTGATAAGTGATAACTCCACTTTTTGAACTAATCAATCCTAGTGCAGCCTTTAACATAGTCGATTTACCAGCACCGTTTGCTCCGATAATTCCAGTAATTTTACCGGGGGTAAAGCTAACTGACAAATTTTCAAATACCGGTGTATCATCGTATGTAACGGTTAAATTTTCTATATTTAACAAGCTTTTTCCTCCTAGTTTTCGGGTAACCTAAATTTCTTTTTAATAATACCATATAAAGTTGTTTTTTTAAACAAACTTTTTCTCTTAATAAAAACTTAAAATAAATATTGAGCAAATGTATTTCGAACAATATAACTTTATATTATACTGTAACCGTATTCCTAATTATAAAAATTTTTGGAGGTTTTCTAAATGGAAAAAGTTGTTATCGTTGGTTCAAATCATGCTGGTATCGCTGCGGCTAATACCTTATTAGATAACTACGCTGATAAACAAGTAGTCTTAGTTGATCGCAACACCAACCTTAGCTATTTAGGTTGTGGTACTGCTTTATGGGTAGGACGTCAAATCGATTCTTACCGTGATTTATTTTATACTTCAAAAGAACAATTAGAACAAAAAGGTGCACAAGTTCATTTACAAACAGAAGTGCAAGCGATTGATTTCACTAACAAAATTATTAAATGCTTATCTTTAAAAGATAATACTAGCTTTGAATTAGACTACGATAAACTAATTCTTGCGACTGGCTCTCGTCCTATCACACCAAAGATTGATAATAGTGATTTAGCCGGCATTCATTTCTTAAAGCTTTTCCAAGAAGGTCAAGCAGTCGATGCCGCCTTGGATTTAGAACACGTTAAACGTGTGGCTGTTATCGGAGCAGGTTATATTGGTGTTGAAATTGCTGAAGCGATTAAACGCCGCCAAAAAGAAGTCCTCTTGTTTGATGCAGCGCCACACTCACTTTCTAGTTACTATGATCCTGAATTTGCTAACTTGATGGACCAAAACTTGACCCAACACGGTATCGAATGTCACTTCGATGAGATCGTGACAGCTTATCACGGTCAAGATCACATCTCACAAATCAGCACGACTAAAGGTCAATATCAAGTCGATTTAGTCATCAATGCGATTGGCTTTTTACCAAATGCACCTTTTGGAAAAGACCATCTCAAGCTCTTTAGTAACGGCGCTTATTTAGTCGATGAACATCAACAAACAAGCGATCCTAATGTCTATGCAATTGGAGATTGTGCCACAATTTATTCAAATGCCTTGCAACAAACCAGCTATATTGCATTAGCTTCAAACGCTGTACGCTCAGGAATCGTAGCCGCCCATAACATTGGACAATTTGATAGCGTAAGTGCTCCTGGGGTTCAAGGTTCTAATGCTATTTCTATCTTTGATTTAAAGCTTGTCTCAACTGGTTTATCCTTGGCTGCAGCGCAAAAATTTGGTATTGAAGCTCAAGTTAGTGACTTTGAAGACTTACAAAAGCCAGTCTTTATCAAAGACAACTATCAAGTCAAAATTCGCATTGTATTTGCAAAAGATTCACGTCGAATTTTAGGTGCACAATTAGCTTCTAATGAAGACGTTTCTGGTGTTATTCACATGTTTTCTTTAGCAATCCAACAACAATTAACAATTGATCAGCTCAAATTGTTGGATATTTTCTTTTTACCACATTTCAATCAACCATATAACTATATTACGCAAGCTGCATTACATGCTAAATAGCAAAAAAGTCGTCTGGTATTTGCCAGACGACTTTTATGCTTCTTGTTTTTCCAATGCTTCTGCTTGATTTTTTTGACTAAGAGCAATCAATTCAGCTACTTTAATAACGGTCTTAGTCAAGGCTGTTTTAGTTTGTAAAAATTCAGCCACACTACAAATTTCTTCGATGCGTAAACCAGAAGAATTTACGGTTGGTGATTGGACCACTAGGTAGGCGTTGAGTTGGACTTCTTGTTGTAAATCATCAAAGAAGTTATCCACACGTTTAATATTTTCAAACGGCAAATTGATAATCCCACTTTCGATTTGTACAAGAATAGTTTGCTTAGAGTAATTCAAGGAAGCCTCTACGCGCGCTAATTTATCCTTAGCAATCATTGTTTGAAATTGCGTCCATAAACGATTACAAATTTCTTCAATGCCCAATTGTTCAATTTCTTGTGCACTGAATGCAAGCTTTGTTTGTTGATAATCAGCTGCACTAACTTTTTCAATAAAATCCTTAACTACTATTTGCATCAAAAAACCACTTTCTAAAAAATTATGTATAATTCCGTTTAAAAAACTGCTAATATACTTTATACCATAGTTTAAAGTAAAAACCAAGTTTCTTTACTTTATCTCTTTTAAAATTGTTTTTGACAATTTCCAAAAAAACTGCTAGTGTCAAAGTATACAGCAATCTTGGAGGAGCTTTATTTGAAAAAACATAGTAAGCCTAAACATGCTAAAACTAAATCAATATTTAGTAATTTAATATTATTAGGTTTGATCTGTTGTCTAATTGCAATTTGTTGTTTACGTTTGTTCAATCAAAAACCAACGTCTACTTCATCTTCAACGTTAAAAACAACTACACTTAAAACAAAAAAGACAACATCTAATCAAAAACAACAAGAAAATACCGTGATGCGCACTCCAATCGATTGGCAACAATCTTCACAAACGACACCTTATCCAGACTTAAATCAAGTCAGCAATTTTTGGGTTAAGGTCAGCATCAAGAAAAATCGCACCTACCTGATGTCTGGTAACGATGTTATCTATACGATGTATTCGACAGCTGGTGCTTATTATACAGATGAAACTACAGGCAAAAAAGTCAGCTATACTCCTACTGGAACTTTTTATATTCAAGCCGAACGTGGTGATTCTTTTTTCAATAACGCCCTAAACGAAGGCGCCAATAACTGGGTTTCTTGGCTGAACCATGGTGAATATCTTTTCCATTCGGTGCCAACCTTACCAGATGGCAGCTACAACTTGACAGCAGCCGCCAAACTTGGCAAAACACCTGATTCTCACGGCTGTATTCGGTTAAGCGTTCTTGATTCAGATTGGATGTGTCACAATTTAAAAGTCGGCACTAAAGTCGTCATCGTAAATAACTAAAAAATCTGCAGTAACGTCTAGTTATTGCTCTTTTACAATTTTTAGGACTGCTAGAATTTCTAGCGGTCCTAATTTGTTTGCGTTTAAAAAACAGTAAATAAAGCTCAAAAATCAAAATTGATAAGTTTAATTTTTAGTGACTACGCAAAGCTTTGATCAAGAACCAATAAAAAATAGCCCTGAAATAACGAGGATTCATTATTTCAAGGCTATTTTTGAAGTGACTTATCTCACTTCTTGCTTAGTCTTCTAAAAATTCTAAGAAGTTATCATCATCGGAATCTTTACCATGAACCACGACATAAGTCTTTGGCTTGATATTTTCCATGATCCATTTGGCATCAGGTTCACTCAAACGAATGCAACCGTATGCTTCAATATTGTTTTTGCGTGTTACCTTGGTACTTCCCAATCGCTTGGCTTGGGCTTTAATAAAGTTACCGTTTTGATCGACTGGTACGGATTCAAAACGATACATCCCATGACCATCAAAGGAGGTCCAATACTTTGCTCCGTAGCCTAAGGCCGCATTATAATAGCTTTGACCGCGTTGCTTTTGAATCTTAAAGGTTCCAGTTGGCGTTTTTTGGTAAGATTCTGTTGGTTTTTTACCATCGTCATAGTTTTTACCAATCGAAGCATACATCGTATAAAGCGTGTATGGTCCTTGCTTGACATAGACACGTTGTTTTTTAGGTGAAACTTCTAACCAAATGCGTTGACTCTTTTTCTTTAAATGCTTGTATTGGCTCAAATCTGGATAATTTCCACTCAATGAAGGTTTTGTCCAATCGATTGGCGTTACTAGTCGTTGCTTTTGTTGCTTATTGAGACGCTTGATTTTTTTCTCTTTAGCCTTATCAATTTTTTGTTGTTTAGCAATCTTAATTGCATTTTGTTTTTCAGCATTATGGACATGGATATAACTTCCAATCATCAAGCCAACCATCACCACGGCCACTATCCAATAAATAATCTTTATTTTTTTCACGAAATTAGTGCTCCTTATATTTAATCTTTCATTTAAAATCTTAAGCTACATCAAGTTTGACGTCAAATCAAAAATCAATTAAAACCATACATTTTTTGTGCTAAAAAATAAACGGCTAAGGCTAATTTGCGTCCGGCTTTTCCTGGCATATTCAATCCCTTGCCTACTAAACTTAAACGTAATTTTTGATACAATTTTTGGTCTTTAGTTTCAATGAAATGCCATAGTTGTTCTTTTTTACGTAGGCTTTCATTTGAACCATCTTTTAACAATAGAATCGAAGAAATTGCTGTGATAATTTCAAGATAATTAAACAAATACTTACCAACAAAACTATCAGGTACTACATTTTGGGCATAAAACTCTACCATACGTCGATTGACAAATAATTGCTGATCTATGCGACTAATCATTACTTTTTCGTTGACTGATTGATCGCTACGTCCAATAAAATAATGATATAAATCAACGTCTAAATAGTAAAGTTTTTTAGCATAAAATAAGGGCTCAAAAGCATACAAATTATCAACATAAAAAGTATGTTCTGGTAATTGGAATGCCATTTTTTGTAACAATTCTTTACGATAAATAATCGCATGCATTAAAAAATATTTCCCCAGTCTCACTTTGACTCTTGACCAGTCAAAAACTTCTTCTTGGGGTAGCAGTTTTGAATATTCCATCATTTTTTTGTATTTGACGCCTTGCTTATCATAAATATAATTCGTCAACAAAACATCTGGCTTACACTCATCTTTTTGCCAGCTTTCGATAGTGGCAAGGGCTTTTTGATATGCCACTTGGTCTAACCAATCATCGCCATCAACAATCTTGATATAAATTCTTTGAGCATGTTGCAAACCTGTATTAACAGCCTGGCCATGCCCTCCATTTGCTTGATGGATTGTCTTAACAAGACTAGGATAATTAGTTGCATATTCATCAATCATAGTCGCAGTCTTATCAGTTGAACCATCATCTACTAAAATAATTTCAACTTTTTGTCCCCCAACTAATAATGAATCCACACATTTTTTTAAATAAGCTTGTGCATTATAACAAGGAACAATAATACTCAATAACTTCACGAAAATCTTATTTCATCTTTGAAAAGATACCTTTCTTCCCTTAGATCGTGTTATAGCAGACAACACCTTATTATTATACCGCAAAAAAGAACTTGAAAACACAAAAAATCCACATGTGCGCACTATTCAAGCGGCCCATGTGGAGCTATTTTGGTTCAATTAATTGAAACTACCGACACATCTTGCCAATCAAATCACTCGAGTAAAAAAGATTGCACCTAATGATATGTCAGCGAGCTCCACGCGGCTACACGCCTAGTTTTGCTCTTACATTATTTAGCAGCTTTTTCAGCTTCTTCGCGTTCCTTTAAGAAGTTTAAAACAGCTTCGTGTTGAGCGCGACGCTTCTTGATGTTTTTGGAGTTCACTGGACGACGATCGCTAGCTACCCCAACGTGTGTATTTTGTGACATCGAATAAACCCTCCCTTCGACATTCATGCATCTATTCATTTTACAGAAAAATCAAGTTTATTTCAAGTACTTTTCAGTTGTGGACTTATAAAAGACCTGTAAATAAGATTAATACAGGAATTGTAACTACCGATAATAAGGTTGACAGACACATTATCTTAGTTGGAAATTCTAATTCTAAATCGTTTAATAAACTAAATAAGACTACTAAACTAGCAATCGGACAACTTACCATAATGATAGTGGCCATCAATGCTTCATGGTTAAGTCCAAACAATTGTAAAAATAAAATGACGACAATCGGAAAAAGTAAGTTTCTAACTAGTACGGCTACCCACGCAAGCATATCTTGCCAACTGTTTTTTAAATCTAATTGACTCAGATTAGTCCCAATAATAATCATGCTCAAAGGCATATTTAAAGCCGTAATATAATCAAAAGTCGTTGTTAAAACTTCAGGAAGCGGAATTTGTGCGATAAAAATTATTAAACCAACAATTGAAGCCATGATATTAGGATTGAGTAATGCGCTTTTTAACATTTGTGTTTGCGATTTTTTAACCTTGCCTTGATACATTGCAGCTCCATGCGTCCAGATAAAAATATTTTGTAAAATCAAGTACGGTACCGAATAAAAGACCCCACCGTTACCGACAATTGCTTGAATCAAAGGAATACCTACAAAACCACAGTTTGAATAGACTAGGCTAAAACGCAAAGCATTGCGTTTGACCGGTTGTTTGATCAATTTGGAGCTAAAAATAAGGTTGGCAATTATGATACCTAAGATAAAAACGAGTAAGACACAAAAAAATTCAAGTCCAAACATCGTTAACCTTGCCCAACTAAACTTACGCAAAAACGAATTGATGATCAAAACGGGTGAAACAATATACAACAACAAATTCGTCATGTCTTTAGCCGTTTGTTTATGAATAAAACCAATCTGACTACAAAGCAAACCTAAAATCATCAATAAAAACATAATAACGACTTGCTCGACAGAAACAAAAAACACGTTTAATCCTTCTTTCACTAAAAATCAAAATCTTTCTTATTGTATACCTATTTTTAGTCAGAAACTATCCATTTTAGTAACAAAAATTGGCTTTTTAAATTCTTAAGATTTTCTAAACGATACCTCAACTTTTTTATAAATAATTCTTTTTTATCCCGTCTTGGTCTTTTTTGTGATAATATTAACTTGTAATAAAATTCAATCATTTTAAAATATCAAAGGAGGAGTTATTACGATTGAAAACGAATTACTACAAGCTTTCTGGTGAAGAAACACTCACCAAATTAGGTAGTTCCCTAGATGGTTTATCACAAAAGGAGGTCGCAAAACGGCAACAAGAATATGGAGCTAACGTCTTAGCTGCCAAGAAAAAAACAACGCTTTTACAAAAGTTCATTGCTCAGTTTAAAGACTTAATGATCGTCATTTTAATAGCGGCAGCTTTGGTTGCAATGATTGCTGGTGAAGTTTCAGATTCGTTGATTATCTTTTTAGTTGTTATTTTAAATGCCGTTTTTGGAGTCTTTCAAGAAGCTAAGGCTGAAAATGCAATCGATGCCTTGCAAGAAATGACCACTCCTTATTCGCGCGTTCGCCGTGATGGTGTAGTTCAACAAGTCAAAAGTGCCGATTTGGTACCTGGAGATATCGTCTTACTTGAAGCTGGTGATATTGTTCCAGCCGACGTTCGCTTATTGAGTGCTAATTCTTTAAAGATTGAAGAAGCAGCTTTAACAGGCGAATCTGTGCCGGTTGAAAAAGATATTACTACTTTAAGCGAAGAAAATCCCCCACTTGGTGAGCAACACAATCTTGGTTTTATGAACACTAACGTAACTTATGGGACCGCTGAGGCTGTAGTAACCTCAATCGGAATGAACACCCAAGTTGGCCACATTGCCACCATGCTTGAAAATGTTGACAAAGCAGCCACACCTTTGCAAAAAAACATTACTCATTTAAGCAAGGTCTTAACAATCTTAATTTTGGTTATTGCTACAGTCATCTTTGTCTTTGGGGTAATGACACAACGTGAAAGTGTCTTAGATATGTTATTAACATCTATTTCCCTAGCCGTAGCTGCTATTCCCGAAGGTTTACCAGCAATCGTGACGATTACGCTTGCACTTGGTACACAAACAATGGCTAAACGTAACGCCTTAGTGCGTAAGCTGCCAGCCGTTGAAACTTTGGGAACAACAGAAATCATTGCTTCTGATAAAACAGGGACTTTGACACAAAACAAGATGACCGTTGAAAAACTTTACCAAGACGGTCAACTTCAAAGCGCAGCGCAATTTAGTGCTTCACCTGCTAATCGCCTCACACAAATCATGATTTTGGCTAATGATAGTCAAGAAACACCTGATGGTTTGGTGGGCGATCCAACAGAAACAGCTTTGATTCAATATTATTTAGACAATAAATTTGATGTTAAGGCTATTCAAGATTTCTTCCCACGTCAAGCATCATTACCATTTGATTCCGAGCGTAAATTGATGTCTGCTATCGTTAAAGATGACAAAGGTCAACTTTACTTGTTGACTAAAGGTGCGGTTGATGAATTATTACGGCGTGTAACTCAAATTGACGAAAATGGTCAAGTTCGTGCAATCACAACTAAAGATCATGACCAAATTTTGGCTACTAACCAACAATTAGCTCATGAAGCATTACGTGTTTTAGGTTATGCCTATCGTCCATTGACAAGTATGAGTGAGGCATTGACTTCTGAAAATTATGAAAAAGATTTAATCTTCGTTGGTTTAACTGGGATGATTGATCCACAACGTCCAGAGGTTAAAGACGCTGTTAGTGAAGCTAAATCAGCTGGTATTCGTCCATTGATGATTACCGGAGACCATAAGGATACGGCTAAAGCAATTGCTGTGCGTTTAGGAATCATCGAAGCTAATGATGATGAAGGTGTAATTACCGGACGTCAATTAGATGAGTTAAGTGATGAACAACTTAAAAAAGACGTTGCAAAATACTCTGTTTACGCACGTGTGGCTCCCGAACATAAGGTACGAATCGTCAAAGCTTGGCAATCACATGGCAAGATCGTGGCAATGACTGGTGATGGGGTTAACGATGCTCCTGCCTTAAAGACAGCCGACATTGGTGTTGGTATGGGGATTACCGGGACAGAAGTTTCTAAGAATGCTGCTGATATTGTTTTAGCCGATGATAACTTTGCAACAATTATTTTAGCAGTTAAAGAAGGCCGCAAAGTCTTTGCAAACATTCAAAAAGCTATCCAATACTTGTTATCCGCTAACTTAGGTGAAGTGTTGACCTTGTTTATGATGACTGTGATGAATTGGTCAATTTTTGCACCTGTGCAAATCTTGTGGATTAACTTAGTTACAGATACATTCCCTGCGATTGCTTTAGGTGTTGAAAAAGAAGAACGCAATATCATGCAAAAGAAGCCACGTGGTAGTCAATCAAACTTCTTATCAAACGGTGTTGGTTCAAGTATTATCTATCAAGGGATCTTAGAAGGTTTATTAACCTTAGGCGTTTACTTGTTTGCCTTGAAATTCCCATTCCACCACTCCGATGCTTTAATTCATGCTGATGCTTTAACCATGGCTTATGCAACCTTAGGTGTTTTACAGTTATGCCACGCATTTAACTGTAAATCAATTCACGGTACGATCTTTACTAAAGAAATCTTTAACAACAAGTTCTTTAACTTAGCTGTTTTAATTTCTGGTATCTTACTTGCGATGACAATCTTTGTTCCTAGCTTCAATGGTATCTTCCATGTTTCTCATTTAGCATGGCAACAATGGATGATTGTTTTAGCTGCTGGTGCATTGCTAATCGTAATCGTTGAAATTGTTAAATTCTTCCAAAGAAGATATTTATATAAAGACTAAAATAAGCAACTAAAAGGATTGATATGTTAAACGTCAATCCTTTTTTTGATGTTTTAAGCACACTAAAAAAGTGAATCCGTTTTGGATTCACTTTTTTTAAACAAAATATTGCGATGTTTTCTTGGTTAATTTCTCTGCACTAACCAATTCACCTTGGAAAATCAAACGCGTTTTTACACCTGGTTGTGAACTCGAGCAAGTCACTAATGTGAGTAACTTTTTAGCGGGCACATCATCAATCCATTGAATCTGATCTTCATTTACGACTACACGCTTAGTCAATTTATACTTGTAAATTTTTTTACCATCAGTTAAATAAGCAATTTGTCCAACCTTAGCCTTGGCTAGCGGTGAAAATAAAATATTTTCGTTTGCCATATGATGCCCAGCCAATGCATAATTTCCTTGTCCCATCTGTTGATTAGGTTTCATCGTCCCTGCACCATGCGCCAAGTTTATATTAGCTACCCCTTCGTAAATAGCTAACTTCATTCCTACGCTAGGAATAGCGATTTTACCGATTGGAGCATCTACACCTTTTAACGCAGCCTTTAATGCTGTTTGGGCATCTAGGGCTGCAACATTTTCTAAATCATAACTAGCCTTTTTTTTAGGCTTAGCAATTTCTTGTTTTAGCGAAGATTGTTCCAAATGTTCAACGACAAATTCTTTGATTTGATTATTAAAAATCAATGCCAATCCCACTAAAAAAACCAATAATAACCCAATATTTATTGCAACTTTTTTCTTCATTTACCCACTTCCTATCACAAAACCTTTGTTAAATTATAGCACAAAAAAAGTCGCCACTAAATGACGACTTAAAAACTTAAATGTTATCTTTTTGATTGAATAAAGAATCCACAGATTGATTGTTGTAAATCAATGAAATTGCTTTAGCAAAAATTGGCGCTACTGACAAAACTTTTAATTGTTCAAATTGTTTTTCAGCTGGAATTGCAATCGTATCCGTCACAACTACTTGTGTAAATTGTGCACTCTTCAATTCTTCAACCGCATTCCCAGATAAAATAGCATGTGTTGCACAAGCATAAATTTCAGTTGCACCAGCTGCTTTTAAGGCTAAAGCCGCATCTGCCATTTTAGCTGCAGTATCAACCATGTCATCGACTACGATACATTTATGACCTTTAACATCACCAATAACATGTGTATTTTCAGGATCTAAACGGTCCGTATCACGCTTGTCAACGATTGCGATTGGCGCTTTTAATAATTCTGCCATATTGCGTGCGGCTTTAACCCCATTATGATCAGGTGCGACAACCACGACATCTTTGCATACGCCGATTTCTTTGAAATAGTTAGCTTGCGTATAAATTGCTAATAAATGGTCAACTGGGATATTAAAGAAACCTTGTAATTGACCAGCATGCAAATCAAGGGTAACTACTCTGTTAGCACCGGCTAATTGAATGAAGTTAGCAATCATTTTAGCCGTAATTGGTTCACGTGAGCGTGCTTTGCGATCGGCTCTTGCATAACCATAATATGGGATAACTGCATTAATTGAACCAGCACTCGAACGACGCAACGCATCCATCATTACCATTAATTCCATGAAGTTTTCATTAACTGGATCAGCAATCGATTGAATGATAAAGACATCGTCACCACGCACACTTTCATCGATGTTGATTTGAATTTCACCATCGCTAAAATGTTTAACCGAAGCATCGCATAGTTTAGCGCCCATTTCATCCGCAATTTTTTGTGCTAATTCTGGATTAGAATTAAGCGCAAAAAGCTTGATACTAGAATTTTCTTGCATTATTTTTTTCATCCTCCGCACTGTGTTTTGGCCTAACAGTTTTTTATGGGAAAATTGCCCATACACATTTTTATTTTAGCTCAAATTACTAAGAGGGTAAAGATTTTTTCAAAAAGATTTCAACCAACTTGTCTTATTTACGAATCTGACCATCGCCTAAAATCGTGTATTTAGTCGTAGTCAATTCCTTAAGCCCTAATGGCCCTCGAGCATGTAGTTTTTGGGTAGAAATTCCAATTTCTGCACCAAACCCAAATTCAAAGCCATCGGTAAAACGCGTCGAAGCATTGACATAAACACACGCTGAATCGACACGATCTAAGAAATATTGGCTGCGTTGATAATCGTTAGTGATTATTGCTTCTGAATGTTTTGTGCTGTAACGATTGATATGTGCAATTGCCTCATCTAAACTTTCCACTAGCTTAACTGCGATAGTATAGTCATTATATTCAGTTTCCCAATCTTTTTTAGTTGCTAATTTGACGTTTTTATCTAACTGACAAATAGCTTCATCGCCTAAAATCTCAACATTTTCAGCACGCAAGGCTGCTAAAATTTCGCCTACAAAAGCCTTGGCATCTTGATGAATCAATAATTTTTCTGCAGCATTACATACTGAAGGACGTTGTGTCTTAGCATTGACTACGATTTGTTTAGTCATCTCAAGATCAAAAGTACGATCGATATATAAATGACAATTTCCTGCACCAGTTTCAATCACTGGAACCTTGGCATTAGCGACTACGGCTTGAATTAAGCGTGCCGATCCTCGTGGAATTAATACGTCTAAATCTTTAAGTTGCATAAATTCATTTGCTAATTGGTGGCTAGGATCACAAATTAATTGTATCGCATCTGGATTATAGCCTTTAGCAACTAAAGAAGCACGTAAAATTTCACTCAAGCAAATATTAGTTTGCAATGCTTCTTTACCACCACGCAAAATAACTGCGTTTCCTGTTTTAAAACACAAACCAAAAGCATCTACAGTTACATTGGGGCGTGCTTCATAAATCATTCCCACTACGCCTAAAGGCACCCGAACTTGATTAATCTTTAAACCAGCATGGTTAACCCAGCCATTCATCTGCCCTAAAGGATCGGGTAATAAAGCTATTTGTTGTAAACCCATAGCCATCGCATTGATTTTTTGTTCATCTAACAACAAACGATCTAAAAAGCGTTGATCTGCATTTTCTTTTTGATAGGCCTGCACGTCTAAAGCGTTGGCAACCAGTAATGCTTCTTTTTGCGCTAACAACTGTTTAGCGCTAAACTCTAGGACTTCTTGGCGTGCACTAGCTGCTAGATGTGCTAATTCAAATGCAGCAGTTTTAGCCTTTTGGCCCATTTCTAACAAATTAATCGACATAAGCTTATCCTTTCTTAATTTGGATCAAACAATGTTCCTACTTGCTTACCTGCTAAAATATCTAAAATAATCTTAGGATCTGACCCATTTGCCAAAACGGCTTTTTTACCATGTTTCATCATACGTTGAGCAGCTTTTAACTTCGTATACATGCCACCCGTACCAAAATCAGAACCTGAGCCACCCGCAATTTGATAAACAGCATCATCGATATGATTTACGGTTTGAATCAAGCTTGCATCAGGATATTTTTGGGGATTCTTATCAAAAAAGCCATCGATATCAGATAAAATAATCAACAAATCAGCATCCACAATAGCCGCAACTAAAGCCGAAAGCTGATCGTTGTCGCCAAATTTAGTCGTATGCCCCAATTCATCGATGGCTACGGTATCATTTTCATTAACAATTGGAATCACTTTCCAATTAAGTAATGTTTGAAACGTATTAAGTGTATTTTTTAAACTTCCGGTATACTCAAAGACATCATAAGTCAACAAAACTTGACTGATCTTAGTTCCATAAGTCGCAAATCTTTGTTGATAAACCGTCATTAACTGTGATTGTCCCACAGAAGCTAAGGCTTGTTGTTCAGGAATCGCGGTGGGTCGGTGCGTCAAGCCGAATTGTCCCATTCCTACTCCGATAGCTCCAGAAGAAACTAAAATAACTTCTTTATCGGTATTATTTAAACTACTCAAGGTGTAGCTAAGTTGATCGATGGCTGCTAAATTTAATTTCCCGTTTGGATGAAGCAATGAACTTGTTCCAATCTTAACGACAATTCGTTTAACATCATCAAAGTGACGCGTTTGTGTCATAACAAAATTCCTGGCTGTATCAAATATGGTTACCTAGCAAAATACAGCATTACCTTTCAATTTAATTGAAACTTTCTTTTTTCACCATATTATTTTTTTGCTATGTGAAAGTTTCTGCAATCCATTTATTATTTTACTATAACAAATTTTAAAAAACTATTATTTTAAGACTCAGCGATTACCGTTAGGATCTGGACGTTGATTCTTATCTAGGATATAGCGTTCGATTAGATCGATGATTTGTTGATTTTGGGGTAAATCAGAGTGTTGTGCTTCTTGTCCTGTTACTGTAATTTCTGTAAATGACTTGACTTGGCCTTGATAAATATATTTCCCCGCTTCAACACTTCTAGCCGGTACTAAGCCGTCTGAATCATAATTTTCAGTCCCGGCAATCGAATAGACACTCAAATCCTTAGGCAATTTGTCTTTAGCCTTGATAAAATCTGCTAACATCTGTGTTTTATGCTGCAACGACGCCTCGTTAAAATTATAAGGCGTGCCAATTGTCATCAATTTTTTAATGCTGACATTTGTTTTAGCATAATATTTCTCTAAAAAAGCGGTATAAATCAAGCCACCATTCGAATGGCCGATGCCTTTAAAATTGTTAAAATTATAATCTTCGGTCAATTTATTAAAAGCCTTTGAAAACATCTTGGCTTGTTGCAAGATATTACTATAGCCATCATGATTATTTTCAAATCCCACCACGATAAAGGGCTCATTATCCTTAGCGGCTATCTTGCCTTTAAAAACCATTTTGCCACTGTTGTAGACTTTAACTTTTAACAAGCTGTGCTTTTTTAGGCTAATCTCGTTAATCTTTGCAATCAACTCATCAAAGCGATTTTCCGTTGCAGAACTTCCTGGAATCATGATGATTGGAGAAAGCTTTGAATTATAAAAAGACTGCAGTGTTGTAACATTTGCTTTGGTCCATTTTCCTGCAGGCAAAGCTAGTAAAACTAAGCTTCCTAGCAATAAAAGGACCCAAAATATTCTTTTTTTAACCATCGCTATTCCCTCCGCTCGCTTTGTTTAAGTCTATGGCTTACTTTTTGCGCCAACAAGACAAAAGGTTTATAACACCATATATCTAGCACCAATAATAACAAGCTAAAGACTAAATTTCGCCAATCAGCTCCACTACCAATAAAGGCAATCAATGGTCCTGGTGTCCCGGTTGGCACGGGATAAACAGAATAGCTAAGCCAACCCCATTTTAAAAATAATGCGGCCACTAACATATTTAGCACTGGAATCATTACAAATCCTAGTAAATAAAGTGGATTAAATAAGACCGGCAAGCCAACCAATAAAGCTGCATTGCTATTGAAAAAGACAGGAAAAAGCGTGGCCTTGGCTATGTTGTGTTCATTTTTGTTTTGCGTAAACAATAACAATGCTATGACTAAAGCCAAGCTGCATCCCGCCCCGCCTAAAACACCATAAGCTTGATACAAAGTGTTGCCATTGTATTGATACGGCAAGCTATGTTTGGCAAATGTCGCATTCAAATTAGCAGCAACTAAGCGGCTATCATAATATAAGTTAGGCGTATATGGTCCACTAATTCCAATAAATGCACACAAGTTAGTCAATATTCCAACTAAAAGTGTCAAACCTAAGCCATGACTAAGCAAGCTTAACGCTTGAAAAAAATCGTTGTTTTGATTCAAGTAACGATAAATGAAGGTACTTAAAAAATGATTAATCAACGCACAACTTAGCAATGATACACTTAACGGTTTTAAGGCCATAAAAGCCCGCGCTAAAATATCTGCACTATGCATTGAAGAAACATCAGCAACTTCTTTGGTTAAGATTTTAAACAAATAACCGCTAAAAAAGCCGATAAGAAGGCCTAAAAACAAACTAGCAAAGCCCAACAAACGCCAATTGATAGTTAACACCATGTTTTTATCTGCTGCATAAATCAACAACAAAAAGCTAACCAATCCCCCTAGCCCAGCCATTTGTCCATCACGTTGGTAAAATTTTGCCGTATAACGTGCAACTTGATAAGTAGCTAACACTGCGACCAATCCAAGTGTCATCTTACTTATGTTTTCAAAAACCAAGCGTACTCCTGCATAATGAGGTAACCAATCATCAACATAAAAAATACTTCCGATAAAGCCATTAACCGATAGAAATGAGGCTAATACTTGGGCTAAATTTCCAATTAAAATCAACGGAAAAAGTACAGCCAAGGTTCTTTGGGTCACACGCAAAAAAACATTTTGTCTAAGTTTAACCAATAACAAAACAAACTTTTCAAACACAACGCCACCTACTTTATCATTTTAGTATCCTTGATTATACTAGAAAAAACTTCCAAAATCATCTTTAGAAGCTTATGCATAATCTATAACAAATTTCGTAAATTAATACATTTTCTTGAAAATGTTACTTGTTTTGTTTGCTTTTTCATGTAAAATAGTCTATTGGAACAAAATAATTGACGACAGAGATCGTCATTTTGGGAGGAATTTTTTATGGAACAGACAACGACTAATAAGATGTCTAAACAACAAAAATGGGTAACAGCTTCGACTGCGGCTGGGTTTTCCCTAGAAAATATGGACATCATGTTCCTATCATTTTCATTGGCGTCAATCATTGCTGATTTGCATATTTCAAGTGGAGAAGCTGGGATGATTGGTTCGATTACCAACATCGGAATGCTTGTCGGTGGAGCAATTTTTGGTATTATTGGGGACCGTCATGGACGGGTTAAGACTTTTTCTTATACTATTTTTATTTTTGCCTTTGCCACTGCTGCTATGTATTTTGCACATGACTTGACGACTATTTATATTCTGCGCTTTTTAGCCGGAATCGGGGCTGGTGGTGAATACGGTGTAGGTATGGCAATGATTGCTGAAAACTTCCACTACAACCATGTTGGGCGTATCACTTCCATTGCTGCAATCGGTGGCCAAATCGGTGCGATCTTTGCCGCTTTACTAGCAACCTTTATCATCCCAGATTTTGGTTGGAACGCTCTTTTCTTAGTCGGTATTATTCCTGTTATCTTGACTTATTTCATCAGACAACACGTCAAAGAAAGTGACACTTTCTTGCAAGCTCAAGCTAAAGCACGTGAAAAACAAGAAAAGCCTTCATTTAAAGAACTTTTCAAAACACCTAAGATCGCTTATCAAACAATTGGTTTGATGATCATGGCTATCGTGCAAATCGCTGGCTACTTTGGTTTGATGAACTGGTTGCCAACTATCGTGCAACAACAACAAGGTTTATCTGTTTCAGGTTCATCTTTATGGATGATTGCAACAATTATCGGTATGAGTCTTGGGATGGTGGCCTTTGGTTATATCATGGATAACTTTGGTCCACGCATTTCTTTTGGTATCTTCTTACTTGGCTCAGCTGCTATTTTATTTACGATTTTAATGGCTAAAAGTGCTTTAGCTTTAGTCTTAATCGGGGCTGTTATCGGCTTTTTTTCAAACGGTATGTTTGGTGGTTATGGTGCTGTTATCAGTCGTTTATATCCAGTTGAAATTCGTTCGACCGCTAATAACTTGATCATGAATGTTGGTCGTGCAATCGGTGGTTTTTCTTCTGTAGCTATCGGAATTTTAATGGATCACTATACTCTAGGTGTAACCATGGGTTGCTTATCTGCCCTTTATATCATCAGTTTCTTGGTGATGATTACCTTACCTGGAATTCGTCAATTAAGCAAATAATCAAAAAACAAGCGTCTTTACGGGTGCTTGTTTTTTTTATAAAATCATTATCAAAGGAAGTGATTTCATGTACCTGACAAATGGACAAATAACACTGCGCCCCGTCACCTTAAACGATGCTTATGATTTGTTTAACCTCATTGATGCTAGTCGTCAAAATCTTAGACGCTACTTACCATGGGTTGATGATATTTATCAACCAGAAGACGAACAAACTAGTCTTGCAAAAAGCTTGCCTAAACAAACGATTCTAATGCTAGCTATTGAAATTGATCAAACTATCGTAGGCCTAATCGATCTTCATGATATTTCAAAAGATCATCACAAGGCTCAAATTGGCTATTTTTTAGGCGATGCTTATGTCGGCTTGGGCTATATGAATCAGGCACTAAATTTACTGCAAAAATATGCTTTTGAAGAAATGAACTTGCATCGATTAGAAATTTTAATTGATATAACTAACCATAAGAGCCAAGCAGTCGCACAACGTCTAGGTTATCAAAAAGAAGCTACCCTGCGTGATTATTTATATTATAACAAGCAATTTAGAACTTTTTATTTATATGCTTTACTCAAATCTGAATGGCAGATGAAAAATAAATTTGAGGGAGAAAAAAATGAAATTTAACTTAATTTAGGCAGAAGTCGCCCATCCTCTATAGGTGGGTGATGAATG
>CAJLBJ010000004.1 GCA_905204935.1 uncultured Lactobacillus sp.
GATAACTCCATTTTCATTTGACATTTTCTTTAAAGCTTCAATTTTGTTTGACATAATCATTCTCCATCCTTTTCACTTGAAATTATTTTTTCTTAAAATACCAAATGCTCCCACCGATAACGACAATTGCTACAAGTGTTACACCTGTTGGTACTGCCCAACTACTGTTATTTTCTTTTTTAGTTGTTGTTGCTTTTGCAGTTGCCTTTGCTTTTTTAGTCTTGTGGTTGCTTTTAGCTTCTTTTGTATCTTCAGAAGGTTGTTCTTCTTGCGAAACATCTTCTTTATTTTGTGTTGCTGATGCAGTTGCTTATTTGCTAGCTGCTTGCAGCGGCTTTGTTGCGACAACTTGATAAACATTATTTGTTGCTTGTGTATTTGTCTTGTTGTCTGTTCCTTTTGCAGGTTGCTTATTATCAATTGCTTGGTTGGAATTGTCTTGAACTGCTTTTTTCACTAATTTTGCGATTGCATCTTGGATTAATGCTAATTGTTGCTTAATATCTTGTGCAGAACCATTTAGCAATAATTCTTTAGCCTTAGCAATTGCTGCTTGATATACTTGATAAGATTGTGGCGTATACAAGTTAGCATCATATTTACCAAATTGCGCAATTGCATGTTGTAAGACGCTAATATCAACCAAACCGTTATAACTAGTTTGTAATGCACTAATTAATTGATCGTAGCCTTGTGGTTGCATATCTTGAGCCGTAATGGCTTTTTGTAATGCTGCTAAGGCATTTTGATATGCTTGGTAAGAAGCTTGCGTATAGTTATCCTTGTTGATTTGCAAATCCACTTGAGCATCTAACAAGAGTTGTGCATCTTCTTTTAATAGACTTGAATACTTCAAGTTTGTCTTAGCTGTAGTCAAAGCGCTAATCAATGCTTGAGCTTGTGTGGCATCCAAGTTGTCTTTATCTTGATATGCATTGTTTAAATCATCATAAGCATCTAAATAATCTTGATAAGAAGCTGCGGTATAATATCCCTTAGAATTATCAATCTTATTAGCTAACAACTCTGCAATCTCTTTTCTACTATATTTTTCAATATGTTGGTCTACTGCATTTTTTAAAGAATCATATGCTAAATCGATGGTTGCTTGTGAAGCATACTCATTAGCAACTACTTGTTTAGCCACACTTAACGCTGCGTTAAATGTACTTTGTGAATCTTTGGTCCATGAGCTCGTATCCGTTGTGCTTACTTGAGCTACATAAGCGCTTAATTTTTGATTATCTGGTTTTTGATAATCTTTGCCAGTGCTTATTTCTAAGATTTCTGGAATCGTGTCTTTCCATGAAACTTTAACTTGTTTTAACGTATAGTCTTCAGGTAAAACAAATTCCGTGATCGTTTGATTAAGCGTTCCTAAGTCAATTTCTTTAGTATCTTGGCTCTTAGCTTTTGTATAAACAACCGCACTCACTTGGGCGTTGCTGATTTGTCCCATCTGTATAATTCGTAAGCTTCTTACTCCTGTTGGTTTAGACAGTGTATATACAAAGTTACTGTTAGTTGCAGAAGATTTATACGATGTCGTATAATCACCATCAATCATGTTTGATGGAATCTTGCTTGGTTCTTCAATATCTTTACTTTGAATATCTTGGTGACTTTCTGTAGATACGTATTCACCACCATTGATTTGAATTTCACCAAAGGTTACAAATCTAAAGTTGCAACTAGCGGTGAAGCGAACCCGTAAATAACGACCTTTAGCAGGCGTTGTAACACTACCTTCTTTGTACATATTGCCCGGATTCTTTTCATCATGTGTCAACTCACCATATTCTTTAGCAGTTGAATCATCCCAAGTATTCTTATCTTGACCATTACCAATTGTTAAGATTGGTGTCCATGTTTTGGCATCTGGACTATCTGCTACTTCAAAGACCGCATCACGAATGTAATTTTGATTGGTTTCATTGATGTAATATCTTAACTTATTGATAGTTCTTGTTTGCCCTAAATCAAATAAGATATAACTTCCCTTGGTTGGATATCCATTGATACTTGCCGTTGTAGTCAAATCACCATCAAAGGCAGCACCAGCATTATTCATGTTACGCATGTCACCACTAGCATAACTTGGATTAATTGCGATATCTGAATCTACTAAATCCGGACTGGTAATCTTTTCATAAGTTGCACTAAATTTGTTTAGCGTTACTGTTGTCGCTTGTGAATTGGATATAATTCATATTTAGTTGTCTCTTTAGTTGCTTTGGCTTTTGCTTGAACTTGAGTTGGTCTACCTATCACAGAAGCCGTAGCTAGGATAGCGAACAAAATAAACATAGCCTTAAAAAACTTCTTAAACTCCATCGAATTTTCTCTCAATCTACATTTATTTTCTACAATACTCTCTTATTTTTGATAAACACTCTTACCATCCAAGTAAGTTTCATATAAGTTAACTTCATCATCGACAACCAAGAAATCAGCTGCATGTCCTGCAATGATTCCACCACAGCGATCGTCAATACCTACACTGACAGCTGGAACATAACTAGCCATCTTAAATGCATCATAAAGGCTAGCTTTACCCCATTTAATAATATTTTTAACCCCATCAATTAATTCCAAAATACTGCCAGCTAAACTACCTGAATCTTTCAAGCGAGCTGCGCCATCTTTAACAACTACTGGGAACTCACCTAAGAAGTAATTATCACCTTCTGGCATTCCACCAGCCCGCATACAATCGGTAATCATGACGATTTTTTCCGATGATTTAGCTCTAATCAACGCATTTGCTGCTGCTGGTGCAACATGATGTCCATCACAAATTAACTCACCAAAAGTTTCTGGTGTATCCATCGCAGCTCCAACCATACCTGGTTCACGATGATTCAAACCACTCATTCCGTTATAGGTATGCACAAAGATGTCTGCTCCGGCAAAGACTACCTCACGTGCTTGATCATAAGTTGCAGAGCTATGTCCTAAAGCGACATGAACTCCTTCTTGTGTAACTTTTTGTGTAAATTCAACTGCACCATTTCTTTCTGGAGCAATCGCAATTTTCTTAATCAAGCCACCGGCTAATTTTTGCCAATTTTCAAAAGTATCATAGTTAGGATCGCCCATATAAATTGGGTTTTGTGCGCCTTTATGTTCTTCTGTAAAGAATGGACCTTCAAAGAAAATCCCTTGAATCTTAGCGCCTTTAACTTCTTGATAATGATCCCCAATCAATTTAGCCACATTGTTTAAAGATTCAGTACTTGATGTTAATGTTGTTGGTAAAAATGAAGTAACACCACAACTTAACAATCCTTGCGAAATAACTTTTAAGCCTTCCAAATCACAGTCCATCACATCATGATTTTTAAAACCATGAATATGTGTATCAACCAAACCAGGAGCAATCACTTTACCGCTGTAATCTAAGATTTCAACATCATCTGGTTTAGTCTTGGTATAACGTCCGAATTTACCATCGCAAACTTCTAAATAACCGCCATATTCGACACCAGACCGTAATAAAAATTTATCGGCATGAACATAATAATGCATTGTTTGTTCCTTCTTTCTGCTTTATGCCGGCAAAATTTCAACTCATTTTGTCGCAATTTTTGCTTAATCATCAAAAATAATAAAAAGCGGCTATAAATCAGCACTAACTGTTGAATTATAGCCGCTAAACTTGTTAACTTTTTTGACCGTCACTTTGTCGTTTTTGAGAAAATCTCAATTTTAGCAGCTAAAATCGTGAATGATAACCCCTTTAACAACACGGTTAACCGTTCCTGTTGGAGATGGTGTATCCGGTGTGTTGCCAATTTTAACCGCCGCTAGTAATGCGACTGTTTGGGCAAACATTACGTCTGCTAAAGCTAGATAGCCATCAGGTAACTTAGAGGCATCTTCACTAAAGAAGAATTTTTCACCACTAAAATCAGGCGTACCTGGTTGACCGATTGCTACAACATGTTTAGCTATTTGGTCACCCTTAATTTCTTCTAAAACATCAATATCGTATTGGCGGGTATATTCATCGTTGTTAACAAAATCAAAAACTAATGCCTTTTCATTGACAAAAGATTTTGGACCATGTCTAAAGCCCATTGATGAATCAAAGACCGTCGCAACTTTACCGGCAGTTAACTCTAAAACTTTAAGTTGTGCTTCACGTGTCAAGCCACCTAAACTGCCTGATCCTAGATAAATAATGCGTTCGAAATCATCGGCTACAAGCGTTTGAATTTCTGTTTCTCGTTCAATCACTTGTTGACCTAACTTGGCTGCTGTAGCAACATAACTTGCTTTTTGTTTAGCATCTGTACTATCAAAAATTAATAAAGCTGCTAAAGTCATGCATGAGAAACTACCAGTCATCGCAAAACCAGCATCATTAGAACGTGCAGGCATCAACAATACATAACTGTTTGCCTTATCCTTTTCGTTTTGTGCTAATTTTCCTTCTGGTGCACAGGTAATCACCAAATGGTAGATGTTTTTAACCGCCTTGTTGGCAATCGCAATTGCCGCCACACTTTCAGGACTGTTACCACTACGCGCAAATGAAACAAGTAATGTTGGTTCATCTGGTTGTAAAAATTCTAATGGCCGTGAAACAATGTCGGTTGTTCCGAGACTTTCAAATTTATAACGCTTAGAGTCACCATGAGCTCGCAAATAAGGTAAAATCGTATCTCCTACATATTGTGAGGTCCCTGCTCCAGTAAAGACTACACGTAATTTTTCATGTCCATCCAATTCAATTTTTGCCAAAAATTCAGCAATCTTTGCTTGATGTTGTTGCCAAATTTCCAAGGTTTCATGCCACAATTCAGGTTGTTGCTTGATTTCACGCGTTGTAATCTCAGCACCCATTTGTGTCAATTCTTCTTTTGTTAAACTAAACATCTTCTCATCCTCCAACTTAACGCTTCGTTTGACTATTCATCATCATCGTCATCGCCTTGATTCAACATGTCATTTACACATTGGATTCCTTTACGTCCACCGTCAATTAGGTTTGGTGTTGTGCCTAATAACCCTGAATTAAGATATTCGATGACCATTGCCATATTCATTCCAGCATAAAGTTCAAAATCTGCTTTACCTGCCACAAGTTGCTTAAACATCACATTGCAAGGTGTTCCACCATACAAATCCGCCAAGACCGTATAGTCAGCTAAATCTGCTACGGTTTCTTTGACCTTCGCTAAATATTCTTCTGGTCCTTCATTTGGTAACAAAGGTACAGCATAGATGTCATCTTGTGGTCCCATGATCATTTCGACACTTTTCTTTAGTTCTACACATAAGTTACCATGACTCACTAAAATCAACGGTTTCATTTAAACGACTCCTCTCGACTCACTCGATAAATTATTAGCCTTTAGCGATAACGCCTAATGCAGATAATACTACAGAAACAATTAATACGATGAAGATTGCCTTTGTAGATGTCATGTTCTTCTTACCTAACATCCAGTAAATTGCACCAACGATTGCTGCTGGAACTAGTTTTGGTAAGATCATGTCTAAACTGTTTTGGATACTTAAAGTAACTTCACCTAACTTAGGTACAAATGCGATATGAACACTAACCATGGTTGCTACTAAAGCCCCAACCATGAATGTACCCAATAAGGTAGCAGCATCTGTCAAAGCAGATAAGCGGTGTTGCATGGTTGTTACCAAGCTAACCCCTTCTTTGTAAGCCAATTCCAATTGACTCCAACGGAAGTACATAACAAAGATATTAGCTACAACCCAGATAAATACGCCGGCTGGGTTACCATTTGAAGCCATGTTTGCTGCCAAAGCCCCAAAGATTGTTGGTACTAAAGAACCAAAGATTGAGTCCCCGATTGCAGCGAAAGGTCCCATTAAACCTGTCTTCAAACCAGAAACAGTATCTTTGGAATCAAGACCTTGTTCTTCTTCTAAGGCCAAATCAATCCCAGTAACGATGGTATTAAAGAAGTTAGAAGTATTGAAAAATTGTGTATGAACCTTCATCATTTCTTTTAATTCTGGTGTATCATCGCCATAAATTTTGCGTAATTGTGGCAAGATTGTGTATAAATAACCTGAAGCTTGCATTCTTTCGTAGTTCCAACCTAATTGGAAACCAAATAAACTTCTACGGTTAATTTGTCTAAAATCTTCTTTGGTTAATTTATAATTAGAGTTCGTCATCGTCAACTTCCCCCTCATCATTGGATTGTGTTTGGTTATTTACTGGACCACGTGGTGCTTCGATTGTGCGCTTGTAGCTAATAACTGCAAAGCCTAAACCGATTAAAGCGATTGCAAGCATTGGTAATGAGTTAAATGTACCTGCAAAGTCTTTAGCCACACCTGCAACACCTGCACCTAATGTTTGGATATTTGTGAAGACAGTTGTCATCAAAGCTGTAATCACAAAACCTAAAATCAAGTATGGGAAATGTTTCTTGACTGGTAAATAACGAAGTAAGATAGCAAAACCAACAGCAGGTAAAACTGCACCAGCAACTGTTAAGCCATCGCCCAACCATTTGAGCGGACCATTCAACCAATCAACAACCGTTGTTACGACACCGCTACCAAATGCAAGTGCTAAGAACACTGGAAGCATACGGGATAATGCCCAAGAAACGGCACCTAATAAGAAATGTCTTTCAATTGCTTTGTAGTTGAATTTTTCAATATCAGCATCTATACGATGTGCAAAGTAAGTGTTTGCAAAACGGCCTAAAATATCTGTATAAATCATCAAAGCAGCTACAGGAACAGCGATGGCTGCGATAGCTTGTTCTGGATCCATACCAATAGCAACAGAAAAGGCAGTTGCTAAGATTGTCCCGGAGTTAGCATCGATACGAGAAGCTCCCCCGAAAGTACCAACACCTAAGATAGTTAATTGCATACTACCACCGATAATCAAACCAGCTTTCAAATCTCCCATGATTAAACCAGAGATAAAACCAGCGAAAACAGCGGAACCTGCACTAGAGTTGATTTGCAATTCATCTAAAATTTGATAACCTGAATACAATGTTAGTAGTAAAATTTGCCACCATGCGATATCCATGGAAAAAACCCCCTTTGGTTTATTTATTCAAAAGACTCATAAAGTCATCTGCTGTGTCACTTGGTGTCATTTGTGCGATTAAATGTACACCTTTAGCATTCAAAGCATTGAATTCTTCAACATCTTGGTCAACCACATTAATTGAGCGTGTGATTGAACGCGTTTGATCTGTTTGTGACATGTTTCCAACATTAATTTCTTTAATTGGAACGCCAGCTTCAACTAATTTCAAAAGATAATGTGGTGTCTTAGCTACAATTAAAAGTCGTTGACTGTCATATTTACCAGCCAAAATATTAGCAGCCGCTTTTTCATAAGGTAATACACTTAATTTAACGCCTGCTGGTGTAGCAAGTTTCAAACCACTTTTTTCGATATCATTTTTGGAAACTTCATCATCAACAACCATAATACGTGAAATTTGCAACTTGGTTGTCCATAAGTTTGCAACTTGACCGTGGATTAAACGGCCATCAATTCTTACACCAATAATCATCTTCGTGCCTCCTATAATTGCTCAATAACCTTGTGTCTAACTAAATTGATCTTGTCTTGATAAATTCCTTCTGTTTCAAAAATAATAATTTCATTTTCACCTAAATTAAATAATCCATGCGGAATATATAAAGACTTGATCGGCCCTTTGTTCCAAAAACGTCCAATATTAAACCCGTTTACAAATACAAGTCCTTTGCCAAAGCCACTTAAATCTAAGTTTGAATCTAAAGTTTCATTCAACTCGAATTTATATTTGTAAAAACCAGGTACACCCTCCTTCCATGCGTGATTAAATTCAATGGCTCCGATTCGTTCAAAATCAAGAGCATATTGACTCCAATTTAAAACAAAATGAATATCGCTCATCACACCGGTTCTAATCCCTTTTTCTTGTGTATCAGCTAAAAGTTTAGCCCCATAGTTTACACGACCCATGTTTTCCATTAAGATGGAAACTTCATTTGTTTCAAACGGTTGTTTAACCAAGATTTCCTCACCAATTTCTTCTTGATACTGCGTTGCTTGTAATTCTTGATTCAAGAAGAATTGTGCTCGGTCGCGACCGTCAATAATCCGATATTTTTCTTCGACGATATCGCGTTTAGTTGTCGTTTGATAAAGCATATAACCATAAGATTGTCCCGCTTTATCCATCGAAACAGGATATTTGAAAGTTTGCTTATCGGCGATTTGATCAATCACCTCAAATAAACTAACTTTATCGACTAACTCGATATCACTCACTTGCATGCTTTCTTTAATCCACGGTTGTTCTTGTTTGATTTCTGGGAATAAACGATGAATCATTGCTTGGATTTTGTAGTAGCCTTCAGTCGGATTTCCTTGCTCATCTAGTGGTGCTCCATAATCATATGAAGTAATCTGATGTAAATCATGCGTTCCTCGTGCAGAACAACCATTCATAAAACCAAAATTGGTACCGCCATGAAACATGTATAAGTTAACACTAGCTTGTTTAACAACTTCTTCTAGTGCTTCTACCATCTCATCTTGGTCCCGTGTCACTATCGGCTCACCCCAGCGGTTAAACCATCCATCCCAAAATTCCATACACATTAAAGGTTGACTAACACCCTTTTCTTTTTGGAATGCTAAGATGTTTTCAAAATTTTCAGTAGCTTTGGAACCAAAATTTCCGGTTTCAAGAATGCCTTCTTCAACTAAACTACCCGCTTCCAAAGTTGCATGCCATGCACCATCGGATGTAAAAAGCGCAACATCGACACCGTTGTCTTTCATCATCTTAGCTAATGCTTTTAGATAATCTTTATCTTCACCATATGATCCATATTCATTTTCGACTTGCATCATTAAAATCGGTCCGCCGTTAGTAATTTGTAGTGGACATAATAGTTTAAATAAATGCTGATAATAACGACTGACATATTCTAGATACCTAGGATCACTTGAACGAACCCGACAATCTTTTTGCAAAAGCCAAGCTGGAAGTCCACCTAATTCCCATTCCGCACAAATATAAGGGGAAGGTCTAACAATCACAAATAATCCTTCTTCTTGAGCTGTCTGGATGAACTTGACTACATCCAACCCTTCTTTAAAATTAAAATCGTTTTCAATTTTCTCGTGCATATTCCAGGGAATATAAGTTTCAACAGTATTGAATCCTAAAGCCTTAAGATTATGCAGTGAATGCCGCCAATCGGCTGGATGGATTCTGAAATAATGAACCGCTCCAGATAAGATTTTAAATGGCTTCTCATCCAAATAAAAATCCTTTTCTTTGACTGCAAAAGTGTGCATAATTTTTTGCTCCTTTCTTTTTTGCTTTTTACACTTATTATGTTAATATAATAACTGTTAGATGTCAACGTTTACAATTACACTTTTTTGATTTTATTACACTCATTGTCTATACCAATATACTCTGTTTTGCTTTTTTGGTTGACTTTATTAAAGAAAATCGCTATCTTTTACTTTGTACGTCTTTTTACTTATAATATTTTTTTACTAGACCTATATGTAGAAAGGAGGAAAAAAATGAACCTACCTAAACATCAAATTGTCAAAAATGATTTGAAAAGTCGCATTACTTCGGGACAATTTTCAAGCGGTGACAAATTTTACAGTGAAGCCGAACTCGTTAAAATGTACAATGTTAGTTCTATTACTGTCATTCGGGCGGTGAAAGACTTAGTTAAAGAAGGATATTTAGTCCGTTATCAAGGTAAAGGGACGTTTGTTTCGCGTAAACGCGTCCAACGTCAAGTTAAATTTACCGATAAGGAAATTTTTTCTACTAGTGAGGATTTTGTTAAAGTTCTTTCTATTACTCGTGAAAATGATCCGCAGATTCTTAAAAAAATGCATCTCACAGAAGCTGATTTTTATTATGTAATTGTGCGGTTACGAACTGCTAAAGACGTTCCTTATATTTATCATCATTCCTATATTCCAGAACGCTTTATCAAGTATCCACAAAAACTAGACTACTACAATTCAATCTATCATCGCTTCCGTAGCGATTTTAATATTAATTTAAACGACGAACCTTCGCATGAAATAAATCGGATTGTCATGCCACCAAAGGATGTCGTTTCGGCTTTACAATTAGAACAAGGACAACCTGCTGTCTTCCAAGAAAAAACAACTTGGTTAGCCAATGATAATAGTGTTGCTGAATATATTATTACTTATAAGCGTTGGGAATTTTTCGAAATTGAAATTACCACAGATTAATCTTGACCTCACTTTATTTCAACGAATAAAGTGAGGTTTTTTAATTAAAAAAAGCCAGCAATCTTGATCATTCCACGCTTTTAGCAAATTATGGACGAGCAAGACAACTGCCTTTTCAAAAAAATAAACGCCCCTAACAAGTTAGGCGCGTTTATATACATTTTAATCTTCAGCAACGAATGGTAACAAGCCCATGATACGTGCACGCTTGATTGCAACAGTAATCTTACGTTGGTTCTTAGCACTTGTACCAGTTACACGACGAGGTAAAATCTTACCACGTTCGGAGATAAAACGTTTCAATAAATCTGTGTCTTTGTAATCGATGTATTCGATATGGTTAGCCGCGATAAAGTCAACTTTACGACGACGACGGCTACCTCTACGTTGTTGAGCCATGTAAATTCCCTCCTCGAATTAGAATGGTAAATCGTCATCTGAGATGTCGATTTTTTGCCCATTATCGGTAAATGGATCTGGCGTATTGCCCATAGCTGGACTTTCTGTACCAAAGTTTGGTGTGTCCACTGATCCTGCACCGTATGGATTTTGCATCTGTGCGTCAGGCATTGGATTTGCATTAAAGCCTGCGCTTGGAGCGGAAGGATGTTGTTGCCGATATTGTTCTGATTGTGAACGTGATTCAAGCAATGAGAAATTATCAACTACAATCTCGGTAACATATACACGTTGTCCTTGTTGATTATCATATGAGCGTGTTTGAATACGACCTTCGATTCCGACTAATGAACCTTTATGGGTAAAATTAGCGAAATTTTCTGCCGGCTTACGCCAAATCACACAATTAATGAAATCAGCCTCACGTTCACCTTGTTGATTCGTAAACTGACGGTTTACAGCTAGTGTAAAACTAGCCACTGCTGAACCTGATGAGGTGTAACGTAATTCGGGATCTCTTGTTAATCTACCGATCAAGATAGCTTTATTAATCATTTCCGCTCCTCCTTTGTTTTTTCTAAAAATTAAGCTTCACGTTTTACGATCATGTGACGCAAAATGCCGTCATTGATCTTTGCAAGACGATCAAATTCGTTGATTGCATCCGCGTTTGTAGCCTTAACGTTTACGATATGGTATACACCTTCTGTGAAACCACCGATTTCGTAAGCAAAACGACGCTTGGACCAATCCTTAGAATCTACAACTTCAGCACCATCATTTTTCAAAATATTGTCGAAACGTTCTACTAATTCGTTTTTAGCAGCTTCGTCAAGAGCTGGGCTGATAATATAAGTAATTTCGTAGTTTGTCATGCTGTTTGCACCTCCTTATGGACTATTGGTTCCCCACTCCCATCGATGGGGAACAAGGATTACGTAAGTACCCACAGCTGGATACCCACAGATTAAAATTATATCACTTCATTTGGTAGATTGCAATAAGAAATCCCGCATTACGTTACGTTATTAAATACGTAATGTAGCGGGATTATTTTTTTATTTTATAATTTTATTCATTTTCTTCTTCAGGATCAACCTTGGCCATCGTTGAAACAAATGCATCTTCTTCAAGATTAATCAAATGAACACCTAGTGTTGCTCGACCCGTTTGCGAAACACCAGCAACATTGAAACGAATCAAGACACCCTTGTTGGTAATAACCATAATGTCTTCATCGCCATTAACCGTTGTTAAACCAGCTAATGCACCATTTTTCGCAGTAATATTAGAAGTTTTAACCCCTTTTCCACCACGACCTTTAATCGGATATTCACTAGCTAAAGTTTGCTTGCCATAACCTTTTTCAGAAATTACCAAGACTTTACTATCGGGTTCTAAAACATCGGCACCAACTACATAATCATCAGTCCGTAAGGTAATGCCTCGAACACCAGAGGCAGCACGTCCCATCGTTCTAACCGTTGTTTCGGCAAATGATACCGCATAGCCACCGTGTGTACCGATAATGATATTTTTATTTCCATCGGTGATAGAAACCTTAATCAATTCATCACCTTCACGTAAGGTCAAAGCTTTCAAGCCGTTTTTGCGAATATTGGCAAATTCCGCTACCGCAGTCCGTTTTACTACCCCGTTACGTGTTGTAAAGAAGAGATATTGTTCTTTATCCTTGGCATTATTGGTATTTAAGACCGTTGCAATCTTTTCACCTTGTTCAAGGTTCAATAAATTAATCACAGGAATTCCTTTAGCTGTGCGCCCATATTCAGGAATTTCATAGCCTTTCATACTAAAGACCTTACCAGTTGTAGTAAAGAACATTAATTCATCGTGTGTTGAAGTAGATAAAAGATGTTCGATAAAGTCATCATCATGAACACCCATACCTTGTACTCCGCGACCACCACGTTTTTGAGCTTTAAAGTCACTAGTTGGTAATCGCTTAATGTAGCCATTATGTGTTAAAGCAACTACTACAGATTCTTCTTCAATCAAATCTTCGTCTTCAATATTAGTTACTTCTCCAACCATTAACTCTGTGCGGCGCTCATCACCATATTTTTCTTGAATTTCCAAGAGCTCTTGGTAAATAATTTCATGCACACGTTGTGGTTTAGCCAAAATATCTTCATAATCGGCAATCGCTTCAATTGTCTTTTGATATTCACTTTCGACTTTTTCGCGTTCCAATCCTGTCAAACGTACCAAACGCATATCTAAAATAGCTTGTGCTTGCTTATCGCTTAAGTGATATTCACTCATCAAACGATCTTTAGCCACATCACCACTTGGAGATTTACGAATGATTTCGATAATCGCTTCAATATGATCTAAAGCAATCCGTAAACCTTCTAAAATATGTGCACGTGCCTTAGCTTTACGCAATTCAAATTCGGTACGGCGTCTGATCACCGTTTCTTGGTGACTCAAATAATATTGCAAAATTTGTTTTAAGCTCAATACTTTTGGCGTACCATCGACAATTGCCAACATATTAAATCCAAACGAACTTTGCATTAATGTTAATTTATATAAGTTATTCAAAACAACTGAAGCGCTGATATCACGTCTAATATCGATTGTAACGCGCATTCCTTCACGGTCTGATTCATCTTTAATATCAGTGATACCTTCAATCTTCTTTTCACGTGCTAATTCAGCAATTCGTTCAATCAAGCGTGCTTTATTAACCATGTATGGCAATTCATGAATTACAATTTGTTCACGTCCGCCCTTAGATTCTTCAATTTCAACCTTAGCACGTAGCGTCACTGTACCACGTCCAGTTTCATAAGCGCGTCTAATTCCTGATTTTCCCATCACGATTCCACCAGTTGGAAAATCAGGGCCAGGGATTGCTTCCATCAAATCTGCGGTCGTAGCATCTGGATTATTCATCAAAATATGCAATGCAGAAATAACTTCTGCCAAATTATGTGGCGGAATATTAGTTGTCATCCCAACCGCAATACCGGTTGCTCCGTTTACCAAAAGATTTGGGAAACGTGCCGGTAAAATCTTTGGTTCGCGTTCAGTACCATCATAGTTATCTTGAAAATCAATCGTATCTTTGTTGATGTCACGCAACATTTCAGTTGCAATCTTAGACATCCTAGCCTCGGTATAACGCATCGCAGCAGCACCGTCACCATCGACCGAGCCAAAGTTACCATGGCCATCAACTAACATGTAACGATAACTAAAATCTTGTGCCATACGGACCATCGATTCATAGATGGCTAAGTCCCCGTGTGGATGGAACTTACCCATGACTTCTCCGACAATACGAGCTGATTTTTTATATGGTTTGTCCGGTGTCACGCCTAATTCATTCATTCCATATAAAATACGGCGATGAACCGGCTTTAATCCGTCACGCACATCAGGTAAGGCCCGCGCAACGATGACACTCATCGCGTAGTCCAAAAATGATGTCTGCATGACTTTGGACAAGTCAACGTCTTTAATTCGATTAGGTAACTCTACCAAAATCTTTGCCTCCCCTATCTATTTTTACTCATACCGGTTATTTCCCGGGAAATACTATCAAACATCTAAATTATCAACAAATGTCGCGTTGTCTTCGATAAATTGACGTCGTGGTCCAACCTGGTCACCCATCAACATTTCAAAGATTTCGTTAGCTTCTTGTGCATCACGTAATTCAACCCGCAACAAACGTCTTCTTTCAGGATCCATCGTGGTTTCCCAAAGTTGTTCAGCATCCATTTCCCCTAAACCTTTATAGCGTTGAATAGCTGGTTTAGGTGTCGGCGCCAATTGACCTAAAAATTCA
The DNA here is from genome assembly GCA_905204935.1 of uncultured Lactobacillus sp. GTDB lineage: Bacteria > Bacillota > Bacilli > Lactobacillales > Lactobacillaceae > Ligilactobacillus. The sequence goes on from CAJLBJ010000004.1 coordinate 14,478, forward strand.
TTAAGTTCTTCATCTGAATCGATATAACGAATCATCTTACCTTGACGCACTTGATATAAAGGCGGTTGGGCAATATAAACATATCCTGCATCAATCATTGGCCGCATGAAACGATAGAAAAGCGTCAACAATAAGGTACGAATATGCGCGCCATCGACATCGGCATCGGTCATGATGATTAATTTATGATAATTAGCTTTTGTAACATCAAATTCTTTACCAAAGCCTGTACCTAATGCAGTAAACAATGAACGAATTTCTTCGTTGGCCAAGATACGGTCAAGGCTAGCCTTTTCTACGTTTAAGATTTTACCGCGAATTGGTAAAATCGCTTGGGTTAAACGAGAACGCCCTTGTTTAGCAGAACCACCCGCAGAATCCCCTTCGACGATGAACAATTCTGAAATTGCTGGATCTTTGCTCGTATTATCCGCTAATTTTCCTGGTAAATTGGAGATTTCTAAACCATTTTTCTTACGTGTTACTTCACGTGCACGTTTAGCAGCAATACGTGCCTTAGCTGCAATCAAACCTTTTTCAACGATTTTTCTTGCAACCGTTGGATTTTCCAACATGAATTTAGTGAACGTTTCACTAAACATCTTATCGGTTACCGCTCTAGCATCAGAATTTCCTAATTTAGTCTTAGTTTGCCCTTCAAATTGCGGATTTGGATGTTTAATAGATACGACCGCTGTCAAGCCTTCGCGAACATCTTCTCCCGATAAGTTAGCTTCATTTTCCTTAAGCATCCCATTTTTACGTGCATAATCATTTATAACCCGGGTTAAGGCTGTCTTAAAACCTGATTCATGGGTCCCACCTTCATAAGTGTGAATATTGTTAGTAAAAGTTAATAAATTTGAATGGAAATCATTAGTATATTGTAATGCCACTTCTACTGCGATTCCTTTTTGTTCACCTTCAACATAAATCGGTTCATCGAAAATAACTTCTTTACCGCTGTTCAAATATTCAACATAATGCTTAATCCCACCTGCATAATGGAATTCTTCATAGGTTGGTTCTGCTTTGCGCTTATCGGTAATCGTAATTTTTAATCCTTTGTTTAAGAAAGCTAATTCACGAATTCGAGTAGTTAAAACACCGATATCAAAGACTGTAGTTTCCGTAAAGATATCTGGATCAGGAGTAAAATGCACTGTTGTTCCATGAGCATTTTCAGCAGCTTGACCTACAACATGCATTGGCGTTTTGACCTTACCTAAGACAAAGTCCATGCCATAAATATTAGGATCACCATCACGAGTAACCTCAACATCTAAGCTCGTTGATAAAGCATTAACAACCGAAGCTCCCACACCATGAAGTCCACCAGAAACTTTGTAGCCACCACCGCCAAATTTCCCACCGGCGTGTAAAACAGTAAAGACCGTTTCTAATGCAGGTCGTCCTGTTTTTTCTTGAATATCAACAGGAATTCCTCGACCATTATCTTTAACCGTAATACTATTATCTGCTTGGACAGTTACATTTATCTCGTTAGCAAAACCGGCTAAGGCTTCGTCAATCCCATTATCGATGATTTCCCATACCAAATGGTGTAAACCTTGTGAACTTGTTGAACCAATATACATTCCGGGACGCTTTCTAACGGCTTCTAAGCCTTCAAGCACCTGAATTTGGCTAGCATTATATTCTTTGGCTTGTTGTGCCTTTGATTTTGCTTGTGTTTGCTCTTGCATCTCAGTCACGCTATATTTCCTCCTTAATCTCTTGTTGCGCGGTCGTTTTAGGTGTGATTTGACCGTTGTTTATCTTAAAAATCTTGGGTTCGTTAATCAGTTGCTTGGCAACATCATTTAATGCTGGTGTTGTCAAAAAAGTCTGGACCTTATCTTGAATTGCCTTTAACAGATGCGTTTGGCGATTTCCATCTAATTCCGATAAAACATCATCTAACAATAAAATTGGATATTCACCGGTTTTTTCATGCATAACCTCGATTTCAGCTAATTTGACAGATAAAGCAACCGTGCGTTGTTGACCTTGTGAGCCATAGACTTGCACGTCTTTTTGATTGATAAAAAAACTGACATCGTCACGATGAGGTCCCACCAATGTTGTTCCTTGAAAAATTTCTTTAGCTTCTATTTGCGCATATTTTTCTTGCAATTGTTGACTGATTTGACTAGCATCCAGTTGTCCTATGTCTTTAAGCGTTGTTTGATAATGCAACGTTAATTTCTCTTTACCTTGCGTGATTTGTGCATGTAAATCTGTTGCATACTTTTCTAACTGGGCTAAAAACGCCATACGTTTTGCGATAATCTTTCCGCCATGTTGTGCTAGTTGTTCAGACAAAATCTGCAAATATAATTTGTCATTAGCTTGTTTGGTTTGAAGCTGTTTTAAATATAAATTACGCTGTTTTAAAACAGTACGGTATTGACTCAATTCGTATAAGTAACTCGGTGCAATTTGACCGAACTCCATGTCAATAAAGCGACGTCTAACTGCCGGTGACCCTTTAACCAAGGCTAAATCTTCGGGCGCAAATAAAATCACGTTACACTTTCCGACATAATTTGATAAGCGACTCAAATCTAAATGATTCACGCGTCCTTTTTTGCCATTCTTTGTGATACTTAATTCTAACGGTAAATTCCCCGTCTTTTTTTGCAAAATCCCTTTAAGTTGCGCATGATCGCTTCCAAAACGTAATAATTCTTTATCATTGCTTGTACGGTGACTCCTAGTCAATGCCAAAACATAAATCGCTTCTAACAGATTTGTTTTCCCTTGAGCATTTTGTCCGAGTAAAACATTAATTTTGGCAGAAAAATCCAGCAACGCATTTTCATAATTACGAAAATTATACAGTTCTAATTTTTCAAGATACATCTTATTTTCCGGCTTTCATAATGAAAGTTCCAAATTCTTGAATTTCTACGACATCGTCTGGATAAAGTTTACGGCCACGACGTTGATCTACTTGGCCATTTATCACAACTTGATAGTCCGCTAAAAAATATTTAGCCTGACCACCAGAAGAAATAATATCTGCGATTTTCAAGAGTTGACCTAACGTAATGTAAGGCGTAGTTAAATAAATCGTTTTTTCCAAAAGACTTTTTCCTTTCTCTAACCCAATATGATACCTCTTAATTATATCCTTTTTTCGAGACAAAAACAATTTTATTCGCGTTTTTAGCCTATTTAAGCGATGTTAGATTCTTTTAGACTTAATATACTTTTTAAAGCTTATTACGCTTAAATCAAAATCTATCGGTCAAAAATTCGATTTCATACTTTTACAAACAAAAAAACCCTGTTAAAAACAAGGCTTTTTGTTTTGGAATTAATTTTTAAATGTTACTAGCTATTTTAAGCCGTCCGTACTGGTGTAATCAATTGTAACATAGTGGTGTCACCTTCGCTAGGTAACACGACAAACGGACGAAGTGGTTGCGTCATTTCAAGCTTGATTTGGCTTTGACCAAATGAACGCAAGGCATCTTTCATGTAATCTGGGTTAAATGAAATTTGGATTCCTTCACCAGTCAAACTATTGAAACTTAATCTTTCTTCAACATTTCCTACTTCAGGCGAATTTCCAGATAAGATCGCACTTTGATTTGCTGTATCTAATGTCAATTTAACGATATTGTTACGCCCTTCATGCGATAACAATGAGGCACGTTCAATCGCACGTAGGAATTCAGCTGAATTAAACTCAATTTGTGTTGAACTATTTTGTGGAATCAAGCGATCTGTTTCTGGATAATTTCCTTCCAACAAACGTGAGTAAAAGTATGTTTGCCCCAAGATGAAAAGTACTTGATTTTCAGAAATTTGGACATTAACTTGTCCTGGATAATCGCTTAACATTTTTGCTAATTCATTCATTGATTTTCCTGGGATTGTCAAATTATAATCAATTGCTTGATCAACTTGTAAGGCTAATTGACGGCGACTTAAACGATGTGAGTCGGTGGCAACTGCTACTAGTTGATCGGATTTTAAAGTCAAATGAATTCCCGTTAAGATGGGACGATTTTCTTGATTTGAAACAGAAATAATTGTTTGTTCAATCACACGTTTTAAAATGTCTGCTTCTAAATTGATTTGTGTTTTAATTTCAATTTCTGGTAAATGTGGGTATTCGTTTGGATCAAGACCATTGATTGTAAAAGCTGCTTGTCCTGAAGTAATTGTTACTTGATATTTAGCATCAATGTTAATATTAACTTCATTTTCAGGCAAACGTTTGATGATATCAACAAACATTCTAGCTGGAACAACAATACTTCCTGTTTCTAAAACACTTAATCCAGCTTCTTCATCATTTTCAGCTAAGGTTGTTTCAATTGAAATATCACCATTGCTTGCTGTTAATTTCAATTCTTCATTTGTTAAATCTAATTTGATTCCGTTTAAAATATCTAAGGCAGTTTTGGCAGAGATTGCACGGGTAACTGTATTTAAATATTTAATAAATGGATTTCGTTGAATCGAAAATTTCATGTGAACCTCCAATATATTATTATTATTATTTTTTTAGTAATAGTAGTAGGACATGTGATTGTTGTGGATAACTAAAAAATAGCACAATTTTATTGGTTATAAACATGTGGATAAAGTTGTGTATTAAATTTTCAGTTTTCCACAACTAACCTTTGATTTCTGATTTGAGTATGGCGATTTCTGTTTGTAATTTTTGATCGCTCATCAAAGATTCTTCAATTTTTTCGCAAGCATGAATCACGGTGGTGTGATCTTTACCACCAAATTCTTGTCCGATTCGAGGTAAAGAAGCATCAGTAAGCTGACGTGATAAATACATTGCAATTTGCCGCGGCATTACGATAGACTTAACACGTTTTTTACCTTTCAGTTCGGAAACCGTTACTTGATAATATTTAGAAACTTTTGCTTGAATCAAAGGAATTGTAATTTCTGGTGTTCCATCATGAAGTTTGAGGTTTTTCAAGGCTTCAGCAACTAAATCAGTTGTGATAGGACGTCCATTTGTTGTAGCAAATGCCTGAACTCGCATTAAGGCTCCTTCCAATTCACGAATATTAGAATCGATTTGACCGGCGATATAGCTTAAGGCTTCATCTGGAATTGCGAGATGTTCAGTTTCAGCTTTATTACGTAAAATAGCAATTCTTGTTTCAAAATCAGGTGGGGTAATATCAACAGATAAGCCCCCTTTAAATCTAGAAACAAGGCGTTCTTCTAGTTTAGGAATTTCGTTAGGTAAACGATCAGATGATAGCACAATTTGTTTTTTTTCATTATGCAAAGCATTAAAAGTATGGAAAAACTCTTCTTGGGTACCGACTTTTTCTGCAAAAAATTGGATATCATCAACTAAAAGCAAATCGACATTACGATATTCTTGGCGAAATTCTTCTTGGCGTTTGTTTTGAATAGAATTGATAAAATCGTTGGCAAAAGATTCGCTTGTAACATATTTGACTTTAGCATTGGGATTATTGGCTAACATCTGATGACCAATAGCATGCATCAAATGCGTTTTTCCAAGTCCAACACCACCATAAAAGAATAATGGATTATACCCACCAGATGGGCCGCCTGGTTCTTCGGCAACTGCTAAAGCGGCTGCGTGAGCCATTTGATTACCTTTACCAACAATAAATGTATCAAAAGTAAACTTTTCGTTGAGCTGCGAATTTTGCATGAAATTTTTTTGTGTTATTGCCGGAGCCGGCTTGGTTTCTGGTATCGCTAATGGATTAGCTTGTTCAGGCGTTTTTACCAAGACCGTAATGTCGGCATTTGATTCGGCCTTTAAAATTTCGCTAATTTTAGGTGCGATATTTTGAGTCCAGTAATCACGATGCAAAACTGAAGGCACCTCAATAACTAAGGTGTTGTCAGTAAATTGAATGGGTTTAGCGGTAGCAATCCAAGTCTTATAGGTGATTGTGGCGAAAGATTCTTCAAACTTATTGCAAAGAAATTGCCATAAAGTTGCAAGATCTAGCACTGGACTTCCCTCCTTTTATTAAAATATACCTTTTTAATTGTAGCATTTAATTAAATAGTTTTCCACAGATTTAAGAAAATAAAAAAAGAAAAACACAGCCTGTTAAAAACGTTATCCACATCCTGTTGATAAAACTGTGAAAAAGTCTGATCCCATCGCTTATCCACAAGCTGACTTTGAGATTTTTTTCTTGATTTAATGCATGTTTCACAAGTTTTCCACAAGAAGATAAACAAATGCACACTTGATAATTAACAATATGTTAATTGTGAATTTATTTGCGCAAAAAGATGTGGAAATAAAAATTACCATCTACAAGGGTGTGCATAAAAAAAGCACGCTTGTGGATAAAATGCAAGGTTTTTTTGACAATAAGTCCTTTATTTTTAATGAAAGATATGATAGGATAAAAAAGTAAGTCTGAAGTTGACAATCATTTTACTTTCATAGTAATATGTTAAGTAACATTGCAAATAAGAGAGGGGTGCAAACGCCGATGAAGAGAACTTACCAACCAAAGAAACGCCATCGTCAACGCGTACATGGTTTCCGTAAACGTATGAGTACAAGTAACGGTCGTAATGTGTTAGCACGTAGACGCCGTAAAGGTAGAAAAGTATTGTCTGCATAGATCACTGGACCGTCAGTGGTCTTTTTTGTTATGTAGCATGCAAAATTTTGGAGATGGATTATGAGAAAGTCATACCGCGTCAAAAAAGAAGCGGAATTCCAAAGAGTCTTTACCCAAGGCAAATCATGTGCTAACCGTCAGTTTGTGGTTTACATGATTGAAAAGCCCAACCAGCCCCATTTTCGTGTCGGCATTTCTGTCGGTAAAAAAATTGGTAATGCGGTTCAGCGCAATTGGGTCAAACGTCGAATTCGCCAAAGTTTGACTGAATTAAAACCACAATTAAAACAAGATTGCGATTTTATCGTAATCGCTCGTCCTAGTGTCACTGACATGGCGATGACAGATATAAAAAAGCATTTATTGCATGTTTTAAAATTGGCACATGTTTTAGAAGAAGAAAATAATTAATATCAAAAAGTGAGGAAATAAGCATTGAAAAGAGGGAAACGTTTTGCCGCTCTTCTAGCTGCTGTATCCTTGATGTTAGTTCTAGCCGGTTGTAGCACGGAACCGATTGATGCCCAAAGTACAGGCTTTTGGGATCATTATATTGTTTGGAACTTTGTCAAGGCAATTCAAGCACTGAGCAACATCTTTGGCCATAATTATGGTTGGGGGATTGTCGTTTTCACGATTATTGTTCGAATCGTGATTTTACCATTAATGATTTATCAGATGAACACATCGCGCAAGACGATGGAGTTGCAACCACAAATCAAAGCGTTGCAACAAAAGTATTCTGCACGTGATACTGAAACAATGCGTAAATTACAAGCAGAAACACAAAAGCTTTATTCTAAAGCAGGTGTTCATCCGATGGCTTCGATGTTACCGTTAATTGTGCAAATGCCAATTATGATTGCCTTGTACCAAGCAATTTTCCGTTCAGAAACCTTGAAGGTCGGACAATTCTTCTGGATGCAATTAGGCGATAAGGATCCGTATTATGTGATGCCGATTTTGGCGGCTATCTTTACGTATTTAACTTCTAAGTTGAGTATGATGGCACAACCAGAATCAAATGCAATGATGACGGTGATGACATATGCCATGCCGGTATTTATCTTCTTTATCGGGTTAAACGTGCCTGCTGCGTTGTCTTTATACTGGATGATTACCAATGCCTTTTCTGTGGCTCAAACATGGTTTTTCAATAATCCATATAAGATTAACCGTGAGCGTGAAGAAAAGCAACGGGCTGAAAAACAAAAGCAACGTCAGCTTGAAAAAGCTAAGCGTAAAGCTTTGAAGAATAAGAAAAAATAATACAAACGAAAAGCTTACAGAGAATGTTTCTGTGTTATAGCAAATTATTTAAAAGCAGCAAAGCTAGTGTGATGAACTGGCAATGTTGCTTTTTTCTTTGTCAAATTAGGATGATAAAGTAGCTGCTAAAGATTAAATTTACTAACTTGGAGTTTGAAGCACTCTTTAGGAGAGGATTTTTGCCTTATTTTAGTAGAAAGTTTATTTAAATTTAAAAAAACAAATTTTAGTAAGTGTTTCAGAGCTACAGGCTATAAAATCAAAAAAATTGACTAACGAAACACTAAGAAAAGAATAAAAATTCTCTTAACCGTTTACATTTGCTAAAAAGTGCTCTAATATGGAAGTGACCGTTTTCTTTTAGTATAGGAGTGAATTTTAAATGGAAAAAACAATTGTTATTAACTCAGGAAGCTCGAGTTTAAAATTTAAGTTATTTGCAATACCAGATGAAGAAGTTTTGGCTAGTGGTTTAATTGAACGAATCGGTATTGAAGGCTCAGCAATTACCATCAAGTATGGTGCAGGCGAAAAGTTTACTAGTCAGGAAGATGTCAGTGATCATAAGATTGCTGTTGATAGATTGTTGGCATTGTTAGAAGAATTAGGAATTGTAAATGATTTAAATGAAATCACAGCTGTTGGTCATCGTGTGGTAGCTGGGGGCGAATATTTCAAGACTTCCGCTGTTATTGACGATAAAGTCATTGAACAAATTGATGAAATTGCTGATTTTGCGCCATTGCATAACCCAGCTAATTTAATGGGAATTAAGGCCTTTAAAAAGGTCTTACCAGATGCGTTTAGTTTGGCAGCTTTTGATACTTCATTTCATCAAAGCATTCCTGAAGAAAACTTCTTGTATAGCATACCTTATGAATGGTATGAACAATATGGGGTACGCCGTTATGGTGCACATGGCACAAGTCATCGCTATGTTGCCCAAGAAGCTGCAAAATTCTTAGGAAAACCACTTGAAGAATTGAAATTAATTACTTGTCATTTAGGTGCAGGTTCTTCAATTTGTGCTGTTAAAGATGGCAAATCATTTGATACATCAATGGGCTTTACACCATTAACTGGGGTAACGATGGCGACACGTTCGGGTGATATCGATGTGGCATTGTTGAACTATGTGATGGATAAATTAGGCATCAAATCACTTGATGAAATGCTTTATATTTTAAATAACAAGTCTGGTTTGTTAGGAATTTCAGGTGTTTCACCAGATATGCGTGATATTTTAGCGGCTAAAGATGATAATAAACGTGCTAAATTAGCTTTAGATATCTTCGTGAAAAATGTTGTCAAATATATCGGTGAATACGTAGCTGAAATGGGTGGTGTTGATGGAATCATCTTTACAGCTGGTATTGGTGAAAATTCAGTGCCTGTAAGACAAATGGTAATGCAACGCCTAGCATATTTGGGCATTACCTGTGATGATGCGGCTAACGCAGCTAATGAAGATGGCTACATTGCAACCAAAGATTCTAAAGTTGCAGTCTTGAAGATATCAACTGATGAAGAATTGATGATTGCTAGAGATGTAGAAGCCTTTAGAAATAAATAAAATGAAATTAATCCTTCTTAACTAATAAAATAGTTTGGAAGGATTTTTTTATTGGTTGTTTTTTAACAAAAATTCCCCCAAAAAGTGGAACGTACCAATTTTTATAATGGTTGACATTTTTAAGATAGAGCGTTATCATGTGAGTGTAGAAAATAAAACGAACAAAGGAGTCTAGCTCACATGACAGTAGATTACTCATCCAAGCAATATTTAGATAAACTTGATGCATATTGGCGCGCTGCTAATTACGTTTCTGTAGGGCAACTTTATTTGAAAGATAATCCACTTTTACGTCGTCCACTACAAGCTAGTGATGTAAAGATTAAACCAATCGGCCATTGGGGCACAATTTCAGGGCAAAACTTTATTTATGCTCATTTAAACCGTGTCATCAACAAATATGACTTGAACATGTTTTATGTTGAAGGTCCAGGACATGGTGGCCAAGTGATGGTTTCAAACTCTTATCTTGACGGTAGTTATACTGAAATTTATCCAGAGATCACGCAAGATGAACAAGGGATGCAAAAATTATTCAAGCGTTTCTCATTCCCAGGTGGGGTGGCTTCACATGCGGCACCTGAAACACCAGGTTCGATTCATGAAGGTGGCGAATTAGGTTATTCCATCTCCCATGCTGTCGGGGCAATCTTAGATAATCCTGATTTGATTGTCGTACCAGTTGTTGGTGATGGGGAAGCAGAAACTGGTCCATTGGCAACTTCATGGCAATCTAACAAGTTCATCAACCCAATCAATGACGGAGCCATCTTGCCAATCTTAGATATCAACGGCTTTAAGATTTCTAACCCAACAATCATGTCACGTGAATCTGATGAAACTCTACAAAAATTCTTTGAAGGGATGGGTTGGCATCCAATCTTTGTCGAAGGTGACGATCCAGCAGTGATGCATCCAGCGATGGCTAAAGCATTAGATGAAGCAATCGAAGAAATCAAGACAATCCAAAAGCATGCGCGTGAAAATAACGATGCAAGCTTACCAACTTGGCCAATGATTGTCTTGCGGACACCAAAAGGTTGGACAGGTCCTAAATTCTGGGATAACAAGCCAATCGAAAACTCCTTTAGAGCACACCAAGTGCCACTTCCAGTTGATCAAAATCATATGGAACATGCCGATGCTTTGGAAGAATGGTTAAAGAGCTATCGCCCAGAAGAATTATTCGATGAAAATGGGGCTTTGAAAGCCGAGATCGCAGAAATTGCGCCAAAAGGTGACAAGCGCATGGCGGCTAACCCACATACTAACCCAGGTAAATTAATTCGTGATTTAAACAAACCTGATTTTCGCAAATTTGCTGTTGATACTACTACGCCAGGGCAAACCGTGGCGCAAGATATGAGTATCTTAGGTAAATATTTAGAAGCTGTTTTAGCTGAAAATGAGGCAAACAAGAACTTTAGAATTTTTGGACCAGACGAAACAATGTCCAATCGTTTGGCACCAATCTTTGAACAAACGAACCGTCAATGGTTACCAGCTATCAAAGAACCAAACGATGAATTCTTAGCACCAAGTGGTCGTGTAATTGATTCACAATTATCCGAACATCAAGCAGAAGGTTTCTTAGAAGGTTATGTCTTGACTGGTCGTCATGGTTTCTTTGCAAGTTATGAAGCATTCTTGCGTGTTGTTGATTCGATGTTAACGCAACACTTCAAATGGTTAAGAAAAGCTAAGGAACAACCTTGGAGAACTTCTGTGCCATCATTAAACGTTGTAGCTACTTCAACTGTGTTCCAACAAGATCACAACGGCTACACACACCAAGATCCAGGTTTATTAGCACATTTAGCCGACAAGAAACCTGAATTCATCCGTGAATACTTGCCAGCTGATGCAAATACTTTATTAGCAGTCTTTGATAAAGTTTTAAATGATCGTGATAAGATCAACTTGATTGTTTCATCCAAGCACCCACGTCAACAATTCTACTCGGCTGCCGAAGCTAAAGAATTAGTCGACAATGGGCTTAAGATTATCGATTGGGCTTCAACTGATCAAAATGCTGAACCTGATTTGGTAATTGCTGCAGCTGGGACCGAACCAAACTTGGAAGCTTTAGCTGCAATTTCAATCTTGCATGAAAAATTACCAGAATTGAAGATTCGTTTCATCAATGTGGTTGATTTATTGAAACTACGCAGTCCAAAAGTTGACCCACGTGGCTTAAGTGATGAAGAATTTGACTTCTACTTCACCAAGGATAAACCGGTTATCTTTGCTTTCCATGGCTATGAAGGCTTGATTCGTGACATCTTCTTTGATCGTCACAACCATAACTTATATATCCATGGTTACCGTGAAAACGGTGATATCACAACCCCATTTGATATGCGTGTTGTTAACCAAATGGATCGCTTCGACTTGGTTAAAGATGCCTTGTTAAGCCAACCAAACGCACAACAATACGGACAAATCATTGCTGAAATGGATAGCATTATCGCTAAACACCATCAATATATCCGTGATGAAGGTACCGATTTACCAGAAGTTGAAAACTGGGAATGGAAACCATTAAAATAAGAGGCTGAAAAAACCACAGCTTCAATAAAAAAAGAAGGCTCACGTCAATTTTGAACGTGAGCCTTTTTGTTAATCCATCGTGCTACTTTGAATAAAGAAGCGAGAATTTTGATAATTATAGGTCGTAAACGAATAGTCAAACGGTAATCCGGAAGCAAGGTAATAGATTTCGTGGACTTCTAAGGTTGGAGCCTTGGGAGCTAAACTTAATAAAGTAGCTTCGGAGTCACTTAATTCACGGATACGCATGTACTTATCGGAAAAACTGATGTGATGGCCTAATTCGTGAATATAGGCAAACATCGAGCCTTGGGCGATTTGTTCGTTGACAAATGGCACAATGCTTTTTCTAAAATAAGATTCTTCAATACATAATGGTCGTCCATTGATGTAACGAATACGTTTAATATGATAAAAATCCTCAGCGCCACATTTAAAAGCACTTTGAATCTCTTTAGGAGCGGTGATGACCTCTAATTCGATGACCTTGGCAGCTGAAGTGTGCTTGGATAGATCGCTAGTAAAGCCGTTACTTTCCAAAAAGTTAACGTAACCATCGCGTTTCGGGCGACGAACAAATGTCCCGCTGCCTTGGACTTGATAGATTAGCCCCCGTTTTTGTAAAATTTCAAAGGCTTTGACGAGTGTGCTTTTACTGATTTGATATTTGGCTAAAAGTTCATTGAAAATAGGTAGTTTAGCGCCTTGTTCGAGCTCGTTATCGATGATATATTGCTCGAGTTTTTGGGCGATTTCGATATATTTAGGCAAAATTTTACCCTCCTTATTAAAATGTTGCTTCTAAATAATATTATAAACTAATGGAAGCGTTCTTGACAAATTGTGAATATTGTTTTAAAATTGTGAATGCAAAAAATAAGAATGAGGAAGTTTTGATTTACGTCAGTGTAGACACGGTCAAATTAAACGAAGCAACGTTCAAATATGTAGTTTCGGCCAAGCAAGACGTAAAATGCAGCCTCATATAAAACACAAAATAAAAAAGTTGGCGGAAAAGACGTTATTTTAGAATTAAACTAGGAGGATAACGATGAAAAAAGATTTCTTATGGGGTGGCGCAGTTGCTGCTCATCAATTTGAAGGTGGCTGGAATGCTGATGGGAAAGGACCAAGCGTAATCGACGTGATGACGGCCGGAGCGCATGGTGTGGCACGTGAAATCACGCAAGAAATTGAACCAGATAAGTTTTATCCAAATCACGAAGCAATCGACTTTTATCATCGCTATAAAGAAGATATAGCGTTATTTGGTGAAATGGGACTCAAGTGTTTTAGAACTTCGATTGCGTGGACCCGTATTTTCCCTAAAGGTGATGAACAAGAACCAAATGAAGCAGGTTTGAAATTTTATGATGAGATGTTTGATGAATTGTTAAAACATGGCATCGAACCGGTGATCACCTTGTCGCACTTTGAAATGCCGCTACATTTAGCGCGTGAATACGGTGGTTTTAGAAATCGCCAAGTGATTGATTTCTTCGTAAAATTTGCTCAAACCGTCTTTGAACGTTACAAAGATAAGGTTAAATATTGGATGACCTTCAATGAAATCAATAACCAAATGGATACCCATAACCCAATTTTCTTATGGACCAACTCTGGGGTAACATTGCAACCAGGTGAAAATCCACGTGAAGTTTTATTCCAAGTTGCGCATAACGAATTAGTGGCAAGTGCACGTGCCGTTAAGATTGGTAAACAAATTAATCCAAACTTCAAGATTGGTTGTATGATTTCACATGTGCCGGTTTATCCATATTCATGTAACCCGGCCGATATTTTAGATGCACATTTGGCAATGCATGAACGTTTCTTCTTCTCTGATGTGCATGTACGTGGATATTATCCAGCTTACGCCTTAAAGGAATTTGAACGTGAGGGCTATAACTTAGAAATCACCGCCCAAGATTTGAAAGATCTCAAAGAAGGTACAGTTGATTACATCGGTTTTAGTTACTATATGTCAACAACTGTTAAAGCTGATGCACATAATGATAACTTAGAAAATGTTGTTAACGGTGGGATGGCTAATGCTGTTGAAAATCCTTATATCAAATCAAGTGATTGGGGATGGCCAATCGATCCAACCGGATTACGTTACACTTTAAACAACTTGTATGAACGTTATCAAAAACCATTATTCATCGTTGAAAATGGTTTTGGTGCCGTCGATCAATTAGAAGCCGATGGCAGCATTCATGATCCAGGCCGAATCGATTATTTGACCAAACACATCCAAGCGATGCAAGCCGCAGTTGAACATGACGGGGTTGACTTGATGGGTTATACTCCTTGGGGCATCATCGATTTAGTTTCCTTTACAACAGGAGAAATGAAGAAGCGTTATGGCATGATTTATGTCGATCGTGATAACGAAGGTCATGGTAGCATGAAACGTTACAAGAAAGATTCATTTGACTGGTATCGCCAAGTAATCGCCAATAACGGCATTAATTAATTTTAAAGGACCATTTTAAGTGGTCCTTTTTTGTTTGGGAAAAAGTTATTTAAGAAACAATTTTAAAAAATGTCGCATAAAAAACAAACTTAGAGTTGCTTCAACCTTATTAAATCAACAATTGTCAGTGGTTTATACAAATGTTAATGCAAAAAATAACTTATTGGTACTTAAAAAATAGGTCGGTCCAAAATATAATAAAATCATAGAAAGTGTTTTCTTGCATGGATATTGAAGTTTTCTTAGCGCGCAATTTACCATTAGATCCACATAAAAATATGATGGCAACACTTTTGGGAAAGAATTGGACAGATTGGTTTAATATTCCATATAACCTATCAATGGGGATCATGACGGTTTATGTCATGTTAGGGATTGCTAAAAGTTTATCCGAATATTACAAAATAGACTCTTTAGCAACACAAATCATGTCGTTTGTTACTTTGTTTATCTTAACACCAGTAACTACAACTAAAGATGGCTTGATGTTTTTACCAATGGATAACTTGAGTGCTTCAGGACTTTTTTAAGGCATGTTTGTCACCATTGGAACGGTAGAAATCATGCGCTGGGTTTTGAGTCGTGGTTGGAAGATTAGAATGCCTGATTCAGTGCCAGAAAATGTTAGCCGTTCATTTGAAGCATTGATTCCTGGTTTATTTGTCTTTGCGATCTTTGATGTGATTCGTTTTATCTTTACGGTGATACCATTTGATTCAGCGCAAGCCTTTATCTTTAAATTCTTACAAACACCATTGACATCTTTAGAAGCTTCTTACCCAGCAACTTTAGTTATTGAAGTTTTTGCGACAATTCTTTTTTCTTTTGGTTTGCATGGGCCAAACATTATCGGTGGGGTAATGAATCCAATTTGGTTATCTTTAACCGCACAAAATGCTGCCGCTTATGCAGCTGGTAAGGCTTTACCTAACATCGTTAACGGACAATTTGATGCAAACTACGTTAAATTAGGTGGCTGTGGTTGTACAATTGGTTTAGCAATTATTGCAGCTTTCATGGCTAAATCTGATCAATATAAGACTTTAGGACGTTTAGGAATCGTACCAGGTTTCTTTAATATCAATGAACCATTAATCTTTGGGATTCCAATCGTGTTAAATCCAATCATGATGATTCCATTTATCTTATCACCGGTGATTTTTGTTTCATTATCTTATTTTGTAATGAAAATTGGCTTGGTACCAATCGCAAATGAGGTTAATATTCCATGGACAACACCACCAATCATCGCTGGTTTTTTGATTAGTGGTTGGAAGGGTGCACTTTTCCAATTAGTTGAAATCGTCGTTTCGATGGCTTGGTGGTATCCATTCTTTAAGATTGTTGATAAACAAGCGCTTGAACAAGAACAAAAACAAGCTTAAAATTAAATGTTTTGACAAAAAATAACCGTCAGCGGTGCTAATAAAAATTAAAGTCCTCTTTACTGGAATTTCTGGTAAAGAGGTTTTTTGTTTGGCAGCCAATAGATTGTAAGTTAGTTAAAATAAGGAGAGTGTTTTAGCGAGTTAAATAATATTAATAAATTAAGCTGTCTGCAACTTATTTAAATGGTATACTTTTGGTGTAAATAAAGTGAGCGTTTTCTTTTTTGGGAGGTATTTTAAATGGAAACAAAATCCACTATGCAAGAAAAATATATTATGGCTATCGATGAAGGTACGACCAGTACACGAACGATTATCTTTGATCATGCGGGACAAAAAGTGGCCGATGCGCAAAAGGAATTTCCGCAATATTTCCCAGAACCAGGTTGGGTAGAACATAATGCTAATGAAATCTGGAATGCGGTCTTATCGACGATTGCCAATGCCTTTATTAATTCGGGAATTCATCCAACACAAATCGCCGGAATTGGAATTACTAACCAACGAGAAACCACGGTTATTTGGGATAAGCAAACTGGTCTACCAATCTATAATGCAATTGTTTGGCAATCACGGCAAACCAATGAGATTGCGCAGCGTTTGATTAATGAAGGATATAGTGAAATGATCCATGCTAAAACAGGTTTGTTGATTGATGCTTATTTTTCGGCAACCAAGATTCGTTGGATTTTAGATCATGTTGAAGGTGCTCAAGAAAGAGCTCAAAGAGGAGAATTACTTTTTGGGACAATCGATACGTGGTTGACTTGGAAATTAACCGGTGGGGCAGCACATGTGACCGATTATACCAATGCTAGTCGGACGATGTTATTTAACATTCATGATTTAACGTGGGATGAAGATATTTTAAAATTACTCAACATTCCAAAAAAAATCTTACCAGAAGTTAAGAGTAATTCAGAAATTTATGGTCATACGGCTTCGTATCATTTCTATGGTAGTAGTGCTCCAATTGCTGGTTTAGTCGGTGATCAACAAGCAGCCTTATTTGGCCAGTTGGCCTTAGAAGATGGTACGGTAAAAAATACCTATGGGACCGGTTCGTTTATCGTGATGAATACGGGTGAAAAACCAGTCTTATCACAAAATAATCTTTTGACAACTGTCGGCTATGCGCTTGATGGCAAAGTTAATTACGCTTTAGAAGGCTCGGTCTTTGTTTCGGGTTCGGCGCTGCAATGGTTGCGTGATAGCATGGAAATCTTAGAAAGTGCGCCTGATTCAGAACAAGCAGCTTATAAATCTACGAGTCATGATGAAGTTTATGTGGTACCGGCCTTTACTGGTTTAGGGGCACCTTATTGGGATAGTGAAGCGCGTGGTGCGGTCTTTGGTTTGACACGTGGAACCACTAAAAACGACTTTATCAAAGCAACGTTACAATCACTAGCTTATCAAACTCGTGATGTGGTTGATACGATGGAAAAAGATACGGGGATCAAAATTCCAACTTTGCGTGTTGATGGTGGCGCGGCTAAGAATAACTACTTGTTGCAATTCCAAGCAGATATCTTAGATACCCCGATTGAACGTGCAGCTAATTTGGAAACAACAGCACTCGGAGCAGCCTTTTTAGCTGGTTTAGCTGTGGGGTATTGGCAAGATACGACCGAACTAAAAACTATTTTTGCAGTAGGACAAAGATTTGAACCACAAATGAGTGCAAAACGACGTGAAGACTCGTATGCAGGATGGCAAAATGCAGTTGCAGCTACCCGTATTTTTAAGCATCGAGCTAAATAAGTCAGCTATTTAAAAGTAACAAGCAAATGATTTAAACGACATATAAAAACAGCGACAAAAGGTTTCAGACTTTGGTTATAGCTGGGTACCGGTATTAGGACCAATCGTTGGAGGAACAATCGGGGGCATTACTTTTCAACTTATTACCTTAAAAATGACGACTAAGTTTTGGCAATCACTTTTGGTGGTTGCCTTTTTTAGTGCGCAAAAAAACACGCTTTACGGGCGTGTTTGAATTTCAAATGCAGGATTTAAGATTTTTAGATCGCTAGGTTTAAAGCCACTCAACCAGATCTTTTGGTCTTTAGTGACAAAGACTGCACCGTATAAATCAGCGTTGGTCCAGTTAGTTTGGGGTTGTCCGGCAAAAAAGAGGTTAGTTGTTTCAATCTCACCATCAAGTGAATATTTGGAAAAGACGGTGACACTGGCAAGGTCGTTTTCCTTAGGATATCCGTTAAGTGAATCTAAAATATGGTGGTATGAATGGCCGTTGTATTCGAAACGGCGTTCATAAATCCCACTAGTCACAATCGAGCAAGGTGGCATTTTGACAGCGGCGATTACTTGACCACGGGTGTTATTGGGATCTTGAATGCCAATGCGCCATAATTGATCGGGGTGGACGGGTTGAGGTCCCATCAAAAGTAAATTACCGCCTAAATCGATGATACCATTGTGCAGATCATAAGCACGCCATAAATCTTGGATGCGATCAGCGATATAACCTTTAGCAATGCCACCTAAATCAAGTTCCATTCCTTTTAAAGGTAAATAGACACTTAAATTGGTCGGGTTGATTTGAATTTTTTGGGCATCAATAAGTTGTAATTTAGCTTCAATATCGGCTTTTTTCGGTAAGTTAGCGCCAACAAAGCCAATCTTCCACAATTTGACGAGCGGTCCGATCGCGGCGTTAAAACCACGATTTTGGCAGCTGACTTGCCAAGCTTTTTGAATTAAGTTAAAAGTTGGATAACTGACTTGAACGGGATGTTTGCCGGCAGCTTGATTGATTGCCATCACCTCGGAATTAGTACGATTGACGGTCAACAGATCTTCATAAGACTGGATGAGCTCAAAAGCTTTATCGAGTTGACTTTCATAGGCCGTGCCAAATAAAGTTAAGTTGATCGTCGTCCCTAACGCACGATACGTTTTAGTAAGTCTACGTTGACTAAGCTGAGGGATAAATTCTGGGTGAATGTCTGGCCAAAGCAGTGTACTCATTTAAATATCTTCCCTTCGTGTTGGGTTTGAAAAATAGTTTGTAAAAATAATGCCATTTCTGCGACAAAAAGATCGGCATTTTTAGCATAGCTAATACCTAAATTAAGGTTAAGCATTTCTTTTGGAAAAAGCAAGATGTTAACGGGACTTTGTGGTGTTAAACAATGCTTGACGACCGGTAAAGAACTAACGGTTATACCTAAGCCTTTGGCTGCAGCTAAGGTAGTTGCTATTGAATTAGACAGACTCAGACAGTGCTTGATTTGAATTCCATGATCGCTAAAAAGATGGTCAATCATGTTTTGAAAAGAAGACGTGCCTGAAAGACGAATGAAATTTTGGCCACTTAACGCTTGAAGTTACGTGTAAGTTAAAGTTCGCAGGCGTTTATTTGGTTGATAAAGAGATGCATTTTCGGGCACAACTAAACAAAGTTGATCGTTTCGGAGATAAAGAACTTTAAGCGTAGGATCATTGATAATCCGACCAATGAAGAGATTAACCTGACTGTTAGCAAGTTGATTAGCGACACGATTGGTTGTTTCTTCGATGACTTTAAGGTTTAAATCAGGATATTGATATTGAACTTTTTGTAAAATATCTGGTAGATCGATAGCCGAAAACGGTTGGTTGATGGCTAAAGTTAAGTGCCCAGCTTGTGTTTTACTTAAAATTTCGAGTTGTTGTGTTAATTCTTGGCTAGTTTGGCGCATTTTTTGGAGCCCATTTAATAAGGTCTGCCCTACTAGGGTTAGTGAGATTGGATTTTTTTGACGTTCAACGAGTTGAACTTG
The DNA here is from genome assembly GCA_905204935.1 of uncultured Lactobacillus sp. GTDB lineage: Bacteria > Bacillota > Bacilli > Lactobacillales > Lactobacillaceae > Ligilactobacillus. The sequence continues at coordinate 34,136 of CAJLBJ010000004.1, forward strand.
GTATTTTTCTTCGGCCTGTTTTAAGATGCGACTGACGTAAGGTTGACTGACATAAAGTTCTTGGGCAACCTTGGTTAACGTTTCAGCTTGCTTGACACTGGTAAGAAGTTTTTCTAAAAATTCAAGTTGTTCATTCATGATGCTCACCTCTTTTTTGTTATAACTAATTAGTTATGATGATGAAACTAAATAAGCATTTAACATTATTGATAAAAAGGTTGATAATTTAAGTGTAAACGTTTTATTTAGGGAATGTTAGCATGAAATTATTAGCAATTGTCGAAACTAATGCACCACTTTCTTATAATCGTAAGTTACTAATGTATATGCAAAAGCATTTTGCTAAACAGGCAACAATTGAGATTGCAGAAGTTAAAGATATTCCTTTATTCAATGAGGAAATCGCCACCGATACGCCACCTGCAGTTGAAAAGATGCGTCAAAAGATTGAAGCTGCTGACGGTGTTATTTTCGGTGTACCAGAATATGATCACGGGATTCTAGCTGCCTTAAAGAGTGTGTTAGAATGGCTTTCTTATCAGCATCATCCTTTCAGAAGTAAACCATGTATGCTTGTGGGGGGCTTCATTAGGAGTACAAGGAACTTCACGCGCACAAGATAACTTAAGAGTTATTTTAAGCTCACCAGGTGTGGAAGCAATCGTCTTACCAGCCAATGAATTTTTATTGAGTTTTGCACCTAAGGCTTTTGATGAACAAGGTGATTTGGTCGATGCTAAGACAATTTGTTTTTTAGAAGAATGTTTTAATAATTTTGTCCAAATGCTTAATACCATTAATGGTAATGCGCAAACAAAAGTTGAATGGTCTGCAACTTATGATACGGTAATCTTGGGCTTTGGAGTAGCGGGTGCGACCGCAGCCCGGTTTGCAGCAGATGCAGGTGCCCAAGTTTTATTAGTAGATGCTGCACCATATGGTCATGAAGGTGGTAATACCCGTTATGCCGGTCAAGTTGTTGGAACAGGCGTACCTATGTAGATGGAATGTGTAACATGCGTGATTATTATCGCAAATACTTAGATATCGAACCATTTAGTTTCAAGAAATCATTTGAAAAATCCAGCACCTTGATTAAAGTTGCCGATGTATGTTTTGAATATCCTGAATATGAAGGTGTATATTCTTATGATTTAACACTTGTTCATCAAACGGTTTTTGATGCTGCATTATGGAAAATCTTGCAACAAAAAGTTGCTGACAGAGCAGATAAGATCGATGTGTGGTTAGAATCACGCGCCATTCATTTGATTCAAGATCCAGTAACTAAGGTTGTGACGGTAGCTCAGATTTCACGTGGCGGTCAAGTGTATAATGGCCGTGCTAAAAATGGGGTTGTCTTAGCGAACGATGGTTTTGAAAATAATAAAGAAATGGTGCAAAACTATCTAGGAGCCGATCACTTAGCTGTTTTAGGTAGTCTATACAACACAGGTGACGGGGTAAACATGGGCCTTAAAGTCGGAGATAAGTTATGGCATATGAAAAACTATGAAGCATTAAGCTTGCAACATGGGTTATGTTTTGCCAAAGAAGAAGGTAAGCGTGGCCGGACAATTCTAAATTGGTTTGAAACCTCTAGCGGTAGTCTGTTGACCGTTGGCGATGATGGCACTCGCTGTTTCCGTGAAGATGAAACCAATCGCCATGGGCATATCTACCAAAATGGCCAATGGCGGATGCCAATTCGGTGTGTCCATCCATATCTTATCTTTGACCAAACTAAACTTGACGAAATCATGCAAAAGCCATTACCAGTTGAAGATTTTAAAGAACGTTTGATTAGTGCACCAACGATTGCTGGTTTAGCTCAAAAGATTGGCGTTGATGCGGCTAAATTAGAACAAACGGTGGCCGATTTCAATCATTTCGCCCAAGTCGGTCGCGATTATGCCTTTAATCGTGCGCCTGAAACGATGCGTGCCTTTGACGATGGACCATATTATACGATGAAGATGAGTAATACCGTCTTAAATACACAAGGTGGACCAAAACGCAATACCAAAGCGGAAGTTTTAGATACCAACGAACAACCAATTCCACATTTGTATAGTGCTGGGGAATTAGGTGGTATCTCGGCTAACCAATATCAAGGTGGCAATAATTTAGCAGAATGCTTGATTTTTGGTAAGATTGCTGGTCAACAAGCGACTGCAACAAAAGATGATAGCGATCAAAGCTTAACCAGTACGTATCTTAATGGCATCAATGATTTATTAGATGCGCAAAAAGTTGCTGATATCACTTGCGGACCAAACCAATATCTTGGCTCATCGCAATCCGGTATTGGTGGCCAAGTGATGACACGCGTGACCTTTGCCAACGATAAGATTGAAGAAGTTGAAGTCGTAATGCATCATGAAAGCGAAGATGTTGGCTTACAAGCCATCCGTGAAATTCCGGAAAAAATTGTCGCTCAAAACAATGTCGATGTCGATGTAATCACTGGTGCTTCAGCAACTAGCCGTGCTATCAAAGAAGCTGTTGCAGATGCGTTAGAGAAAGTGAAATAAGAAAAAAGCCAGGGACTCTCCCTGGTTTTTTTAACTCAAAATAGGCGTATAATTAACTCAAACAATTAATGGAGGTGTTAAAATGAAGCAAATTTTATTGCGCGCAGACGATTTAGGCTATTCTAAAGCGGTAAATTATGGCATCTATGAAAGTGTGGTTTATGGGGTCATCAATAATGTTGGGGTGATGGTAAATATGCCGGCAACCCAGATGGGGATAGATTTACTGAAAGAACAAGCAATTGATTTGGGGTTACATACGGTGATTTGTGCAGGCAAACCACTTTTGCCAGCAAAGCAGGTACCTTCATTAATCGATGAGGCTGGTAATTTTAAGGTTTCACGGCTTTATCGGCAAAACCAAGGTGCAGATTTTGTAGTGCTAGACGAGGTGGTCGCCGAAATTGAGGCACAGTATCAGCGTTTTGTTGCCTTAACAGGGCGGAAACCTGATTATTTTGAGGGGCATGCCGTTACGAGTGAAAATTTTGCCAAAGGCTTAGCAATTGTGGCAAAACGCCATGACTTGCCTTTGCTTGCGATGCCTAAGCAGATAGGAGCGGCACAATCTTTTAAGCAGGCGACCAAGTTTAACTTCATAATGGAAAGTATGCAAGATGATTATGATCCACTAGCGATGCTAAAACGGGCGGTGGTTTCAGAAACTACGGCCATTCCAATGCTTGTTTTTCATCCCGGGTATCTAGATCAAGAAATCTTGACACAATCAAGCTTAACAATCAATCGAACTAAAGAAGTGCAGATGCTAACTAGTCCAGCAACTAAAGTACTTTTACAAGATGTGAAGTGCTTACGTTACAGTCAATGTCACTAAGCTAGCAACGATTTTGGCTTAACACCTAGTAAAAATCCGCGTAAAATAAGAATATAATAATTAAACGAGGAAGCAGTCATGAAATATATTTTAGCGGTTGATATCGGGACAACCAATGCCAAAGTCGCTAGCTACACTTTTGATGGAAAACAAGTTACATTTGTGACAGCAGCATATGGTCAAACAGATATTACCTTACAAGATGCCAACGTTATTTTAGAGACAACATTGTGTTTATTGACTCAAACGTTAAATGAGTTAACGCAAAAAGATGCGGTACGAGAAATTGCCAAACTTGTCTTTTCAAGTGCGATGCATAGTGTTTTATTTTTAGATGAAAAATTTAATCCACTAAGTCCAGTTTATACGTGGGCCAATAATTATGGTCAAGAGTTTTTAGCGGATTTAAAAAAGCAACCAGTAGTGCAAGAATTGTATTTTAAAACTGGGACACCTTTGCATCCGATGGCACCATTCGTTAAATTATATGGCTTTAGGCAGACAAATCCTTGGTTGTTACAACAAAGTGCCTATATAGTTGGAATTAAAGAATATTTGTTATGGAATTTAACTGCGCAACTTAAAATGGATTGGGGAATTGCAAGTGCAACAGGGCTAATGATTGACTATCAGTGGAATGAGACTTTATTGGCTTGTGTTGGTCTAAGTAAAGAAAAGCTCCCCACATTAGTAGCTCCAACCTATGAGGCTAATTTAATGATAACGATGGCTAAAAAATTAGGATTACCAGCGACTACTAAGGTTGTTTGGGGCTCGAGTGATGGTGTTTTAGCTAATTTAGGTGTCAGCCAAAAAGAACAAGAGTTGGTGTTAACTTTAGGAACCAGTGGAGCGTTACGTGTGATATCCAACCAGCCTAATTATATGGCAAAAAGCAAATTATTTTGTTATGTAGTAGATGATAACCATTGGTTGATAGGGGGGCCTTCAAATAATGGTGGTAATGTGTTGGCCTGGTTTAAAGAAAATTTTGGTTGGCAAGATAGCAGTTATTCGCAGATGTTGGCACATTTAGATGATTCAACGTGTGGAGCTAATGGTTTGTTATTTTTGCCGTATTTGTATGGTGAACGCGCTCCTTTGTGGCAAAGTGATGCTAAGGCACAATTTATTGGTTTAACAGCCCAACATACACGTGAAGATTTGTTACGTGCGGTTGTTGAAGGTATATTGTTGAATATGGCTAGCATTGTTGATTTAATGCAACAACAGCTTGGCCAGAGTTTCACTAAAATTAAGGTTACGGGAGGCTTTTTTCAAACACCAATTTGTTGTCAATTACTAGCGGATATTTTGGATAAAGAAGTAGTAGTCATGCCTAAACAAGAAGGAAGTTGTTTAGGAGCATTAAAGTTAGTCATCCATGATTTAAGTTTACCGATTACTACTATTCGTTATTCACCTAAAGAACAAAATGTTCAATGTTATCGCAATGTCTTGGCGAATTTTAAGGATGCGCAGATCAAATGTTTCGCGTGAAACATTTATCTTTATTAAATCTTAGTAATTTGAAACAAAAACACTAAATTTTGGTCATAAAATCTTCACAATGTTAGGCTAATATATAATCATAGCCTGAAAGGACAGGCTGAACTACTTTCTCCCCTGAAAATAGTTATTAAATAAACGAAGTAGAAATCCCCTTAAACTTCGAAAACATAATACTCCTTTTTTTCCCGTGATTTTCCCCAATCACGGGTTTTTTGTATATAAAAAAAGCCAAAAAGAACAAGATTGTTCTTTTTGACCTTTATAGAATTATTTTGAAGCTTAGTGTTTCTTAAAGCCTAATACTGCTAGACCTGCTAAGAATAAGCCGGCTAGACTAGCAAGAATGGATACTTGCTCACCTGTTTGTGGAAGATTACCGTCTTTTTTAGTATTGGTATTCTTATTGGTGTTCTTATTGGTGTTCGTTGGCTTATCACTAGGCGTTTCAGGATTTTTATTAGTGTCTTCCGAATATACTGGAGCTGTCTTGGTACTAAAGTTTAACTCGCTTAAGACAACATTTTGGCTTCCCGGATCTAAAACGAGACGAATACCATCAAAACCAGTTGCTGCTTTATTTTTACTTTGAGAGTTAGTCAAACCAAATTCATTGATTTGTTTGCTACCATCGGTTTTACCTACTTTTTGCCAAGTGCCATTGCTACGAACATAAAGTGTTCCTTTAGCTTTACCAACTAAAACAAGTGAGTTAGCATTAGTTACTGGTGTATCGCTAACTTGCTCGATAGTTGCACTCTTGGATGTGTCATTTATTTTGGCTGTAAAGTCGGTAGTAAGTGAACCATCAAAGAGAGTTTGGATAGATTTACCATCAGAACTTGAAGAGTTTGTGAGTTTGAAATTAGAAGTTCCATAGACCGATAAATCACGTATTTTTAGCCAAGAAGATGAGTCACTATTTGCTACTATAAAGACGTATTGTCCAGTAACAGGGGTACTTAAATCAACTTGAGCTAAACCGCTAGATGCAATATGGCCAACTGCTTGTTTGTCACTACCGTCTTCTTTGTTGCCAATATAAACAGTAGCATCTGTGAACATATCACCAGATGTTGCAGTATCAGTGTCACCTTGTTTTAATACGATACTTGCAATTTGTTGTGGTTTAGTTAGTTTTAATGTAATAGTATCGCCTTTAGCGGTGTTACGTGAGCTCCAAAATAGTGAAGTGTCACTGTCATCTGTTATGTTAGCAACACCATTATTTTGATAAACTGGAATTTGTGTGCTAGCCGTGCCCGTATATTTATTATTTGTGACTTTAAGTGGTGTAAAACCAAACCATGAATCTAAGTTGTTAAAATCACCATTGAGATTGGTTAACGTTTCAAAAACACCGTCACCAACGCTTGGAACAATCGCAGGTTCACTGCTATCTGTACGTCCATCTACAATAGCTTTAACTTTAGCTTGTGCGATCTCTGATTTTAGTGTAACCAAGTTTGAACCAAGTGTGTCAAGGTTGACTGGATTTGCGCTTTGAAGGGCCTCTGTAATTTCAATATTTGCTAAACTTGCTTTAGCCCAATGTGAAGCTGCATTAATCCAAGGTAAAGCATCGTTGTAAAAACCAGGTATTGCTAAGTGTTGTAATGTAACTGATGCTTGTGCAATCTTGGTAAGTTGAGCCTTGAGATTTGCCAAAGCTTGTGCATGTAAGTCGCTACCTGGAGAAGACTTTTGATAAGCCGTAACGAGACTTGAGAGAATTGGAGCTTTGGTTTGTTCATCGGCTGAGCCATGATCCCAATATTGGTTTAAATCAGCAAAGGCCTTTAAACTATCAAGGACTGTCGAATCGTTACCAGCAATTTCTGCTAAAACATTGTTTAGAGATGTTTGAGGATTATATGTCGATGAGTTCCACATATAATCAGCGTAACTACCAATACCAATCCAAGAGGCGTATGGTTCAATCATTGGATTAGAAGTGAATCCTTCGGTTGTTTGGTACAAATCATCAGCACGACCGACTACGGGATTGAGGTATAAACGATCTTGATTAGAGTCGTTAACTGGGAAGTTATCCCAAATGAACAATTTATCTGTGTGATAAGTTTCTTTGGCCTTATTAATAGAGTCTGCTGTTATTTTATCTGAAAATACGCCTTCGCCTGTCCACTGAATATGGATGTCTTTATCTAAGGCAAGTCCTTGTGCTTCTTTAAATGGATCTTGTGCCGAACCACTATAGTTGGTAGGCACTAACCATAAAGCCGGCAGATTATTTTTTTCAACATATTCTCGTTGAACCTTGTTTAAATAATAGGCTTGAGCATCGGCTAAAGGCGACCAACTATTGTTTGGATAGTTTGGTGTATCATGAGCCGGGAAGACGGCGGCATCCGTATCGTTGATGACTGGATTGATATCGTCTAAGGCGATATAAAATTGGGAAACACCAATTGAGCGCAACTGATCGAACTTAGCAATCGTTGCTTGATAATCGGCTGTACTAGAGTAGGTAATATCATTACCTGGCGATAAGGCATAAACGAACTCTACGTGGTTTTTCTTAGCTTCATCTACGAGTTCTTTGATTTCATTTAACTTATCTTGTGGATATGGTTTACGCCAGTTTTCACGCAGATAAGTGTCATCTTTAGGTGAATAAATATAGGTGTTCATGCGATGTTGGCCCATGAATTTAAACATGTCTTTGCGGGCTTGATTAGACCAAGGTTGGCCATAAAAACCTTCGATAACACCGCGGATGCTCATTTGAGGAGATTCATAAACGGCTAGGTTGGTGACACTTTGTTTGTCGTTAATCGTCGTGATGACTTGGTTAAGTGCATAAAACAAACCGGTAGCATCCTTACCTTGAATTGCTAAGGCAGTTTGATTATTGATTGTACCAGATTTGATTAAATAACCGTTGTCTTTCAAATTGTTAACTGAGTTACCGTTTAACTGTCCAACCAAGTCACTGGTGGTTTGATCATCAGCTGTACCTATACTAATTTGGTTAAACGAGATATTATTTTCCTTTAGTAGGACTATAATTTTATTGGCTAACTCTTTATTGACAGCATCTAAACTACTTTGAATCGATACTGTTTGATCGGTATTCTTTGTGGCTAAGACACTTGGTGTAGAATGGTTGACATTATCAGCTTTGGCAGGATGTGTAGTGGCACCTAAAACTGTGACTAAACTGACTGTGGTAATCCCCATGAATACCCATTTTTTCCCTGATTTATACATTTTGTAATGTGTTTTTTTATTCTGCATAGTAAAGCCCCTTTCATCTGTAAATAAATACGTCTTTATTTTATTTTTAACCAGTTTGTTATGCAAGCGTTTTCTTTTGTGTTATATCAACTTTTGAAAGTTAATATAACAAATTTTTTGGTATAAAAAAACAGCACGAACTTAATGTTTGTGCTGTTTGCTGGTTAAATTAAGGTTCTTAAAATGGAGATTGCGCATTAACCATTTTTCTAGGCATATTATGTTAGCTATTTGGATTTTTCCCCATAATTTTTTGGCGAAGGAGAAACTGGTACTTCTTTGAGGTAACTTAAGCTTTATAAAGCCTGGTAAGCCAAGTTTTACTGATAGTTTTTTAAAACAAAAAACCGCCCTAAAAAGGACGGTTTCCTGCAGTTCCATATACGAAACTCTCTAGTTTATATCATGTTATTATTGTAACCGGTTAAATCATTTATTGCAAGAGGATAATTGAATTTTTTATCCAAATACCGCAAATATGTGTGATTACCCATATGAGAGGTTTAAACTTTAGAAAGATGCTTTGACCTCTAAACTTGTAGAAGGGAGTAAAGTTACTTGAATACTGTTGTCTTCTTAGAAACTAAAATAAAATTTGCTATCAAAAAACAAAATAACCGAATGTAGTTACAACTCATAAAATTAATTATTCTAGAACTATTGAGAAATAAATCTGTTATAATCAGAAAAAAAGAAGCGCTAAAATGGTTTTAACAAGTTTTGATTAGTTTAGTTACTGGTACTATTAATAATAGTACTTTTGCACATTCAGGTTACTGTAAGCTTGTATTAAATGGAGCCAATGTAATGATTGGATCAGGTGCAAGAAATTACTTTAATCCAAGATATAGGGGCGATTAGATGGCTAAAATAACAGAAAAAGAAATTATAGACGAGGTATATAATCTCATTTTAAACAAGAATGTCCAGCAAGACGAACGTGTAATTCTCGTGAATTTCAAAAACAATGTCGGGGCTAAGGCTGATTTCCAAAATGAATTGATGAAATTAGCTGGTGAATTACAACAGTTAGCAGTTAAAAATTTATCAAACAATAAAAAAATGAGTTTTGAAGTTAGCGAATTTAGTAAAAAGATCGCTTATTACGGAGAATTAAAATCAAACTGGGCTCGTGGATTGCTTATGATGAATATGATTTTCAGATAAAAAAGGACTTAGATAAGCAAAGTCTTTTTTTGCAACTTGTTACATGCCAAAAATGGCAAAGAAACATTAATATGTTAACGTTTTAGAGGCGATTTGGAATGCTAAAATTATAATAAAATGTAATTGGCGAAGATAGATGTTGCAGGATAATTAGTAATTTTTGGGGGAGTTGAATTTCAATGAAAGTAATTAACTTTAAGATAGTTCAGACGTTATTAGCGGTGATTTTTATGTTCAGTGTACCTTTTAATATATCTTGGCTAAGTTATATTATGGGATTTTTTCTTATAATAGCAATCTGGATACCGACAAAGAAAACAGACTTTTAAATAGTGACTACTTTAAAAAGCAAAATGGCCGTTTATAGAGCAACTTTTCCGAAGAAGAGTTGCTCTGTTTTTTGTATGGATTCCCGAAAAACGAAATTAGCTATTCACAATTGACGCATACGAAAAATCAACCTAGTGTGAGATTTCTAATTAATTAGAAAAATTCGCCACTGCATATTGAAAAAACTACGAAAGCCATAGTTAAGCCAGTTTAATGTTTTAATATTCATGTTTTTGCTTTTTATTAAAAATATGAATTGACTTTAATTTTAATTAGCGGTAAGTTTGAGATATTAAAAGTAAAGTTAGGTAAGTTATCGTGGGGAATTTAATGGAACGTTTACAACTCAACTCGACACGTTTTATCTTTATTTTAAAAGGTCTATTTGTTGGAAGTTTAGTCGGGATTGTTGTTAGTATCTTTAGGTTTGTGATTGAAAAAAGTCTAATTTTAGTTAAAGGCTTATATCAGCAGATGCATACGCAGCCTTGGTTACTTGGTGTTTGGCTAGTGGTGATGCTTTTGTGCTGTTATTTATGTGGTTTATTGATCAAAAGTGATCCAAATATCAAAGGCTCAGGTATTCCACAAGTTGAAGGGCAACTTGAAGGTTCACTCGAAGTTAATTGGTGGAGTGTTTTTTGGAAAAAATTTGTTGGTGGAATTTTAGCGATTGGTTCCGGCTTGTTTTTAGGGCGTGAAGGTCCTTCAATCCAATTAGGAGCGATGCTTGGTCAAGGTGTGGCTCAAGTTACTAAGCAACAAGGTACTGGCCAGCGAGTCTTGTTAGCCGGGGGTGCATCTGCTGGATTAGCAGCCGCATTTAATGCACCGATTGCAGCTACATTATTTGTTTTAGAAGAAGTTTACCATAACTTTTCACCACTTGTATGGACGACAGCCTTAAGTTCAGCGCTAGCAGCCAGTTGGGTTTCTTCAAATTTTTTTGGATTAGACCCAATTTTAGATTTAACAGCTAGCCATGTTTTTCCAGTTCAGTATTATCCATATTTGATTTTACTGGGACTTGTTTTAGGACTATTGGGCTATTTGTATCAGTATTTAACACTTAATATGCCGAGTTTTTATCAACGGTTAAACTTCTTAAAGGAACCTTATTATTCAGTTGTTCCGTTTGTTTTGGTGATTTTTGTTGGCTATTTTTGGCCAGAAACTTTGGGTGGAGGCAATAGTTTAATTGTTCTAACTGCCCATAGTTCATGGACGTTAAAAGTTATCTTAGGTTATTTTGTTTTACGCTTGCTTTTTTCGACTTTATCTTATGGTTCAGGCTTACCTGGGGGTATCTTTTTGCCAATCTTAACTTTGGGGGCCTTACTAGGAGCTTTAGTCTTTAATGGTCTAAATCTTTGGCAGCTAATGCCAGCTTATTTGCTGGTTAACTTTATTATCTATGCGATGGCAGGTTATTTTGCAGGAATTGGGAAAGCGCCATTTACAGCCATCTTATTGGTGACAGAAATGGTCGGTTCACTTAAACACTTATTACCTTTAGCAGTTGTTTCACTAGTTGCTTATGCCGTGGTTGATTTGCTTGATGGTGAACCAATTTATGAAGCTATGCTCCAAAAATTACGACCACAGGTTAAACAATGTGTCGGAACTTATCATGATCGCCTTGAAGTTCCGGTCTTTGTTGATTCATATCTCCAAGATAAGCAAGTTCGTGATATTGCTTGGCCTAAAGAGTGTTTATTAGTGGCAATTCGGCGTGGTGAAAATGAACAATTACCACATGGTGATACGGTGATTCGCAGTGGTGATACCTTAGTTTTTGCAATTGCCCATGAAAATCGAGCTTGGTTAAAAAATGAAATTGAAAAATTAAAATAAAAATACCCCACTAGTTTTTTAGGCTAGTGGGGTATTTTGAATAATAAAAAAGATAATTATTTTTTTAATAATAAAAGCGCTTGCAAAAAAATAAAAGATAGATTATAATTGTGTTAAAGATAAAAAGATATGTAACTATTAAATTAGGCATAGCTATTCGTATTTAAGGATAGCTGTGCCTAATTTTTTTTGGAAAGGAATTGAGGCTATGAAAGTAATTCAATCACTAAACCAAAATGCGTTACTGGTTATCAATAACAATGGAGAGGAGGTTGTTGCGTTAGGAAAAGGAATTGGATTCAAAAAAAAGAAAGGGGATTTAGTTGATGTAAAAGGGATTTCTAGAATATTTGCTGTGCAATCAAATGTTGTAGAAAAAAAGATTTTAGAGACATTAAAAGATATTGACGCAGATATTTACATGATTGCTGAAGATGTAGTCGATTTGGCAGAAACCTTATTGAACAAAAAATTAAATGAAACATTTATTTTTACAATAGCAAAACATATTCAGTTTGCTATTGAAAGAGATAGAGAAACACAACTTGAATATGATCCATTTGAATATCAACTAGGCTATCTTTATCCAGATGAATATAAAGTTTCTGAGGAAGTCATAAAATTTATCAATGATAAATATCATTTGTCAATGAAGAAGCAAGAAATTTCATTTTTTACACTGCATTTTGTGAATGGAATGATTGATAGTGAAGATTTCAATGATATTTTGAAGCTAAGTGATACTCTCAATGAGATTGTGTCATTTATTGATGAAGAAAGTGGAAAGAATTTAAGAAAAGATTCTGTGGATTATAGTCGATTTATTGTCCACCTTAGGTATTTTTTGATTAGGTCATTTTCTAAAGATAAAGAGGAAAAGCAAGATCCAAGAATAGATGAATTATTAGGAATTACTAAAGAAATGTATTTAGAAGAGACCAAGTTATTGTCAAAAATCAAAGAAAAATTATTTGAGGATAAAGGATTATCATTTGGTGTAGATGAAGACTTGTATTTATTACTGCATTTGGTGAGGATTTTAGGAAAGAAGGATGAGTAGGTGAGTATTGTAGGAGAACTAATTCAAGCAGAACTTATTGATATGGAATGTGACAGTATATCAGTAAATGATTTTTTTGAAACTAAAGCAGAGATTTTAAAAAAATTAGGATTTGTAGAAAAAACATATTTAGAAGCAATAATTGAACGTGAAAAAGAATATCCAACAGGATTGAATTTAGAAAATATTGCTATTGCGATTCCGCATACTACGGTTGATCATATAAAAAAACCATTTATTTATTTTAATAAATTAGTGAATAGAGATATTGAATTTATTCAAATGGGAACGGATGATGTAATCGTAAAACCTGAGTATATATTGATGTTAGGAATTAAGGAACCTAAAAATCAAGTAAATTTATTAGCTGAGATAATGGAACTATTTAGTCAAAAAGAATTTATATATAACATAAAAAATGCAAAAAGTGCAACAGAAATTATAAACTTATTCAATGAATTTTAAATTAAGGAGACGATGAAAATGAAAAAATTTATAGTAGCATGTGGCTCAGGAGTTGCAACTTCACAAACGGTAGCAAGTACGGTAGGAAGAATGTTTGAAAAAGATAAAGTACCAGCTACAGTTGAGGCCGTTGATATGAAATCACTAGAACATTACTTAAAAAATGCTGATGGGTATATCTATATTGCAAAACCTAAAAAGGATTATGGGGTTCCGATGTTTAATGGTATTGCATTTTTAACAGGAATGGGAAAGGATGCAGAATATAAAAAACTTTTAGATTTTATCAATAAGTAATTTTGTAGAAAGGGGAATACTGATGGAAATATTACAAACTACAGTACAGTATATTTTAGACTTAGGTGCGGCTGTCTTTGTTCCGTTTTTAATGTTTATAATTGCAATATGTTTACGAATGAACGTTAAAGATGCATTTGTTTCCGCTCTAACTTTAGGAATAGCTTTTACTGGTATGAATTTATTAGTTAATTTTATTATGACAAGTATGGGTGCAGCAGCAAATGACTTGGCTACAAATACAGGCCTCTCGTTACCTGCGGTAGACATTGGTTGGCCTGGAGCGGCCTCAATTACATGGGCTTGGCCATTTGCTTTCCTAATGTTTCCAGTTCAGATAGGTATTAATATTATTTTGCTTTTATTGAATCAAACAAAAACTTTAAATGTTGATTTATGGAATGTTTGGAATAAAATTTTTTCAGCGGTGTTAGTTTCATATTTTACAAATAATGTATTTTATGGTTTTTGTGCAGCTGTGATACTTATTATCTTAGAATTAAAGCTAGGAGATGCATTTGCTCCAGAAGTTGAGAGACTTACAGGAATTCCTGGTGTAACAGTTCCACACTTTATTTGTTTGATTGCAGTTATTTTATTCCCTATCGATGAATTATTAAAGAAAATTCCAGGATTAAACAAAGAATTTAATGCAGATAATTTAAAGGAAAAAATTGGGATATTTGGAGAAAATGCAGTAATGGGCTTTATTATTGGATTTGTATTAGGCCTTGCTTCAGGGAATGGATTTAAATTTGCTTGTACTTTGGCAGTGCAAGCAGCAACAGCATTGCAACTTTTCCCTATGGTATCCAAATTATTTGCGCAAGCATTATCCCCTATTTCCGAAGCAGTTTCAGAATTCATGCGCGAGAAATTTAAAGATCGTGAAGTCTATATTGGTTTAGATTGGCCAATTCTTGGAGGACGAAATGAGTTGTGGGTTGCTGTTATCTTTACAATGGTCTTTTTACTAGGATTTTCTATTACCTTACCTGGAAATATTGTTTTACCATTTGCAGGAATTGTAAACCTATCATTTGTAGTAGGTGCTTTGCTATTGACTAATGGTAATGTATTACGAATGATTATTCATGGTTTTATTTCTGCACCATTATTCTTATATGGAGCAACTTATTTTACACCATATATGACCAAATTAGCACGTGAATCAGGTACTTTGGATAGTAAACAAAACGGTTTAATTTCTTGGGCAACTTTTGAAGGACCAGATTTGCGTTATATGTTAACTCATATGTTTAGTGGCGATATATTAGCTTTTGGATTATTTGCAGGTTGGATGGTTTTATTTGTACTCTTGATTAGAAATAGAAATAAATATAATCAGTCACTTATTGATAATGCGAATGAATAATAAGATTGAGTAGAAGTCGAATGGTATTTGAGATGTCTTTCGTCTTCTTGCTTTGATAGGAGGAAGAATATGTCAAAGAATACTTGGAAAATTATAATAATTTTTTCGGCAATTATGTTTGTATATAGTTTAATAACACACCAAATTCTACTTACAATTTTAGCATTAATTTTATCTGTAAGAGCGGGTAAACAAAATTTGTTCATAGAATATGACAAAAAACAAGAGGAAAAACGTCAAAAACTTAGAAATATAATGACTGAACGTAAAAATAAACAAAAGAAAGAAAAATTAGATAAGAGGAGCGTATAAAGTGAAGTATCCGAAATATTTAATTGAGTTAGTTCAAACGACATATGATATGTGGAAAAAAGGATGGGATGAATATAATGGTGGCAATATATCGTATCGTTTGACAGAAGATGAAGTAAAAAGTATAAAAGAATCTTTTTTAGATACTAATTATAATGTTTATCAAGAACCAGATGTAGTAAAAAATTTAATGGAGGTTCCTCAAAATGTTCAAGGTGAATATTTGCTAATTACAGCTTCGGGGAGTCATTTTAGATATCTAAAAGAACAACCAGAAATTGATACAGGTATAGTGAAACTAACAGCTGATGGATATGAAGTTATTGCTGGCTATAATACAGGTAAATATCCAACATCTGAAATATATATGCATATCCTTTCCCATAGTGCAAGAGTATCACAAAATAAAAATCATAGGGTTGTTATTCATAATCATGCAACAAACATTGTACTGTATTCATTATTAAATGAAGTAACTAGTGAATCTTTAACCAAGGATTTATGGAGTGTATTAACCGAATCAATTGTTGTTTTTCCAGATGGAATTTCCGTCTTACCTTGGGAAGTTCCAGGAACACGAGAAATTGGTGAAGCAACAGCAAAATTGTTGAAAGGTTGCCGTTTAGTTGTTTGGGCAAAGCATGGAGTTTTAAGTACAGGTGTAGATTTTGAAGATTGTTTTGGTTTGATTGAAACGGCTAATAAAGCTGCAGGATTAGCATTAGATTTACAACGTATTAGTGGAAAATCATTAAGAGAAAATAATATTCTATCAGATGATAATTTAAGAGATGTTTGTGCAGCGTTGAAAGTAACAGGACGATATTTATAGCTAGAGGACTTAAATTTTTATAAAAATAAAAAAGATAAAACCGCTAAAATTTTTTTATGGGTTTTATCTTTTTTATTTTGTTTTTTATTTGAAACTAAGTTTAAATTGCCATGTAAACTCGGTCGCACTTAAGCAATATTGTTTATCTAAGATAGGGCCGCAACTGGCAGAACCAATCCCATTTTGAGCATAATCCAAGGTGAGATAACAACAATTTTCATCAACTAATTGATCACGATGAGCTGTTTGAGTTAGTTGTGTTTGTGAATAAGACAAAATACCAAATAATGAAGCTGGTGCTAAACTGACTTGGAGTTGTTGATTCAAGTCGATTTCATAAGTTTGGTAATGATTGCCATTTTCTTGGGGACGGATGTATGGTTCGTAGTTATCCCAAAGATTCGTTTCAAACCAGTTCAAATAGCTTGCATGATGCTTGTCGCAATAACTTTCATAAGGTCCATAGCCTAAATAGTTTACTTTTTTACCTAGCTGGCTCACTAATGGCAAGCAATGGCCAAATCTTGGAAAATCAGGGAAGACTGGATCTTTTTTAACTTTAACATCACATAAAATAGCGCCTTGATTACTGATGGTCCAGGTAATAGTTAAATCAGCAATTTTTTGTAAATAAGCGGCAGTCAAGCCGAGTTTAGTTACCAATTTAATGGTCGTTTCGGTTTGTTCGATCTTGGTTTCGTAATGTTTAGGAATAATCCGATCAAATCCCGCATCGATCCAAGCACCTTTAATCTTACGGTCATTATCAATTGGAGCGCGCCAAATACTCCAGAAACTGTCTTTTTGCAAAAATTCGGTTTCTTGATGCCAAAAAGATTGCCAACCACCTTGATTTTTAGCATAAATATATTGGAAATCGGCACCGGTAATTGTGATTGTTTTAGCAGTTTCAGCTGTAACAGCAAGAGAAGCTGTCGTTGCTGCTAATTTAGGACAAAAACTAAGTTCATTTCTTAGGATTTGTTGTTGAATTCCTAGGTTTACACGGGCATTATTAGCTTGAATTGTCCATTCTAATGTAACTAATTTTGCATCGTTTGTTGGACAATTGATAGCAAACTCTTTAGTTTCTTGTGGAGCTAAATTTGTTAACTGTAAAGTTTGCCAAGCACCAGGTTTTCCATCAAAGCTGAACCGATAAAAGCCTTGATATAATTGGGCGGCCGCAGTAAAATCAAGTCGATTTTTCAAAACTAATTTATCAAATGTCGCTGAAACAAGCTGAATTGGTAAATTAACGGCTTGAAATTCCTTAAGACCAGTATGAACTTGACGGTCTGGGTAGATTAAACCATCGACACAGAAGTTTGAAAAATGCGGAAATTCGTTAAAATCGCCACCGTAACGATACTGTTTTTTTGTAGTGGTTGCATCGGTCAAAACAGCATGGTCACACCATTCCCAGACAAAAGCACCAACAAAATTTGGATAGCGTTGCATTAAATTATCATACATTTTTAAATCGCCTGAGCTATTTCCCATTGCATGTGAGTATTCACATAACATGAATGGTACAGTCGGATATTTTTCTAAAAATTCTACGCAAATATCTTTTGGAAGATACATCCGGCTATATAAATCAGATAAATGCATTACAAGTTGTGGATTATTTAATTTGTTGCGACATAAACCTTCGTAATGCAATAAACGACTAGGATCTATTTGGCGTGCTGTTTCAAGTGCGGTCTGGAAACCAATGCCATAGCCAGATTCATTTCCCATTGACCATGAAAAAATTGAAGTAAAGTTCAAGTTAGCTTTAATCATACGTGTAACACGATCGACAATAATAGGAGTATAAGCTGGGTCATCAGCTAACATACAGTAGTTTTGATCACCACCAGCCTGGTATAAATCAACAATGCCATGACATTCGACATCTGCTTCAGACATCACATAAAAGCCTAATTGATCACATAATTCGTAAAATTCCGGTGATTTTGGATAATGTGAAGTTCTAATCGCATTGACATGGTGTTCTTTCATTAACAATAAATCTTTTAATTGGTCAGCAACACTGACAGTTGCTCCGGTTACAGGATGACTATCGTGATGATTAACACCATAGAGTTTAACCGGTTGTTGATTTATCCAAATCTGGCCATCAGCTGTATGAATTTCACGCAAACCAACCTTAAGTGGAATAAATTCTCTATTTACTTCTAAAATTAGAGTATATAAATAAGGAGTTTCGGCATTCCAAAGTTGGCAATTTTGAATAGTTAATTGTAAACTTGAGTTAGAAGTTTGTCCTTGAGCGATTAAGTTATGTGCTGGGTCATATAATTGATAAGCAGTAGTTTCATCAGCTAATAATCCAGCTATATCAAGCGTGGCATTGTGTTTTGGAAAATCAATAACAGTGTTAATTGCAATATTCCAAATATGTTTTTCAGGACGTTGTAGTAAGTAAACGTCACGGAAAATACCACTGAAACGAAATTTATCTTGGTCTTCAAAATAAGTACCAAAGCACCATTTGACGACTAAGACGGTGATAGTGTTAGTACCTGCAACTAAAAAGTCGCTGATATCAAATTCTGAATTAGCATGTGAAACCGTATCAAAGCCAACAAATTTTTGATTAATCCAAAGGTAAAAACAACTATCAACTCCTTCAAAGTTTAGATAGGTCTTAGCTGTACTTGGATCTTGGATTTCAAAGTATCGTTGATAAACACCGCATGGATTATCATCCGGAACAAATGGTGGATCAAAGGCAATTGGATAAGAAACATTGGTATATTGATTTTGATCATAACCATGCATTTGCCAGCAAGATGGGACGGGAATTGTTGTTTCAAATTCAATGCTAGGTTGTGTAAAAAAATTATCCGGTAGGTCTTGAATTGAGGCAAAATATTTAAATTGCCAGTTGCCATTTAGTAAAGTAAAAGCCTTTGAATCGTTACGTGTATAGTTAAAATTAGTGCTAGGGTTGAAATTATAAGGAATATAATAACTTCGAGGAGCTAAAGTGTTATAGCTAAACGAATCTGTTTGAGTTAAAAAGTCAAGATAATTCATACGAAAACCTCCTGGTGGCTGGATTGAAAAAATGTTTGTTCACTAATAGTATAATCGTTTTTGAAAGGGTTTTTATGGATAAATAAATCAAGCTTATGTGATAATGTTTCTAAATAAATATTTTAAGGATGATAATTATGCGAATTTTATGGAGAAGATATAAAAGAGTTGATTTTGACTTGAATTTAGATGAATGTGGTATTCATCAATGTACCTATCTAAATAAATATAGTTATGTTGTCGAAAATGCCTATATGATTCATTATGTGATGCAAGGAATCGGGTATTTGCAAGTAGAAAATCAACGTTTTAAATTAGAAAAAGGCGATGCTTTTATTGTTAAAAAAGGGATGAAAATCAGTTATTACCCAGATAAAAATGATCCATGGAAATATTGTTGGATTGCTTTTAGTGGCGTTTTAGCGGATAAGTATTTGACCAAATACGACTTTACTAATACATGCAAGGTATCGTTTGCTACTACTGAAAGCTTGCCTAACTTATTAATTGCTTTTACGGAAGAATTAAAAGATGAAACTAATGATAATGAGCTTTTTAGACTTAGTCATCTTTATCCATTATTTTATGAATTATGTAAAAAATTGGTGCAACCTAAGGTGTTGGAAAATAAGGAAAATATTTTAAATCATAATCTTGAAAAAGCTATTCAATATATCAACAAAAATTATCAACAGCCAATTAAGGTTACTGATGTTTGTGAAGAAATTAATGTGACTCGCAGTTATTTATATAAAATTTTTACCCAGAATCTTAAAATTTCGCCACAAGAATATTTAGGGCAACTACGCTTGTTTAAGGCGTGCGAGTTGTTAAAAAATAGCGCTAAAAGTATTAAAGAAATTACTTTTTTAGTAGGTTATACAGATCAATTATATTTTTCAGCGAAGTTTAAAAAGGCTTATGGAGTAGCGCCTAAGAAGTATCGCCAAATGTCTCGGCAAAAATAATTGGTTGTCATAAAAACATAATTGGTTGTGATTTGCATATTTAAAAACAACATTTAAAAGTTTATGCTTTCTTTAGAAAACGTTTTCTTTGAGAGTTAAAAGCAAAGGAGGGCAAAATCATGGAGTATCTATTACTTTCGCATGGTGAGTATGCTCAAGGCTGTTATCAAAGCTTAGAGATGATTGTTGGAGATGTTTCCAAATTTCATCCATTATGTTTTTTTGACACGATGAGCAAAGAAGAATATGCAGGACTCATAGAAGAAAAAATTAGTCAGTTACCTAAAGAAGAAGTTTGTTTAGTTGCAGATATTGTTGGAGGAACACCATTTAATTGTGCATTAGAACTACAGGCAAAATATGAAGACATTAAACTTTGTACCGGTCTATCATTGAACCTTTGTATTGTTTTAGCAACTGGTTTAGAACTTAAAGATGCAGTTTTAGAAAGTCAACAAGCAATTAAAGTATTTGAAAAGATGCAAGAAGTTGAACTACGAAGCAATCAAGTTACAACAACGATGGCTGAAACGGTAAAAAATACCGGTTTTGATGTTCGTCAAAACTTGAATCGTTGTCAAAATCAAAGTATGCAAGAAAAAGGAATTGTAGCAATTCGTGTCGATGAACGTTTGATCCATGGTCAAGTCGCAACCATGTGGACGAACTATACTAATGCGCAACGAATTTTGATTGTTGATAATCAAACTTGTCAAGATGATATTGCTAAAGTTGCATTAAAAACTGCGACTCCTAAAGGGGTTAAGTTGAGTATTTTAACGAAAAAAGGGGCTTTGGAAAGAATCAATGCTGGTCAATATCAAGATCAACGTGTATTGATGTTAGCTAAACGCCCAAGTGTTTTATTCGAATTAATTCAAGCTGGTTTAAATATTGATACTTATAATATTGGCAACTGTTCTAGCCATGATGAGACATTAAAAGTTAAAAAATCAGTTTACTTATATGAAACAGAAATTAAACAAATCAATGAGTTGTTAGCACAAGGATGCAAGATTACAGCACAAATGGTTCCAAGTGATGAACCATTGAGTATTGAACACTTTTTAAATTCAAATGAGGAGAGATGACAATGCAAATCGAAATATGGCAATTAATTTGTTTAACTTTAATCGCATTTATTGTAACTCCCGAAGTTTTTTCGATTGCTATTTTGAAAAATCAACCGGTAATGTATGGTTTGATTACTGGAATCATTATGGGAGATATCAAGACGGGATTATTTGTCGGCGGAACTTTACAATTGATGATTCTAGGGATTAGTACCTTTGGGGGAGCTTCAATTCCAGATTATTCAACAGGAGCAATTATTGGAACGGTTTATGCAGTTTTAGCTGGAAAAGGGGCAAATTTTGGGATTTCATTAGCTGTCCCAGTCGGTTTGTTGATGGTGCAATTAGATGTTTTAGCCCGTTTCTTGAACGTCTTTTTAGCTGAACGGGTTGAAAAAAATGTTGAAAAAGACAATCGTAAAGGAATCGAACGGAATGTTTTAACGGGGATTTTAACTTTTGGTTTGTATCGTGCGATTCCTGTTTTCTTAATGTTACTTTTCGGTAATACTTTAATTCAATTGATTTTAAATGTTATTCCTGATTGGATTATCAGTGGTTTAAGTGTAGCTGGTGGCTTGCTTCCTGCTGTCGGGATTGCAATCTTATTGCGCTACTTGCCATGTAAGGAACAATATCCATATCTATTTTTAGGTTTTGTGTTATCGGCTTATTTAAAATTACCAATTATGGCAATTTCTATTATCGGTTTAGTAGCCGCAGTTTTAACTTACAAATCAATGACACAAAATACAACAACAGTTGCACCTGCACAATCAACAGGAAAGGATGAAAGCTATTATGACGGCGAATACGAAGAATGATTTAACAAAAAAAGAGCTACGCAAAATTAGTTTACGCTGGATTTTAACTAATCAAATTTGTTGGAACTATCAAACGATGATGGCCCCAGGTTATTTGTTTTCCTTGTTGCCAGTTTTATATAAGCTTTATCCCGACAAAGAACAGCGTATCGAAATGATGAAATTACATTCGCAATTCTTTAATACGAACCCAGTTTTTGGTCATATTATTGTAGCGACTGATTTAGCAACTGAAATGCAACAAGGTTATGCCTCAAAAGAAGCTGTTATGGGGTTAAAAACTGGTTTGATGGGACCAACAGCTGGAATTGGCGATAGTATTACTGGTGTGTTAATTCCAACAATTTTTGGTTCAATCGCAGCTTATATGGCACTTGAAGGCAATCCTATCGGGGTTTTACTTTGGATCTTAGTTAACATCGCCATCTTGATGTTTAGATACTACACCTTTGAGATTGCTTATTACCAAGGAACTAAATTAGTTGAGTTGCTTTCAGAAAAGATGAAACAAGTAACAGCTGCAGCAACTATTTTAGGGATTACCGTGGTTGGTGGCTTGATTCCAAGCGTAATTACGGCTAATGTTAAGTTAACTTTTAAAACTGGAAAAGTTAAGTTATCGATTCAAGATTTATTAGATAAGATTTTGCCATCGATGATTCCTGTTTTATTAGTCTTTGTTTTATACTGGCTTTTAGGTAAAAAGAAAGTTTCACCAAATATGTTAATTATTGGTGTGATGCTTTTGGGGATTTTATTAAAAGCAATTGGCTTTTTAGGATAATCAAATTGTTTGAGGTGAGATAAATGGCTAGACCAAATGTAATTACAATTATTGCAGATGATATGGGGGCATGGGCTTGCGGTAAAGCTGCGCAAAATCAAGAAATTGTGACGCCGAATTTAGATTATTTATGTGAAGAAGGCTTATATTTTTCGAATTTTTACTGTGTATCACCGGTATGTTCACCAGCTAGAGCTTCGATTTATTCGGGTAGTATTCCTTCTTATCACGGTGTTTTTGACTGGATTGCTTCAGGAAGTTTAGATAAAGAGCAGTTAGGTGAAATTAAGGATGCACCGGAATTTGCTAAAGAAGATAAAGCTATCCAATATATGCAAGGAATTGTCACTTATACCGAATTAATGCAAGATATTGGGTACCATTGTTCTTTGAGTGGTAAATGGCATTTGGGTGATAGCATGACACCTCAAGCTGGTTACCAAGATTGGTATACAATTGGGCGTGGTGGTTGCGAGTATATTCATCCAGATATTATCGAAGATGGGCAGATTTCATTTAAGGATGAATACGTGACACATTTAATCACCGATAAGGCACTCGCTTATTTGGATGAATTTACCGATGGGCAACCACATTATTTAAATGTGACCTATACGGCACCACACTCACCTTGGGAAAAAGAGCAACATCCGGCTAAATATCGTGATTTATATGCGGATTGTCCGTTTGAATCAACCCCAGATTTACCAAATCATCCATGGCAAGTTGCTTCTTGTCCGGTTCCAAGCGACGAACAAAAACGCCGTGAATATTTGACTGGTTATTATGCAGCAATTAGTGCAATGGATGAAGGGATCGGTAAAATCATTGCTAAGTTAAAACAATTAGGTGTTTATGAAGATACCTTGATTATTTTTACTTCCGATAATGGCATGAGCATGGGGCATCACGGAATTTGGGGTAAAGGTAACGGGACTTTCCCATTGAATATGTATGATAGTGCGGTTAAAGTGCCGATGATTATGTCATGGCCTAAGATGTTTGCTAAAGGTAAAGTCATTGAAAATAATCGTAGTCACTATGATATTTTCCCAACGCTAGTAGACTATTTACAATTACCAACAACTAAGTTACAAGATAAAGATTTACCAGGTAAATCTTTACGGCCAGTAATCGAAAATGATGTTGTCTGCGATGAACCCGAAGATACGATTATCTTTGATGAATATGGGGCAACACGTATGATTAGAAATGAACGCTTTAAGTTAGTCAAACGTTTCCCTTATGGTCCAGATGAATTCTATGATCTAAGTAGTGATCCACAAGAAGAAGTTAACTTGATTGATGCTAAGCAATATCAAGCAGAAATTAAAACCTTATATCAAAAAATGATTGCTTGGTTCAACCGTTACGCCGATCCAGCAATCGATGGAACACGTGAAGCGGTTAGTGGCTCAGGTCAATTAAAACTAGCCGGCGCTAAAGGCGATGGCCAAAATGTGTATCGCCCGATTAAACAACATATGTTTGAATAAAAGCGGCTCTTTGTCATATCGGATTGATGAAGTAGTCACCCAAGATTAAAGTTATTAATTTTGATTTTTGAGCTCTCTTTACTGAGTTTTCCAGTGAAGAGAGCTTTTTTTGTTTTTTTATAAAAAATTAGGACCAATAGAAATTCTATCAGTCCTAAAAATTATAGAGCCCGAAAAGACCCACGCCAAATTTTTTGACGTGGGCCTTTATTTTATATTGAAGCTGATTTTTCAGCCTCTTTTATGGATGGATGAGTAAGTTAGTTTTTATTATTTATTTTGGTCTAAAAAGTTGTAAGCCGCGCCTAGTAAGTTGGCATCGTTTTGATAATGACAACAAACGATTTCTGGCATGACTTCAGGAATTAATTCTTGTTCTAATGTTTGCTTGAGGTAACCCCGAATTTTTTCAGGAAGTTCACTGCGAGCAGAGACACCACCACCTAAAATAATAATTTCTGGATCAAGACTAACTTGCAAGTTGTAAATCAAGTTAGCAATATTTTGATACATTTCTTCTAAAACTTCATGAGCTAAAGTATCGCCGTTAGCTTCAAGTTCAAATAACTCGATACCTGAAACTTCCCGCCCACTAAGCTTGGCGTATTTAGCGGCCGCCTTAACAACTGTTCCGTTGCCACTTAAATTAGTTTCTTGGCGGTTTTTCATCAAGCCAAATTCGCCACCAAAAAGATGTGAACCTTTATAGATTTGACCGTTGATAAAGACGGCTCCACCTACACCGGTCCCTAAGACGACAAAGGCTGCGTTTTGATAGCCTTGACCAGCCCCACTTTTCATTTCACAAATTCCGGCACAATTGGCATCATTTTCGATGGCAACCGGTAAACCAAAGGCTGCTTCAAATTCATCAAAAATTGGTCGTTGATGAATATAAGGAACAGCACTTAGGCCTTCAATAACACGTTTTTTGGCGTTGACAGTCCCAGGAGCACTTAAAGCTACTCCGGTGATAGTTTCATCATAGCTGTCAAGGACACTTTTCATTTGACTAAGCATTTCTTCAAAAGTTTTAGGCGTTGGAAATTTAGCTTGATGACTGATCTTTCCGTCATCAAATAATCCACATTTGACAAAAGTTCCACCAATATCAAAAACAGCTAACATATTAGATTCCTCCTTTAATTAAAAACTATTGTTATGTGCGACTTCTTTAAACCATAAGCCACTCTTTTTGATGCTGCGTTCAAAATTGTTATCTAAATCAACGCGATAAAAGCCGTAGCGATTGCGATAACCGTTTAACCAAGACCAACAATCGACAAAAGTCCAACTGTGGTAACCAAAACAGTTACTGCCGGCTTGAATACCTTTGTACAAATATTCCAGGTGGTCTTGCATAAATTCGATGCGATAATCATCTTCAATCATGCCATCTGCATTTAAGAAGCGTTCTTCATCGGCCACGCCCATCCCATTTTCGCTGACATACCAAGGAATGTTGTTGTATTGGTCTTTCATCATGATGGCCACGTCATAAATGGCTTGTGGATAGATTTCCCAACCACGGTATGGGTTGATTTTCTTTTCTGGCCAGTCATAAGGTTCATATAAGTTTTCGGGCATCTTAGCAGGTGTTAGTGGCTGACTAGGTGCCTTGACACGGCGGGGTTGATAGTAGTTTAAGCCGATAAAATCAACGGTATATGCCTTGATCAAGGCCTTATCTTCGGGTAAAACTTGTGGCGTTAATTCATGGAGTTTGACCAAATCAATCAATTCTTGTGGAATCTCACCTTTGACAGCAGGGTCTAAGAAACTTTGAGTGTTTAATAAATCAGCGGCTTGTTTAGCTGCCAAATCTTGGGGGCTGTCACTGCGCGCATAAGCAGGTGAAATATTTAAGATAATGCCAACTTGTCCATCGGGAATTGTTTGGCGAAAGGCTTTAACTGCACAAACATGGGCCATTAAAGTGTGATAGCCAACTTGGACTGCTTTTTTAAAGTCAACGATGGCAGGATAGTGGAATTGATACAAGTAACCACATTCGACATGGACCATGGGCTCGTTAAAAGTTGTCCACATTTTGACCAAATCACCAAATTGTTCAAAGGCTGTCTTAGCATAAAAAGCAAAGGCATCAACTGCTTTGCGACTTTCCCAACCACCTTTTTGCATCAGCCACATTGGCATATCAAAGTGGAAAAGATTGATGATAGGCTTAACGCCATGATCTAACATACAAGTAAAGTAGTCACGGTAAAACTTGACCGCTTCTTGGTTTAAGTTTTTGCCATCAGGTAAAAGGCGTGTCCAAGAAATCGATGTTCTCAGGGAATTTAAACCAATATCTTGCATTCTTTGACAATCTTGGCGATACATTTCATAAACATTAGATGTATCTTTGGGACCTTGATTTTCGTTGAATTTTTCTGGCGCAATTTCAAACCAATAATCCCAAGTTGAAGCGGATTTGCCGTTTAATAAGCTATGACCTTCTGTTTGAGGGGCAGAAGTAGCTGCACCCCACAAGAAGTTTTTAGGAAATGTTTTTGTCATAAAAAGACCTTCTTTCATGGATTAAAGTTGACGATGAACGTCTAAGACGAATTTAGAGTGATCGTTGATAAAGTAAGATTTTGAATATTCAAACGGGCGGCCCGTTTGATCATAAGCCGTTTGTTCGATGACAAGCACCGGACTATTAGGCGCGATATTTAACGCCGCCGCAACTTCTGGGCTAGCGCCTTGGGCATAAACGATGCGCCGCGCATCGGTTAGCTGTAATTTGGCCACACTACCTAAGTAATCATAAAGTGAGCCTTTGAGAATCTCCTTATCAAGTGGCGCAATCTCGGTTGGCATCAAGGTATGCTCATAGCTGTAATATTCTTGATTGATAAAGCGGACACGCTTGATTTCATAAACAGGTTGAGTCTTATTGATGTTAAGGTTTCTTTGTTCGGCTTCATCGGGTAAACGAGCATCAAAATGCAAGATCTTACTTTTGATATCTTGATCGCGATGAGAATAAACAACCCCTACTGGTGAATCAAGGGGTAACATTTCATCGGTAGCATCTCCAAGCCGCACTCTAACATATGTCCCAGCCCCTTGTTTACTGTAAATTAGTCCTTCATTGCTCAGAAGCTGGAGGGCTTTTTTAAGTGTTAATCGGCTGACATTATATTTGGCAATCAGTTCTTCTTGAGTGGGTAAGGGCTGACCGGAACGATAGTGATTAGTTAAGATATCTTTTCTAATGTCCGAATAAATTTCGCGATAACGGTACATATCAGTCATCCTTTCTAAATTATAACGTCTAAACAAATTATACCACACTGTCAAAATTTGTATTATCATTTTAGAAAAAAGACTTTACAAATTTTTGAGATATGCGTATAATGCCAAATGTAAGAAAGCGTTTGATTACAAAAAATTGTTTTAGGAGAGTTTTACATGAATATTAACAAACTTCAAGCACCATTGTTGAAAGCATCGACATGGGTTCAAAACAACTTAATTTTACAAGCGATAAAAAATGCTTTTGTGCGTACAATTCCGTTTACAGTAGTTGGATCTTTTTCCAATCTTATCAAGATGCAACTAGATGCACTTATTAAAGCTAAAGACATTCAAAATGCCTGGGTAATCAATACTAGCAATTTATTTGGTTATATCGGAACTGCGACATTAGGAATCGTTGGTTTGATTGTTGTTTTATCTTCAGCTTATTCATATGCAGTAGAATTAAAACGAAAAGATAAGAATAAAAATTTAAATCCTATCATTGCAACTTTATTAGCTTTATCAGCTTATTTTGTAATGGTGCCAAACAATGTTAATTATTTAGACAATAAAGCCAAGGTAATTGAAGGATT
The DNA here is from genome assembly GCA_905204935.1 of uncultured Lactobacillus sp. Classification (GTDB taxonomy): domain Bacteria; phylum Bacillota; class Bacilli; order Lactobacillales; family Lactobacillaceae; genus Ligilactobacillus. The sequence continues at coordinate 62,002 of CAJLBJ010000004.1, forward strand.
TGCGACAAGTTTCTTTAGTTATGAAGGAATGTTTACAGCCTTAATCGTTGGAATGATTGCGGTAGCTTTATTTGCAGCATTTAGTCGTTCTAAATTTACGTTTAAAATGCCAGATAGCGTGCCACAAAATGTTTTTGATTCATTTTTTGCTTTGATTCCAATCGCTGAAGTACTATTGATTTTTGGTGTGATTCGTATCATCATTCAATCTTTAGGCTATGCTTCTTTGATTCAAATGATTTCTAAGATTTTAATTGATCCTTTATTGGTAGTCGGAACGGGCTTGCCTGCAATCATTGTTGTCATTTTAATTGAACAAATTTTATGGTTCTTAGGTTTACATGGTTTTAATATCGTATGGGGCGTAATGTCAGCCTTTTGGTTACCATTGTTCTTGCAAAATGTCTCTAAATTTGCGGAAACACAAAGTTTTGCCGGTATCTCAATTTCACCTAATACAATGACTAATGTTTATGCGATGATAGGTGGTTCGGGTGCTACATTTGGTTTGATTATTGCGATGTTAATCTTCACTAGAAAAGGCGAAAAAGAACGAGAAATTGCTAAATTAGCCTTGGTTCCAGGATGTTTTGGTATCAATGAACCTGTTATCTTTGGGTTACCAATTGTGCTAAATCCAATTATGTTTATTCCTTGGATTGTTGTTCCGTTGTTAAATGCGATTATCGCTTATGTTGTTACTTCTATTGGTTGGGTTGTTCCATTGGTTGTTTTGAATTCAGGAAATGAACCAATTTTCTTGAGTACATGGATTTTAGGGGCATTCCATATAAGTCCAGTTATTTTAACGTTAGTCTTAGTAATTTTAGACGTTTTGATTTATTCACCATTTGTGATTATTAACCAAAGAAATGAACGTCAATTAGCTCATCAACAAGGTTTAGTTTAATTAGAAAAGAGAGTTAAACAATGAAAAAAGTACATGTTATTGCACATACACACTGGGATTTCGAATGGTATTTTACACGCCAAAATGCACAGATTCAATTTGCTTATCATATGGATGAGGTTTTTAGAGCTTTAGAGCAAAATCGATTGGATTATTATTTATTAGATGGACAAATGTCGATTATCGATGATTATTTGAATGCTCAACCAGATAAAAGAGAGCTTTTAGTTAAATTTGTTAAGGCTAAGCGCCTATACATTGGACCTTGGTATACGCAAATTGATGAAATGGTAACTTCAGGTGAAGCTATTGTGCGTAATTTACAATTAGGCCATAAGCTAGCTAGTGATTTAGGTGGCGTAACTAAGTTAGGATATTTACCAGATTCATTTGGTCAAGGCCAGGATATGCCTAAGATTTATAATGGCTTTGATATTACAGCAACCGTCTTTTGGCGTGGTATGCCTAAAGAAAAAAATGCGCGTTACTTCTATTGGACCTGTGAAGATGGCTCAAAAGTCTTGGCTGCTAACATTAAAAACGGCTATTACGCAGGGATCGAATTAGTCGAATCTGATGATTTTAATGCTTTGTTAACGAAAATCAGCACGGATACGGACGTTGATGATTTAGTTGTTCCAGTGGGTGGCGACCAAAGACCTGTTGATTTCAATCTTAAGCAGCGTTTAGCATTGGCAAATGCAAGTCAAAATGACTATCAATTAGTTGAAAGCACCTATCCACAATACTTTGAACAATTAGCTAAAAATCAAGATTTGCCAATTTATAGTGGGGAGTTCGTTGATCCTAGTGCTTCTAAAATTCATCGAGGAATTTACTCTTCACGTGTTGATTTGAAGTGTATTTATGATGAATTAGAACGTGTAATGACATACGTTGTTGAACCTTTAATGACGATGGCACAATATCATGGAATTGAACAGAAATTTGGTATTGTTGATGAAATTTGGAAGACCATTGTCCGTGGGCAAGCACATGATTCATCTGGTGGATGTAACAGTGATGAAACCAACAAAGATATTTTTAACCGTGCTGTCAATGCGTTACAATTGGCTAATTCCTTGCGTGATTACCTTTTACGTAAATTAAGTAGTAAGGTACCTGCTGATTTGGACTTGTTCTTTTGGAATCCCCAACCAGTTACACAAAAACAAGTTTTAACATTTAAAGTAAATACGCGCAGTGAAACATTTAAGTTATCCGATGTGCATGGCAAAGAAGTTGTTTTTGAAGTTTTACAACAAGAAAAAATTGATGCAGCTGTTACACGACGTGATGTTAGTCAAATGGTGGCAGATATTTTTTATGAAACAACAATTGCGCTTGAAACGACGCTTCCAGCAACCGATTGGATTGGGTTTAAGGTGGTTCAAGAACCAACACAAATGTTAACACGCCAAAATGCAACATTGATTGAAAATGAGTTTTACACGATAAACTATACCAATGGTGGCTTAGAGTTGTTTGATAAGGCGACAAATCAAGTATATGCTGACTTTTTGAACTTTGAAGATGGTGGAGATGAAGGCGATACCTATGATTATTCGCCAGCGTTTGAAGATTGGATTTTAACATTAGACCTTAAAAACGTTAGTGTCCAAGCTTTAGCGGGTAAATTTAGCAGTCAATTAACTATTAATGGAAGCTGGCAGCTACCTTATGATTTGAAGCAACGTGCTGCTAAAGTAGCACAAACTAAGGTTGATTACTGCTTGCATCTAACCTTAAATAAAGGTGATAAGACGATTGGCTTTGAGTTTGAAATTGACAATACTGTTTTAGATCATCGATTGCGTTTAGTTTTAAATACTAATGTTTTAGCTAAGTTTAGTTATGCCGATACACCGTTTGGGACAATCAAGCGTCCAGTTATGGATATGCATTTGAATGATTGGCAAGAGATTGGTTATCATGAAGAACCAACAGCGATGCGTCCGATGATTCATTTTGCTAACGTACATGATGATGTTAAGAGTTGGTCGTTTATCGGTCTAGGGCAAAAAGACTTTGAAGTAATTGGCGAAAAATTTGATAAGTTAGCCATTACGATGTTACGTGGAGTTGGATTCTTGGGACGTCCTGATACCAAGCGACGTCCAGGAGATGCCTCTGGTTTACAGACTAAATATGTACCAACTCCAGATAGTCAATTAAATGGTGTGCATACTTTTAAAGGTGGGATTTGCTTGGATGAAAGCTATATGCCAACTATTTTACAAGCAAGACACCGTCAACTCGCGGTTGGGACGTTAGGCTACCAAAATCAAGCCGTAAACCGCTTTACAACCCCAATTCAGTATTTTATGATTAATGAGAATCCAACTGCTTTACAACACTATCCATTATGTGAAGTCAAAGCTACGGGGTTAGTCATCAGCTCATTTAGTGTGACAAGTGACTACAGTGGTCTAGTGATTCGGTTATATAATCCAAGCAAGGAAATGTTAAAGAATCCAGGACATTTGCAATTAGCTCAAACAAGCAATGTGAGTGCTTTGAATTTAAACCATGAAGTGCGCAAAAACTTAGCGACAGAAGTTGAGTGTTTTGAATTACCAGACTTTGCTCCCGGAGAGATTCAAACCTATGGAATCTATCCATTAGGTTAGTAGAATAAAGATTGGAGATAACCAGATGATTGAGATAACAAAAGTGGCTCAAAAACTCGATGAATATGCGGCACAAAAAACTTTGCCAAGTAAACGTAGTACAGAAATGTTTCATAATATTTTTAGCGATGCAATTAAAAACGCAACTGAAAAAGGACCAGATGACACTTATTTTGTAGCAACTGGTGATATTCCAGCAATGTGGCTCCGTGATGCGACTTTCCAAGTGTTACCTTATTTAGAAGTTTTAGATGAAATTCCTGAATTAAAAGAAATCATCTTGGGTGTTTTAAAATTGGAATTGCGCTACGTACAACACGATCCGTATGCTAATGCTTTTAACCAAACGGCTAGTGGTGCACACTGGAGTGATGATGAAACTGATATTGCGGTATCTGATTTAGTGTGGGAACGTAAATTTGAGATTGATTCGCTTTGTGCACCAATTTTTCTAGCACTTAAATATCATCAAAAGACCGGTGAAACAGCTTTGTTTGATGATGAATTTTGGCAAACCGTGGCATTGATCATGGATACCTTTGAAACAGAACAACATCACGAAACGTCACCATATTATTTCAAACGTGTTGATTGTCCGGCGACCGATACGTTGGTAAACGATGGGCGTGGAACACCGGTTGGTTATACTGGGATGATTTGGTGTGGCTTTAGACCAAGTGATGATGCGTGTGAATATGGCTATCATGTTCCAAGTAACATGTATGCAATTAGTGTTTTACGGCCACTTTTGACTTTGATTCCAGCAGATTTGGTGGATTTAAAGCAACGCATCGAACGCTTGATTGCTGCAGTAGAACAAGGTATCAAAGATTTTGCAATCGTAACTTTGGAAAATGGCCAACAAATTTATGCCTATGAAGTCGATGGTTTAGGCAATGTGAATTTAATGGATGATGCCAATGTGCCAAGTTTGTTATCCTTGCCATTTTTAGGTTATCTTACTAGCGATGACGAGTTGTACCAAGCGACACGCCAATTCATTTTAAGTGCGCAAAATCCTTATTATTACAGTGGTAAGATTTTAGAAGGCATTGGTAGTTCGCATACACCTGAGCATTATGTTTGGCCTGTTAGTTTAGCGATGGAAGGTTTGACAACGCCAGATGTGTTAGTCAAAGCCGCTAAATTACAAGCAATCGCAATGAGTGATAATCAAACAAAACAATGCCATGAAAGTGTTCAAGTCGATGATCCGACTCAATATACACGTGAATGGTTCTCTTGGTCAAATATGACATTTTGTCAGTTAGCATTGGAAATTTGTAAATAAATTAAAGGCTACAATCTTTTTTAGGATTGTAGCCTTTTTATTGGCATTTTGTGAAATATTTTGCTAGTATATTCTAAAAAATAATTTAACTATTAGAAAAGAGGGCCATCATGCTATCATTTGAAAATGATTATTCAGAAGGGGCACACAAACAGATTTTAAAACGTCTATGTGAGACGAATGAGCAACAAATGTTGGCGTATGGTAGTGATCGTTATTCGGCGCGAGCGGCCGAAAAAATAAAGGTCTTATGCCAATGTCCGAGTGCCGAAGTTTATTTTTTGATGGATGGTATTCAGGTTACAAAGATTGTCGTAAATACCTTACTTAAAACTTATCAAGGAGTAATTGCGGCAGATATCGATCGAATTGTGGCGCCAGATGCAAGTGCAGTTGATTTTACTGGCCATAAGGTTTTACCAATTAAACAAAATAAAGGTAAGATTGATATTGAAGCTTTACGTGTATATTTGGATAACTTTTTTTCGCAAACTACTAGTTATGAGCAGTTAGTTGAGCCGGGGATGGTATATGTTTCGCAACCAACAGAATGTGGAACATTATACAGCTTAGATGAATTGACTCAAATTGCTAGTCTATGCCATCAATATCAATTGCCGTTATACTTAGGCGGAGCACGCTTAGGATATGGATTGATGAGTTCGCAAAATGATGTGAGTTTAGCAGATATTGCGCGTTTATGTGATGTTTTTTATATCGGTGCGACACGCATTGGTGCATTATGTGGTGAGGCGCTTATTTTTACTAAGCATAATTTACCTGCCAATTTCAATTTATTGATTAAACAACATGCGACATTATTGGTTAAGAGCCGTTTATTAGGAGTTCAATTTGATACATTATTTGCAACTGATCGTTTGTATTTTGAATTGAGCAAAAAAGGCGTACAAGCAGCATCCTTACTTAAGGAAGGTTTAAAACAAAAAAATTATCAACTTTGTTTAGATTCACTTACTAATCAAGTTTTTGTTATCATAGACAAGAAAAAAGCCCAGCGTTTGGCTAAACACGTTCATTTTAAAACACCTAAGATTTTAGATGAACAAAGAGTTGTAGTTCGTTTCATGACAAGTTGGGCAACAAAACAAGAAGATATTAGGAAATTACTGTCGTTATTGTAAAAAAACTACATTTATGATGTAGTTTTTTTTATGCTATCATTTAAGTAAGCGTTTTATTTAAAGAGGTACTGTTTTATGGAACAATGGTTCAAAGAAGCACAATATGGCATGATGATTCACTGGGGATTATATTCGTTATTAGCCGGTGAATATCGTGGTCAATCATCAAGTTCATATGCAGAATGGGTTCAATCTAAATTACAAATTCCTAATGCTGAATACGAAAAATTAGCAACAATTTTTAAGCCAATTTACTTTGATGCTGATGAAATTGTAGCTTTAGCTAAAGAGGCTGGAATGAAATATTTGGTAATAACAACCAAGCATCATGATGGCTTTGCAATGTATCATTCTAAAGTTGATACTTATAACATTTATGATGCAACACCTTTTAAACGTGATATTATTGGCGAATTAGCACAAGCTTGTCGAAAAGCTGGACTTAAATTTGGCATTTATTATTCACAAGATTTAGATTGGCATGATCCAAATGGTGGTGGTTATTTATCCAATGACATTGAGACTGCCGGTACGACTTGGGATAATAGCTGGGACTTTACTGGTGATAAAAACTTCGATATTTGCTTTGAAAACAAGATTATGCCACAAATTGAAGAAATCATGACTAACTATGGTGAGATTGCCACGGCTTGGTTTGACGTGCCAATGACTTTAAGTGATGAACAAAGTCAGCGAATCTATGATACGGTCAAAAAACTACAACCAAATTGTTTAATCAATTCACGCTTAGGTAATGGTAAATATGATTATGTTTCTTTAGGTGATAATGAAATTCCGCAAGATTTAACCCAAACAGAAGGTGAAGTTGATTATAATGCAGTTGATGGCTTGAAACCATCGCCAACTGGCTTATATGAAACAGCTGCAACAATGAATGATTCATGGGGCTTTTCATACCATGACCAAAACTGGAAGAGCCCACAAACAATCTGTGATTATCGCAAGCATCTTGCTGATTTAGGCATCAACTATTTATTAAATGTTGGCCTAGATGGTCTAGGACGTGTACCACTGATTGCACGAGATAACTTATTAGCTGCTAAAAAGTTGATGGATGAAAAATAAAGATATTAAAAAGAGATGTGAAGTAACTCTTTAAAAAAATTAAGTGAACCTCTAATTTGTATAAGCAAGTTAGAAGTTCACTTTTTTATATAGATAGGACTTTTAAGGAATATTATAAAAATCCTCCTTACTAGAGTTTTTTGATAGTAAGGAGGATTAAGTTGGAAGACGTTTTTATTTTAGAACAACATCCCCACATATATTTGAATGAGTTATATTTTGGGTAACAATATTTAAATCGTTAATCTTGTCTTGTGATGTAAATATTGTTAAAACAGTATCTTGTTTACCAGAATTTTTAATTTCTTCTCGATTCATCTTAACTAATAGTGTTTCAGAAGTAACTTTTTGTCCAACAGTAACTTTCACTTCAAATGGCGCACCTTTTAACTCTACCGTATCAAGGCCGAGGTGTAATAAAACTTCTATTCCTTCTGCGTTTTTTAGTGTAATAGCATGTTTTGTTGGGAAGATTGAAATAACTTCACCATCGATAGGAGCGTAAATATCATCACTTGTCGGAATAACTCCAAAACCATCACCCATTAATTTTTGTGAAAAGACTTCATCTTCAACTTTGGAAAGCTCAATGATTTGACCATCAACGGGTGAAAAAATATCAATTTTCTTTTTTTTCTTTAATAAACCAAACATTATTTTTTCTCCTTAATAAAAATGTTTTTTTACTCTTGACCTAAAATTTGATTAATTTCTTGACTTAATAAATCAGCTTTACCACCAAATACAGCTTGAATTCCACCGTTTACTTCAAATACAGCGGTGGCGCCTAATTTTTTAATGGTATTTTTATTTACAATTTTGCTATCTGATATAGCAACACGTAAACGAGTTGCACAAGCTTCAACTGATTCGATGTTTTCTTTACCACCAAGAGCAGAAATAATGATTTTAGCTTCTTCATTTAATGAAGAAGGTTCTTCGGTAAGTTCAATTTCTTCTGAATCCTCACTTTCCATTCCTGGAATGGCCACTTTAAATTTGCGAATACAAAATGAAAAGACTACATAGTATACGATTGCCCAAGCAATACCAAACGGAATAAGTTTCATCCAATTTGTTTTGTCTTCACCTTGTAAGATACCAAATAATAAGAAATCAATGAAACCACCAGAAAATGAATTACCGATACGAATATTTAAAATATCAGCAAAGAAGAAAGAAAGCCCATCCAAAAATGCGTGAATTACGTATAACCAAGGAGCTACGAATAAGAAAGTGTATTCCAATGGTTCGGTAATTCCTGTCAAGAATGAAGTCAAGCCACCACTAAAGTAGAGTCCACCGTTTGCTTTACGATTTTCTTTAGGAATTGCATGATACATTGCAAGAGCTGCAGCAGGTAAACCAAACATCATAGTAGCAAAGCGACCAGCAAAGAATCGAGTACCATAGGTGAATAAACCAGTGTGATTTGGATCTGCTAGTTGTGCAAAGAATATATTTTGTGCACCAGAAATGGTATGCCCTGCAACAACTTCAGTGCCACCTAAAGATGTATACCAAAAGAGTGGATAGATAGTATGATGTAAACCAACAGCACCAGTTAAACGAAGTAAGAATCCATAAAGGAATGTTCCAAAAGATCCCATATGAGCAATTTCTTCACCCGTAACTTTTAAGACTCCTTGAATAGGTGGCCAAATGATATAAAAAATACCTGCAATAATAATTGCTGCTAAAGAAGAAACGATTGGAATAAAACGAGAGCCACCAAAAAAGCCTAAAAATTGAGGCAATTCAATTTTTCGATAACGATTATGCAAATAAGCAACGGTTCCACCAATTACGATTGAGCCAACAACACCAGTATCAATCGTTGCATTTTTAGCAGAAAACATTTGTAACAATCCACTAATTGTAGCTGTATAAACTAAATAAGCAACACCACCAGCTAAACCAGCAGTCCCTTTGTCGCCTTTTGCTAGGCCAACAGCTATCCCAATTGCAAAAATAAGTGCAAGATTAGTAAAAACAGCGTTACCTGCAAAGTTCATCATTTTCAAGATGGTTTGTAGCCATGCTTGATCTAAAAAAGGGTATGCTTTTACAGCACTATCATTACTTAAAGCACCACCAAGTCCTAGTAATAACCCTGCGACTGGTAAAATGGCGATTGGCAACATAAAGGCTCGTCCAAGACGAGAGAAATTTTTAAACATAATAACAACCTCCTAAAAATTATTTTTTTAATTCATTAACAAAACGTTGAGTAATTTCCATTGGACGTGTAATCGCCCCACCGACAACAACTCCAGAAACTCCTAAATCATGCATCTTCTTAGCTTCTTGTGGAGTATGAATTTTACCTTCAGCAATAACTGGGATATTTTTATTTACAAGTTTTTCTACTAGTGCAAAGTCAGGGCCATCAAGTTTAGGGCTTTCATCAGTATATCCACTTAACGTTGTACCAACAAAGTCAATTCCTGCTTGAAATGCATTGAGCCCCTCTTCGTAATTAGAAATATCTGCCATAAACAATTGATTAGGATATTTTTCTTTGATTTGTCGAATAAAATCATTGATGTGTAAGCCATCAAATCGTTCTCTTAAAGTACAATCAAGCGCAATAACCTCTACACCAGTTTCAACAAGTTCATCAACTTCACGTATAGTGGCAGTGATAAAAGGCTTTTGAGGGGGATAATCACGCTTGATAATCCCAATCACAGGTAAATCAACTACTGCTTTGATTTCTTTGATATCTCGTACAGAATTTGCACGAATTCCAACTGCTCCACCACGCTTAGCCGCTATTGCCATTAGTGGCATAATCCCACCTTTATCAGTGTAAAGTGGTTCTCCGGGTAAGGCTTGACACGAAACAATCAAACCATCTTTGATAGTGTTAATAAATTCTTCTTTCTTCATTATCCAACAACCTCCAAAAAGAATTAACTATGGATAATTTATCCAAAATTATTATATCTTTATTTTAACTCCATGTAAACCCTTTTTTGGATTTTTTTGGAGGGTGATATGATGTATAATATAAAATAACTAGAAGCAAACAAGGGAAAGGGTGCTAAAAATGAGTTTTGCGACGTTAGTTCAACAAAATTATTACACCTTGACACAATCCGAAAAAAAGGTAGCCGATTATATTTTGGTGACGGGCCCAGAGATTGTTTTTCAAACGATGGGCGAAATCAAAAAGCATATCCGGGTTGGCGATGCTACCATCATTCGCTTTTGTCAAAAACTGGGTTTTTCAGGTTTTTCCGATTTGAAAATCGAAATTGCCAAAGAAGATTTGAATAAAGGAGAACGGCTTCTTAATGAAGATGATTATTTAAAACATGTCAGTCCGTTGATGGAGATGATTAAACTAACGGCGGCAAATTTGGATAAGGTTCAAGTTAAGGATGCGGTAAAGTTAATTGCGCAGGCCAAACACATCTATATTTTTGGCGTAGGTGGCAGTGGTCACTCTAGTTGCGAATTGGAGAGCATGTTTTTGCGGGTAGGAGTCAAGGCCCAAGCCGTAACCGATCCGCATTATCAAGCGCAATTAGCCTCGATTCTAACGCAAGACGATGTAGTAATTGCATTTTCACTTTCGGGCAAAACGATTGATGTCTTAGATGCGGTCGTGACCGCTAAAAATAATCAAGCTAAAGTGATTGTAGTCACAACGTATTTGCATTCACCTTTGGCCCAACAAGGTGATATTGTTTTAAAGACCTCGGTTGACGAGTTTTTAAACGGCGGTTCGTTGGTCGGTAAATTATCCCAACAAGTAGTTTGTGATTTGTTAGTCTGGGAATACGAGCAAACGCAAAACATCGATACGATTTCTTTGCGTGAGAAAGTTTTACGGTCGATTTTGAATAAACGAACAGATTAGTTTAATGAAAATAAATTACTATGTGTAAAAGTTGTAATTTTAATTTATGTCCAGTGATTATGTAGTTAATGTAAAAAGAGAAAACCTATAAAAAATATTTTTTATAGGTTTTCTCTTTGTTTTTTAGAACTATATATTATTTTTGTAAAAGTCTTGATTGTTATTGATTGAACTTTGAGATTTATAGAACTTTCGAATTTGACTAGGAGATTTCTTATAGTTTTTATAAAAGACATTATATAAATTTCTATAATTATTAAATCCAGATTCAATAGCTATATCTTCAAAATTAAGATGGGTATAAATAATTTTTTCATATGCATCATTAAGACGTACAGTCTCTAAAAAATTATGAAAATTCATTCCGATGCTATATTTTATTAATTTGGAACAGTAGTTTTCAGAATAACCTAAGTAATCAGCAATATTTTTTAGACTTAACTTTTCTTTAAAATGTTCATTAATATAGTCAATTATTTTATTTGTAAGGAAGATATCTGAGATTGTTCCAGAATCAGCTGTATTTTCGCAGTAATTATCATATAACATTGTTAGAAGTAAAAAAATATAAGCTTGTGTGATAAGTTTATCGCCGATATTTCTCGAATTTGTATCACCAAGTCGGGTTAAATTATTTAATAGTAACAAGTCTGATTTGGTAAGAGTATTTTTTATAACGGTGTTTAAGTTAAAAATGAATTCTTGTCCATATTTTTGCTCAGTTAGATCTTTGAGTAAATTTAATGGAATCTGAATACATAAGATAGAATTATTACATGGACTTTTTGTAGTATGTGTGACATAAGGGTTTATAAAAATAGCATCATTCTTTTTGAGAACATAATGATTACCTTGTAACCAGACTTCTAATGAACCGTGAGAGCAAAATAAAAATTCTCCATTTTGATGCCAGTGTTGTGGAATTATTCTATTAGTATCTGAAGCATGAAATGTAAAAATTGTAAAATTTAAGTCATCACTCTTTGGAATAATTTCATGTGTTATTGATGTCAAGATAAATCACCTCTTTTAAGTAGGTGTTTTTATAATACACTAATACTGTAAAGAAGACAAAATATTACATAAATCATTATATAAAAATACATATACCTAAAAAAGGAAAGGGTTTACAATCTTTGTTGAAAACGATTTATGGAGGTTTTTATTATGAGTAATATTATGAACAAATTACAAAATGGATTAGACAAGCTTTTAGGTCCATTCGCAACATTTATGGGCTCAAATAAATACATAAAAGCTTTAACATCAGGTTTTTTAACAACAATGCCTGTTACTTTAGGAACAGCTGCTATAGCTATTTTAATTAATTTGCCAATTGGACCTTGGACAAAATTAATTCAAAATATAGGATTATATCAAACTGGGAATGATTTTATTTCATTGACTTTGTCATTAATTGGTATTTATCTTGTAGGAGCTATAGCTTATCATTATACTAAAGCGGAAAATAAGAATCCTATTGTAGGATCAGTAATAACGTTGGCAGTTTATATTGCTTTAATGCCTTTACAATACGATAAAGCTGGGACAGCTTCATTGTTGACAAGTAATATGGGAAGTAATGGTATTTTTGTGGGAATAATTTGCGGTTTATTGGTGCCGACTGTGTATTGTTCGCTAATGAAAAAGAATTTGAAATTAAAACTACCTTCATCTGTCCCACCAATGGTCACAGAATCTTTAGAGCCAACTTTTGTTGCTATGATTATTTTTACTGTTGTATTCTTCATTAAATGGATTTTGTCTTTAACTTCCTTTAATGATGCATATCAATTGATTACAACAATTATTTCCAAACCTATTATGAATATTGGTGCGACACCGCTAGCTTTAATTCTTGTTTACAGTTTTGAAAATTTATGTTGGTTTTTTGGAATTCATCCAGCAACTTTGCAAAATTGCTATACGCCGGTTCTAGCAGCAGTTGGAGTTGCCAACACACAAGCTTATTTGGCAGGTAAGCCATTACCATATCTAACATTTTCAGTACTAATGACAGCTGTATATATTGGTGGGAATGGAAATACTTTAGGAATATGTGCGGCAAGCTTTTTTGCTAAATCTGAAAAATATAAGGCAATGAGAAAACTTATTATTCCAGCAAATATTTTCAATATTAATGAGCCGATAATCTTTGGCTTTCCATTGATGCTAAATCCTATTTACTTTATTCCGATGGTAGTAACAACAGCTATTTCTGGTGGAGTTGCTTGGATATTAGCAAGCTTTTTGCCTATTAATTTTAATCCAACTATTTCATTACCATGGGTAACACCTGGATTTATTAGTAGCTTTATGTGTGGGGGATTCTGGTTATTCTTAATATGGTTAATTTCATTTTTACTTTGCTTTATTATATATTTACCATTTTTTATGTTGGATGATGCTAGAACTTATGCTGAGGAACAAAAAAATGCGTTAGAATAAGATAGGAAGACTATTTTAGGATAATTAATGAGAGGAATACATTAATTGAAAACTATCGAATTAAAAGAATTATTAATGGATATGTCTGTGTTAGAGAAGATAGGACAGTTAGTTCAATTTTCTGGAGAATTTTTTGAAAGCCAAGATGTTACGTATGGACCTCAACAAAAATTGGGAATTTCACAAGAAATAGTTGATTTAGCAGGTTCAGTCTTAAATGTAACTGGAGCAGAAACTACGCGTAAGATTCAAATGAATCAAATGGCTAAGCAACCACATCATATTCCAATGTTGTTTATGTCGGATATTATTTATGGATATAAAACTATATATCCAAATCCATTGGGGTTAGGAGCAACTTGGAATCCTGAATTGGTCGCACAAGCATGTGAGATGGCAGCTAAAGAAGCTGCTGCATCAGGAAATCATGTGACATTTGCGCCAATGGTAGATGTAATTCATGACGCTCGCTGGGGGAGATGTTTAGAATCACCCGGAGAAGATCCGATTTTAAATTCTAGTATAGCTCAGGCGATGGTTTATGGTTTTCAAAAGAATTTATCTACAGGCAGTGGACAGATTGCTTGTTTGAAGCATTTTGCTGCATATGGTGGAGTGGAAGCTGGTCGTGAATACAATACTGTAGATATGTCTATGAGTAATTTGTTTCAGAACTACTTACCACCATATAAAGCAGCAATTGATGCAGGATGTAAAATGATTATGACTTCACTAAGTTCATTGAATGGAATCCCATGCACAGCAGATAGTTGGTTGTTAAAGGATATTTTACGTGAAAAATGGGGATTTGATGGAGTTATTATTAGTGATTATGCTGCAATCCGTGAGTTAGTCAGTCATGGTGTAGCAATTGATAACAAAGAAGCTAGTTTAAAAGCTTTAATGGCTGGTGTAGATATTGATATGCAATCCTCATGTTATTCTAATGAATTAGAGTCTTTAGTTACAGATGGAATTTTGGATGAAGACAAAATAACAGAAGCAGCTTGGAAAGTGTTGAAATTAAAAAATGAATTAGGGTTATTTGAAAACCCATTCTATGGAGCTTCAAAAAAACTTGAAGATAAAAATATATTATCACAAGAAAATCGAAAATTAGCACGTAATTTGTGTGAAGAGTCACTGGTATTGTTAAAAAATGATAATAATGTTTTACCATTAGATATAACCAAAAAGATAGCATTATTAGGCCCTTATGCTGATTGTCAAGATATGTTAGGAATGTGGGCAGTTCATGCGGATAATAGTAAAACAGTGACTTTAAAGGATGGAATAAAAAAATATTTGGGTAGTAATCTTAATTGTACTAAGGGTGTTGATTTAGTAGATGATATAAAGTATCTACAAGGAATATGGGATTTCACATCTGAGGAAGTTCAAGATATTTTATCAGCTTCAAAAAATAATGCTAGTGAGATGAATGCAGCTTTGACATTAGTAAAGGAATCAGACTATGTTGTTATTGCTGTTGGTGAACAAAGTAAAGAGTCTGGAGAAGCTGCTTCTAAAACAAATTTACATTTATCAGATTCACAAATTGAATTAATAGATAAAGTTCATAAATTAAACAAGAAGATTGTATTAATTGTTATTAGTGGTAGACCTCTGGTGTTGGAGGATATTTTAGAAAAGGTAGATGCATTATTATATGCGTGGTTTCCAGGGACGGAGGCAGGAGATGCAATAGCTAATATTTTATTTGGTAAAGTTAGTCCTTCAGGAAGGTTATCAATTAGCTTTCCTCGTAATGAGGGGCAATTACCAATATATTATTCACAATTGCCAACAGGCCGTCCAGCAAATTCGAATTCTGCTAGATTTACTTCGCGGTATATAGATAGCCAATTAGACCCGCTATTTCCTTTCGGTTATGGCTTATCATATAGTGAAGTTCGGTATAAGGATGTACAATTAAGTAAAGCTACTTATTCTGTTGATGAGAAATTAGAAATTCAAATCACGTTAGTTAACGAGGGTGTAAAGAGTGTTAAAGAAGTAATTCAGGTTTATTTTAATGATCCAGTGGCTAGTCTTTCACAGCCAGTAAAAAGATTAGTGGCATTTAAAAAAGTTAAAGTTGATGCACAAAAACAATATAAATTAATAATTAATATTCCAAGTTATAAATTAAAATTTTTTAACAATAAAGGAGATGCAGTTTTTGAGAAAGGTACATTTAATATTTATGTTGGTAGAAATGTACATGACTGTATAAAGTTATCTTGTGAATATATTTGATAAACATGAAAACTTTTTTCAGGTGTGCCAAAACAAAAAGGCACACCTTTTTTAGTTGCGCTTTGCTAAAGTAGATCGATAGAAACGTTATAAATTATTTATAGCGCTGAGGGTGTCGCGTTGAAACAAAATTAAGTTAACTAAAAATGTTAGGAAAAATTGTCGAAGAGTTCATAAAATATATTAAATTTCAACTGTAATTTAGAGTTTTTTTAAGCATTACAACTAACTGTTTTGATAAAATTTTCTTTTTTACATTCTTATCTCACATCAACATTAGGAATTTCGCAACATATTGCTAAAAAAATATGGGAAAGTATATGCTGTTGCTTGGTAATATTTACAAATACAAAAAATGGATAGCTTAAATATATTTTTAAGCCTTTTAATGTCAGTAAGTTTAGCTAATATACTCATAACGATAAATAGAACAGTCTTATCCGTTAGCACTCTTGTTCTTGAAATGCTCGTCTTTTTATTTTTTTGACCCGATAATTCTTAGATTTGATAGCATTAACATTTCTAGAAGTTACTGTGTCTTTTCTAATTCCTTAGTTGACTTTTTTGTCTTTAAAAAGTATATTGGTAGTAATCATTCTTATCTCATGATAGATAAAGTAGTCAAAGTGCTTTATCCACGTTTTTTTGTGTACAAATAAACGTGGAGTAGGCGCTTTTTTTACGGTCAAAAATAGCTTAAGTGTGAGTAAAACTAGAGATGGAGGAATTTTGATGGTGACATTACACACGACAGAGTTTGATACAATTGCAGCAATTTCAACGCCACCAGGAGAAGGCGCGATTTCGATTGTTCGTTTGAGTGGTGAAGAAGCAATACAGGTGATAAGCAAAATCTTTAAGGGTAAAGATCTAAGTAAAGTAGCAAGTCATACGATTAATTATGGGCATATCATCGATCCGCAAACTAAAGAAGTAATTGATGAGGTAATGGTTTCGGTGATGTTAGCACCCAAAACATTTACGCGTGAAGATGTGATTGAAATCAACTGTCATGGTGGAATTGTATCGACCAACAAAATTTTACAGCTTGTTTTACAACATGGTGCACGGCTAGCGCAACCAGGTGAATTTACTAAACGTGCTTTTTTACACGGACGAATTGATTTAACTCAAGCGGAATCTGTAATGGATTTAATCAGGGCAAAGACTGACCGTTCAATGAAGGTAGCACTTAACCAACTTGATGGGAATTTGGCTAAATTGATTAGGGGTTTACGGCAAGAAATTTTGGATGTTTTAGCACAAGTGGAAGTTAATATTGATTATCCTGAATATGATGATGTTGAAACAATGACGACTAAGTTATTAGCTGATAAAGCTGATCAATTACAAGCTAAGATTGCTAAATTATTACAGACTGCTAATCAAGGTAAAATCTTACGTGAAGGCTTGGCTACGGCAATTGTTGGGCGGCCTAACGTTGGTAAATCAAGCTTGTTAAACTACTTGTTGCATGAAGATAAGGCTATCGTAACTGATATTGCCGGAACGACACGTGATGTGATTGAAGAATATGTTAATGTGCGTGGTGTTCCATTAAAACTAATTGATACAGCTGGGATTCGGCAAACAGATGATAAAGTTGAACAAATTGGGGTGCAACGTTCTAAAAAAGCAATCGAGCAAGCAGATTTAGTGATGCTAGTTTTAAATGCTAGTGAAAAATTAACTCCTCAAGACCGTCAATTACTAGAATTAACACAGGATAAAAAACGTTTGGTTATTTTAAATAAAACTGATTTGGCGCAACAATTAGAAATTGAAGAGGTCAATAAATTAGTTGATGCTGATCCTATTTTAACGACATCTGTTTTGACCCAAGATGGCTTAGATGTGCTTGAAGAAAAGATTGCCGCGTTATTTTTTGGTGGCATTGAAAACTCGCAAGAAACAGTATTAGTAACCAATGCGCGGCATATTGCTTTGCTTAATCAAGCTAAAGATTCGCTAGCAGAGGTTTTAAATGGGATAAGCTTAGGAATGCCAGTGGACCTTTGTCAAATTGATATGACTAAAGCATGGGAATTGTTAGGTGAAATCACTGGTGAATCATATCAAGATGAATTGTTAGATCAGTTATTTAGTCAATTTTGTTTAGGTAAATAGAAGGGAAGAATAAATAATGCAATTTGGGAAACAATACCATGCTAAAAGCTATGATGTGATTGTCGTGGGAGCGGGTCATGCTGGTTGTGAAGCAGCTTTGGCAGCAGCACGTTTAGGTAATAAAACATTATTAATGACTATTAGTTTAGATATGGTGGCATTTATGCCATGTAATCCATCAATCGGGGGTCCGGCTAAAGGAATTGTTGTACGTGAAATCGATGCTTTAGGTGGACAGATGGGCAAAAATATCGATAAAACCTATGTGCAAATGCGTATGCTTAATACGGGGAAAGGCCCGGCTGTACGTGCCTTACGTGCTCAAGCCGACAAACATCGCTATTCACTAGAAATGAAACATACGTTAGAAAAACAACCCAATTTGACATTGCGTCAAGGCATTGTTGATGATTTGATCGTAGAAGATGGTCAAATTAAAGGGGTTATCACTAATACTGGTGCACGTTATGGTGCTAAAGCAGTGGTATTGACAACGGGGACTGCTGCACGTGGAAAAATTATCATTGGTGAATTGATGTATTCTTCAGGACCTAATAATACCCAAGCGGCAATGGAATTGTCCAAAAACCTTGAGAAATTAGGATTTGAACTCAAACGCTTTAAGACAGGAACGCCACCACGTGTTGATGGAACCACGATTGATTATGCCAAAACAGAAGAACAACCTGGAGATGAAAAGCCTAATCATTTTAGTTTCATGACACCAGATGAAGCATATTTAGCACCGCAGGACCAACTTTCTTGTTGGTTGACTTATACTAACGAAAAGACGCATCGTGTGATTCGTGATAATTTGGATCGTGCACCGATGTTTACCGGGGTTATTGAAGGTGTGGGACCACGTTATTGTCCATCTATTGAAGATAAATTAGTGCGTTTTGCAGATAAGGAACGCCATCAATTATTCATCGAACCGGAAGGCAAAACGACAGATGAATACTATATTCAAGGTTTGTCAACTTCACTACCAGAAGAGATTCAACAAGAAATGGTGCATTCGATTGCTGGTTTAGAAAATGCAGAAATGATGCGTCCGGGTTATGCGATTGAGTATGATGTTGTTTCTCCTTATCAATTGCGTCCAACTCTAGAAACTAAGTTAATCAAGGGATTGTATACAGCTGGTCAAACCAATGGAACTTCAGGATATGAAGAAGCTGCAGGGCAAGGTTTAATTGCTGGAATTAATGCCGGGAGACATGCTTTAGGCTTAGAAGAGATTGTTTTAAAACGTAGCGATGCATATATTGGAGTGATGATTGATGATTTGGTGACTAAAGGGACCAATGAACCGTATCGTTTATTGACTTCGCGTGCCGAGTATCGTTTAATTTTACGCCACGACAATGCTGATTTACGTTTGACTGAGCTTGGACATGAATTAGGTTTGGTTAACCAAGAACAATATGCGGCTTTTGAAGCTAAAAAGGCAGCTATTTTAGCCGAACAACAACGACTTGAAAGCATTCGGATTAAGCCAAATCCAGCAGTTGACGCATATTTACAAGCTCATAACGATAATCCTTTAAAAGATGGTGTGTTAGCCAGTGATTTTTTACGGCGTCCATATGTCAGTTATGCGGATCTAAGTCAATTCATTCCAAGTGCTCCAACACCTTTAGATTCACGTGTGATTGAACAAATTGAAATCCAATATAAATACGAAGGCTATATTAAGAAGGCTTACGAGAAAGTTGAAAAATTAAAGCGGATGGAGGCCAAAAAGATTCCTGTAAATATCGATTATAGTGCGATTGAAGGATTGGCAACAGAAGCTCAACAAAAATTGACAAAAATTCAACCAACGACACTTGCTCAAGCAGGACGGATTAGTGGTGTTAATCCGGCTGATTTATCTATTTTGGCAGTTTATATTGAACAAGGAAAGATTGCTAAGGTTACCAAATAAATATTATTCATTGAAAAACGCTTCTTAAGAGGGAGCGTTTTTTGTTTTGTGTAAAGATAAAAAGATTAATTGAATTGCATGATGCATTGATTTGTGCTAATGCTATTAAATTTAAATAATCGTGAAAATTTGAGCAAATAATGATTGGTAATAAAATTATTTAAATTGGAGTTATATTTCACCGAAAAATTCTATTTGATATGTGAAAAACAAAACAAAGTTCAAAATACTGCTACAAAAACAATGTAAGCCCTTAAACAACTAGTAAAATCAAGGTTTTGTTTTATAGATATTTTTTATACATTAAAAAATTCACCGTAAAAAAGTTACAAAAAAAATAAAAAAAGTATTGAAATCGATAACACATAGTTGTAATATAATAAGTGAAGTTTTTCACATTTAGTGTTAAGCTGGTTTGTTAAAAATAACCTGGCTATATCAGGAGGAATCTTAATTATGGAAAAAGATAAGAAAGTTTTATCAGAAGAAGAAAAGATGCAAGCCGCACGTGAATACACAGACGGCTTAGTTCAAAAGGCACTTAAAGCCGAAGCACAATATGCAACATTTACCCAAGAACAAGTGGATAAAATCGTTGCAGCAGCAGCTCTAGCAGGTTCAGAAGCAGCTTTAATGTTAGCGCATGAAGCAGTTGATGAAACTGGCCGTGGGGTTGTTGAAGATAAAGATACCAAAAACCGTTTTGCAACAGAAAATGTTTATCATGCAATCAAACATGATAAAACGGTTGGTGTGATTGAAGAAGATAAAATTAAAGGTCAAGTTAAGATTGCTGCACCACTTGGAGTTTTAGCAGGTATCGTTCCTACAACTAACCCAACTTCAACAGCAATGTTTAAATCTATCTTGGCATTAAAAACACGTAACGCAATTGTATTTGCATTCCATCCACAAGCACAAAACTGTTCTGTGCATGCAGCTAAGATCGTTTATGAAGCAGCTGTTGCCGCAGGTGCTCCAAAAGATATCATTCAATGGGTAGAAACACCATCTATTGAAAACACAACAGCTTTGATTCAAAATCCTAAGATTGCTTCAATCTTGGCAACTGGTGGTCCTGGCATGGTTAATGCCGCTTTGAAGTCTGGTAACCCATCTCTTGGTGTAGGTGCTGGTAATGGTGCTGTGTTTGTTGATCATACAGCTCATTTGGATCGTGCGGTAGAAGATTTATTATTATCTAAACGTTTCGATAATGGGATGATTTGTGCAACTGAAAACTCAGCAGTTGTCGAAGCTCCTATCTATAAGGAATGGTTAGAAAAGATGCAAGCTAACGGTGCTTACTTAGTACCTAAGGCTGATTACAAGAAGATTGAAGATTTCGTCTTCAACGATCGTCATGGTGTTAACGGTCCAGTTGCTGGTCGTCCAGCTCGTTGGATTTGCGAACAAGCAGGTGTTAAATTACCAGCTGACAAAGATGTTTTATTATTTGAACTTGATCCAAAGAATATTGGTGAAAAATTATCTTCTGAAAAATTATCTCCACTCTTGTCTGTTTACAAGGCAAAAGACCGTGAAGATGGAATCAAGATTGTGGCTGCCTTGTTAGATTATCAAGGCGCAGGTCATAACTCTGCTATTCAAATTGGTTCACAAGCAGATCCATTTGTTGAAGAATTTGCTGACAAGACCAAAGCTGCTCGTATCTTAGTAAATCAACCTGACTCTGTCGGCGGTATCGGTGATGTTTATACAGATGCATTGCGTTCAAGTTTGACACTTGGTACAGGTTCATGGGGGAAGAATTCATTGTCACATAACTTATCAACATCTGACCTATTGAACATCAAGACAGTTGCAAAACGTCGTAACCGTCCTCAATGGGTTCGTTTACCAGAAAAAATCTACTATGAAAAGAATGCTATTTCATATTTGCAAGATGAATATGAAACAATCGAACGTGCATTTATCGTTGCTGACCCAGGTATGGTACAATTTGGCTTTGTTGAAAAGATTTACGACCAATTAAACGCACGTACAACACCTGTTAAGACAGATATTTACGGTTCTGTTCGTCCAGACCCAACTTTAGGTCAAACAATTGAAATTGCAAAACAAATGCAAAGCTTCAAACCAGATACTGTTTTAGCTATCGGTGGTGGTTCTGCTTTGGATGCTGCTAAGATTGCACGTTATATCTATGAATACTCCTTAGATCAAGAACCAGGCTTCTTAGATAGTTATGAAAAAGTTAGTGAACTCTTCACTCGTTTACAACAAAAATTCTTGGATATCCGTAAACGTATCGTGAAATTCCATCACGCAACTGAAACTAAATTATTTGCGATTCCAACAACATCTGGTACAGGTTCTGAAGTTACACCATATGCTGTTATTACAGATGATAATACACATGTGAAGTACCCATTGACCGACTACGAATTGACACCACAAGTGGCAATCGTTGATCCAGAATTTGTTATGACTGTTCCTAAGAGAACTGTTGCTTTATCTGGTCTAGATACTTTATCTCATGCTTTAGAATCCTATGTATCTGTGGCAGCATCCGACTTCACACGTCCATGGGCTTTACAAGCAATCGATTTAGTAATCAATAACTTAGAAGAATCTTACAAGTTTGATCCTAAGAATCCTACACTAGCTGGTGAAATAGCACGTGAAAATATGCATTATGCAGCTACTTTAGGTGGTATGTCATTTGCTAATGCCTTCTTGGGTATTAACCACTCATTGGCTCACAAGACTGGTGGGGAATTTGGCTTACCACATGGTTTAGCAATCTCAATTGCAATGCCACACGTAATTCGTTTCAACGGTGTAACAGGTCGCGTAAAACGCACACCATTCCCACGTTACGAAGTATATCGTGCTCAAAAGGATTATGCAGATATCGCACGTCATCTTGGCTTAAAAGGCAAGACAGATGCAGAATTAGTTGAAGCATTGTGCGATCGCATCCTTGAATTGATGAAGGCTATCGATGTTGAACCAACCTTATCTGCAAATGGGGTAACAAAGGAACACTTCGATAAGTCATTAGACAAATTGGTTGATTTAGTTTACAACGATCAATGTACTTCAGCAAACCCTCGCCAACCAGGCTTGGATGAATTACGTCAAATCTTAATCGATCAATTTTAAAGATGTTTTCCATTTAAGATAAACTCTTAAAATAAATAGCTCGCTTTACTGTTATTTAGTAAAGCGAGCTGTTTTTTTGTTTAGATAATAAGTTATTTAACTAGTTTATTAATAAAGTCATGAGTTGCTTGTTGGCTGACAACTTGTTGTTGTTCTTTAGAAAGATGAGGATCTTTTTGTAAAGCACTTTGCAAGGCTTGACTGATAGCGAGTTGTAGTTGTTGTTGTGTGTTTTTATCAGCCATGGCTTTGCCGAGTTTTTGTGCTTGTTTTACGCTTAAAACATACCAATCACTACCAACTTTAAAGGTATAGCTACGATGCTTTAGCTCGTTGTTATTGCCTAAAATGCCAAATAATAATTTGCTTAAAGAGTTCTTATAAACATAGCGTTGTTCGCTAATAACAACTTGTGGTTTAGTAGTTGTCGTCGTCGTTTTAGCACTCATGTTCTTAGTTTTAATGGCTTGTGGTTTCTTTTGTGTTGTTTTGGTTTTGTATAAATAAATTTTTTGTTGACCGCTTGTGCCTAATGGTTGATACAACAAGATTGGCATTTGGCCATCGACAGAAGAAACTAAAGGTTTAACCGTGGTTGTCTTTTGAACTTTCATGCCCATGTAGTAGGTATCATTAGCGATCAAAGCCGCTCCGCATAAGATAGCCAAGATTAAAAAGCAACCGGCGCCGATAAAATGATGTTTGCCCAGTGGTAAAACCATAAATAAGAAGAATAAAACGACAAAAATTACTAAGAGGAAGATTAACATTAGTGATTACCTCCTAAATCGCCAGATGGTTTGCGCACGTTAGTACCGTTGTTTAAACGGAAAGTTAACAATAAAGAAACAAAAGCAAAGCCAACAGATACCATGAATGCTGCATGATAGCCACTAACTGCGGCATCTAAAGCGTGATTTTGATAGGTTAATGGTTGGCTGTGAAGTAAGGACTTGCTTGGCATCGAGTTAAGTGTCACGTTAGTTAAGACACTCGTCAAAATGGCGGTCCCAATCGAACTTAATACTTGACGGAAAGTGTTGTTAACAGCAGTTCCGTGAGTGATTTTATCGAAAGGTAATGCATTCATCCCAGAAGTCGTTACCGTCATCATTGTCATTGAAACCCCAAAGATACGTACAGCATAGAAAATAATGATTAATAGTAATGAAGTATTTTGAGTGATAAACAAGAATGGCAAGGTCCCTAATGTCAACAAGGTTGTCCCAGTCATGGCCATATATTTAGCACCATAACGGTCAAATAAACGACCGGTGATAGGAGACATTACCCCTAAGACTAATGCGCCAGGTAAAAGCATTAGTCCAGAATGAAAGGCTGTTTCGCCACGAATATTTTGAATATACATTGGTAAGATCATTTCAACCCCAACCATGGCAAGGTTAGAAATCCCACTCAAGACAGCGGCTAATGAGAATTCAGCGTATTTGAAAACGGAAATATCCAAGAATGGAGCTTGCATCTTTAATTGACGCATGCCAAAAACGATGACAATCAAAGTCCCCACGATTAAGCAACCTAAAACGACACCATCGCCCCAGCCTTTGCTACCAGCTTCAGAAAAACCGTAAAGCATGATACCAAAACCAGCTGTTGATGTGATTAGTGAAAATAAATCCAAATGCGGGTTGGTCGTATTTAAAACACTCTTCATACAAAAGAAAGCAAAGATTAATACGGCCAACACGATTGGAATGATCAAACCAAATAAATCACGCCAGGTAAATGTATCAACGATCCATCCTGAAAGAGTAGGTCCTAAAGCAGGAGCTAAACCAATAACTAAGCCAACAGTTCCCATGGCTGTTCCACGCTTTTCAGGAGGGAAGATTGTCAACATGATAGTTTGTAATAAAGGCATTGAAACCCCAACACCTAACCCTTGGATTAAACGTCCACAAAGTAACATTGCAAAGCTACCAGAAAAATAGCAGATAACAGTTCCTAATAAAAAGGTAGCCATGGCGCCGATATACATGATACGCGAACCAAGTTTGTTGATTAAAAAGGCACTGACTGGAATCATAATCCCGTTGACTAACATAAAACCAGTCGTTAGCCATTGAACGGTTGAAGTATCGATATCAAAAGATTTCATAATTGCTGGAAAAGCTGTTGCTAATAATGTACCATTTAACACGGTACAAAATGATCCAACCATTAAAACAATTACTAAAAGATTACGGTTATAAGGTTTACCGTGAATATCAATTGGTTTATGCGCGTCCAAAATAAATTCCCCCTTATGCTTTATGGTATATTGTGTTTATTAAAGTTTAGTTGTAAACAATTAAATATTTTTTTTTGAACGAAAACAACTATACGCCTTTTTTAAAAAGCTGTCAATAAAGTTGACAAAAGTGTAAAATATTTTACAATTAGAGTACGAAAGTTGACAAAAGTGTGGAGGGGTGATGACATGAATGAAAAGCAAAGAATGGAATTTCAACAAAAAATTATCTTTGGTATCGGTGATTTGGCTAAAATGACGGGAGTTTCAGCACGCCAGTTACGTTATTGGGAAGAAAAAGGATATATCGAAGCAAGTGTTAGCGAAGATTGTAAGGTACGCAAGTATAGTTTACGTACTTACTTTACAGTAGCGGCGATAAAAAGTTATTTAGATGAAGGATATACCTTGAGTAAATCGGTAGAAAAAGCTCAGCTTAGTCGAGCACAAATCATAATTTGGAATAAATTTACACTGGGTGCCAAAAGTGTTATTGAAGTTAATGATATCGAACAAGAATATGGAAGGATTAATTTTGGGGAATTAAAAGTGCCTGGACATAAGCAACCGTTGTGTTTGTATGGTATTGTCGATCAAAATGGTAGCCATATAGAAATAAGTGAGGAAAGATAATGAAACTAGCAAAGATGCATCATTTGGCGATTATTTGTCGAGATGAGCAAAAAGCTAAAGATTTTTATATCAATAAGCTGGGATTTGAGTTATTAGATGAACATCATCGCCCAGAAAAGAAAGATGTTTTAATTAATATTAAAAAAGGTGAAATGGTACTTGAGTTGTTTATTAAGCCCAATGCACCTAAGCGAGTAAGTGGTTTACCACTTGGAGAAGCATGTGGTTTGCGCCATTTGGCTTTTAAGGTTGCTGATGTTGAAAAAACGGTAGACCAGTTAGAAGAATTAGGAATAAAATGTGAACCGATTCGTCAGGATGATTTTGATGGTAAGAAGATGACATTTTTTAGAGATCCTGATGGATTACCGTTAGAAATTCATGAATAAACTTCACTCTATTTTTTGTAAAAAAATAGGAAAATATCATTTTTTTTTGCAGAATTTCTATTTACCTATGTATATTTTAAGTGCTATAATTACTCTGCAAGACTAGTGTTATTTATGAATAATATTAGCTTGTAATCCAAATAAAATGGAGGTGTATTCATGAAGAAAGTTTTAGGTTTCATCGTTGCTTTAGTTGCAGCTTTTGTTTTAGTATTGCCTTCTGTTAAGGCTGATGGTGCTATCACATCTGAAGAACAACAAATCTTGGAAGCTTTGAAGCAACCAGTTAAGGTTGATGGTCAAACATTCACTTTACCACAATCATACTTAACACAAGCTGAAAACGAATTAAAGCAAAACAACTATTCTGCAGCACAAGTTGCTGATGTTTTAGCTAAGATTAATGCAGTTGTTAAAGAAGTTGAATCAGCAGATATTAAATTACCTGCAGGCGCAACATTTGATGACTTAGTAAAAGCTTTACCAGCATCTGTTAAAGCTTCTATCAAAGCTAATGTTGAAGCAGCAGCCAAGACACTTGGTTTGAAAGTTGTTATTACTTCAGCAGGTATTACTCTTGTTTCCGGTAACAACACAGCTGGTAACATCAGCACAGGTAGCCCTGTAAAACAAACAGGTGCTAACTACGTAGCAAGCGTTGTTGCAGCAGCTAGCCTATTAGTCGTAGCAGCAGGTGCTTTTGTAGTAGGTAAAAAGGCAAAACTTGCATAAGCGACATAAAATGTTAGGTAGAGTAGGGTCAATTTTAATTGGCCCTATTCTATTTTTAACATTAGGTTATTCATTGATATACGTTATTGGCCGACCTGTCATTCAATTTACGACATCTTCGTTGAATTTATTTTTATTATCAGATATTCCCAATTTTAAACAAACAACAAATGAGGATTTGCAATTAAGTGCAAATGATAGTAAAGAAATTGCCTCGAGTAAATTAAAGTATCCTAAACCAGGAGAAAAATATGGCAAGATCATTGTAACGAAGATTAAAATGGATGAGCCATTGTATTTTGGTGATACCAGTGAGATTTTAAGAAAAGGTGCCGGACAATATACCGGCTCCGTGTACCCAGGTGAAATGGGAACAACAATGATTGGTGGTCACAACATCAGTAGCTTTGGTAAATTAATCGGGGTTGAAGATGGTGACATCATTCAAATCAAAACAACATATGGACGTTATAGATACAAGGTGAGTGAGACTAAGGTCTATCAATATAATGATGCAACGATTATGGAACGTTTGGATCAACGTGATCACCGCAAACTTATTTTATATACTTGTTACCCTATCGATGCGTTAGGGATGACAACGAAGCGATTATTCATTACGGCCGATTATGTATCGGGTCCGATTATTAATCCAAATAAGTAAGGTAGGAGGTCATTATGAAAAACGGAATTAATCTAAACAAGGTTGCCGGTTGGGTATTGGCTTTTATCGGAAGTTTAGTGTTAGTAATGACCGTGAGCCTAGCCATTATTAAGTTCACTTTGTTTAATGAACATTATATGTTACATGTTGCCAATAAGGTTGAATACAGCCAAAATATGGCAAAAGAAATTAACGATACGATTACTGACTTAGGACGTGGAAGTTCTGTGCCACCAAAAGTTTTGCAACATACTGTATCTAAAGATTTGGTACAGCAAGATTTTGAAAATTATGTGACTGCTATTTATAGCGGACAGACTTTTACTGCAGCTAACCAAAATGTGGTAGCAAATAAAGTTGTCGAATCTGTTAAAAATTATGCTAATGAAATTGGTCAAACACTAGATGAAGATACTGTGACTAATATTGACACTTTAGGAAAAGAAGCTGGCAAGCGTTATACAAGTTTGATTGCTATTCCTTATTTATCTGTTTATGCTCAAAAAGTAATGGCTTATAATGGTCATATTTGGATTCTTTTAATTATTACAGCCGGAATCTTTATCTTATTATTGCTAGGTGGAATGAGTTTAGCAAGCCGATTAAAGCACCGTAAGTTACGTTATTTAGCAACTATTTTTAATGGTGCAGGCTTAATGCTATTGGTTTTTCCAGGCTATTTATACTTTAGTAAACTCTTTTATCGTCTAGGGATTAGCTCTAAAACGTTATATGATTTTTTAACAACATACGTCAATGGTTTCATTGCAATGTTTTTATGGGCTGGTCTTATCAGTTTGATTATAGGGGCTGGATTATTCATTTGGAGCGAACAAAAGCGTAAAAAATTAATCCATCACTAAAATTAGAATAATTAAAATGCTTCTGTGAAATTTTCACAGAAGCATTTTAATTATTCTAAAGTTATTTATAATCGTTAGGATCAGCTGCTAATGGTTGATATTCATCCATCTGACTATCACGATAATCCCACCACTCGTTTTCATAGCCGACAAACCCAGCTCGTGTCATCGCTTGATCTAAGATTTGATAATACTTATCTTGTGTAGGCGTGCGCTTAGCATCACGATGGGCTTGAGAACTAAAGTCATCAAATGCAGTTGGCATTTCACATTCGGTTCCATCAGCGAAAGTCAATGTGACATCAAAGGTAACGCCTTTTTGATGGCTGAAGTTAGGGTTGGGTTTAGCAACAAATTCAGGATCAGGATAAACTTCAAACAGTCGTTCTTGTGCTTTAACGGGCCGATATGCATCCCAAATTTTGAGACGATAGCCTTGCTTTTTAACAATGTCACTAGCAACAGCAAGTTTTTGTGCAGTTCCTGTTCTTGCAATCGCCGTAGTAAAATCATAGATAACATGGTTGGTAAAGTTATTAGTTGTGGCGTAACGTAAATCAACGATGATATCTGGATCTAACTTTTGAATATTGCTAAAACCAGTTAATTTTGGATCGAGCATATAAAAAACCTCCTTGTGAAAACGTTTATTTTAGTTAATTATATCACTGTGGTAAACGTTTGTGGTTTATATTTGATAGTTTTGATAAAATTTGAGAAATATTATTTGCAATATTACTTAACTTTTTATATTATATGACGTATAATATTATTGAAGATAATAAAAATGGGAGTGAGTATCATGGATAAAGCAAGGTATCTAGTCGAGCTCGAACAATTATTAGGTGATTTGAACGAAGAAGAACGCCAAGACGCCTTGGAATTTTATGATGAATTTATCGCAGATGCAAATTTAAAAACTAGAGCAGAGATTGAAGAAAAGCTAGGCAGTCCTGACCAATTGAGTCAAAAGATCATTTTTGATTATTTAGGTAGAATGTCAAAAGAAGAGGACGCTACGCAAGAAAAACGGCACTTTAGTTTTGGGCGTTTGTGTTTGTGGATAATTGCAATTTTAATTCTAGGACCACTTGTTTTTGGGATAATTTGTGCAATCTTAGGTTGCTTATTGGGCTTAGGAATTACCGTTGTTGCAGTGGGTGGTTCAGCCGTTTTAATCTGTGCATTAGCTTTTTATACCGGGGTATGGCTTTTGTGGTCTGCACCGTTTATCGGGTGTTTTTATGTCGGTTTGTCGTTTGTGGCTGTAGGTGCGATTTTAGTACTTATTCCGGTAGCTATTTGGTTTGTGAGATTAGTGGCTAAATGGTGTAAAAATGTTTGGAATCTATTAGTTACTAGAGTTAAACAAATGCGCGCATAAGGAGGAAAAGACGATGAAAAAAACATTTAAATTTGGTTTAGGTGTCTTGATCTTAGGCGTAATTTTGGCCTTGATAGGTGTTTTGTCAGGTCAAAATTTAGGCGTGGTCTTTAAAGATATGCGTCCGGTTTTATATAGTGATTACAAAAAGAAAAGCTATCACGCATATCGCCAAAACTTAGATGCTACGGCTATCAAAAGTATGACGCTTGATTTAAAAAATACGGATCTAACGATTAAACGTGGGGCCAAGTTAGCCTTGAGATATCATAGCTGGGGTTCAAAACCAGATGTCAACATTATTAATGGTAATTTAAACATCAAGCAAAGTGGTGAAGATCGTTTTGTCGATAAGCTGTTGGTCTTTTCTTTTGGTGATTGGGAAAATCGCAACAAAGCAGCCAATAAACTAGAATTGACGATTCCTGAAAACTTTAGTTTAGATGACGTGCGCTTGGTACTTGATAGCGGATATTATAATACCAATGTGATGTTAGACGGATTTAAGGCTAAAAATATCACGTTAATCGGTTCGAGTTATGCTTTAAAGATTGCTAACAGCAGTTTCGATCAGTTCAATCTTGATTTGAGTGGGACAAATATCACCGTAGCTAATTCTATTTTGTTGAGTGGGCGAATTACAGCCGATGCTAATTTGTTGGTTAACTCATCTACCTTAAAAGATGTCGCAGTTGTAGGCAATAATGATATCCAATACAGCAATGTTTCCTTGGATTCAGGGAGCTTGATAAGCGATAGTAGTAATATCAAAATGAGTAATTCAAGTATCGCTAATGGATATCAAATAACTAATACAACCGGAACAACGACGGTTTTAAACACGACAGTCGATGGCTACTGGTTGATAGGGGGAGCTAAGAGTGCAAGTTTGAATCTTTTTGGCAAAACAGGCCAAGGAGAATTGACGCAAAATCAAACGACCCCAAATTGTTTGAAGATTACTACGCAAGAAGGTAGGATTAATGTTAAGTAAACCAAGATGAAAGGAAGAAATTTGCAATGAAAATTCAAGTTACAGCCGATCTCTTGGATGGTTTGGTGTTGGCATTATTAAGTCGCAAAGATTATTACGGTTATGCGTTGACGCAAGATATGCAACAGGCGATCACGATTTCGGAATCGACGATGTATCCGGTGTTGCGACGCTTAAATAAAAATGGTTATCTGACGATTTACGATCAACCATACCAAGGCAGAAATCGGCGGTATTATCAAATTACACCAAGTGGGAAAGAACATTTACAAAAGATTCATAAGATGTGGGAGGACTATAAAAAAAACATGGATAATGTTTTTGATGGTCAAGATACACAATAGAGGAGAAAAGCAAAATGAAAAAAAGGTTAACAAAGTCAAAAGATAAAGTTTTAAGTGGTGTTTTTGGTGGGATTGCAGAATATTTTGGTTGGGATAAAGCGTTGGTGAGAATAATTGGTGCTTTTATAATAATTGTGCCCGGAACAATTATTACAGGAGTGGTACTTTATTTTATCGCCGCTTTAGTCATGCCAGATGCTCCAAATGCTAATAACTATCATCGAGCTAATAATGATGATGTTATCGAGGGGCATTTTTATGAAAAAGATGAATAAGTAGTAAATTAAAAGGCTGGGAAAAAAGTACCAGTCTGGACATAAAAATAGCTGATTGAATTTCTAAAAATGAAATT
>CAJLBJ010000005.1 GCA_905204935.1 uncultured Lactobacillus sp.
CAAGTATACGATGATTTTATATATTTCATCTGTATACTTAGAAGGCATTATAGCCCAAAACCAGTAAAGAGAGCTTCACTATTAAAATGAATAACTTTAAACTTTATCAATCCGATTGGATAAATAATCTTACTATTCTTCTAAGCCTTCTGTCAATGCTTGCGGGAAGTTTTCTTCGACAATTTGAGCACAGTGTCCACACAATTGTCCAAAGTGTTCATGTGTACCAACATCTGTCTTAATCATTCGACAACGTGGACATACTTCGCCTTGGGCATGTTCAACTAATACAGCCATATCATCAAATTTAAGTGCCTGTGATGGGGCATCTGTCAAATCTGCAAGCGTCAATTTTGAGACAATCAATGCTTGACGAATATCTGCATTTAGCTTGCTTAATTGATCTTTGATATTTTCTGAAACATATAATGTTACTGCAGCTTCAAACGATTTACCGATTAGTTTTTGATTACGAGCTTCTTCTAAAGCCTTAAAGACATCTGAACGAACCTTCATGAAGCGACTCCAGTTTTCAAGCAAGTCTGCTTCTCTATCAAAATGTTCAACTAATGGCATTTCAGCTAATTGCACATAATCTTCTTTTTCCTTAAGATATTCCCAAACTTCTTCTGTTGTATGTGGCATTACAGGTGTCATCAGCTTAGCTAAACGAACTGTTACATCATACAACACCGTTTGCATTGAACGGCGCTTATGGCTATCTTGTGCTTCAATATAAACAACATCTTTAGCCACATCTAGATAAAATGCAGATAAGTTTGTCGTAATAAAGTTGATTAAGTTCTTATAAATATCCATGAACTGATAGTTACTATACGCATCAAGAATTTCTTTCGTAAATTTATTCACTAAGACAGTCATGTATTGATCGATAGCTTCCATTTCACTAAATGCTACAGCATCCTTGCTTGGTTCAAAATCACTAACATTAGCCAACAAGAATCTAAAGGTATTACGAACCTTACGATAGCTTTCAGAAATTTGTTGGAAGCTTTCCATAGACACACGTACATCAGCCGATGTATCAACACTCAAGACCCATAAACGAATGATTTCTGCACCCATCTTTTTAATGACTTCATCAGGCACAATAACATTACCAAGAGATTTACTCATCTTACGACCTTTACCATCCAATGTAAATCCTTGTGATAATACTTGCTTATATGGTGCATGATCAGAAACAGATACACTAGTAATCAAACTAGAGTTAAACCAACCGCGATATTGATCAGAACCTTCAAGGTATAAATCAGCCGGATAAGAAAGATAACTTCTTTGTGCGCACACACCTTGATGTGATGAACCAGAATCAAACCATACATCCATAATATCCATTTCTTTAGTAAAGATACCATTAGGTGAATGTTCACTCGTAAAACCAGCTGGTAATAATTCTTTAGCTTCTTTTTGGAACCAAATATTTGAGCCATGTTCTTCAACTAATTGAGCCACATGTTCAATTGTTTCTTTAGTCATGATAGCTGTACCATCTTCGGCATAAAAAATTGGTAATGGCACACCCCAAACACGTTGACGTGAAATTACCCAGTCACCACGGTCACGAATCATGTTATACAAACGTTTTTGACCCCATTCTGGGAAGAACTTAACTTCATTAATAGCGGATAAAATATTTTCTCTAATCTTATCAACAGAAGCAAACCATTGTGGGGTAGCTCTAAAGATGATAGGTTTTTTAGTACGCCAATCAAATGGATAACTATGTTCATAATCCATTTGTTTTAATAATAAACCTGCTTCTTGTAATTTCTTTAAAGAAACTGCATTAGCATCTTCGTAAAATACCCCAGCAAAATCTGCACCTGTGTCTTCTGTCATGTAACCACGATCATCGACTGGTACATAAATATCTAGACCATATTTAGTCCCAACGTTAAAGTCATCTTCACCAAAACCAGGTGCCGTATGAACTAAACCAGTCCCAGAATCAAGTGTTACAAAGTCTCCAAGCATCACTAATAATTCACGTTCTGGATAAAACGGATGCTGTGCTGTCATCTTTTCTAATTGTGCACCCTTGAAGGTTTCAACAATTTCAAATGCTTCCCAACCAAAAAGTTCTGCATTTTTATTGACTAATTCAGCAGCCAAGATGAATTTGCGTTCATCATTTTGTGGTTTAACAACAGCATATTCAAAGTTAGCATCAATTGTAATCCCTTCAGAAGCTGGAATTGTCCATGGTGTTGTCGTCCAAACAACAAAATATGTGTTTGCATCTAACAATCCTTTACCATCGAAAACTTTTTCAGCGTAAAATGCAGATGGTGAAGTTACATCATGATATTCAACTTCAGCTTCAGCTAATGCTGATTCAGATGACCATGACCAAAAAACTGGCTTTTTACCTTTGTAAATTAAGCCACGTTCTACCATTTTTCCAAATACTCTAATTTGTTGGGCTTCAAATTCTGGATGCAAGGTCAAATATGGATTTTCCCATTCACCAGCAACCCCTAAACGCTTAAAATCAGTCCGTTGTTTATCAACTTGTTCTAATGCATATTCACGACATTTTTCACGAAATTCAGCCGTAGACATCGTCTTTCTATTAACACCAGCTTTTTTTAATTGTTGTTCAATTGGTAAGCCGTGTGTATCCCATCCAGGAACATATGGAGCTCTAAAGCCCATCATTGATTTTGCACGTACGATGAAATCTTTAGAAATCTTATTCATCGCATGTCCCATATGAATGTTACCATTCGCATATGGAGGGCCATCATGTAAAACAAATGTTGGTTTATCTGCATTTAATTTTTGACGCCGTCCATAAACTTGTTGTTCTTCCCATTCTTGTTGGCGTTGTACTTCTTTGACTGGCAAATTGCCGCGCATTGGAAACTTAGTCTTACCTAAGTTTAAAGTATCTTTGATCCTCATGGCATAACTCCTTAAAAATATTTGATTGACAATGAAAAAGCCCCGTCCAACAAGGGACGAGGCTATCGTGGTACCACCCAATTTTTGATTAAAAATCATTCTCAAGTCATTTTGTAACGGTAATGAGCCGATTGAACCTACTATAATTCAGTCCAACATAACGAAGATGATAAATCAGTAGGCCTAAAACATCGGACTTACACCATTCTCCGACTCGCTTGGTTTGTACCTAAAAATTCGTGTTCTTCTGAATTTTATTTTTCATCATCAATGATGATATCTTCACCAAACTGTTGTGGTTTTGCAGTTTCTGTACTGTCAGGGAAAATCACAACAGTTTCAGATTCACTTGCTTGTTCCACAGCAAAATCTTCGGTAAGTACTGCATCATCACTATTTGAAATAGATTGTACTTCTTTAGCACTAGCTTTGTCAAGGTCTTCACTAAGACGAATCGCTTCTTGAATTTCTTCATAGCTACTTGTTTCGCCTTGTTTCAATATCTCATCCCATTCGCTGCCTTTAACAACTTCTAATTGAGATTCCATCATCACTTGTAGTTTCTGACGGAAAATCCGTGCTTGTTTACGTAAATCATCAGTCTCTAAAGCTAAGCGTTGAGCCTTTTGCGAAGCTTCTTCAATGATATGTCGTGCTTTTTCATTAGCCTGGTCGATAATATCTTGTCCTTG
The DNA here is from genome assembly GCA_905204935.1 of uncultured Lactobacillus sp. Taxonomy (GTDB): domain Bacteria; phylum Bacillota; class Bacilli; order Lactobacillales; family Lactobacillaceae; genus Ligilactobacillus. The sequence continues at coordinate 3,621 of CAJLBJ010000005.1, forward strand.
TTTTTGTGCTTCACGATTGATAATTTCAGCTTCGCGTTGAGAATTAGCCTTAACCTTATCAGCAGCTTCTTGAGCCACAATAATCGATTGATTTAATGAATCTTTTAAATCATTGAAATATTTCAATTTTTCTTGACTTTGTTCTAGACTGCCTGTTAATTTATCATTTTCTTTTAGCACTAACTCATAGTCTTTGATAATTTGATCTAAAAAATCATTAACTTCGTCTTGATCATATCCGCGCAACTTCACATGAAATTCCTTATTATGAATATCTAATGGGGTCAATGTCATTTCCCCAACACCTCCTATGTATGATGATATTTCATCATTTTTTTCTTAAAATTGAAACTTCTAACTTAATTTTGCCTTTCTTAGACATGCCTAATACTTCATCTATTTGAATTCTTCCATAGCCACGTACAGATATCAAATCATACTGTGCTAACTCGTAATCAACACGTGGTAAAGTCATCCAATTGAGTTGAACTTTTTTAGCCAAAATCAATTCTTTAGCATGTTTACGTGAGATATGATACAACTCAGCTATCACGTTATCGACACGTAAAGAACTAACTGTTTCTTGCTCTTTTTGCCAATCAATCTGCGTTGCTTGTAAAACGTCTTGTGTTTGTTGTAGATTAACTTTGATGGCTCCAATTTTTTGAACTTCATTTATCAAATACATTGCGACATTTGCTTGCACTACAACTTGCCAACGTTGCTGATTATGAATGATATCACCGAATACTTCTCGATTCAAACCACTATTTAATAAAGTTCCTAAAACCTGATTATGTTTAAGCGTTGCAAATTTAACCGGATAATTAATTTCTAATATAGCTATCTCAAAGTCACTAGCTTGCACCTCATAATACGGTGGATAAAATATTAATCGTTTGCGTTGGGCATCTGGATAAGCTCCCTGCTCACTAATTTTAACTCCACCATTGCGTTTAACTAAAGTGTTCGCAATATAACACTGTCTAGGATCTAAAAAATGTGTCAAAATTGGACGATATTCATTTTCAGCTTGTGCTATCAAAGTAGCTAAATTATCTATCAATGGACGCTCTTCAGGACGAAAATGCTGATAAATTGCAGAATTATCCATCATTTTTCACCTAAAAGCCAAATAAAATAGCGTATAAACCTTGTTTAACAAATTCTAGGAAAATCAAAGCAACCAACGGGGCAAAACTTACACCCAATATCGGTGGTATAAAACGAAAAATATTCAAGTAAGGTTGACATACGCGCGTCAACAACTGACCAACCTTGGTTTGATATGCACCTGGAAACCATGACATCAAAACATAAACCAGAATCGCCATCTCATAAACTTCAAAGAATATATTGATTAACCGAATTAAAAATATCACCTAAATGCTCCTACTCTTTTAAATATCTATCAACGAATTATCTGCCATGTCACCTTCGACAACATAATCATTTGGAGTACACAAAAAAATTTGTTCTCCAATCCGTTGAATCTTACCATCTACCGCCAAAACAACACCCGATAAAAAATCAACAACACGATGAGCTTGTTGATCATCCATTCTTTGGAAATTGACAACTGCAGCTTGTCCATTTAACAAACGTGTCGCAATCGCTTTAACATCCGAGAAAACTCGTGGTTCAAAAATCATAATCTTTTTTTCACCATTATTCTTATTAACCAAAGACATCACCTTTGTTTCTTTGGGAGTTGCTTGCGGTTTGGTTTCACTAAGGGAAGTGTCTGTTTCTTGATAATCCACATACTCTTCATAATCATCATCACCATGAAAAAAATTGAAAAATTTTTCTTTAACCGCCATTGTCAATTTCCTCCCTATTTTTAATTTTATTTATTACGATGACGTAAAAATGGTGGCACATCTAAATTATCATCTGTATTTGTCTGAGCAAAATCTGTTCCAAAGACATTGAAATCTTTCTTTTCAATATCTTTAAAATCATTGTCGCGTTTCATTTGATTAACATTACGCTCGCCACTTAACTCGCGTGTTAAATCCCAATCACTCAAAGGATCTTTTTTCAAATTAGCTTGACTGTTGGTCATCAACTTAGCAGCTTTTTCTTTCTTATCAATTCCTGTTGCAATTACAGTAACAATAATTTCATCTTGCAAGTTTTCGTTAATCGAAGTACCAAAGATAATATTAACATCATTAGTTGCTGCTTGTCCTACAATGTCAGAAGCAATTTGTCCTTCATATAAGCTTAAATCTGGACCACCAGTAATATTTAACAAGACTTGTTCGGCACCAGCAATGGAAACTTCCAATAATGGTGATGAAATAGCCTTCTTGGTTGCTTCTTCGGCACGGTTTTCGCCACTTGCAATACCAATTCCCATTAATGCAGATCCTTGATTTTCCATAACAGTCTTCACATCGGCAAAATCTAAGTTCACATATCCTGGCGAAGTAATTAAATCAGAAATACCTTGAACACCTTGGCGTAAAACATTATCTGCTTCTTGGAAAGCTTGCATCATTGGTGTCTTTTTATCAACAATTTCTAATAAACGATTATTTGAGATAACAACTAATGTATCAACTTGTTCCTTAAGTTGTACGATACCTTCAGCTGCATAATTTGAACGCTTTGGTCCTTCAAAAGTAAATGGACGTGTTACAACACCAACTGTTAATGCACCTTGTTCTTTTGCAATACGCGCGATAATTGGGGCTGCACCTGTACCAGTGCCACCGCCCATACCTGCTGTAACAAAAATCATATCAGCATCTTTTAACGCTTCAGCAATTACTTCTTCACTTTCTAAAGCTGCTTTACTACCAACTTCTGGTTGGAACCCAGCACCACGACCACCGGTCAATTTAGGACCCAATTGAATTTTGACTTCCGCTTTAGAGCTTTCTAAAGCTTGTACATCGGTATTAGCAACAATAAATTCAACACCTTTAACATCGTCTTGAATCATACGGTTAACGGCATTTCCACCAGCTCCACCGACTCCAATTACTTTAATTCTTGCACCATTGCTTCCTGCCGTTGTATCTAATGAATATTCCATACTTCATTTCCTCCTAGTTACTCATCATCATTGAACATGCCTTTAAAGCCATTGAAAACTTTACTGAATAATCCACTTTTTTCTTCTTTTGGCATGTCATCTTGTTTTGTTGTTTGTTCATAAACTTTATGTGATTCATTATTAATTATCTGTATGTTTGTTGATGCTTCAAGAGCCTCTTGTCCATCTAAAATGCCTTTTACTACCATATTAATTTCGCTTTGATTGGTTATGTGACTAATCAGTCCTATAACCTGCGCAAAGGATGGAATACGTAAATTCATTTCTTGAGGAACATAAATTTTCACATTCACTCCAAAAACATCTTGGGCTAATTCTTTAACTCCCGGTAAGGCTGCCATCCCTCCGGTCAAAATAATTCCACCAGGTAATTGCAAAGCATTGATTTTTTCAAGTGCATTACGCATTTTACTGAATATTTGATACATACGTGCTTCAATAATTTCAGCTAAATATCTTTCAGTAATCTTTTCTGGTTCTTGCTGACCAACAACTTGCACTGGAAAGAAATCTTCATTAGAGGCTAATTGCGCTAAAGCATAACCATAATTACGTTTAAGGTTTTCTGCATCTTCAATTGAGGTATTCAAAACAACTGATATGTCACGGGTTACGTAATCCCCGCCTTCTTGATCGACATAAGTATATTTTAATTTATGATCATGTACAACAGCGGCAGTTGTTTGACCACCACCTAGATCTATTAAGATTGCTCCAAAATCTTTTTCCCCATCATTTAAGGCAATCTCTGATAATGCAATTGGAGCAACTACTGTATTTTTAACGACTAAGCCTGCTTTTTCAATACATTTTTTTGTATTGTGTAAGATTGTCCGTGGCCCAGTATACATCACGCCGTGCATTTCCATACGCACGCCTACCATTCCACGTGGATCTTTAATGCCATCGAAACCATCTACAATAAACTCATCTGGCACAATGTCAATGACATCTCTTTCAGGCGGAAGGTTTTGGACTAAAGCAGCTTCTGTAACCCTTCTCACATCATCATCGTCTATTTCTTTTGAACTACCATCTTCAGCATTAACAGCTACAATTCCTTTACATTGTTCAATTTGTAACATATTAGCTGGAACTCCAACCGTCACTTGAGAAACCGTTACACTTGCCTTTTCTTCAGCTTGTTTAATTGCAACCTTAATCGCACTAACAGCTTGATCTATGTCCACAATTACTCCTCGTCTCAAACCATTTGACCGAGCATTACCATAACCTATAATGTTCAGTTGATTTTTAACATATTCTGCAATAATGACTTTTATTGATGTTGTTCCGATGTCCAATCCTACGTAAATTCCAGAATTTTCCATCAACTCAAATCCTTCCACTAAAAATTTCACTTAATTAATTTACTTTTAATTGCAATTGTATACACTACGCTTCATTTTAACATAAAAAAGGCCCTAAATACTATAATTTAAGACCTTTTAATTATAAATTTTCTTATTTTGTTTGAGAATAGGGATAAGAATATGCCCCTACCTCTAAATCAACGATTCCTTGATATCCCATACTTTCTGCAATCCCTGGATAATACCCGATTTTTTCATCAAAAGTAGCTGTAGTTGCAATGACTTCATTGCCATCATTCATGTAAAGATGAACCTTACCTGGATCTGCTTTAGTCGGAATAAAATGCACCTCTGAAATAGCATTTATAATTTTGGGAGCAACATGTGAAAGTTGCTTGGCCATCTTTTTAATTTGTTTTTTTGTTCCACCATAAAAAACAGGATAATTACCGCTAATATTTTTTTCCGCAAGTGTTGCAGGAATGCCAGAAGTCGTTAATTTATAATACTGATTATCTTTTAAAACATAACCAATCAACGGATAAGTCTTGACATTAATGATGACAGTACTTGTTTGATAGGAAATCTTTGTACTTTTAACTTCACCAACATGTTGTGTAATTTTTTGCTCTAATTGCTTTGTATGTGGCTTTACATCAAATAAAGACTCATAATAGCTTAAACCACTGGCTTGAATTACTTCTTTGCGCAAAAATGGATCATTGGTTTGCACAATTATTTTACATACTCTACTAAATGGTAAAATAAAAAATAACATGACTAACGCACAAGTGCCAAATACGGCTAACAAAATACTCATTCGCAAACGCAAGCGCTTTTGACGACTTTCTTTTAATTTAGGTAAATTTATTTTAATTGATTCTGGCTTAAAACGCTGCTTTTTTTGCTGTTTTTGTTGCCTTTTTTGGCGTTTTTGTTGTTCAATTTCCCAAGGAGTTAGCTCTTGATTAGCATAATAATCATTATTTTTACGGTTATTTTTTTTGACCATCTAGCTAGCTCCTTTCTACTAAACTACTACTTGTGCATTATATTTTCTAATACATCTATGACACGATCACTTGCATCTGCAACTCCAGCTTTTTTAGCATTTTGTGCCATTTTTTGGCGTTTTTGTTCATCACTTAACAAGTCATCTAGTGCCTCAAATAGACTTTGTGTAGTCAATTGATCTTCTTTAATCATCAAAGCTGCTTTTTTATTAACCAAGCTCAAAGCATTACTTGTTTGATGATCATGCGTTACATATGGACTTGGAATTAAGACGCTTGGAATGCCTAATGCTGTTATTTCAGCTAAACTCGTTGCACCAGCTCGCCCTACGATTACATCAATATCTGGCAACAATTCGGGCATATCATCAATATATGGAACCATCACAAAATTATCCGGCAATTGTATGTTTGCAAATTTTTCTTTTATTTGTTGATAATGAACTTGGCCTGTAACAAATAAAACTTGATAATCTTTATCAGCAAACAATGGCGCTGTTTGAATCGCAGTCTCATTAATTTTTTTAGCTCCTCTTGAACCACCAAAAATTAAAACAGTTTTTTTGCCTACCTGCAATCCATAATCCTTTAATCTTTGACTAGACTTAATTCCAACAACTTGTTGAGCACGTGGATTACCAGTAAACACAACTTTTTGTTTTGGAAAAGCTGTACTTACATCATCAAAACAAATACCAATCTTATCAACATAACGACTCAAAAACTTATTTGTTACCCCAGCTACACTATTTTGTTCATGAATAAAAGTTGCCACTCCTAATTTAGCAGCTGCATATACTACAGAACCACAAACATATCCGCCAGTTCCAACTACAACATCTGGTTTAAATTCACGAATAATTTGTTTAGCATCCCGTACACTCTTTAAAAATAAATAAACTGTTTTAAAGTTTTGCAACGATAATGACCGTTTGAAGCCTTGAATTTCGATTGTTTTAAAGTCGATTCCTGCATTAGGAACAATTCGACTTTCCAAACCTTTAGTGGTTCCAATATATAAAATTTGTGAATCTGGTTGCTTTTTTTTAACTTCTTCAATCAACGCTAACGCAGGATAAATATGACCACCAGTTCCACCACCAGAGATTAATAGTCTCATCTTAGTTTCCTCCGACTTCTTGGGCTAATTTTTGAATTTCTTCAATGTATTTATCGCCCCGCACCTCAAATGTTGGCCATTGATCCCAACTTGCACATGCTGGTGAAAGTAAAATAACATCTCCAGGCTTACTTAACTCATAACCAACTTTAACTGCAGCTACTGCATCTTTAACTTCGACAATCTCTTTTATCCCAGCTTGCTTGCCTGCTTTGGCAAAAAGTTTTGCTGTCTGCCCAAAAACTACTAAAGCACAGACATGTTCTTTAAAATCAGGTACTAAATTTTCAAAAGTAAAACCACGATCTAATCCACCTGCCAATAAGATAACATTATCAGCAAAACCACTTAAGGCCTTTTGTGTAGCAGGCATATTAGTTGCTTTTGAATCATTGTAAAATTTGCGTTCATTAATTGTCGTTACATACTGTGTGCGGTGTCTAACGCCACCAAAGGTTGCCAACACTTCACAAATTGCTGCGGTTTTTACACCAAAAATCTTCGCTACACAAATAGCAGCTAAAGCATTTTCAATATTATGTGTTCCTGGAAGTTTGATATCAGTAACATCTATAATCTTTTCGTCTTTAAAGTATAATGCTCCATCTTTTTGATATGCACCAGCTTGTGTTAGATTTTTACGTGAAAATGGTACAACCTTGCTAACGGCTTTTTTACTCAATTCTTGCCATTCAATTTCATCCCAGTTAACAACAAAATAATCACTTGAAGTTTGATTTTGAATCAAGCGTAACTTTGCTTCAACATATGCTTGACGCGAACCATGATAATCAATATGCGCCTCATAAATATTAGTTAAAACTGCAACTTTTGGATGTACAGTTTGCATACCTAATAATTGAAAACTTGATAGTTCTGCAACTACCGTATCATCTACAGTAGCTTGGCTTGCAACATCTGCCAATGGAATCCCAATATTTCCTGCAACATAAGCTTTTTTAGTAGGAAATCCCGCATTTAACATCAGGCTAATTAATGTTGTCGTAGTTGTTTTACCGTTAGAACCTGTAACTCCTATTAGCGAAGCTTCTAGTACTTTTGTAGCTACTTCGGGTTCTGTGATAATCGGCAATCCCTTTGCTTGAGCAGCTTGAATTAACTCATTACTATAAGGAATTCCGGGATTTTTAACAACTATTTGATTTTCATCTAATAATTCCAACGGATGACTTCCAGTAATAACCTTGATTCCTAGCTGCTTTAATTGTGCCAATGTATCTTGATCATTTACAGTTTTTTTATCATTAAGGGTAACTTTAGCCCCTAACTTAACCAACAGCTTGGCTACACTAAAACCACTTTTCCCTAAGCCGACTACTAAAACTTTTTTTGCTTGATAATCACTAATCATTTTCATAATAACAGGACTTCCTTACATAAATTACTAAATAATAATATACACACTAACAATTGCAAAAATCAATCCAACTAACCAAAATGTTAAATCAATGCGCCATTCACTCCAACCACACAATTCAAAATGATGATGTATCGGACTCATTTTAAAGATACGCTTGCCCGTCAATTTAAATGACGTAACTTGTAACATAACACTTGCTGTTTCACAAACAAAAATTATTCCAATAAATAATAAGGATAATTCATGGCCTAACATAATCGAGACCGCCGCTAAAGCTCCACCTAAAGCCAACGATCCCATATCTCCCATGAATACCTTAGCTGGCTTATGGTTAAATCCTAAAAAGGCAATCATTGCTCCAATCACTGCTAAACAAAAGATTAAAACATCAATTTGTTTTTGCACATAAGCAATAACCGCATATGCTCCAAAAGCAATAATTGATTGTCCTGCTACTAAACCATCAATACCATCGGTTAAATTAACCGCATTAGAAAATCCAACTAACCAAAATAAAACAAAAGCTGCATATAACCAACCTATATTGAGTTCATATCCAAAAAAATGTAGTGCCATTGGCATTTTATTATGAACATAAACAATCAAAAAGATTACACCACCAATAATTTGACCCAATAATTTTTGCCAAGCTTTTAAGCCTTCATTTTGCTTCTTCCACAATTTGATAGAATCATCAAAAAAGCCTAAAAAGCCATATAAAACCAAAATAAAATCTAATACCAACAGTGTTGCTGTTAATTCTTTTTGCCATAATGGATACCATAACCCGGTAAACAAAATAGCCAAATTAAAAACAAAACCTCCCATAGTTGGTGTTCCTGATTTTTTTTCATGCCAACTTGGGCCTTCTTCTCTAATCATTTGACCTTGCTTTTTTTTATGTGCATAATCGATAAACAACGGTAAAAATAATACCGTTACAATTAAGCTACTAATTAATGGTATTAAGATTTGAATCGTACTCATTAAAAAAATTGCTCCTTTATTTCAACTAAATACAAACTTAGTTTAATTTTACATCTAAAGTCTTTAAATTAGTTACATCTGTTCCAGCTACAATACTTTGACTTGTAGCATATCCTGAACCTGTAAAACTAACCTTTACCCCTAAAAGATAAGCCAATTTGGTAATATCACTACGCGACCAACCACTAATATCTGGCATCAATTTAGTACCATTGGTCAATAAAATCACTCTTTGTCCTTTTAATAAAGTTTCTTTAACATCGGTTTGCTTTTTAACCACACTACCATTACCTACAACTACTACATTAGCTCCAGTTTCTTGTAACTGTACCTTAGCAGTTTCTATACTTTGACCTACCACGTTTTTAACAGTAATAGTTTGTGCTCCATTGATACTTTCTTCATCCTGATCTAGAGTCCGTTTCATCAATGGATTAAAAATGCTCGAAAGAATAATTGTATTACCTGTCCCTAAACTCTTAGGTTGTTTCATTGTAACATACAAAATATATTTTGGGTTAGATGCAGGTGCCAATCCTACGACAGAAAAAATATAATTTTTCTCACCTGTTAAATAACCATTACCAGATTCATTAGCAATTTGGGCCGTACCAGTCTTTACTGCAATATCATAACCTTGCATTTTATAAGGAGAGCCAGTCCCATTTGGATCATTAACAACATCACGCATCATATCTATTACCTGTGTTGTCGTTTCTTTTGATACAGGATGACCAACTACTTCTTTTTTAGACTGATAAACCACATCATCGGTATCTGGATCGACAATCTTATCAACCAACCGCGGTTTAACCATTGTCCCACCATTAGCAATAGCACTAAACCCTTGCATCATCTGTAAAACTGTCACATCAATTCCTTGACCAAAAGCAGTGTTTGCTTGTTCAATAGGATATTTAAAACTAATTGAACCACTTGCTTCTTTTCCTAAGCCACTATTTGTACTTTTTAAAAAACCAAAACGTTTAATATACTTTTCCCACGTCTTAGCACCCATTTGTTGTTCTAAATAGGCCATTCCAACATTAGATGAACGAATAAAACCTTGACGATATGTTAAAGTTCCCCAATTCCTTGCCCAGTCATTAATTGGAATACCATCAATTCGATAAGTTCCTGACTTATATGTTGCATTTGGGTTATATATCCCACTTTCAATTGCAGCTGCCATCGTAAAAACTTTCATTGTTGATCCTGGTTCGTAAGTATCTTCAAATAACGTGTTAGCCCATTGATCATTGATACCTTCGCGTGTTTGCGCATTAAAGGTTGGCCGTTGACTGGCAGCTAAAATTTCACCAGTTTTGGCATTCATCAAGACTGCATTGATATTTTTAGGATGATAATTTTCTTGGGCTTTACTTAAAAGTGTCTCTAAATACGTCTGTAAACGCGAATCTAATGTTGTATAAATATCATCTCCATCTTTGACTTTACGCGATTTAACTTTGGTATTTGGATTTGCTATACCATAAACATCGGTTGAAGCTGTCTTAATCCCATCTTGACCTGATAATTGTTTATCAAAGACCTTTTCTAACCCCATGATTCCAAGCATCTTATCTGAATCACTTTCATCTTTTTTAACAACCCCAATTAAATGTGAGGCAAAAACTCCATTAGGGTATAAACGTGCAACTGAGGCCGTAAAATTAATACCTTTGATATTTTTTTTAGCCATTTGTTTTTCAATAATTTGCTTTGTTTCGCGTGAAATTGAAGTACCATTAAATTCTACCTGATATAATTCTTGATTATCCGGATTCAAAATTTTAATAACTTTACCATAGCTCATATTCAAAGCTTTACTCAAAATTTCAGCAGCCTCTGGTTTTTGCTGTGGTTTTAAATAATTAGGAGCAGCATTTTTAGAAAGCACTACATAAACCGTATATGTTTCGGTATCTTCTGCAATTACTTGTTTATCTGCAGTATAAATCGTTCCACGTTTAGCTTTAATAGTTGTTGCCCGTTCATAAATGCTTTGGGCACTTTTGATAAGATTTATCCCTGAAACATTATGACCTAATGCAACATAAAAAAAACGGCCGATAAAAACCGTGAAAAACACTAATGTTGCAAAAAATAAAATAATCCCAAATAATTTCCGATTACTTTTTTGCTTTTTTTGATTCATCGTCCGTTTATCCATTTTCATTTAGTAACATTCCTTACCTTTTGTTCATCTATTGTTAATCCCGCTTTTTTAGCAATTTTATCCAATCGTGAACGACTCGATAATTCACTTATCTCTTGTTTTTTACTTTCATTACTATTATTGATTTGCGAGACATTTTGGGTAACTTTTTGCAACTGCATTTGAGCTGTTGCTAATCTAGCATTGAATGTAACTATAACGATTGCTAAAAACGCTAAGCAAAGAGCTGTTTTAATAATTAATGCTCTTGTTTTCTTTATGTACGGATTAACGCTATATCCAGGGGCTAGCGTTTGCGGTTGATTAACATCGACTTTCCGATTGGGCGTAACTACATTTAATTTTCTTGCTGTTGCTGGCATAACTTCCACATCCTTTATTTGATTTTCTCGATTACACGTAATTTCGCCGAATGTGCGCGTTTATTTTGTATTATTTCCTCTTTTGTTGGTAATATTGGCTTGCGCGTTACCAACCTAAAATCGGGTTGGTGCTCTTCAGGAATAATCGGTAAACCATTAGGAAGTGAAGGTAAGCTTGTCTTTTCTTTAAACATAGATTTTACCAAACGATCTTCTAAAGATTGGAAAGTAATCACACTAATTCTTCCATCTATGTTTAAAATCTCTAATGCTTGTTCAAGTGATTGTTCTAAGACTTTTAATTCATCGTTAACAGCAATTCGAATTGCTTGAAAGACTTTTTTTGCCGGATGTCCACTCTTACGACGTACCTTAGCTGGAATTGCAGCTTTTATTAACTCGACTAACTGTCCCGTAGTTTCGATTGCTTCACTTTGTCTTGTTTGTTCAATCCTTCTAGCTATTGATTTAGCAAATTTTTCTTCCCCATAACGAAAGAAAATCCGTACTAAATCTTCATAGGGCCATTCATTAACAATAACTCTTGCATTTAAAGATTGACTTTGATCCATTCGCATATCTAAAGTCGCATCAAAGCGATAACTAAATCCTCGATCTGCTACATCAAATTGAGGTGATGAAACACCTAAATCATACAAAACTCCATCTACATGATTAACACCTAATTGTTCCAACTGTACTTTCAAATTGCAAAAATTACTCTTAATTAAGGTAAGACGACCATTTGCTATTTCTTGTGCAAATTTTTCTTGATTATAAGCAAGTGCCACTTGATCTTGATCAAATGAATATAAATGTCCTTTTTGAGACAATTGTTTCAAGATTTTAGCAGTATGTCCACCGCCACCTAAGGTACAGTCGACATAAATACCATCTGGTTTAATATTTAAATTATCGACAGCCTCGTTTAAAAGAACCGTAGTGTGTTGAAACTCACTCATAAAAAATCTCCTCTAAAAACCAAAATCAATCATATTTTCTGCAATTTCATCAAAATCTTCTTCTGCCTTTTGCGAAATCTCTTGCCAACGTTCTTGTGACCAAATTTCAATTCGTTCAGAAACTCCAACAATCACACAAGCTTTACTCAAAGCAGCATGCTCTTGTAATGACTTAGGAATATTAATTCTTCCTTGTTTATCATATTCGCACTCAGTTGCAGCCGAATAAAAGAAACGGACAAAAGTTCTGGCATCTCTTTTTGCTAAAGGCAATTTTTGTAGTTTTTCTTCGAGTATTTCCCAATTACTCATAGGATAACCAAACAAACACCCATCGAGCCCTCGTGTTAAAACGAAGCGCTCACCAAGTTTTTCACGTAATTTTGCTGGTATAATCAAACGTCCTTTAGAATCAAGGGCGTGGCGAAACTCTCCCATGAGCATAGAAATCATCTCCTAAACTACACTTATACCCTATATACTACCATATTCCCCCACTCTCCACCACAATATACCACTAAAAAAATAATATCCTTTTATATAATTTTAGAAAAAGTTATATAATTTAAAAAAGCACATAAAAAAAAGCGATATCTTAGCAATCAAATCATGCTCAGATATCGCTTCTTTGTTTAGACAATGTTGAGAAGCATACACAATTGAAAAATCAACAATACAATATAACTACTTAAAGCAACTAAATCAACTACACGCCAAAAGCCTAATAAAAAGGAACTATATAAAATTTCACCCTCTAAATAAGCATGTAAAACAGTTTTTAATACACCAAAAACTGCTAAACCAAAAATAATAAATGGTATTACTGATAATCCCATTAGTTGCACTGACAAAAAATGAAGCGCCACTAAAATCAATGGTGTTAACAAATCAATTACGCGTAATTTTTTTATCTTTAATTTCTTCCAAATCAAATCTAATATTAGCCAGCAAACAAAGATAATTGCTAGTTGTATATACCATTCCATCAACATTGTTTCACCTATTTCATTATTCTTCGTCTAATAAAAAGACATCATGTAAAGTATTAACTGCTGCTGTTAAATCTTTACCATGCACCAAAACCCAAATTGTAGTATCACTATCCGTTGTTTGCAAAATTTGAATTTGATGTTTTGTCAAAGCTCGTACCATCTTAGCAGTAATCCCTGGGGTTCCTAACATTCCTGCCCCGATAATTGAAACTTTAACACAATCTGCAATAATTTGCACAGCAATATTTTGTGACTGCAACAATTTTTGTGCAACTAGCCCTTGCTCTTGATCTAAGTTAAATACGACTTTTTCTAAATCAATATTAATAAAGTCTACACTTAGATTATTTTCTGCTAACAAATCAAATACGGTTTGTGCATCGCAATCTTTGGAAAAAATAGTAAATTGCATTAAACCAACTTGATGTGCAACACCGGTCACCGAACGATAATGGCGTAATGCTAATTTACGGTTAGAAACTAAAGTCCCCATTTCTGTTACATCATCCCAAGTAGAACGAATACGTAAAGGCAAGTTTTCTTGATAAGCGACTTCTACTGCTCGTGGATGAATTACTTTAGCTCCTTCATGAGCCATATTAGCGACTTCTTCATAACTAACACTTTCAATAAAACGTGCTTTTTTAACAAGACGCGGATCACCAGTCATCATTCCAGATACATCGGTGAAAATATCAACTCTTTCAGCACCTAAAGCAACACCTAATAATGCTGCTGAGGTGTCTGAACCCCCGCGTCCTAAGGTAGTAATATGCCCTTCTTTTGATAAGCCTTGAAAACCTGCTACAACGACAACATCATTATTTTCAAATGCTTTTAAAATATTTACCGTTTGAACATCTAAAACTTTCGCATTTTGATAATCGTTATTCGTCTTAATTCCTGCATCTGGTCCCGTTAAAGCTGTTGCTTTAATTCCATTTGCATTTAACATTTCAGCAAAAACTGCCGTCGAAATGATTTCACCTACAGATACCACCATATCTAACTCACGCTTATTTAAATGTGTATCTGTTCCCCCAACTAAAGCCAGCAAAGAATCAGTTGCATAAGGTGCACCTTTACGCCCAATTGCCGATACAACAACTACTACTTTGTAGCCATTTTTCAACGAATATGCTACATGTTTCATCGCTTTTTTTCGTGAATCAGCATCTTGAACTGAAGTTCCACCAAATTTTTGCACCATTATTTTCATAGAAAAACTCCCTTGCATTGGTTCTTTTAACGACTGATTAAAAAAACATCGTTTTTTTTATTATAATTGTTTAATTTACTAATAGCAATTTAATTTATTATCATAAATATCTTAATTTGACAGAGAATAATGTTTGAATTATAGTAAACTGTATAAATGATAAAGGGTGAATTATTTTGAAAAAAAAGCGTTCGACTTTCCAAAAAATAACAATGGTCGTTGTTTGGTTGATGTTAATCTTCACCTTAAGCGCCTTAGTTTTAGGAGCTGTTGGTTCCTTTTTAGGATAACAGCATTAAAAAACAGGATTTACATTTAGTGTAAATCCTGTTTTTTAATCTTGCAACGAAATTAATGCTGGCATGCGCGAAACAATAGCAAAAGAAACTATACTAGTTAAAACTAAATTAATCACTAAGCTTCCACCATTTATCACCAACGAATATAAAATTGGTCCTAAGCCCCATTGAGCATACTTTCCCCAATAAACAATTCCAGCATAAAAGTGAATCAAATATTTAGCTGTTACACTAATTAAAATTGCTAAAAATAAATATAACCAAGCTGTTTTTTGTTGTTTATTTAATAATGCTAGCTTTATTTTATTAGCATATAAGCCCGCTAAGCCAACTACCATATTAGCAATTGGATATTCTAACAACCCTTGCCATAAGGTCAACACAGAAGCTTTGCCCAACAAAATTGGCAATAACCCCCATAAAAAGCCAGCTAGCACCCCAGCCTTTAAACCACGTCGTAAGCTGTAAATAACTATGGGAATAATCCCTAAAGCTATATCGAAACTAGCAATCGATGGTACGACTACCGATAAAATCGTAGCTAATGCCGCCATCAAGGCCGCTTCAAGCATCACCTTTAATCTCTTATTAGTTGTAGTTGTTCTTTGCATAAAAAAACCTCCTAATGTCTACGTTGCCAGACACTAAGAAGTGCATAAATAAGCAACACTTTCCTACGCTCGTACTAACGAACAGGTTCAAAGGGTCTGAAATTAAATTTCACTCTCAGCCAATGGCTCCCCTAGTGCTGGTAACATTTATTTAACTACAAAAATGATTATACCGTGAAATCACTTTAAACTCAAATATCATTTTTTATTTAAATAAAAAAACGGACAAGCCGTCCGTTTCGAAGTTAAGGTCATTAATCAAAACTAGTTCATATATTTATCTAAGAACGTTTTGACTTTTTCTTGATATTGCTTAGGATAATTGATATACGACTTGGCATGAGTCGTATTTTTCGTTATCCAAATTTGCTTTGGAGCTGTAGTTGCCCGATAACTTTGATATACCATCTTTGTTGGAACAAAATCATCTTTATCACCGTGAATAAAAAAGATTGGTAACTTGTTTTTTTGAAGTTGCTTAAGCGAGTCAGCTTCTTTAAAGTCAAAACCTACACGCGCTTTAGCAATCCAATTAGCAAGCGTAATCAACGGTTCTTTAGGCAAACCAAACTGCGCCTTTAATTGATAAGCTAGTTCATCTTCTGTCTTGGAATAACCACAATCTTCAATAATCGCTTTAACTTGACTTGGCAATTTTTCGCCACTCATCATCATGACAGTAGCGCCTCCCATGCTGACACCAAACAAACCAATTCTTGAATCCTGACCATCTTTAGCAATTACTTGCTTAACCCACTTGATATAATCTAAACGATCATCCCAGCCAAAATGAATATACTTTCCTTGACTTGCACCACTTCCACGATCATCTGGAGCTAAGACATTATAGCCTAATTCATGAAACATCTTGATATAAGAAGCCATATTCCAATGACTTCCTTGATAACCATGTGCAACAACAATCGTTTTATTAGTTTTTGTTTTAGCCGGCAAATAATAAGCCACCAAATCCAAATCGGTTCCAACAGCTCTTTGATGCCAAACTTCTTGATCTTGTTTTTTCAACCAACTAATCGATTGAGCATCGATTCCTTTTAGCTTAGGCGCTCTAGTTGATTTTAATGGATTTCCAAACGCATAACTTACCAAATAATTTGCCCCAGCACCAAGGCCTACGACAATTATACATAAAACACTGACTAAGCTAATTAGTAAAATTTTCTTTTTCTTACTCAAAGTCTAACCTCGTTTCAAATGTTTTACGCAGGCAAAATTTATTATACACCTTCTCTTGAAATTTGCTAACTATTTTTAACTAAAATTAAAAAACTCATGTCATTTAAAATGCTCATGAGTTTGATTAACTATAAAATTGGTGATAATAAGCGTGAGAAATATTGCTTAAATTTCAACCAGGCTGATTGTTTTTCAAAAAATTCTGGAGTCAACTGGCGACATTTTTTAAGATCTTCTTCGAAAATATGTGTAAATTCATAAGCTAATTGCCGATCATAACAAAACGCATTAGTTTCAAAATTAAGTTTAAAACTTCGAATATCCATATTAGCTGAACCAATTGATGTCAACTGACCATCAATCACAAATGATTTACAGTGAAGGAAGCCATTTTCGTATTGATAAATCTCGATTCCTTTTTCAAGCAAACTCTTTGCATAATATTGCGTAGCTCGATAAACAAAAATATGATCCGGCATACTTGGAATCATAATTTTAACCTTGACACCTGACAAAGCAGCTAAACTTAAAGCTTCTAATACAGAATCGTCAGGAATTAAGTATGGTGTTTGAATATAGATATATTCATTAGCACTACTGATTAATTTTAAATAACCTAATTTAATAGCCTCGGTTTCACTATCAGGTCCAGAAGAAACAATTTGAATACCAGTCGAACCTGCTGTTGATTCATGCCGTAGTGGAAAATAATTGTCACTATATTCTACTTTTTTGCCACCATTGCTATTTTTGATTGTTGCATTCCAATCCATAAAGAAACGAGATTGTAAGGCAACGGTAGCATTACCGTCTATTCTGACATGTGTATCACGCCAGTAGCCAAACTTCTTTGATTTTCCTAAATATTGATCTCCAACATTAAATCCACCAATATAACTAATCTTACCATCGATAACCACGATTTTACGGTGATCACGATAATTGATACGAGGACTATGAATCGGTGCTCGCTTGGAGCCAAAGAATGGTTCAGCTTGTCCTCCTAATTTTTCTAAATTCTTAAAAAAGTTATGTCGTTGCCCTCTAGATCCCATGCTATCATAAATTACACGTACTTCTACACCACGCTTGGCTGCATCTTCTAGTTCTTTTAAAAATTGCGTACCGATCTCATCACTAAAGATTGAATAGTATTCAATATGAATATGATTGGTTGCCTTGCGCATATCTTCAAAAAGTGCTGCAAATTTCTCTTTACCATCAGTAAAAATTTGCAACGAATTATTTTTTGTAAAAATAGCTTGATCACATTCTAAAAATAAATGTGCAGCTTGTCTAGCCTCATTTGTTAATAAATCACTAGGTAACAGCTCTTGGCGATTCCATTGTTCTTTTTGTAAATCAACAAGTTGATCGATTCCTAGTTTAGTTTGTGCCTTCAAATCAAAGATTTTTTCTTTAGAGATTTTTTTACCGGCAAATAAATATAAAATGAATCCAAAAATTGGTAATAAGTTTAAGACTAACAGCCACGCCCATGTTGCTGCAATATCTCTTTTTTCTTTAAAAACCGTAATTACTGCTAAAAAAGTGTTAATAACAATAATTGCCACAATCACGCTTGAAATTGCGTCCACTTCATCCACCACCTAGTCATTATTCTAGTGCGATTATACTATGGATATACACACATTTCCACTTTGGTGCCTAAAAAAAGTTATGCCACACCTAAGCATGGCATAAACTAACTAAGCTTTCTTAAACCATGCACTGATTTTTTTGAAAAATCCACCCGTTTCTTGTTGTTGCATAGACATTAGCGGTACGGTTTCTCCTTCTAGACGACGCGCAATATTACGATAACCTTGACCAGCTGGATTATTTTCATTTAAAACAATCGGTTCACCTTTATTAGCCGAACTGATTACTTCATCATCATCAAAAACAATTCCTAATAATTTAATTGCTAAGTGATGTGTTATTTCATCAATATCTAACATATCTCCATCATTAACCATATGCTTTCTAATTCGACTAATTACTAACATTGGTGGGTTTTCTAGTTGGCGCTGTTCCAATAATCCAACTACTCGATCAGCATCTCTTACGGCAGAAACCTCAGGTGTAGAAACAACAATTGCCTCATCTGCTCCTGCAATAGCATTCATAAACCCTTGTTCAATACCAGCCGGACAATCTAATAAGATATAATCAAAATCAGGTCTTAACTCCTCAACTAATTCTTTAACTTGTTCAGGGGTAATAGCTGATTTATCAGTATTTTGTGCTGCCGGTAGTAAGAATAATTTATCACCAAACTTTTTATCTTTAATCAAAGCTTGATGTAACTTTGCTCGTTTTTCAACCACGTCAACAATATCATAAATAATACGATTATCCAATCCCAAGGCTACGTCTAAATTACGTAAACCAATGTCTAAATCGATTAAACACACCTTCTTATTAAGTAACGCAAGGGCACTGCCTAAATTAGCAGCTGTAGTTGTCTTTCCAACACCACCCTTACCTGATGTAATAACTATTGATCTTCCCATAAATTAAAAACCTCCCATCTGTGCAAATAGTTTCGGTCTTAAGTTCTTTAATTCAACAACTTGTGTATGCGCTAAATCATGTAAATCATTAACATAGACCACATTATCTTCATCTTGCACGACTGTCTCATCTTCTAAAACATCTACCAAATCTGCAATTCTAACTTGTTGAGCATCTTTGATTTTACCAACAATTACAGCACGTGTATCATCTTTATATCCAGCATGCAAAATTCCTTGAACATCTCCTAAAACAAAGATGCTTCCTTTAGCTTGTAAGATGCCACCTTGGTGCACACACCCTAAAAATAATACATCTCCATCAATTGTCTTAATTTGACCATTGCGGATAACATCTGCACAAAAATGTGTCATGTTTTTATGCATTATTTCTTGCGCATCGGTTACTGTGATTACATCTGCTAAAATCTTATGAATTGAAAATTGTGGATAAACACTGAAAACTTTTTCCAATTGTTGTTTTTGCTCAGCAGTCAATAAGCGTTGTTTTGTATTAACATTAAATGCCACTGGTTTAGTTGACTTAGTATCGTCATGTAGCTTTTTTAATAACTCGGTTAATTCTACTAGTACTTGTTCAAAGCTTGCTTCTGATTTAATAATTAATGCATAACCATTTTTAAACCCCTTTAAGACAACCGCTGTCATGCTAACAACTCCTTTAAATTAAACTCATGCGAATTTTTCAAAAAGTTTTCTCAATGGCACATACAAAACCACAAAGAAAAACATATTATAAGCTAATGTTGGCCCTAATGTTCGTGCAATAAAATCAGTTGCAGAAACATTTGCCAATCCAATTAACGAATTAATCCAATAAGATAAAGTTGTCAATAAAGTTACATCGATTAAATAGATCGAAAAGACCAACATAAATGTCGGTGAAAAAAAGTTAAAGGTTTCCCGATTTAAATACACCATCAATGGAAATAAAAACGTAAATATTCCCAAGATACCGCTGTAATATAAATCGTAAAATATCCCTGCAACAAACGCCCACCATAAAATCTTATCGTAATCTAAATAACACAATGCTAAAATTAACCACAATAATAATAATCGACTCTCCATACTCGATGTCGCAGTAAACATCCATTTTGAAAAATTATAGCTAAGCGAGCCATCGAGCAATAAAAAAATGAACATTCCGCTAATAAAAATATAGCGCTTCTTAGCTATCGCTTGCATCACTTCACGTCCTTTAATCAGTTCTCTTGGCCACCGTTACCACACCCAAATCAGTAATATTAGCTGCGGGTTTAATATAAATTTTTGATGGCAAGCCATAATCGTTGTCTGCCACCTTTTCAACGGTTCCAATTAATAAACCTTTAGGAGTATTCCCTCCCATACCAGAAGTGATTACTTTTGTTCCTTTTTTGATTTCTTCTTTTAAGGTTACCTGTCCCATTATTAACAAATTGTTATCGGCATCATAACCGGTAATCAATCCATTAACAACATTATCTTTGGCATTCACCAATTGAACTGCAAATCTATTAGCCGAATCATTTTGCGTTGTAATCAATTCAACTTTACTATTAGTTTGGTTGACTTCTGTGACACGTCCAATCAATCCTCTTCGTGATAGTACCGCAGCATTTTTAGTCACACCTGCTAAAGAACCCTTATTAATCACAACTTGATTTTGCCAAGTCGAAGGTGAACGCGAAATAACATATGCACTGATTTTATCGTAATCAGTTAAAGACTTATTTAACTTTAATTGTTGTTTTAATGCCTTGTTTTCTTCACGTAACGTTTGATTTTCAACCTTTTGAGCAGCTAAATTATCAACTTGCTTTTTTAAATCTTGATTTTCTTGATAAGTGTTAATCAAATCACTAAAAGATTTTCCAGCTGAACTAACCGCTGCAATTGGGGCATTTACTACTCGTTCTACTAAACCGGCAGCCTCATTTCCAAACTGTTGTACAAAGGTAGGCATCGAACGATTGTTACGCACTGAAATCGAAAAGGCAATCATCAAAAAACTAATTGTAATTGCAATCAAGATGATTACGAGTTTCTTATTAAAAAAAGATTTTTGCATCTTAATAAACTCCTAGCTAGTCTTCAATTACTCCTAGCTTTTTCCTTTCTCATATTAATATAATATCATTTTTTTATTATTTATGCCGTGTAAAAACAATCACTTTATAAATTATAGCATAACGTTAATTATGACTCATTTTTTTAAGTTACCTTACAAAAAAATTAAGAGGTTGGACGACTAAGCTCCAACCTCCTAACTAAAATGACTTCAATCGTCTATTTTTTCTTCATAACTTCGATGCTCTTTAAAGATTCACCCGTACCAACAGCAACACAATCTAATGGTTCAGTCGCTACAAAAACAGGAACTTTAGTTGCTTCTGAGATAACATCTGGCAAATGACGCAATTGTGCTCCACCACCAGTCAAAACAATTCCGTGATCGATAACATCAGCTGCGATTTCTGGTGATGTTTCTTCCAAAGTTTCTTTAATAGCTGTGATAATTTCTTCAACAACTTCTTGGATAGCTTCGGCAACATCTTCAGCCTTAATTTCAATAGTCTTTGGTAAACCAGTTACCAAATCACGACCACGAATAGTTTGGCTATCTAATCCACGTGCAGCTTCCACTGAAGCAGAAGCAACATCCATCTTAAGTTGCTCAGCTGTTCTTTCACCAATCAATAAATTGTAATTCTTACGCACATAATAAATGATAGCATCATCAATCTTATCTCCAGCCATACGAATTGAACGACTAGAAACGATCCCACCTAAAGAAATCGTTGCAACATCCGTAGTTCCGCCACCGATATCAACAACCATACTACCTGTTGGGTCCATAACTGGTAGCCCTGCACCAATTGCAGCAGCAAATGGTTCTTCAATCACATAAGCATCACGAGCTCCAGCTACACGTGTAGCATCGATTACAGCACGTTTTTCAACTTCAGTAACACCACTTGGTACACAAACCATCACGTATGGCTTGCCACTTTTACCACCCAAAGCTTTTTGAATATAATATTTCATCATTGCCACTGTTGTATCATAATCAGCAATTACGCCATCTTTCATTGGACGAATTGCTACAATACTAGCTGGAGTACGTCCAATCATGGCACGTGCTTCTGAACCAACAGAAACTATTTCACCTGTTTTAGTATTTTTAGCTACAACTGAAGGTTCACGTAAAACGATTCCTTTACCTTCAGCATAAACGATTGTATTTGCAGTTCCAAGATCAATTCCGATATTTTTTGTCCCGATTCCGAACACTGTCTTTCATCCCTTCATGATGCTTCCTAACTAGGAGTGAAGCATAAAATTCACATTATCTAGATTATACCATACTTAGAGCTTATCTTTTAGTTAAAATTATAGTCTAACTTTTAAGAAAATATTATTTTTACTGCTCTTCGATAGTTACCAAAGCTACTTGTGGACCTTTTTTGCCTTCAACTAAGACAAAATTTACTCGCTGACCGACTTCTAAAGTTTTGTAACCTGAACTTTGAATTGCTGAAAAATGAACAAATACTTTTTCGCTTTGATCATCAGGCTTAATAAAACCAAAACCTTTTTGCTTATCAAACGACAAAACACTACCAGTTAGCAACACCCATTCACCCCTTGTAATTTAACACTTTTGTGAAAGTTTAACATAATTTAAAATGAGCGACAAGCGTTCTAGACGACTTAATGTAAAATTTTTTCTTCTCTCATGCTTAAATAATTATTGCGTCCAACAATCAAATGATCTAACAAATCAATCCCTAAAAGTTTACCAGCCTCGGCTAATCTCTTAGTTAAGAGTAGATCATTTTTTGAAGGCGTCACGTTTCCACTTGATAGCAATAGGTAAGCTTTTGTTGTTAACTCCAACTTTTCCCCTGCTTCACACCGAGCATACGACTTTCACCGTACTCGGCGTTCCACCGTCATTTGACGGCTGAAGGCTGTTGCTTTTCCTCGATTAAAAGGCTTCTTTGCTCGTGCCTTCGCTCTCACTAACATTAATTGAGATTATTATTTTTCTCAAACCGCTTCATCAAAGATGCTTTCTCCACGTTGCTAGCTTTCCACGTTCACTTTAGGTGTTCAATTTCTAACTTAGGTGCCACCTCTGACCTAACAACTAACCTACATCCTTTAAATGCACATGGTCGTTCATAACCATCATTTTACTTGACCACTAGTTGTTTTTTGTCCACTCAGATCTTTAAGTCGGTGGTTCGTCGACAAACTTGTATCCTCACCATATTAGACTTTTTACGACTTCCGGCTCACAAAAAGCCGCCTTTACCGAGTTTCACACCAACAGTTAAACATCTAACTATTCGCATGTCGGAGTCTCAAAGCGGATGCTTCAAAACGTTACTTTATCATTTCATCCAACACCTAAAGCGTTCATATTATAAATATGTGCAGTCTTTTCAACTACAAACATGTCTCACGATGATTATGGATAACCATGAAACGTGCTGCTGCATGACGCAAAGCTTCTTTAAATATTTCACGCGGATGAACCGTGGCACTGTTTAAAGTTCCTTTAAACAATGTTTCTTGCGCTAAAATTTGATTTTTTGTATCCAAATATAGACACACTAAAACTTCTTGTTGTAAATTTCCTAATTCTTTAGCCATATGTTCACCAATTTCTTGACTTGAATAAATTTGCCCTAAATTTAATGGACGTAGCGAATTAATCCGTTTTGAAAACTCCACTAACACTTCTAAAAAACACGCTTGCTTAGCAAAAAGCAACACCCATTCACCTTTAAACAATTCTCTAAACTGTCCTAAGTTAGTATGCTGTGCAAAATAATTATTAACACCTTGTTTTGCTTGTTTTTGATTAGTTGTTTGACTTAAAACATAATACAACAATTCTTTGTCACTGAGATTTTGTGCACCAAAACGTTGAATTTGTTCTGTCAAATAGGCATTAGAATATTCATTAATTAATGTCATAAAAAAACCTCCCAGTTATAAAATACGCACTGGAAGGTTTAACTTTTTATTTTACAATAAAATCTTTGACTTGATGTAAATCGTCTAAAATAGCTAAAGTATGTTGTCTTTCGTATTCACCTGGTTGTAGATAATCAGGTACCATAATAACTGGAATTTCCGCGTTATTAGCGGCCTTAATGCCATTTACTGAGTCTTCGATAATAATTGTTTTTTGCTTATCTGGTGCGCCAGATTTTGCCCAAGCGACATTAAAGACTTCTGGATCTGGCTTAGCTTCATGCACATCATCAGCACAGATAATATGTTGAAAATTATGTTCTAAGCCCGTTTTTTCTAAGAAATATTCAATTTTGTCTTTGTCATTGCTTGAAGCTAGCGTATAGGCAATCTTTTGTTCATCGAGATATTTAGTTAATTCTAAAAATCCTGGTTTTAACTTCAACTCACCTTGGTCAACTACTGGATAAATGTTAGCAAAACTAATTTCAAAAAACTTGCTGATTAAATCACGATCCCCATAGTCTTTAACCATTTGTTCAAACATTGCTTCATTGCCCCCACCAATAAATTGACGGTAGTATTCAAATGAATAATCCATGCCTAATTGTTCGGCTGCAATGCTATTTGATTTGAAATAAACTTTTTCTGAATCAAAAATAACTCCATCCATATCAAAAATTACTAATTCTACATCCATGACAATTCTCCTTCTTTAAAATACTGTCTTACTTCCGAAATAAAATATAACGATCCTGTAAATAAAATTAAATCTTGCCCTTGTAAGTTATCAAGTGCTTGTTGTAAAGCTTGTGGCCAATTTTCAAATGCCTGCATCTTAAACTTTTGGGCTAATTCTTGAGCCGCAAATGTCGGGCGATGACTAGCAAATGGTGTTAGATAAACCTCACAATGCTTTACTTGCGCTAATTTAGCCAACATTTGTTGTGGTTGTTTATCTGCTAAGGCCCCAAAAATAATTTGTACATGATAATTTTTAAAATGTTGCTTGAGCGTTTTATCGAGTTCTTCAATCGCCGCTAAATTATGCGCTCCATCTAAAATGATTAACGGTTCGTCATTGACAACTTCCATTCTACCAGGCCATTTCGTTTTGGCAATGGCGTTTTTGACGATTTGACTGGTGAGCTGCCAGCCTTCTTGCTTAGCCAAAAGTAAAACAGCCGTGATGGCTAAAGCCGCATTTTTAGGCTGATAAGTCCCTAATAAACTTGTTTTTAAATCAATAAAATTTCGCTCTAAGCCTTGATAACTGAATTGTTCTCCTAAAAAAACGCTGGTCTTTTTAGACTTAACTTCAAAATCAGTTCCTAAGGCATAAACTTTAGCTTGTTTTGCTTGTGCAGTCGTTTCAATGACCTCTAAAGCCTCGGTTGGTAGCTGACCTAACACAACGGGCACTTGTTTTTTAATAATGCCGGCTTTGTGTTTGGCAACTTGAGCTAAGGTCGTCCCTAAAAGCTCACCGTGATCTAAAGCAACCGTTGTAATCACACTAACAGCTGGTGTAATGACATTAGTTGAATCATATAAACCACCAATTCCGACTTCTAAGACGACATAATCGGGGCGTTTTTTAGCAAAATAATTAAACATCAATGCGGTAACAATTTCAAATTCAGTTGGTCCTAAATCTTGTTGATCTAATTTAGCCACATGAGGCGCAAGTTCTAAGACTTCAGCTAAAAGTTCTGCATCACTAATCATCACATCATTTAACATGATACGCTCATTAAACTTGGTAATAAATGGTGAAATAAAAGTTCCTACACTAAACCCAGCATTTAATAACAAATCACGGGTATAAGCGGTTGTTGAACCTTTGCCATTTGTTCCGGTAATATGAATGAACTTGAGTTTTTCTTGGGGATTGCCTAAACTTTTTAAAAGTTGCTGCATTCGCTTTAAACTTGGAATCTTTTTAAATTTTTGTCGTCCATGAATAAAGGCTAAGGCATCCTGATAAGTTGTAATTTCCATTTTTTGAAATCCTTTTAATAATAGTTTCAACCTTATTTTACCGTAAAATCTTATTAACGTAAATTAATGTAATAAAAAAGACTTGTTTTAGCACTAAAACAAGTCTTTTTTTACTTAAAGTTGAGCTTTCAAAGCTGCAATCCGTTCGTTAGTTGCTACTAATTTAGCTTGATAGCCGGCTAATTTTTCTTTTTCTTTAGCGACAACTTGCTCTGGTGCATTGGCCACAAAGCGTTCATTGCCTAATTTCTTTTCGCCACGTGCTACTTCACTTTCAAGCTTAGCTGCTTCTTTTTGTAAACGAGCAACTTCTTCATTTAAATCAATTAAATCAGCTAATGGTAAATAAACTTCAGCTCCTGTAATCACTGAGGTCATTGCTAAAGCTGGTGGTGTTACATCGCTACCAATTTCCAAATGTTTTGGATGGCAGAAACGATCAATATAGTCTTTATTAGCCTCAAACACCGCTTTAGTTTGTGGATTAGTTGTCTTAATTAAGATTTCAATTGCTGAAGACATTGGCGCATTTACTTCCGCCCGACTGTTACGTACTGCTTTGATCAATTCGATTAAGTTTTCCATTTCAGCTTTGGCTGTTTCATTGCTAAAATCAGCATTTGGGGTTGGATAAGCTGCGGTTACTAAAGATTGACCTTGATGTGGCATTGACAACCAGATTTTTTCAGTCACAAATGGCATGATTGGATGCAATAAGCGTAAAGTTTGATCTAAGACATAGCATAAGATATTTTGCGTGTTTTGTTTTTGTTGTTGATCTTGACCATTGAGATTTTCTTTAGCCATTTCAATGTACCAATCACAAAAATCATTCCAAATGAAGTTATACAAGGCACGACCTGCTTCACCAAATTCAAAGTTGTCAAATAAGCGTGTTACTTGTTCAACCGTTTCATTTAAGCGCGCCAAGATCCATTTGTCGGCTAATTGCCATTGTTCTTTAGCTGGTAATTGACCGGTTGTGTCTTCGCTTAGATTCATGATTACAAAACGACTAGCATTCCAAATCTTATTGATGAAGTTCCAAGCAGCATCCATCTTAGTATAAGAGAAGCGCACATCTTGACCAGGTGCTGAACCATTTGACAAGAACCACCGTAAAGCATCGGCACCGTATTTGTCGATGACATCCATTGGATCAATCCCATTGCCTAGTGATTTACTCATCTTTCTACCTTGTTCATCACGAATTAAACCATGAATCAACACATGTTTAAACGGACGACGTTTTGTGAATTCAACACTTTGGAACATCATCCGCGCAACCCAAAAGAAGATGATATCATAACCAGTTACTAAAGTATTAGTTGGGAAGTAACGCTTAAAGTCAGCACTTTTTTCATCTGGCCAACCCATTGTTGAAAATGGCCATAAAGCACTTGAAAACCAAGTATCTAAAACGTCTGGATCTTGGGTCCAATTTTCAATATCTGCTGGGGCTTGTTCACCAACATAAACTTCACCAGTTTCGTTATGGTACCAAGCTGGAATCTGATGACCCCACCATAATTGGCGTGAGATAACCCAATCATGAACATTTTCCATCCATTGATTAAAGGTGTGTTCAAAGCGTGGCGGTACAAAATCAACCCGATCATCACTTTGTTGGTTGGCTAAAGCAGCTTTAGCTAAAGGTTCCATCTTCACAAACCATTGTGTTGATAGACGTGATTCAACTTGGACACCGGTTCTTTCTGAATGGCCAACAGAGTGTGTGATTGGTTCGATTTCAAGCATGTAGCCTTGTTCTTGTAAGTCAGCCACAATTGCTTTACGTGCTGCAAAACGATCTAAGCCACAGTATTTGCCAGCTTTTTCATTCATGGTTGCATCGTCATTCATTGTATTGATGCGTTCCAAGTTATGACGATTCCCGACTTCAAAGTCGTTAGGATCATGGGCTGGGGTAATTTTTACCATCCCCGTTCCAAATTCAATATCAACATATTCATCGGCAATGATTGGAATCTTACGGCCTTGAAGTGGCAAGATAACTTCTTTACCAATCAATTCTTGATAGCGTTCATCTTTAGGGTTAACGGCTACGGCCACATCCCCCATCATTGTTTCAGGACGGGTTGTCGCAATTTCAATATAGTTTTTACCAGCAAAAGTGAAACCTTCATCGGCAAATGGATATTTCACATGATAAAAGGCACCTTGATCATCTTGGTGGATAACTTCGATATCAGACAAGGCGGTCTTAGCCTTTGGATCCCAGTTGATGATGTATTCGCCACGATAAATCAAACCTTTTTCATAAAGCTTAACAAAAACTTTGCGGACAGCTTTAGACAAGCCTTCATCTAAGGTGAAACGTTCACGATCATAATCAAGTGACAAGCCTAATTTAGCCCATTGTTGATGAATAATATCAGCATATTCACCTTTCCATTCCCAGACTTTATCAACAAATTTCTCACGTCCTAAGTCGTAACGTGAGATTCCATCTTCTGCTAAACGCGCTTCAACTTTAGCTTGTGTTGCAATCCCAGCATGGTCCATCCCTGGTAACCACAAAGTATCAAAGCCTTGCATTCTTTTTTGGCGAATAATCATATCTTGTAAAGTTGTATCCCATGCATGACCTAAATGCAACTTTCCGGTAACATTTGGCGGTGGGATTACAATTGAATAAGGTTTTGCCTCTGGATTAGCGTTTGGCTTAAATAAACCAGCATCAACCCAAGTTTGATAGCGTCCTGGTTCAACTTGACTAGGATCGTATTTAGTTGACATTTCAACTTCTTTTGCCATAAATCATCTTCCTTTCTTTTGTAAAAATGAGCTTAAAAAAACACTGCCATCCACAAATAGGACGACAGTGCCGTGGTACCACCTAAATTGGGCTTTTAACCCCGCTTAAACTCATTGTTAACGAATTGACATCCGGTTATCCCTACTAATTTCAAGATAACAGCTCCCAAGCTACCAAAAAATCAACTTTTTAAGATGTCACACCAACCCATCTTTCTCTGAAAAAAGGCTTAATTTTTTGCTCTTGTTCATCACTTATATGTGTATTTTAGCGTTCAAAAAAAGTCTCGTCAAGTCTTAGAAGGTAGTTTTCCCATCAAAATGATGTAATAATTTGAAAATTAAAGCGACAAAGTCTTGACGCTTAACGTCTAACAAGACTTCGGTATTTTTAGGTTTGCCGGTCAAATCCCATTCATCAACGACGGTTTGCCCGCTAGTTAATTCACCTTTGGTTTCAACATCGACATTATATTTGGCACAAGTAAACAAACTTGGATCAATCAACCAGGCCAAAACACACGGATCATGCATTGGAACTCCTTTAAAGCCCCACTTTTCATCACTGTAATAAATGCTGTAAAACTTCATTTGACCAGCAAGAGTTTGCGCAACGACATTATCTGTAATTGCGGCAATTTCTTCAAGTTCATTGGGCCAAATCTGAGCTTGATGAGTCACGTTTAAGCCTGCCATAACAAGCGGAATTCCTGCATTCATCACGATTTTAGCCGCTTCGGGATCAACAGCAATGTTAAATTCAGCCACTGGCGTGCGATTACCAAAGCCTTTAGCGCCACCCATGAAAACAATTTGCTTAATTTTAGGCATCAATTCTGGATAAACCTTCAAAAATAACGCCATATTAGTCATTGGACCAGTTACCACTAGTGTAATTGGTTCTGCTTGCGCACGTAAAACTTGTGCCATCAATTCAATTGCATGCATTTTAACCGGTGCAAAACTTGGTTCAGGTAATGGAGCCCCATCTAAACCACTATCACCATGCACATCGGCCGCAATTTCTAGTTCTTTCATTAAAGGACTCTGATTGCCACCAGCGACTGGCACATCGGTTGCACCTAATAAAGTCAACATTTTCAAAGCGTTATTTAACGTCTTTTCAGGTGTTTGGTTACCAGCTGAAGTGGTTACAGCTAATAGCTCGATTTCAGAAGAAGCAACAGCCATCATCAAAGCCATCGCATCATCATGTCCGGGGTCACAATCCAAAATAATCTTTTCCATGGTTAACACTCCTTTAAATAAAATGTTACCTTTATTATATCATACAAAAAAGCCACCTAAGCGTTCTTAGATGGCCTCCTTTTTAAAGTAATTCGGCAAAGGTGTCGGCTTGCTTGTTTAAGTAGCTTTCACCTGGTTTGATTTCAGTTACTTTGATATTTGCTAAAGCTTCATTGACTAAGCCTTCGACATCTAATCTTTGCTCATATTCACGACATTTTTCGATACGTGGTTTAGTCTTTGGTGCTGGTGGCGCAAAGACTGTGCAACAATCTTCAAATGGCATGATTGATAAATCGAAAGTATCAATTTTTTGGGCAATATCGATGATTTCATTTTTGTCCATTGAAACAACTGGTCGCAAGATTGGCATGTTGGTTACATCATTGATGGCTGCCATACTTTCAAGTGTTTGTGAAGCAACTTGCCCTAAGGCTTCACCGTTAAAGATCGCCAAATCATTACGTTTGCGCGCGATTGCTTCGGCCAAACGAAACATAAAGCGACGTTGAATCGTCATCAAATAACCGGATGGTACGGCTTTTTTGACTTCTTCTTGAATCTTGGTAAAAGGCACTTCGATAAATTGAATATTACCGCCAAATGGTGTTAACTTCACAGTTAATTCTTTAGCTTTATCTAAAGCTTTTTGACTTGTGTATGGCGGACTAAAGAAGTGCACCATTTCAATATCAACTCCACGTTTTAAGGCCAAATAACCTGCAACAGGCGAATCAATCCCACCCGAAAGCATCAAAACGGCTTTCCCTGCTGTTCCAACTGGCAAGCCACCTGCTCCATCGATTGTTTCATAGGAAAGATAGATTCCGTTTAAGCGGATTTCACAACGTAAAGTTACATCCGGATTTTTCATTTGAACCTTTAATCCCGGAATTTTTTCTAACAAATATCCACCTAAATAGTCGTTCATTTGATTGGTATCATAAGCAAAGTTATGATCAGAACGCCGTGTATTGATCTTAAAGGTCATTCCTTCATGATAAAGTTCTTGCATTAATTCTAAAGCAACTTGGCGCACTTGCTTTACATCACGTTCAACTTTAATGGAAGGTGAAAAATTTTGAATCCCAAAAACAACTTTTAAGCGTTTAATGATTTCAGCTGAATCAGCTCCGTTTAAATGGATATGCATCCGATCACGATGAGCCTTGATTTTTACTTCCGGAAAAGCATGTAAAGTTTGCGAAACGTTTGTAGCTAAACGATCGATAAAGTTTTGGCGATTTTTGCCTTTGGTTGACAATTCGCCGTAACGAACCATAATTTCTGTGTATTGCATAAAAACTTCCTTTCTTAAGAATTTAATTGTTCAAAACGTTGATATAATTTGGCAAAAACAGCTAAAAATTCTTCAGCTTCTTTCAAAGTATTTTCTTCATCTAAACTGACCCGCACTGCACTAGTGGCAATATCATCGGCAACATGCATCGCGGCTAGCGTACTTGAAGAAATACCTTTTTTAGACGAACATGCACTGGTTGTCGAAATGTAGATACCTTCTTTTTCAAAAGCATGCACAATCGTTTCGCCCCGGACACCTAAAATACTAAAGCATAAGATGTGTGGTGCAAAAGTTGCGCTTGTTTGCGAATGCATGACAACATTCGGATAAGTGCTAAGCTTATTTGCAAGATACTCTTTGATGGTGGCTTGTTGCTTAACTTTGGCTTGTTCATCGTCTAAAAGCAAACGTAACGCTTTGGCCATCGCAGCGATTGCAGGCAGATTTTCGGTCCCACTGCGCAAGTTTTTTTCTTGTCCGCCCCCAGCTAGTAAAGGTTGGAGTTTTTTACCTCGTTTTTTATAGATAAAACCAACTCCACGCGGCGCATGAAATTTGTGCCCTGAAAAAGTTAAAAAATCAATACGTTCATTGTTAAGCAACGTTTGTAACCCTTTGCCTAAGGCCTGGACAGCATCAACATGAAAATGAATCTTAGGATATTCTTTCAAAATCTCGGCAGTTTCTGCTAGCGGTTGAATGCTACCAACCTCATTGTTGACAGCCATAATCGATACTAAAATCGTATCTTTACGCAAAGCTTGCTTTAAATCGCTTGGATTAACTCTACCCTCTTTATCGACTGGTAAATAAGTCACATCAAAACCTTGCTTAGCTAATTGTTGCAAAGCATGGCTAACGGCTGGATGTTCGATGCTTGAAGCAATCAAATGTTTACCATATTTCATCTTTTCTAAGGCCGTGCCTTTAATCACCCAATTGTCGCCTTCCGTACCACCACTGGTAAAAAAGATCTCATGGGCTTGGCAGCCTATCAGCTGCGCAATTTGAGCTCTGGCCTGCTCTAATAATTCATAGGACTGTTCGCCTAAAGCATGTAACGAGGAAGGATTACCCCAAATTTTTTGACTAACAGCATTATAAGTGGCTAAAACTGCAGGCGCAACCTTGGTCGTTGCACTATTATCAAAGTAAATCATATTTTCCCTTCTTAATTTTTTTATTCTCGTATTTAAACCAAATATCATTTTAGCATATCACTTAGGTTAAAAAAAGTGAACTGAAAAAATTAAAAAGGACGTAGGGAAAATACGTCCTTTTTAAAGATAAATTATTATTGATAATTTTTCTTTAAATTTTTCATCCATTCATCTATCTCATTTGATAAACTCATTCTATGTTCTAGCGCATTTTTACCAGATTTTTTTTCTGCATCATAATATGAAAGACTTTCTGAAATTTCATCATAATATGGTATTTCATGTGGCTTAGCTTCTGAATAATCTCTAACAGATTGTGCCAAGATTTCTTCATTTATACCCCAATCTCTAGCAAAGGCTACAATTTCTGCTTGTATTTTATCTTGCTTCCAAGCTTCGAAAGCTTCGTCAAATCTTAAACCTGCAGCTAACTGATTTTTAGATAATTTCTCGTCAACAAATTCTTTTAGTAATTTAGCTTGCTGAGCTTCACCCATATCACTTAACTCTTGGATCTGCTCATAAATAAGTCTTAAAGTTTCACTATCAATCGTTTGCAATCCATTAACTACATGAATTTTTTCATCTATCAAACCTAAAATATGAGATGCATTAATAACCTGAGTTCTAGTTAATCTAGTTTTACCAACTAACGGTCTAATTATTTCATCTTCAACTGGTGGAATTTGTGTATCAAAGATATTTTTATAAGCCCCTACATATTGAAGCCAAACATGCTCTGTTATTCCAAATTGTTTATCATCCCACTTATATTCATAGTACTGCTCAACTAGATTAAATTGACTTGCAGCAGCCATAAAAGCTTTCTTAAATTCTTTTTCAGCCTTTTTGTCACCTTTAATATCTGCCCAAGCAGTCGGATCTTGACAAACTTGCTGTAATTGTAGCATACAATTTTTTAGTTTGTTAACTGCTACTTCATACATATCAACAATTACACGACTATTTTTTCCACCACTTCCATAGAGTTTAAGCGCCATATCTACTCTTTCTTCTGTTGTTCGTGGATATTGAAAATTAATAATTGTTCCAAACTCTTTAGAACTACCAAACACCCGATTCGTTCGTGAATAAGCTTGAATTAATTTTTGAAGTTCTAATTTACGATCAACATATAAGGTATTCAATCTTTTAGAATCATAGCCTGTCAAAAGTTGATCAGCCACAATAATTAAGTCAATATTCTTAGGATTTCTCCCACTTCCACCACGTGTCGCACGTTCTATTAAATCTTCAAAATAAGCATCTTCTCCATGTTTTTTATCACCAGCCACAAATTCGATTCCTGTAAAACCAGCATAGTCCTTAAACATTTGTTCAACATCAGTTAAAGAAACATTTTGAGGGTCATTTTCATTTCCAAAACTAAATGTCATTGCTACGTTTAGTTTTATTCCACGATCCTTAATTTGTTTTTTGAACTCTTGATAATATGCCAAGACCCTTTCCTTATACGCTACTGTTAAAATTGCATTAAATTCTTTAGCTTGAGATTGACTATCCCAATTTTCAAGAATTTCTGTCACAACTCGTGGAATATGCGTTTTATCTTGATAGGTTAACAAATTAAGTTCTGAGGCCTTTTTTTCTATTTCTAAGTCTGATAAAGCTTGAATTTCACGCTCAATAGCTTTTTTTGAAGACTGCGGATTTTCATTTACAAATTTCTCAATAATTTGTTCCCGCAAATCCTCATAATTTTTAAATTCCCCTGTATTAATATAATCAACATGAAAGCCTAAAACATTACCATCTGCAATTGCCTCATCAATAGTATATTGATGAAGCAACGGTCCAAACAGCTTTTCTGTGGTATTTATAACTTCACTTTTTTCATTAATTTTTCCTTTAACATTATTTTCATCAAATAAAGGCGTTCCTGTAAAGCCATAAAATAAGCCATTTTGCTTGAAATAACGTTTAATAGTTCCCATCATTT
The DNA here is from genome assembly GCA_905204935.1 of uncultured Lactobacillus sp. Lineage (GTDB taxonomy): Bacteria > Bacillota > Bacilli > Lactobacillales > Lactobacillaceae > Ligilactobacillus. Next base: position 38,281 of record CAJLBJ010000005.1, read on the forward strand.
GTCCCATAGTTGTCCGATGAGCCTCATCAATGATAAAAATAAAATTCTTATCTTTTAAACTATCATCATGTTGTTCTTCCAAATCTTTAACTAACGAATTTAGCTTAAAAGTTGTCGTTACTATAATTCCTTTCGACGATTTCAAACGTTTTTTTAATTGATAAGTAGACTGGGTATCATCAACTGTTACAGGTTCATATGCTGCATATGCTTTAAAATTATCAGATGTTCTACTATCTAGCTCTCGTCTATCAACTAAAAAAATAACTTTGTCAAATCCTGCTCTCGTAGCAAGAAATAGTGCTGTTTTAAAGCTAGTTATTGTCTTACCTGAACCTGTGGTATGCCACACAAAACCACCATGAGCTATTTTACTTTCATTATCTGATCCAAAAGCAGCTAATTCAATTGCTTGTAAAGCATAGACTTGATAAGGGCGCATCAACATGTGTCGTCTATTTTCTTCATCTTTTGCTTCATCGATTACCAAATAATCCCCAACCATTTGATGTGCCATTGGAATCATCAAAAAAGTTTCAACTATTTTGCGCCAATCGTTGACAATTTTATTTTCTTTATCTGACCAATGAAAAACAAAACTAGGATTAAAATCGTCAATGGTCTTAGGTGTAGCAAAATAACGTGTCTCTATTTCAGAAGTTACCACCATCATTTGTGAAAAAGCCATAAAATTGTTACTATATTCACCATCTTGATAATACCGTTTGAATTGACCAAAAGCTTCATTCAAAGTCTTATCAGCACGCTTTTGTTCAATATTAATTAAAGGCAAACCATTAATCAACAAGACAATATCAAAACGATTTCCTTTGCTAGTAGATATTTCTCTAGCAATTTTATACGATGAGTCTCCGCCACTAACTTCTGCCTTTTTAAAAATAGTTAATGTTATTTGTCTACGTGTTACCCCAGGCAAATTATCATCACGATAAATTCCATCAATCTTACCTTTTGAATCTTCAATAGCTAAAATCTTAGCGGCTTCATAACTATTATTTATTTGACTGACCTTAGCTAAAATTTGCTTAAATTCATTATCGGTCAATGCAACTCCCTCTAATTGATCAGCATTTATTCGATTTAATTCAGAACGCCAATGATCAATTAAGTCATCAACTGTTACTTTATGCGTATTTCCATTTAGCTCATCTGGAGTTTGCCATTTAAACTTTTTCAACTCTTGGACAAAATTTTCTTGAAATCTTTTTTCACTAGCACTTTTGGCAACATTACTCATAAAAATCTGTCTCCTCTCGAACCAATAAAAACAATAAACTCTTTTTACTTACGCTGAAATTAAACAAACATCTCATTTAAATAGGCTTTTTTCAAATTTTGCAATTTTTCTAACTTTCGTTGATGAAGGGTGATAAGGTTGTCAAGACTGCGAAAATATGTCCCAATTTTATGTTGCTCATCATATTGAGGTACGAAAATATTTATTTCATTTATAGCTCCTTTTGATAAACTCGGCACCCCGGTTGACTCATCTTCCCTTTTCCAGTCAATATTTTGGAATATATCAAAAGCAAAATTCAAATCAACTTCTTTTCTTGGAAGGGCATAGAACAGCGTATCTACTGTCCAAAATGGAGATTTTAAGATATAAGGTGCATTAATTGTACCTTTTCTCCCAATTCCAATTGCATCTTTATCATAAGATAAAGCTTCATTTACGCTAAGCATATAACCCCCAGTTCCATAAACAGGAATATCACCTTCCGAGAGATGTCTATAATCTTTACCACTACAAATATTAACTAACTCTCCCAACTTACGCTGTTTCCAATCACCAGTAAATCCTGAGAATCTTCGTTTAGGCTTACGCTCTCCTTCAGCAGGAAACATTTCAGACAAATATGCTAATTTTAAATTTTTTAATTTTTCTAACTTACGCTGATGAAGGGTGATAAGGTTGTCTATCTTCTTGAAAAATGCTCCTATCGTTTGCTGTTCTCGAATAGTAGATGGTAACATCAAGTTCATAGCAGCCATCTGTTTGCCGGACACTTCGACGAATGTTGAACCAGCCCCAACCAACTCTCCGTATCGTTTTAATTCTTCTGTTCGAGAAAAAATGAAATAAGTGTCAAGCTCATTTTTATGAGGGACAATAGACTGAAAACCTTGATTAGTACAGCCTTTTCGGGCTAAAATAGCTGTTTTTCCTATTCCAGCACGAGAAGTAAATAATACTGTTCCGGGCGGTAAAAGTTTTGCAGAGCTATTATCATATCCTTGTTCAGTTATCTTTCTTTGACTTGTTTTAACATAGATTTGGTCTGCAATTTCAGCAGGAGCATACCAGTCTATATCGCCGTCCCAATACTCAGGATTCTCCGTTCTTGGCGTTCCTCCGCCGATTATATCCGCTACATCTCCCAACTCACGCTGTTCCCAAGCGTCTGCATTTTGAAACTCTTTAAAGCGACGTTTTGGTATTTTTCCTTTATTCATCTCGCATCACCACCAAATCGCTCATCATTTTTTCAAACTCAGCTTCTAAATTACTTATTTCTTTATCCAAATCATCTATGGTATTAACATATCTGCTTTGTAACATTTCTAAAGTAGATAATTCAGCGTGAATTGGCGCCTCAATTAAGCTTGTTATCTTTTCAACTGTGTCTCCAAACCACTTTTCTCTCACTAACGTATCAATTTCCTTATCTGTTAGCTTTGTTATTCTTTCATATATTGATTCTTTTAGAGTTTTTTCCTTTTCTTTTAGTTCTTTAGCTAAAGATGCTTTCTTTTCTAATAACTCTTTTACCTTATTAATTATAATGAATTCATCTGTTTGCTTAGCTACCTCTTTTAATTTATCTTTAACTAGTTTTGCGTCAAAGGTATCTTGCGGCTCATCATCGCTATTTTTCTTTAGAATTTCGTATAAATATTCATTTTCTACTGACTCTTCATTCTTAGCTGACTCAGCTAGTTCCGATAGTTCATTTTCAATATTATCTTGTTCAAATTTTATACGATCTAGTTCTTCGTTTTCTTCAACATAAAGATACTTAGAAATTAAATCGTTAGGAATAATTACTCCGTTCCAACCTTCTTGTTCTTCTCTTTTTTTATTGCCAGCTCCTTTTACAACTAGATTGGGAATTCGTTTCCTGCCAACCTTATGGAACCCTTCTGTTTTAATAAACTCTAAATCATGAGTTAAAAACTCTTTCCAAAGTTCTGCAATAACTTGATAACCTTCATAAACATCTATAAAGTGATAACTCGCAAGTAATTCTTTGATTTCTATTAACATCGCTTCACGTAAATCAATAATGTTATCTTGTTGGCTTACATTGCGCAAAATATCCCAATATTTATCAATATATTTTTCTGTTTTTCCTTTAAGGTCAGCTGTTAATTCACGGATATGTTCATTAGATAAGATCTTATCTGTTAATTCAGAAATTGAGCATTTTAACTCAACATAATTTGGTCTGATTTGGACTAATGATGAAGTCATGACATCTTTAACAAGTGATTGTAAGATCTTTAAATCTTTAATATTTTTTTCTGGAATTCCACCCAATAAATGTGCATCAACATCATGAGGAACTTCAGTATCTATCGCTTCTACATAACGCGGAATATTCATATTATATTCGTTATCTTGAATTTCTTTACGTGTCGCTAAGTGACTATACCCTTTTATCTCAGTTTTATTAGTATAGACATCAACAATTTTGGCAATATCTTTTTCTTGTAAAACATTTTGCTTAGCAACTTTTATAAAATTACGAGACGCATCAATTATTAAAACCGGATCAGATAAATCACGATTTTTCTTTAAAATCAAGACACATACCGGAATACCAGTATTGGTAAATAAATTACTTGGTAAACCAATAATTGCATCAATATAGTTTTTATCTAGGAGTCGTTTCCGAATCTCCCCTTCTGCTGCTCCTCGGAATAGTACTCCATGAGGCAAAACAATTGCCATTGTCCCATTTTGCCCTAAGTGATATAGTCCATGCATTAAATAAGCAAAATCTCCTTTGTTGTCAGGTGGCAACACTCCAAAATCTGCAAAACGTGGATCACTCACTTTTAACGGTTTATCTTCACGCTTGTTCCATCTTTTATCAGAATATGGCGGATTCATAACAACCGCATCAAATTGAACTCCCTCATTAGGCTTTTCAGGATCCTCCGGCCAATCTTGCGCCAATGTATTGCCATTTCTGATATCCATCTTCTCAGGCCGAACTCCGTGCAATAAAAGGTTCATCCGTGTTAAATTATATGTTTCAGTAATATATTCTTGACCATAATAATTCAACGCTTTTTGAGCATCTTTGCTTAGATGTTTGCTAACAGTTAAAAGCAATGACCCTGAGCCCACGGTTGGATCATAAATAGATCCAACTTGTGGAGTTGTTTTGGCAATAATTTGTGCCATAACCTCACTAACTTGATGTGGAGTATAGAACTCCCCTGCTTTTTTACCTGCATTTGATGCAAATTGTCCAATTAAATATTCATATGCATCACCAAGTACATCACCTTCTTGCAACTCTACCATGTTCAAATCTGCAAAAAGTAAAATTAAATCTTTAATGTTTTTACTTCGCTTATTTAAGTCACTTCCTAAGGCAGTATTAGTTAAATCAATAATTGAACTAGAAAAAAGGCCTTTAAAATCGTTTGAATCTTCTGCAACTGTAATTGACCGTTCAAAACTATTTAAACTATCCATTACCTTTTGTAATTCAAACTCCCCTTCTCGTATATCTTGTAACCATCTTTGATATAAATATTGTGGTAAAACATAATATCCGAGAATCTTCTTCATCATTTTTTCTAAAGTTTCGCCATATTGTTCATAGCTTCTTTCATATTCTTTTAAAAGGTTATCACCTTCTAAATCTCTATTATCAAAATTAATCTTGAATACTTGCAAAGTTTTATCACTCAAAAACTTATAAAACATCAATCCAAGCATATAATCTTTATATTTACTAGCATCCATTGATCCCCGAAGATCGTTAGCACCATTCCATAATTTTCGTTTAATTTCCTCTGACGTAATCATGTTATTTCCTCCAAAAATAAAACTATTTTACATAGGCTAAAACTTTATTACTTCAACTACCCTAATTTTCATTTTATTGTAAGATAGTATAATTATATCAAAAACTCTTAAAAATTATTAACTCATTTTGAAACTCTTGGAAACAGCGTAAGTTGGGGGAAATAGCCAACATGCACGCTAGAATAGGTTGGCAAAATTTAAGAACATCTGAATTTTTAGATAGTGGTGAATACATGTTGATTACTGGAACAGATTTTCAAGATGGAAAAATTGATTATTCAAAAGTTCATTATGTTGAAAAGGAGAGATATGAGCAAGACAAAAAGATTCAGATTTCAAACGGTAGTATTTTAATAACTAAGGATGGGACTATTGGGAAAGTGGCATATGTAGAAAATCTACCTATGAAATCAACCCTTAATGCTGGTGTATTTAATCTGACTGTAGTAGACGATATAAATACAAGCAATTTATATCTATATCATTATTTAAAAGGACCGTTTTTATTAAGATTTGTTAATGAAGAATCTACAGGAGGAACAATTAAGCATCTGAATCAAAATGTATTAGTTAAGTTTCCTATTCCTTTGCCTAGTTATAGAGAGCAGCTTAAGATTTCAGTATTTTTGACTAATATTGACAAACTTATCACCCTTCATCAGCGTAAGGAATTATTGGAATATAGTTTTTTTGCAAAATTATTCATTATTCCTCTTCATAAATCACTTACTAACGCTTGGGAACAGCGTAAGTTAGGTGAGCATTCTCAAATACTGGCCGGAGGAACGCCTAAAACACAAATTAAAGAATATTGGGAGCCAAAAGAGATTCCGTGGATGTCATCCGGTGAAATCAATAAAAAAAGACTATTTTCCACTGATAATCAGATTTCAAAATTAGGTTTTGAAAACTCTAGTGCAAGATGGGTTAAAGAAAATTCTGTTCTTATCGCGCTCGCAGGGCAAGGGAAAACCCGGGGAACAGTTGCTATTAATGAGATTCCGTTAACTACAAACCAGTCTATCGCTGCAATTGAACCTGATGATAAATTAGATTCTGAATTTTTATTTCAAAACCTTGAAAAACGATATGAAGAGTTAAGATTAGCATCATCAGGAGACGGTAGTAGAGGCGGTTTAAACAAACAAATCATTTCCGATATAAAAATAATAGCTCCTTCGGTTAAGGAGCAAAGCAAAATAGGGTTATTCTTTAAACACCTTGACGATACTATCGCTCTTCATCAGCGTACGCATTTTAGCATACAATATTAGTAGTTTTTATGAAAGGAATGTTTTTTATGAACAATCAAGAATTACTATGTTGTTATTTTGATAAATGGGTGGAAACCTATAAAGTAGGGGCAATACGTGAGGTAACCATGAAAAAATATTTGCTCAGTTCACAATGGTTACGACGTCTTGCACCAAACCTAAAACTTTGTGATGTCACACGACTATCATATCAAAGTTTGCTTAATAACTATGCTATGTATCATGAACGTACAACTACTATGGACTTTCATCATCATATTAAAGCTGCTATTTTAGATGCTGTAGATGAGGGGCTTATCGATCGTGACCCTACACGTAGAGCAATAATCAAAGGAAAAGCTCCACGTCCTAAAAAAAGTAAATTTCTAAATCAATTTGAACTCCAGTCACTTATTGGACATCTTAATTTGAAAGAAGAAATAAACTGGGATTGGTTAATTCTATTAATCGCTAAAACAGGTGTCCGTTTTTCTGAAGCTCTTGGATTAACTCCTGCAGATTTCGATTTTCCACGGCAATCAATTTCTATCAATAAGACTTGGAATTATAAAGAAGGTGGCGGATTTCAACCTACCAAAAATTTTTCATCAGTGCGTAAAGTTTCACTAGATTGGATGACAGCTATTCAATTTTCCCAACTTATTAAAGATTTACCAGAAAATCAACCAATCTTTGTTAAGCCTGGACAAAAAATCTATAATTCAACCCCCAATGGAGTTCTTGCTCGACACTGCAAAGCCCTTGGTATTACCGAAATTTCTATTCATGGCTTACGACATACTCATGCTTCTTTACTTCTTTTTGCTGGAGTATCAATTGCTAGTGTTTCACGCCGACTGGGGCATTCTAGCATGACAACTACTCAAAACACCTATTTACACGTTATTCAAGAACTTGAAAACCAAGATACTGATATTGTGATGCGCTGTTTATCCAACTTACAATAAACTCATATAGACTTTCTGAAAAAATCAGGAAGTCTACTACATAACAAAAGAACTAAACCACGCATTTGTGATTTAGTTCTTTTCTAAAATTAAATTACTTGCTTTTTCAATAAAATTGATTAACTTAAATACCTTAAATTCTTTATTTAGTCATTTCTTTTTCCTTAATGAATCATTTATACTCATTCTAGTTGAATCTTTCCAATAATCCCAGCCGTTTCTACTTCCACCAAGAACTAATGCAGCTGCATTGGACACCGTTTTATAATCAACAACATTTTCTAAATAGACAACAGTTCCTAAAAAATGTTGCTTTTGTTTCGTTTCATCTTCGATTAACCCAACCAAATCCTTCATCAATTGAATCAATTGTTTTTTACTGTCCATGTATATTTTCTCTGATATACTGGAATTACAAACTGTTTTCCCATAGCCTCCGGAATAAATTCGTCTAGTAATTTTCTAGGATTGGACTCCATAATATAAATCTCCCCATCTATAAATTTTTAATATATTTTATCATAAAAGTAGCTACTTTTATACTGAGGGTGCCAAAAACAGACTATTCCTTAAAACCAAACTAAATTGTCAATTATAAAGTCAATAATTGTTTACTTCCTCAAATCAGGACAATTATTAACCCTGCCATTATTTTCATAGTATTTTTTAGCCCTATTAAAAGTTTCTTCGAGTTGCTCTTTCGATTCTTCAAAAATTACCTCTCTGATATACAAAATTAACGCTGCATTTCTTAAATATCTATAACAATTTGTTTCAAATAAATCGTCTTTGGTTAAACCATCTTGCAAACGAAATTCTAAATAATTTTGCAAATGAAACTTTTGATTGTAATTTCCATCATGATAAATATCAGCAATAATCAACCAGTCTCGTCGATGACAGCTATTGCTTTGCTTGATTATTTGATCTTCTTTTCCTTCTTCATATTCTTTAAACATTCTTTTAGAATATTTTGTATCATCTGGTGCTTTTTTTAATTTAGCTAATACCTCGCTTATTTTCATCTATATGCCTTCTTCCACAAAATGCTTAAAATATTTTGTCCCTACAGTTATCACCATACTGATTTTTAAATCTATAGTATATGATTGTTTTATTGCTCAAAATACTATAATCCAAAACGTTTAATCGTCAAAATAGGTCTTTTTCTCCTAAATCACATTAAATTAGCACTTTCATTATACAAAATAAGCGCCTTTTTCCATAGAATAGTTTTAACTCTAACAAAAAAAGCCAGCATTGCTGCTAGCTTTAAATATCTTTAACCAACTGAGCCTTCCATTTGATATTCGATCAAACGATTCAACTCAACGGCATATTCCATTGGTAATTCTTTAGTAAATGGCTCAACAAAGCCCATGATAATCATTTCGGTCGCTTTTTCTTCGGAAATTCCCCGACTCATCAAGTAATACAATTGTTCTTCAGAAATCTTGGAAACTTTAGCTTCATGTTCTAGCGAAACATCGCCATTCAAGATTTCATTAAATGGAATCGTATCACTTGAAGATTTATCGTCCATAATAATCGTGTCACATTCGATATGTGAAATTGAACCGGCACTATCGCGACCAAAGCGCACCTTACCACGATAGTCCACCCGTCCACCATCTTTAGCCAATGATTTTGAAACAATCGATGATGAAGTATTTGGTGCATTATGAATCATGCGAGCGCCGGTATCTGATTTGATATCTTTACCCGCAAAAGCAATCGACAACATCGTCCCTCTTGCACCTTTACCATCAAGATACACGGCTGGATATTTCATCGTCACTTTTGAACCGAGGTTACCATCAACCCATTCCATTGTCGCATTTTCTAACGCCCGCGCACGTTTTGTTTCCAAACTATACACGTTATCAGACCAGTTTTGAATCGTGGTATAACGGCAATAAGCATTCTTTAACACATTAACTTCTACGACAGCCGCATGCAAGCTATCTTCAGAATAATTAGGTGCCGTACAACCTTCAACATAGTTAACACTGGCATCCTCATCCACAATAATCAAGGTTCTTTCAAACTGTCCAGAATTTCCGGCATTAATTCTAAAGTAACTTTGAATTGGCACTTGTGTCTTAACACCTTTAGGCACATAAATAAAGGTTCCCCCCGACCAGACAGCCGAATTCAAAGCGGCTAACTTGTTATCTGTTGGTGGAATTAATTTGCCAAAGTATTCTCGCACCAAATCAGGATATTCTTGAATCGCTGAATCCATTGCCATAAAAACAATGCCCATCTTTTCAAAGTCTTCACGCATGTTGTGATAAACAACTTCGGATTCATATTGAGCTGAAGATCCTGCCAAATACTTTCTTTCAGCTTCAGGCACGCCTAAACGGTCGAAGGTTCTTTTTATATCTTCGGGCACGTCTTCCCATTTGCGTGCTACACGATCAGAATCACGTCTAAAATAATTGATTGTTTCAAAGTTAACTCCTGATAAATCAGGTCCAAAATCAGGCATTGGCAATTTTTTGTAAACTTCAAAAGACTTCAAACGAAATTCTAACATCCAGTCTGGTTCATTTTTAGCCTTGGAAATTGCCCGAATCGTCTCTTCGTTTAAACCTTCACCGGTCGTAAAAATTGGCTCAATATCATCTTTAAATCCGTATTTATATTCACCGCCAATATCTGGCATCTTTGGTTCAGTCATCTCACTCTTCCTTTCCTTGCTGCTTTAATGCTTGGTAAACTGCTTTCCAGGCAAGCGTTGCACATTTGATACGCGCTGGAAATTGTGCTACACCTTCTAAAATCGCAGCATCCCCTAAAATCTCATCATCCACTTCTTTACCAGTCACCATCTCCGAAAAGGTTAATACCATCTTTTCAATTTCAGCTGGTGTTTTACCGATAATCTCATCGGTCATCATTGAAGCAGAGGCTTGAGAAATCGTACAACCCGTTCCAAAAAAGGCTACATCACTAACTTTGCCATCTTTTAATTCTAATTGTACAGTCAAAACGTCACCACACGTTGGATTAGCCAGCTCTAATTGATGATCAGGCTGCGCCAATTGTCCATGATGATGCGGATGTGTCGCATGATCTAAAATCATCTGCCGATATAAATTATCTAATTTAGAAAGACCCATTTTCAAAAAACTCCTTTGTCGCCCAAATGGCGTCAATCAAGCGGCTGACGTCTTGTGGTGTATTATATAAATGAAAACTAGCACGTACTGTTGCTGGCGTATTCAAATAACGCATCAGCGGTTGCGCACAATGGTGTCCGGCGCGCACAGCGATGCCTTCCATATCTAGCGCTGTTGCAGTATCGTGTGGATGCAAATCATTCAAGTTAAACGAAATAATTCCATGGCGTTTAGCCGGATCTAGCGGACCATAAATGGTAATCCCAGGAATTGCTTGTAGTGCTGGTAAAGCTTGCTGCATTAATTCTTTTTCATGTTGAGCAATTTGTTTTACACCATATTGATTCAAATAATCAATTGCTGCTCCCAAACCAACTACTGCAGCGATATTTTGCGTTCCTGCTTCAAATTTATACGGCGCTTGCTTGAAAGTTGTTTCATATAATTCAACAGTTTCAATCATCTCGCCTCCAAATTCAAGTGGACTCATCTTATCTAGCAATTCTGCTTTGGCCCATAATACCCCGATTCCAGTTGGAGCTAGCATTTTATGACCTGAAAAAGCATAAAAATCAACATCTAAATCTTGGACATCCACACTTTGATGCCCAACTGCTTGAGCTCCATCAGCTACTAATAATGCACCATTTTCATGAGCTAACTGCGCTAATTGTTTTAACGGATTACATACTCCTAAGACATTTGAAACATGAGCTAATGCCACAACTTTAGTCTTAGGCGTAATTTGCTTAGTAGCATCATTAAGATCTAAAAAACCTTCATCTGTTAGCTTAATATACTTAAGTTTAGCACCCGTTTGCTTAGCTACGATCTGCCAGGGCACCAAATTACTATGATGTTCTAGATAACTCAAAACAATCTCATCACCTGGTTGTAAAAACTGGCGAAAATAGCCTTGCACAATCCAATTAAGTGCTTCTGTCGTTCCTTTAGTATAAACAATTTCTTGGCTACTATTGGCATTGATAAAAGTTGCAACTTTTTGTCTGACATCTTCGTAAGCTTGGGTTGCTTGTTGCGCTAAAAAATACACGCCCCGATGCACATTTGCATTAGTCGTTTCATAATAGTTTTGCAGTGCTGTTAACACTTGTTTAGGCTTTTGACTTGTTGCCGCACTATCCAAATAAACCAACGGCTCATCGTTGACAATTTGGTCTAAAATCAAAAAGTCTGCGCGTGCATCAGAAATCTTTTTGCCCATCGATTAACTTCCTTTCAATCATCTGTTCAAGGTAAACTTGCACATCTCGACTTGGTATTTCTTTTAATACCGAACCTAAGAAACCACGAATCACGAGTCTTTGAGCTAATTTTTCTGGTAAGCCTCGACTCATCAAATAATACATTTTTTCTTCATCAATTCGGCCTACACTAGCAGCATGTCCTGCAACAACATCGTTATCATCAATCAATAAGATTGGATTAGCATCACCACGTCCACGCTTAGATAACATCAACACGCGACTTTCTTGTTGGGCATTAGCTCTTTTAGCTCCTTTGATAATATGACCGATACCGTTAAAGACTAAACTTGATTTTTCAAGGATTACCCCATGTTGCAAGATATTACCAATCGAGTGGCGCCCATAGTTAGTCACACGTGTATCGATTCCTTGAAATTGTTTACCAGTCGAAATCGCAATCACTTTTACCTCCGCATGTGAACCATCTCCGACCAATTCAGAATCAAAATCGCCAACGATATTACCATCGTTCATCATCCCTAATGACCAGTCGATTTTAGCATCTTGTTGCAAATAGCCTCGGCGATTAAGATATGTCGTCGTATTTTTACCCAAACGATCGACACTAGCAAACTTAATATGGCTATTTGGCTTAGCAATTACTTCGACAATAATGTTAGCCGTTGCTTGTTCTTGACCTACAGTTAACAGATTTTCTAAATATGAAAATTCGCTATTGTCATCTGCAATGATTAAAACATGATGCACATAATCTTGTTGTACCTGCGCATCTTGCACAAAATAAGTTGTTAGCGGTTTTGTTAATATTACATTTTTAGGAACATAAATCAACAACCCACTGGTTAATTGCGCCACATGTTCAGCGTTTAATTGGTTTTCAGCTAACTTTGTCGCCTTAGTCATAAAATATTCCTCGATTAATTGAGGATGTTTAGCTAATGCTGTTTGCCAATCACAAATCACAACACCTTGTTGTGTCAATTCAGCTACATCTTGCCAAATAATACGGTCAGCTTGTTGAACCACACAGTTTTTAGTCTTTAAATTATTTAAAGTCTCATTTGGAGTAACTTGCGGATTAACCAAATCTTTTGTCAAATGAATTGGCCATCTTTGATAACGAATCTTTTCAAAATTAGGTAATGGTAAGGTTGGTGCGAGCTCTTTAGCTTGTAAGCGTTGATCCTTAAACCAAGCAGGCTCATTATTTGCTTTGCAATAAGCTAAAATATCTGCAGAATTTGCTTCAATCGTTGTCATCTAACCATCCTCCTTAAGCCTGTTCATCTACTAATTTGATGTCTAGACCTAATTCGTCGCGTAAAGTCGCATATCCTTCTTCTTCTAGACGCTTAGCTAACTCTGGACCACCAGTTTTAACAACTTTACCACCCATCATAATATGCACAACATCTGGAACGATATAATTTAGCAAACGTTGATAATGAGTAATGATCAATGACCCAAACTCTGCTCCACGCATTTCATTGACACCTTTAGATACAACTTTTAACGCATCGATATCTAACCCAGAATCGATTTCATCTAAAATGGCAAACTTAGGTTCAATCATCATCATTTGCAAAATTTCATTGCGTTTCTTTTCACCACCAGAAAAGCCTTCGTTCAAGTAGCGATCGGCCATTTCTTCTTTCATATCTAAAAAGGCCATTTTTTCATCTAATTTTTTCAAGAATGCACGAATAGACATTGCATCATCTTCAGATCGACGCGCATTAATAGCAGCGCGCATAAATTCAGCGTTAGTAATTCCTGGGATTTCAGATGGATATTGCATCGCTAAAAATAAGCCTGCTCTAGCACGTTCATCTACTTCCCATTCCAAAATGTTTTCACCATCTAATAAAATTTCACCTTGAGTTACTTTATAAGCAGGATTACCCATGATTGATTCTGAAAGTGTAGATTTTCCGGTTCCGTTTGGTCCCATGATTGCATGAATCTCACCTGTTTTAAGTGTTAAGTTAACCCCTTTTAAGATTTCTTTACCTTCGACTTCAACATGAAGATCTTTAATTTCTAATGTTGCCATTTTCTTTCGTCCCTCCACTAAAATTATGAGTAATTTCCTTTATTGTAGACTAGTTGAGAACTATTTTCAATTACCCTTTATTCCTAATCAAGCCATAATTCTTGATAAACATCTTCTTTAAAACCACAAGTTACTTGTTTATCTTCAACCATCAATGGTCGTTTAATCAACTTACCATCACTCGCCAATAATGCACTAGCTTCTTGTAATGTCATATCTGCTAATTTATCTTTTAAGCCTAATTCACGATATCGTTGTCCGCTTGTATTAAAAAAATAACGTAATGGTTTGTCACTAGCGGTCAACCAGGCTAACAACTCTTCTTGACTAGGCGGATTTTTGACAATATCTTGGCTTTCAAACTCTACTTGATGTTCTTCCAACCATTTTTGTGCTTTTCTACAAGTACTGCAACGTGAATAACAATAAAATTTTTTCATAATCAAATCCTCTTTAAAAAAATATATTTTACACTATCTATTATGCCTCAAATTGATTTCAAAAACAACAAAAAGCCTATTTCTATTAAAAGAAATAAGCTTTTTTAGAAAAATCCTAAACTATTTAAATGTTTCCTCATTACTAAACATGTAACTCTTATAATGATATCTCATCGACATAATCAAGCCAATTCCAATCATATTCCCAATTAAAGCAGAACCACCCTGACTGATAAATGGCAACGGAATCCCTGTTAATGGTAACAAACCAATACTCATTCCAATATTTTCAAATACATGAAATAAAATCATCATAATTACGCCTGTTGAAATATAAGCATAAAATTCGTTTTTGGTTTCAAAAGTTACTTGGATCATTTGGAAAATCAATAAAAGATAAATGAAAATCAACACGCAACCACCAACAAAGCCGAAGTTTTCACCGATAACAGAAAAAATCATATCTGACTCACGCACGGGCACATAAACATTTGATACATTAAATCCTTTACCTAATAATAATCCTGAACCAATAGCTTTCATGCTTCGCCATAATTGATAAGCACTCGAGGAAGTATTTGCTGAAGGATTAAGCCATGAATCAATACGGCTAAACTGATATTGGTGAAATCCAATCGCCAATAAAATGTCACGACTATAGACCACTAAGAAAATCAACAATGCACCTAAAATCGTCACGGTTAAAACCACCGGCACAATAATACGCCACGATATCCCGGATACCAGAATAACACCACCTAAAATGGCAAAAAAGACTAACATCGTCCCAAAATCGTTTTGTAATTTCAAAAGTACTGCTACCGGTAACGTCCAAGCAAACATCTTGCCTAATAACTGCCAATCTGTTCGAATAGTGTGTGTATAATACTCGCTATTATGTTGAGTCACGACACGACCTAACATCAAAATATAAGCAGGCTTCATTACTTCAGATGGCTGAAACGTCAATGGCCCCAAAGCAAACCAACTCTTAGCCCCAGTATTAGCTGCATAGGAACGACTGTAAAAAAACAAAACTAAAATCAAAAGCGTGATTCCTAAGCCATAAGCAATTGGCGCCACTTTCCAAAGTTGTTCAGCATCAAATTGCATGATGAAAACCACTAAGGCCGTACCGATTCCATAAAAAATAGCTTGGGTAAACATAGCCTTACCTACACTACCATTGTCATGACTAATGGCAACATATAAAGCCAACATTCCAATAACTGCAAGTAACATCACAGAGAGAATAATCCCCCAATCGATTCTGGCATCTTCATTACCAGATCGCTTAAGACCGTCATTTTTCATGCTGCTTTCGCTCCTTTATGCGGCTTTATTAGCCACGATGTAAGTGATAGTCTCGAATCAATACGTCTATTCCTTCGTTTTGTGTTGCTACTCGAAACTCTTCACCACTTGGTAATTTTGCAACAAAACGCTTGCCATCTTGGCTGACGGTTCCTAAAGATTCGTCTTTAATAGTTAGTTCGGTCACTAGTTGCCCATTAACCATTTTTTCATTTTCGATAATTTGAATATTTTTTTCTCTCTTAGACACAAAAGTCCCTCCTACTTATGTTTTGTCTTCTCATGCGTGTCTTGTAAATTTCGTCGTAAACTAAACTTATCTGGCACCGGATCAAAGCCTCCTTTGGCAAATGGATGGCACCGTAAAATCCGGCTGATTCCCAATAAAAAGCCTAATAAAAGTCCATGCTTTTCTAGTGCTTGAATCATATAAGCAGAACAAGTTGGCTGATAACGACAATTTGGTCCCAAAAGTGGAGAAATAAATTTTTGATAACCACGTATCAAGAAAATTAATAGTTTTTTCAAGTTTTTAAACCCGTTAGTTATCGGTTAATTTATCGATATTATCTAACAAAATTCCTGTTCCAACAGCAACATCATCAAGTGGCGTTTCTGCAACAACCACTGGAACTTGTAATTCCTCAGATAACATAATATCAATTCCATCAAGTAATGCACCACCACCGGTGACAACAACTCCGCGATCAATAATATCGGAAGCAAGTTCTGGTGGGGTCTTGCTTAAAACATCCTTACATGCAATTACAATCGCATCTAAAGTATCTTTAATTGCTTCTTGTACTTCATCTGAAGTTAACGTGATTGTTTTTGGTAAACCAGTTACAACATCGCGACCACGAACATTCATTTCTGCTTGTCTATGGCCTTTAACAACAGTTCCAATTTCAATCTTAATCTTTTCGGCTGTATGTTCACCGATTTGTAAACTATGCTTCTTTCTAACATAATTTGCGATATCAACGTTTAAGCGATCACCTGCTACCCGCAATGAACTACTTTCAACAATATCACCTAATGACAAGACTGCAATATCACTGGTTCCACCACCAATATCAATAATCATACTACCAAATGGTTGGAAGATATCTAAACCAGCGCCTACTGCCGCTACTTTAGGCTCACTTTCTAGATAAACCTTATTGCCACCAGATTTTTCAGCTGCTTGCCGAATTGCTTTTCGTTCAATATCTGTCGTATTTGTTGGGCAACAAATCAAAATATTAGGTTTAGACATTAAACCTTTTACATTTAATTTCTTTATGAAATATGACAACATTTGTTCTGTCATATCAAAATCAGCAATTACACCGTCTTTTAATGGTCTAACCGCCCGAATATTATTAGGTGTACGTCCCACCATTTTATAAGCTTCTGATCCTACCGCTAAAACGCGACCGGTTTGAGTGTCAATTGCAACTACTGAAGGCTCATTTAAAACGATGCCACTGCCTTGAATGTTGATCAAAACATTAGCAGTTCCAAGATCGATACCGATATCCTTAGCCATACTAATTTCTCCTCTTTAAATCCTCATAGTTAATTATATTTAGTAGACGAAATTTTTCGTATCCAGTTAATTATACCATAACTAGTAACAATCAAAAATAAGGATTAACTAAATCTTTAAGTAAAAAATAGTGCCACATCAAAGACGTAGCACTACTTAACTTTATTAACCTTTTACAGGGATAGAATACGTGGTTTCTTCAGTCACATCGTCGATTCGTTTAATTTGAGCACCTAACGCAGCTAATTTTTGATGAAAATGATAATATCCACGATCCAAATATTGCAATTGCGTTACCTGCGTTACACTCTCAGCCACTAAACCTGCTAAAACCAACGCTGCTGCTGCGCGCAAATCAGTAGCCGCCACTTCTGCTCCACTAAACTTAGTTGGACCATACATAATTACTGAATTACCCTCGATTTTAAAATCAGCATTCATTCGCCGTAATTCTTCCATATGCATAAAGCGATTTTCAAAAACTGTTTCAGTCAAAACACTCGTTCCACTTGCCATCAATTGTAACACTGTTACTTGTGGTTGCATATCAGTTGGAAACCCTGGATGCGGTAAAGTTTTGACAGTGACTGGTTTTAGTGTTTCAGGTCCAATAATTCGTACACCTTCAGGCTCATCTTGAACAATAACACCCATTTCTTCTAATTTTGAAATCAACGGCTTGTTATGTTCAACAATTCCATTTTTGATTAACACATTGCCTTTGGTCAGAGCTGCTGCAACCATAAATGTTCCCGCTTCAATACGATCTTGAATAATCGAATGTTCGGTTCCATGTAACTCATCTACACCAATAATTTTGATGGTTTCTGTTCCAGCTCCCATCACACGAGCACCCATTTTGTTTAAAACATTGGCAAGATCAACAATTTCTGGCTCGCGTGCCACGTTATCAATCACAGTCGTCCCTTTGGCTAAGGTAGCAGCCATCATAATATTTTGTGTAGCTCCAACACTTGGAAAATCAAGATAAATATTAGCTCCTACTAAACCATCCGTTGTTGCTTCGATATAACCATCATGTCGCGTAATCTTAGCGCCCATTGCTTCTAAGCCTTTTAAATGCAAGTCAATAGGACGTGAACCAATCGCACATCCACCTGGCATAGCCACTTTAGCATGCTTCAAACGTGCTAAAAGTGGGCCTAAAACAACGATTGAAGCACGCATTTTAGAAACATATTTAAATGGTGCCTCGTATGATAAAGTTCCCGTTGCATCTAAAACAATCTTTTTTTCAACTTCGTCCATACCAACTTTAACATTCAAGAAACGAATGACATTATTCATCGTATAAACATCCGATAAAATCGGAACATTAGTTAACACTGTTCGCCCTTTTTTAGGTAAAATGCTCGCAGCTAAAATCGGCAAAACTGCATTTTTGGCACCTTCTATTTCTACAGTACCTTCCAAACGCCTACCGCCACGTACAATTATTTTTTCCACGACTAACTTCCTCCACGTCTACTTTCACAAGTCATTATAAAAGATAAGCTAAATTACGAATGTTATCGATAAAACTCAAGAAAAATTGGCTACAACCATAACCGATTGCTACTGATAACATCACTAAGACAATTTTAAACTTAGCTTGTTTTTCACGAGCAATATAATGATCTAATCGTAATGCCTGTAATCCATTAAATGCAATTGTAATAAAAGCTAAATGACTAATCATTGTTAAAATTGCCATAAATCCATAAAATTTCATGATACATCCCTCACATATCAACTCGAAATAATCATAGCATAACTGGTTGTTGGCTAGCAAGCCATAACTATACCACTTCAAGAAATATTTATCTTTTTTTCAAAGTATTTTTAAATATTAATTGCTTTGTTTAATTTGAGTTAAATTTTCATTGTTAACCTAGCATGAAAAATGCCACCTCGGCTAAATCCCACCAACTTTTTGCTTTGATTTAACTCAAACAAAAACCTCTTTAAATCTAAAAATTTAAAGAGGTTCTTGCTTATTTATGACTAGAAATATTCAAACGGTTCATTGCTCGCCGTAAGGAAACTTCAGCACGTTTCAATTCATCGATATCTTGTGTTTGCTTAGCTTGTGCAATCCGCTTTTCAGCACGTTCTTTTGCACGCTTTGCTCGAATAGTATCGATATCTTCTTTGCGTTCTGCTGCAGATGCAACAATCGATAAAACGTTATCCGAAAATTCTAAAAATCCGCCACTGATTGCAATTTCATCAAATTGATCTTCTGCAACCTTAACCCGGACTTCATCGATGGCAAGCGAAGCCAACATTGGAATATGGTTGGGCATAATCCCAACTTCCCCAACAGTTGTCTTGCAAATCGCCAAAGTTGTTGTATTTTCATAAACACTGCCGTCTGGCGTAACGACATTAACAGTTAAAACGGGTTTGTCATCCATGCGACATACCTCCTTAATTGTTTGTCATTTGCTTAGCTTTTTCAACAACTTCTTCGATACGACCTACTGAACGGAAAGCATCTTCTGGTAAATCATCATATTTACCTTCCAAAATTTCCTTAAATCCTTTAACAGTTTCAGCAACCGGAACATAAGAGCCAGGTACACCTGTAAAGTTTTCAGCAACGTGGAAGTTTTGTGATAAGAAGAATTGGATACGACGTGCACGTGCTACGACAACTTTTTCTTCATCAGACAATTCATCCATACCTAAAATAGAGATGATATCTTGTAATTCACGGTAACGTTGCAAAACATGTTGAACTTCAGTTGCAACTGCATAATGTTCTTCGCCAACAACTTCTGGTGACAAAGCACTCGAAGTTGAAGCCAATGGATCCACAGCTGGATAAATACCTTGTTGTGTCAAAGCACGTTCCAAGTTAGTTGTGGCATCCAAGTGAGCAAAGGTTGTTGCTGGCGCAGGATCGGTATAGTCATCGGCTGGCACATAAACAGCTTGAATCGAAGTAACCGAACCTTTTTTGGTCGAAGTGATTCGTTCTTGTAATTGCCCCATTTCAGTAGCAAGTGTAGGTTGGTACCCTACGGCAGAAGGAATGCGACCAAGCAAAGCAGAAACTTCTGAACCAGCTTGTGTGAAACGGAAAATGTTATCGATGAACAATAACACATCTTGTCCTTCAACATCACGGAAGTATTCCGCAATTGTCAAACCAGTCAATGCCACACGCATACGAGCTCCAGGTGGCTCATTCATTTGTCCAAACACCATAGCTGTTTTAGCTAAAACGCCGGATTCTTTCATTTCATAATAAAGGTCATTACCTTCACGAGTACGTTCACCAACACCGGTAAACACAGAAATACCGTTATGTTCTTGAGCAATATTATGAATTAATTCTTGAATTAAAACGGTCTTACCAACACCGGCACCACCGAATAACCCAATCTTACCACCCTTGATATAAGGAGCCAAAAGGTCGATAACCTTAATCCCTGTTTCAAGAATTTCTGTACTTGTACTTAATTGATCGTAAGCAGGTGCATCGCGGTGGATTGGATCACGACGATGATCTGCTGCAAATTCAGGTCCATTATCAATGGTATCCCCTAAAACATTAAACACACGACCAAGTGTATCTTCCCCAACTGGAACACTGATTGAATGACCAGTATCCGTAACATCGGCACCACGCTTCAAACCATCGGTAGAATCCATGGCAATTGTACGCATTACGCCATCGCCTAATTCAAGCGCAACTTCGATAACTAATTTTGTACCGTCTTCGCGTTCAACATAAAGCGCATTGTTAATATCAGGTAATGTTTCATTAAGAGGGAATTGCACATCAACAACAGGTCCGATAACTTGAACTACTTTACCAGAACTCATTTGTTAATTCCTCCTGTTATACTAATCTAAGGCTGCCTGAGCACCTGTGATTTCAGTAATTTCTGTAGTAATTGCACTTTGACGTGCACGGTTATATTGCAACTGCAACGAAGAAATTAAATCCTTAGCGTTATCAGAAGCAGATTTCATCGCAGTCGAGCTAGAAGCATGTTCTGAAGTTTTAGCATCTAAAATTGCTCCATAAACCAAACTAGAAGCATATTGTGGCAAAATGACCTCCAAAATTGCATCTTGTGAAGGTTCTGTTTCATAAGAAATATTATAACCTTCCTTGGTTTCTTCGATAAAATCATCGTTACCCATATTTTCAGCTGAAATTGGCAACATCTTTTCTGCACGGAATACAGAAGTCAATGTATTAACGAAATGGTTATAACATACATATAACTCATCATAAATTTCACTGTCATACATCGTTACGATTGCTTCAACAATTTGACGCACTTCTCTAAACGTTGGAATATCGTTAACTCCACGATATTCATAACCAATATTAAACCCACGTTTTTTAAAGAAATCAGCGCCAGTTCCACCAATCGCAACGATAACTATATCATCTTGACTACGACCATTATCATTGATTAATTCCATCGTTTGTTTGATAACGTTACTGTTGTAGCTGCCCACAAGCCCGCGGTCTGAGGTAATAACCACAATCCCAGTTTTTTTGACCGGTCTTTGCTTTAATAAAGCCAAGTTATTTACTTGACCTTCTTTATTACTACCTCCGCCAGCAGCGACAGAATCTAAAAGGTGAGATTTTGCCAAATGGGTAATGACACTGCGAATCTTGGTGGCATAAACTTGGTAGTTAGCTGTATGTCGTTGAATCTGACTAAGTTTAGCGGTCGAAACCATTTGCATAGCACTAGTAATTTGACCGGTCTTTTTAGTCGATGCAATTCGACGTTTAACTTCTTGTAAAGAAGCTGGCATCAGTTCTCACCACCCTTTCTTATCTCACACTTGATTGAAATGTTTCAGCAAATTCTTTGATGACATCATCTAACTTGCTACCTTCTGGAAGTTGACCGGAGCTAGCAATATCAGCAAAGATTTCATTGTGATTACTTTCAATAAATTCAAATAATTGATCTTGGAAATTCAAAATATCATCAACTAAGACACCATCCAAGTAACCATGGGTCAAAGCATATAAGATGACAACTTGACGTTCAACTGGAAGTGGTTTATGCAATGGTTGTTTCAAAACTTCCACTGTACGACGACCACGATTCAATTTAGCTTGTGTTGCTTCATCTAAATCAGAACCAAATTGTGCAAATGATTCTAATTCATGATAAGAAGCTAAATCCAAACGTAATGTCCCAGCAACCTTCTTCATCGCCTTAATTTGTGCAGAACCCCCAACACGTGAAACGGAAGTACCAGCATCAATAGCAGGACGAACACCAGAATAGAAGTTATCACTATCTAAGAAGATTTGGCCATCAGTGATTGAAATAACGTTGGTTGGGATATAAGCAGAAACATCCCCTGCTTTAGTTTCAATGAATGGCAAAGCAGTCATTGAACCGCCACCTAATTCATCACTTAACTTAGCAGCACGTTCCAACAAGCGAGAATGCAAGTAGAAAACATCCCCTGGATAAGCTTCACGACCAGGTGGCCGACGTAAGATAAGGGAAAGTTCACGATAAGCATCAGCTTGTTTTGACAAATCATCATATACAATCAAAACATGTTTGCCGTTGTACATGAATTCTTCACCCATTGCAGCCCCTGCATATGGAGCTAACCAAAGTAATGGAGCTGGTGAAGAAGGACCAGCAGACACAACGATTGTATAATCCATCGCACCATACTTGCGCAATGTTTCAACTTGTGTTCTAACAGTTGATTCTTTTTGACCAATAGCAACGTAGATACAAATCATGTTTTGATCACGTTGGTTCAAAATTGTATCGATAGCAACAGATGTCTTACCTGTCTTGCGGTCCCCGATAACTAATTCACGTTGACCACGACCGATTGGTACTAACGCATCGATCGCTTTAAGCCCTGTTTGTAATGGTTCACTAACAGATTGACGTTCCATAACACCAGGAGCTTTCTTTTCGATTGGACGGGTCTTTGTAGTTTTAACATTACCTAGACCATCAATTGGTTGTCCTAATGGATTAACAACACGGCCAATCAATTCTTCCCCAACAGGAACTTCCATGATACGACCGGTTCTCTTAATTGTATCGCCTTCACGAATGCCTTTATAAGCACCCAAAATAACGATACCGACATCATTTGACTCTAAGTTTTGAGCCATCCCATATGTGCCGTCTGCAAATTCCAACAATTCGCCGGATAAGGCATTATCAAGCCCGTTTGCACGAGCAATCCCGTCACCGACATAAGTGACTGTTCCGACTTCATCAACAGTGAGCTCATCTTGGTAATTTGCTAATTGTTGTTTAATCAGAGCACTGATTTCCTCAGCCTTAATGCTCATAAAAGTCTCACCTCTTTAAAAATCATTTTAATAACAGACGCTTGATGCGTTCAAGCTTGGATTTGATTGAGCCATCATAGATGTTACTTTGTGATTGCAAAATAACTCCACCGATGATTGATTCATCAACGACTTGATCAATGACAACTTTATTAGCACCAACAACATTAGCAAATGCAGCGGCTAGCTTTTCTTTTTGTCCTTCATCCAATTCAACTGCGGTTGTGACGGTTGCACGCACCGTCTTTTCAAATTCATCATTTAATCTGTTAAATTCATCGATGATAGATGCTAAATTAGCAATTCGGCCATAATCATGTAGCATTGCTAACAAATTAACCGTTAATTGACTAGCACCTTCTTGTAATGTTTTCAACATGGCAAGCTTTTGTTGACCACCAATCTGTGGGCTTGTCATGAAAAGAACCAATTGTGGTTCTTCTTGAATAACTTTTTGTAACTCATTGAGTTCTTCACATACTTCTTGGCGTTTGTCTTGTTCTAATGCAAGTTCAAATAACGCCTTGCCGTAGCGATGTGAAATCGTTGCTTTATCTAGTGCCATTTTGCTTCCCCAACCCTTCGATGTAAGAATCAACTAAGGCTTTTTGGTCGTTAGCATTCAGTTCTTTTTGAATGATTTTTGAAGCAATTTCAATAGATAATTCAGCCACATCGTTTTTGACACTGTCTAATGCTTCTTGACGTTCTTGTTGAATATCTTTTTTAGCATTTTCTTTCATTGTCTTAACTTCTAGCGTAGCAGAATCAACGATATTTGCTTTTTGCTGTTCACCATTTTTCTTAGCACGATCAATGATTTTAGAAGCTTCAACATGTGAATCTTTAAGAGCTGCTTCACGCTTTTGTGCGAGCTCTTCAGCCTTTTGGCGTGCATCTTCAGCAGAATCTAAATCAGAAGCAATCTTGCTGGCACGCTTTTCCATCATGTCAGAAACCGGACCCCAAGCAAACTTTTTGATTAGAAGCATCAAGATGACAAACAAAATTAAGATGAATAAGAAATCACCCCATTGCACACCTTCAGCAGCTCCGAGTAAAAATGTTGAATTCATCTATTGACACCTCCCTTAATCTACAAATAACTTTAAATGTTTGACGTTTACGTACATCAAGGAAATTATTTTGCCAATAACATGAATGAAATAACGATCGCGATGATAGGCACAGCTTCGATCAAACCAACACCGATGAACATGTTTGTTCTTAATTGTCCAGATAATTCTGGTTGGCGAGACATAGATTCCAACATTTTTGAGATAACCAAACCGTTACCTACACCTGTACCAATAGCGGCAAAACCTGCAGCAATCCCTGCACCGAGTAAAGCTAATCCTGTAGTCATAATATAAAAATCCTCCTTAGTATCCTATATGATTATTCTTTTTCGACCTTTTGAGAAATATATACCATTGTCAATGTGACAAAGACATAGGCTTGGATTGATCCAATAAATACGGAGAAACCCTGCCAGATCATTTCTAGCGGAATCGCAGGGATAAATGTTAAAACACCCTTTGATTTAGCAAAAGATCCTATCGTGGTGAGCAAAACTTCACCAGAGTAAATGTTCCCATATAAACGTAAAGCTAACGTCAAGAAATTCGTAAATTGTTCCAAGATATTGATTGGTAACAAGGCTGGCATTGGGCTAAAGTAGGAATTTTTTACATAGCCTTTAAAACCAAATTTTGCCACCCCAGCAAAGTGTGCTAATAACAATACCATGAAAGCCAACGTCAACGTCGTCATTGGCGAAGCAGTCGGACTCTTGACATAAGTGATATCGTTCATTGTGAACTGTAGCATCAGCCCAATTTGGTTAGAAACAAATACAAACAAGAACAAAGTAAATGCCAACAAGCCGTATTTCTTTCCTTCTGCATCAGGAATGGTGCTCTTGATAATACCGTTAGTAAAATCCATCATCCATTCGAGTAAATTTTGCTTACCCGTTGGCTTGAGTTTAATATCACGCGACAGCCAAAAAACTAGTGCAAAAATGATAATCGCCGCAAGCAAACTCGAAAGACAGTTACCAACGTTAAAGGGAATACCAAAAAGCTTAAAAATTTGAGTATTCTCCACCAAGTTTCACCTCTTTTCACTTGTGATCAATACGGTTAAACAGATGGTCGAACCATAAGATAGAAAGATTCAAAGACACCCATCCTTGAATACAAATGCAATAATACCACCATTCTAGCTAAATTACAAAGCACAAATTACTACTTTTTTCACATTTTGTCACAAATTTAGCTATACAAGAAACATTATGTGTAACCTTGCACTATTATAATTATTTGATACCACAACATTCACAGCGTTTTCATACTAACTTCGTGAAATGCGACACTTTCTAAAATATGTTTCCATATTTTTACTTAGTACCAAATAAGCGATCGCCTGCATCCCCTAAACCAGGAATGATATATCCATGTTCATTCAAATGATCATCTAAAGCTGCTGCATAAATGTCAATGTCAGGATGAGCTTCACGCAAAGCTTTTACGCCTTCTGGTGCGGCTACTAAACAAACAAATTTAATTGCTCGTGCACCACGTTTCTTTAAGGCATCAACAGCCATTACCGCAGATCCACCTGTTGCTAACATTGGATCTACAATGATCATTTCACGTTCTTGTAAGTCTGCTGGCATCTTTACAAAATATTCATGGGGTTGAAGTGTTTCTTCATCACGATACATTCCAATATGTCCTACCTTAGCTGCTGGAATCATATCTAACATCCCATCTACCATACCTAACCCCGCACGTAAAATCGGAACAATAACCACTTTTTTACCTGCTAAGCGCTTAAATTTTCCTTTAACAAGCGGTGTTTCAATTTCAACTTCTTCTAAAGACATATCACGCGAAACTTCATAAGCCATCAAGCCTGCAATTTCATCAACACATTGTCGAAATTCACGTGTACCACACTTTTTGTCTCTAATAATTGTCATCTTATGTTGAATCAATGGATGATCTAAAACTTCAAACTTTCCCATCAAATTTCCTCCTAAAAAATAATAATTGTTCTCTTAATATTTTAGACGATTAAGCATTTTTTGCCAATCATTACAGCTACTTAAATTTAAAATTTCACAAATAATTTAACTAGAATTTGTGATGTGAACTACTCACCACTTAGCTAAACCTAACGGTTCTTAACGCTTGAAGTGGG
>CAJLBJ010000006.1 GCA_905204935.1 uncultured Lactobacillus sp.
TCCCACTTCAAGCGTTAAGAACCGTTAGGTTTAGCTAAGTGGTGAGTAGTTCACACGCGGTTGGTTTGAGTGGGACGACATGATTCATAATTCGCTAGGCTGTTTGTTGGGATATTTATGCATGAGTTGGTGTTTGAAGTTAGTTAAAATTGGTTCTAAAAAGTCAGGACAGTAATGGTTAATTACTGTTCTTTTTTATTTAGTAAAATAACTAGGTATTAAGTGCACTAAAAGTATTGGAGCTATGATTTATAGTGAAGATTGATTATTCAAGAATATGTAGGAGTTAAGGGTGTGAATAAATGATTTAGTCTAGTTAGTGTAAAAATCTAATTAGGTTGTTTAAAATTAAAAGAATAAAAGGGTGACTGAGATTATCAGCCACCCTTTTATTTTGTCAAAGATAGACGGATGCGTGCTTGAGTTAGGGGAAGGTAAAACTTATTTTCGCAAATATATTTACCATTAGAATTGGTTAGTTGTTCACGCAATAAGATAAATTGTTCAGGAGTTGAATTGAAAATAGGTTGTTCAAATTCTTCAGATGCAACATGCACGAATAAAACTTCAAGATGACTAGTAGTAATATCTTGATAAAGTTGTTCCTCTAAGTAAGCAAGAACTTGTTTTTGTTCGCAATTAGCAAAATCCAATTCTTTATCTTCAAAGAAGGTAGGATCTAAAATTGTGTGGCAAACAGCAACATTTTGGTGATTATTTTGATACCAGCGTGTTGCACGAATAACGACACTTGAATCCATTTCGAGGGCGGATTTATCATGTTCATTACTAAAATCGCTACTAAAAGAAAAGTCGATATTGTCGATTTTAGTTAGTAATGAAGAATATAAAGGATTTTGACCGGCTACAAGAGAGACGGTCTTTTTTTCGTGAATATTTTTAATGACGAAATTCCCTTGACCACGTCGTCCTTTAACATAACCATCTTCTTTTAAAATATCTAAAGCTTTGCGAATCGTAACACGACTGACGTTTAAGGTTTGTGCTAGTTCATCTTCTGTGGGTAATTTCTTTTCAAATGGAATAATACCTTTTTTAATAAGCTTGAAAATATAGTCATATGCTAACTGCACTTTAGATTCCTTTTTCATTTTGTTACTCCTCGTCTGTGTAATTTCTAATATTAATTTTAGCACGGAAAGGTAAAATCTGTATATCCGTAAAATTTCTTCTAAAAAATACAAACATTAAACACGAATGTTAAGAAAGAAAACGTAAACAAAATAATAAAATTATATATTTAATCTATTTTTAGGTTTAAAAACAACAAAAAGGCGAATTTATGTGTTTTTAAAATCTTAGTTGTATGTTAAAATACAAAAGTAGTATTTTTTATTAGTTTTTGTATTAAAAGGAGTGAGCGTATGAAAAAAGACTTTTTGTGGGGAAGTGCTACGGCTTCATATCAATGTGAAGGTGCATGGAATGAAGACGGCAGAACTCCTTCATTGTGGGATGTATATCTGCACGAAAATAACTTAGAAAACGGTGATGTAGCATCTGATTTTTATCATCGCTATCGTGAAGATATCGCTTTGATGAAAGAATGTGGCCAAAAAACATATCGTTTTTCGATTTCTTGGAATCGAATAATAACGGATTTGCAAGGAACATTGAATCCTAAAGGAATCAAGTTTTATCATGATGTAATCGATGAATGTTTAAAAGCTGGTATCGAACCATTGATTACGATTTTTCATTGGGATTTACCGGATTATCTAGAAAAATTAGGTGGTTGGTTGAATCGTGAAACAATCACGCATTATGTTGATTACTGCCGAGTACTTTTTGCAGAGTATGGTGCTAAGGTCAAATTATGGGCAACATTTAATGAACCACGTTACTACGTATTTAGTGGATATTTTATTGGCAATTACCCACCAGGATTAAACGATGCTCAAAAAACAGCACAAGCTGCATATAATATGATGTTAGCTAATGCACGAGCTGTTGAACTTTATCATAGTTTACATTTATCAGGACAAATAGGTGTAGTACATAGTTATGGCCCAATTTATGGCATTGATGATACGCCTGCAACAAGACAAGCAATGAGAGATGCTGATAATTATTACAACAACTGGATTTTAGATACTGCTATCTTAGGTTATTTTCCTGAAGATTTGTTGACTAAGTTGAGCTCATCAGGAATCAAGCTAGATTTTATTGAACCAAATGATCGAGCAGTTTTTGAAAAAAATACGGTCGATTTTATCGGGTTAAATTATTACGCACGCGTAATGATTGCTCCGTATCAAGGTGGCGAAACTATTTTAAAGATTAATAATAGTGGTAAAGCAGGTAAAGGAACTAGCAAGATTGTTGTTAAAGATTGGTTTGAACAGATTTTTGATTTACCAGACACAGAATATACGGATTGGGATACCGAAATTTATCCGCAAGGGTTATACGATGGAATAATGATGGCGTATGAAAAGTATCAAATTCCAATTTATATTACCGAAAACGGGGTTGGCGCTTATGAAGATGTAACTAAAGAAGAAATCAATGATGATTTCCGAATTAGTTATTTAAGTGAACACATTGATGCAATTATGCGTAGTATCAAAGATGGAGCCGATGTTAGAGGTTATTATGTTTGGTCGACAATGGATTTATACTCTTGGAAAAACGGTACAGAAAAACGCTATGGTTTAGTGGCGGTTGATTTTGAAAATGGTTGTCAAAGAAAGAAGAAAGCTTCCTATTACTGGTATCAAAAAGTATGCCAGACAAATGGGGCAGTGATTGAAAGCAAGCGAGAATATAACAAGAATTATTTGAGTATGTGGGATTTGAATAAGGAGGGCTTGTAGCATGAATTTTAAAGCGTTTGGAAGCATGGTTGAAGCTAAAGTGATGCCGTTGGCTAACAAGATGGGAAATCAACGTCATTTGTTAGCGATTAGAGATTCATTTATCAGTTTACTTGCAATTAACTTGATGGGCGGGGTTTTTGCAATCTTGAAGTCACCGCCTGTGACTGAAAAAACAACGAATGGCTTTTTATTGATGTGGCAAAGTTTTGCTGAAAGTAATGGTGTATTACTAAACTGGTTATATGCTTTTACACTTGGGGCGATGTCATTATATATTTGTTTAGCTTTAACACACTTTTTAGTTAAATCCTATAAAATTGATACAATCATTCCGATGTTATTGTCATTAGTAGGGTTTATGGTGTTAGTGACTTTCCCTGTTAAAATGACATTTGAAGCTAATACTTTAAACTTTACCTACATTGATGGTAAAGGAATTATTCCAGCAATGTTGATTGCGATTGTGACTGGTGAGTTATACCGTTTGATGATTCAAAAGAACTTTGGGAGAATCAAATTGCCTGACAGTGTACCAACGAGTCTATCTGCGGTTTTTGCTTCGATGGTACCAGGAATGGTGTTGATTTTACTTTACACTATTATCTATGCTCTCTTTAAAACAACAGGACAAAGTATGCCAGAATGGTTCTTTAGTGCAATTTCACCAGCTTTTAAATTAGCGGATAGTCTACCTTCTGTTATTTTAATCTCTTTAATAGTTCATTTCTTCTGGTTCTTTGGAATTCACGATGCTGCTTTGGCTGGAATCTTAGGACCATTGCGTGATGGTAACTTGTCTGTGAATGCTTCGGCGCATTTAGCCGGTCAACAAGTACCATATATCTTTACGACTTCTTATTATGTCTACTTTATTATTATCGGCGGAGCAGGTGCTGTCTTAGGGTTGACGATACTATTATCAGTTTCTAAAATTAAACAATTGAATGTCGTAGGACGTTTGGGCTTTTTACCGGCTTTATTTGGGATTTCAGAACCGATTATCTTTGGGGTGCCATTGATGCTTAATCCATTGTTCTTTATTCCGTTCTTGTTAGCACCAACCGTAAATGCAATTATTACGTATATCTTGATGGATATTGGGATGATCGCTAAGACATTTTCGATGGTTTCGTGGAACATGCCGTCAATTTTTGGGGCATTCTTTGCAACCTTAGATATTAAGGCTAGTGTTTTGATTGTAGTCTTGATTATTATTGATATGTTGATTTATTATCCATTCTTGAAGATTTACGAAAAACAATTGATTGAAAATGAAAAACTTGATGTAAAATAGCATATATCTAAAACATCCTCTTAGGGGGATGTTTTTTTGTACAAAAATTTTTTAACTACCTTTTTGCTTACACCTTACCTAAATCCTTTAAAATTAGCGTTTTTTGAGCTTTTAATATTAGTGATGCAGGGAAATTAGTGTTTGATGCATCTCAAAAAAGACTTGCCTAAGTTTTAAGATAGATAATGTTCAAAGGCCTAAGAACAAAACTTAAAACAAGAAGGGAGCTAATTACAATGAGTAAAGCTTGGAATAAGACAACAATCAGTATTGAATCAAAGGTGGATGCAGACAATAGTCGTAAACGTTCTTACAACAATGTT
This sequence comes from uncultured Lactobacillus sp., assembly GCA_905204935.1. Lineage (GTDB taxonomy): Bacteria > Bacillota > Bacilli > Lactobacillales > Lactobacillaceae > Ligilactobacillus. Next base: position 4,458 of record CAJLBJ010000006.1, read on the forward strand.
GTTGAAGGAGCTAGCGATGACAATGTTTTAGCTTTTGCCGAAACAATCGCTGAGTTGACTGGTCAAGAAACAATCAATGTAACAACGACCACAGTTGAAACTTTAGCAGCTGATGTAGAAGAATAATTTTAAAGGAGGAAAAAGATTATGAAGATTTTAGATTTAGGATTTCGTTCTAGTGTTAAAGGTAGCGTACACCATCTAAAGCTCAATTATGTTGATTCTGATTTGGATAAAGCAGCAGTACAACAAGCCATGCAAAAGATTGCTGGTTTGAATATGTTTGCTGATAAATCTGGTGATCAGATTTATGCTAAGCCTGTATCTGCTTCATATATTGATGAACAAGAAACTGTTTTGTTTGATGAAGATCAAGATTAGTACAAAAGAATAACGCTCTAAACAGCCGTGGTATCCAGTGGGTATCACGGTTTTTTAGTATAAAAAACTGGTTAAGCCTATGCCTAACCAGTTTTTCTTTAATTTAATTTATCATATAATTTAACTATTTCATGACAGATTTCTGTTAAGTATTCATCTGACAGATTATCTCCACTACTGCGATAGACGGCTTTAGTTATGGTTAACAGCCATGAGTGCATGAATGCATGTAGTGAAACAGATGGTTGATTATCTAAACTCCAACGCAAAAGTTGTGGAGGTAAGTCTTGTTTTATTGGACATTGCTTTAACATTTCGGTACTTAGAGATTGTAAGACATCATGAATCTCTAGTGCATTTTTAAAGTTAGTCAAAAAAGAAGTTTTATTAACTTCAATCAGATAGGATTGTTTTGTTTCTTTAGCAGTCAAGCATAAGGTAGTGCTGTTTGAAAAGTTAAGATCAAAGACATTACCCAACATTATCCAACTAGTCGAGTGTCTAGTATATCCTCCTAATGGTAAGAGAATGGTAGAGCCAAAGACATAAGGAACTGCTACTTTAGCGTTGATTTTTAGTAAATTTAAGACGCTTTTAGCGAGTAGTAAGCCGATTGGTTGACGGTCTAAAAATTGGTTGATTAGGCGAGCAGTCTCTTTATTAGAAACAAGCATCCGTCCGTCGCTTTGAATTAATAACGACTTGGCCGTTGATTTGTTAAGAGCACGACAATCGATAATTAAAAGTGTTTGCTTGCTAATACCAGCCTCTTCGTCTACTAATGCTGTGTCAACGAGGTTGGCTAAATCTGTTGTAATATTAATCATAATTTTGCCTTCTTAATTATTAAAATTATTAACCGGTTAACAAAGCACATTATATAAAGAATGGGCAAATTATTTTTTTATAAGTCATTTATGTTAAAAATTGATTACGATTACATTTTTAGACTTGTTTTGTGCTAGCCACAGATAATCTAAGCCACAAAAGATACTACGCAAAGTCTGAGGCGAAAAATTAGGAATCTGTGAAGACAATGCATACTGTAAGAACTGCTCTAGTGTTAAATTATGCACAGAGTTAAACTTGTGAATAATAGTCGGTTCAAAAAGATATTCTTGTTGTAAAACCTGCTTAAGCGGTAAAGACAATAAGTTGGCCAAAATATGATAGTTTTGATGATAAAGCGTCACGACTTGTTGATGTGTAAAAGGAAACAACAAGTATTTTAATAAACAAGTATAGATGTCTGCCAAGACAGGATTAGTAGTTGAAGGCAAGGCTAGGTGTTTTGGCTTAAGAATGCAGGTAGTATAATATTTGCGATTAAGACATATTGTCAGTATCTGATTGTTAAAATCAAAGCTCAATAGATCTTCATTAGTAATAATTTTTTTAGCGTAGAGCTCAGCTTTTAAAGCCTTGAAATTCTTTAAATTAAGAGCTGCTGTTAATAGCTGATTGAGATTGATATGTGAAAAGTAGTTTTGCCAAGTCAATTCGGGAACAATTTCAGTAAGCTGACTAAAAGAAGTAATCTTTTTTCCTATAAATAAATTAAGTTCGCTAGTAACTTGATGATAAAAATCCCTATAATAAGGAAGAAATGAGTGTGTTTGTTGCAAGAAACTGCGTAATTGACTGATAGTTTTGACCTTAGCCTTACCTATTTCTGTTTCTAAGTCATAGTACTTACGGAAGTTTCTTACTAGAATCTGATAAGGCAAGTCTTCAAACCAGTGCTTATGGTAATTGTGAATGCTAGGCAGATAAGGCATGCTGGCTTGTTTGATGTCGCTAAGATTATTTAAATCGATGCGATGCAAGTGAGGGACGGTTTCAGCTAAGCGCCATTGAATCTCATAGACAGAATCAAGAGATAGACGAGTATAGTTGAAGATATCGAATAAGTCATGTTTATACCAAGCCTGCCATGTTTTTATTTTTTGATCGATGAAAAAACGTTTAATCCAAGGCCATTCTTCGTCAGGAATGGGCGATAAAATATTGGTTTTAACCAAGATAATCACTCCTAAGAAAATATTCATTAATTTTATTATAAAAAACTTTGATTATTTTAAAAGCGCTAACTTTATAAGTAGAATTAGCGGTTTACAAAAATTGCAAAAAAAGTTAGAATAATAGGTAAGTTTTATTCATTGAAAAATAAACTTTTGAGATAAAAGATTTGAGGAAGATACAATGAAAGTAATTCGTTACATAGAAACGGTCGTCTCTAGTCGGCCCGTCATAAGTAAAGAGAAATATACAAAACCGCAAGATTGAGAAAAGATTTATTTAGTCAGTATTTTGCCTAGATAAATCAGCTTTTGATTTTGTGGTTTTTTTGAGAAATTGATGTATATGTGAAACGAGGGATATATGGAATGGCAAAATATTTAATTACAGGCGGAGCGGGCTTTATTGGTTCGAATTTTGCATACAAGGTAGTTGAAGAAGGTAATGAAGTTGTAATTGTTGATGATTTATCAATGGGGCTTTTAAGAAACATCGAAGACTTACCAGAAGATAAATGTACATTTTATAATGAATCCATAACTAATTATGATTTTATGACTAAATTGTTATTAAAGGAACGTTTTGACTATATCGTTTTATTAGCTGCTATAGCTAGTGTAGCTGACTCTGTTGCAAGACCATATGATACTCATCTTGTTAATCAGGAAGCAAATATCCATATTTTAGAAACGATTCGTAAATATGGAATTCCGGTTAAAAAAATTATTTTTGCTTCATCAGCAGCTGTTTACGGCGATGATCCCGAACTCCCTAAGAAAGAAACTTCTCCCATCTGTCCGTTAACTCCTTATGCAATTGATAAATTTGCAAGTGAACGGTATGTTTTAACTTACGGACGCTTATATAACATTCCAACAGTAGCAACACGTTTCTTTAATGTTTATGGACCAAAACAAAATCCTAATTCACCTTATTCAGGCGTCTTATCAATTATCCAAAATTGTTTAGTCCGAGATAAAACATTTACTTTATACGGTGATGGTAAACAAACTCGTGACTTCGTTTATGTTAAAGATGTGATTAATGTTTTAGATCTTTTATTAAAAACAAAAGAAGCTTGTTGGGACGTCTATAATGTCGCAACAGGTGTAAGTAGTGAACTTAATGATGTTATTTATGCTTTTGAAAAAGCGATGGATAAAAAGTTAAATGTAGAATACAAAGAAGCTCGCACGGGAGATATTAAAGATTCTGTAGCTGATATTAGTAATTTGAAAACTTTAGGATACTCGCCTAAATATAGTTTATTAGACGGATTGACAGAATATACGAAAATGGTGGTTGATTAAGATGCAAAAGATTTCTTTAGACAATAAGACAATCTTTGTTACAGGTGTAGCAGGGTTTATTGGTTCTAATTTAGCCAAAAGATTATTACAAGATTTTAAGGTTAAAGCAGTTGTTGGAATTGATAACTTAAATGACTATTATGATGTTAATTTAAAAAACGCACGGTTAAAAGAACTAGAAGAATTTAGCAATTTTTATTTTATTAAAGGAGATTTAGCTGATAAGCAAGTTATCGAACGGATTTTTGAAGAATATCAACCAGAAATTGTTGTTAACTTAGGAGCGCAAGCTGGCGTAAGATATTCGATTATTAATCCAGATGCTTATGTTGAGGCAAATTTAATTGGCTTTTATAATATCTTAGAAGGTTGTCGTCATCATGAAGTTGAACATTTAGTTTATGCTTCGAGTTCTTCGGTATATGGCTCTAATAAGAAGGTACCTTATTCAACGGATGATCAAGTTGATAATCCAGTTTCATTATATGCAGCCACTAAAAAATCTAATGAGTTAATGGCGCATTCTTATGCAAAACTTTATAATATTCCGGCAACTGGCCTACGTTTCTTTACGGTTTATGGACCAGCCGGACGGCCAGATATGGCATACTTTGGGTTTACAAATAAATTAATTAAAGGTGAAAAAATTCAAATCTTTAATTATGGCAATTGTAAACGAGACTTTACTTATATTGACGATATTGTCGAAGGTGTTATTCGTGTGATGCAAGGAGCACCAGAAAAGAAAAATGGGGAAGATGGTTTACCGATTCCACCATATGCAGTTTATAACATCGGCAATAATCACCCGGAAAATCTATTAGATTTTGTCCAAATTTTACAAGAAGAATTGATTAGAGCAGAAGTTTTGCCAAAAGATTATGATTTTGAAGCTCATAAAGAATTGGTGGCCATGCAACCAGGAGATGTCCCTGTAACTTATGCAGATATAACTCCACTTGAAAGAGATTACGGTTTTAAACCACAAACACCATTGCGTGAAGGCTTGAGGAAGTTTGCACAATGGTATAAGAAATATTATATGTAAAGATGAAATGAGGTTTTTCTTATGAAAATCGCAGTTGCCGGGACCGGTTATGTTGGTCTCTCAATCGCAACCTTGTTAGCACAAGAACATGAAGTTTATGCTGTTGATATTGTGCCAGAAAAGGTTGAATTAATTAACAATAAAAAATCACCGATTCAAGATGAATATATTGAAAAATACTTAGCTGAAAAGCAATTAAACTTGACTGCTACTTTAGATGCTAAAGCAGCTTATCAGGACGCTGAATTCGTTGTTATTGCAGCTCCGACCAATTATGACAGTCAAAAGAACTTTTTTGACACTTCAGCCGTTGAAGCTGTGATTAAATTAGTGATGGAATATAACCCAAATGCAATTATGGTTATCAAATCAACTATTCCAGTTGGGTATACCAAGATGATTCGTGAAAAAACAGGAAGTCAAAATATTATCTTTAGTCCAGAATTCTTACGAGAATCCAAGGCTTTATATGATAACTTATATCCATCACGAATTATTGTGGGGACTGATTTAGCTGATGAAAACTTAACCGCTAAAGCTAAACAATTTGCACAATTGCTACAAGAAGGAGCTCTTAAAGAAGAGATTGAAACATTAGTAATGGGCTTTACTGAGGCAGAAGCAGTCAAGTTATTTGCTAATACTTACTTAGCCTTGCGGGTATCTTATTTCAATGAATTAGATACATATGCTGAACTTAAAGGACTAGATACTAAGCAGATTATTAATGGGGTTTGTTTAGATCCACGGATTGGTGATCATTATAATAATCCATCTTTTGGTTACGGGGGCTATTGCTTACCTAAAGATACCAAGCAACTTTTAGCTAACTATCAAGATGTACCAGAAGAATTGATTGAAGCGATTGTTGAATCAAACCGCACTAGAAAAGATTTCATTGCTGATCAAGTTTTGAAAAAAGCAGGATACTACTCAGATAATAGTTCATGGGCACAAGATGCAGAAAAAGAAGTGGTTATTGGTGTCTATCGTTTAACAATGAAATCTAATTCCGATAATTTCCGCCAAAGTTCGATTCAAGGTGTGATGAAGCGAATTAAGGCTAAAGGAGCACAAGTCATCGTTTATGAACCAACGCTAGAAAACGGAACAACATTTTTTGGAAGTAAAGTTGTCAATGACTTAGAAACATTCAAAAAACAATGTGATGCGATTATTGCTAACCGTTATGATAGTTGTTTAGATGAGATAGAGGATAAAGTTTATACAAGAGATTTGTTTAGAAGAGATTAAAAAGGGTGTTTTGTATGACAAAAAGAGAGTTAAGGAATATGATGCCACGGAGTCGGGCACTAATCTTTATTTTTACAGATATTTTAAGTGTGATTGTGGCATATTTTTTTGCGTTATTAGTCAAGTTTGATCTAGTTTATTCACATATTCCAAGTCAATACTTATTGGCCTTTAGACATGCGATGCCTTACTGGTGCATTATTACGATTTTAATTTTATTTGGCTTTAGATTGTATCATAGTATCTGGACTTATGTTAGTGTGGCTGAACTTTACCGGATGGTGCAAGCTTATCTAGTTTTGATTCCAGTTTATTTTGGACTAGATATGTTATTACATCTACATATGCCGCGTTCTTGGTACATTTTAGGATATATTTTTTCCTTTTTAGCACAATTTGGGATTCGAGTATCATATCGTTTAGCTCGTTTATTATATATTCGGCATGAAAGTAACGGGGCACAACCAAGTACTGGTGATCGGGTGATGATTATCGGAGCTGGGGATGCTGGTAGTATGTTATTACGTGAGTTTAACAATAGTACGCAATTGAATAGTAAAGTTGTCTGCTTGATTGATGATAACCTTGAAAAAGTTGGTCGCATATTAAACGGTGTAATGGTTGTCGGAACACGTTATGATATTGTTGAGATGGCGCAAAAATATCAAGTTAATCGAATTGTAATTGCGATTCCACGAGCTAATACGCAAGAGAAAAAAGCTATCTTAGATATCTGTAAGAAGACAGGTTGTCGTTTACAGATTGTGCCAGGTTTATATCAGTTAATTAATGGTGATGTTCGGGTTCAAAAACTGCGTGATGTAGAAATTTCTGATCTTTTAGGGCGTGAACAAGTTAATATTAATAATGAAGAAGTTTTAAAGTTTATTAGTGGTAAAAATGTCTTAGTTACTGGTGGGGGCGGCTCCATCGGAAGTGAGTTATGCCGTCAGATTGCCGCTCATAGTCCTAATCAACTGATAATTTTTGATATCTATGAAAATAATGCTTATGATATTCAACAAGAATTACGCCGGAAATATCCAAATTTAAACTTAGTGACGCTAATTGGCTCTGTCCGCAATGATCATCGTTTAAATACAATTATGGCAAAATATCAACCAGAATATGTCTTTCATGCTGCAGCACACAAGCATGTGCCATTAATGGAAGATAGTCCTAATGAAGCAGTCAAAAATAATGTGATGGGAACATATAAAACCGCTAAAGCAGCTGCCGAACATGGAGTTAAGAAATTTATCTTGATTTCAACAGATAAAGCCGTTAATCCAACTAATATCATGGGAGCAACTAAGCGTATCTGTGAAATGATTGTACAGATGATGGATCGTAAATATGCCGATACTGATTTTGCCGCCGTACGTTTCGGTAATGTGTTAGGGAGTAACGGGAGTGTGATTCCATTGTTTAAAAAACAAATTGCTGAAGGCGGACCGGTAACGGTGACAGATAAGAATATTATCCGTTACTTCATGACAATTCCAGAAGCAGTGTCATTGGTTTTACAAGCAGCCAACTATGCTCATGGTGGCGAAATCTTTGTCTTAGATATGGGTGAACCAGTTAAGATTGATGATATGGCACGCAACTTGATTCGTTTATCGGGTTATAAACCAGATGTTGATATCAAGATTGAATACACTGGTCTACGCCCTGGTGAGAAGATGTATGAAGAACTCTTGATGGATGAAGAAGGCTTGACTGATACGGAAAACAAGTTAATTCATATTGGCCATCCAATTCAAATGGACGATGAATGGTTCGAACAACAAATCCATAAACTAGATGAAGCAAGTAAAAACGATAGCGAAGATATCAGAAAACTTGTGGCAGAAGTTGTGGATACGTATCATTACAAATCTGAAGCGTAGTTTTGAGGTGCTTTAAATGAAATTACTGATTACTAGTGTAGGACGACGAGTTGAATTAGTTCAGGCATTAAAGAATGCAGCTATAGAGTTAAAAAAAGATGTTGAAATTATCGGTGCCGATATCTCGTTGACAGCACCGGCATTGATGTTTTGTGATAAAAAAATCCAAGTTTGTCGAATTGATGATAAAAATTATTTGCCTAGTTTGCTTGAGATATGCCGTACTGAAAAAATTGATTGCTTGATTCCAACGATTGATACTGATTTATTATTGTTAGCTAAGCATAAAGCAGATTTCGAAAAACAAGGAACAAAGGTGTTAATAGCTAGCTATGATAAGGTTAAATTATGTCGAGATAAGAACCTGACAGCTGATTACTTTATAAGCTTAGGATTAAAATCGCCGCAACCTGTTAATGATGCTAATGAATATACTGCTGGTTATCCAGCTTTTATCAAACCCAAGGATGGTAGTTCAAGTATCGATGCATACCGGGCAAATGATTTTTCTGAATTGATGACATATGCACAAAAGATAAAAGATTATGTGATTCAACCATTTATCTCAGGAAAAGAGTATACGATTGATATCTTTTGTGATTATGAAGGCAATCCTGTATACATTACACCACGGCAACGTTTAGCAGTACGGTCAGGTGAGGTCTTGAAAACACAAATTGCACAAGATGAAACGATGATTCAAGAAATGCAAACATTATTAGCTGATTATCGTCCATCAGGAGCAATTACAGTGCAGTTAATTCAAGATGAAAAAACGGGCGATAATTATTATATTGAAATTAATCCGCGTTTTGGTGGGGGAGCACCATTAAGCATGAAGGCGGGTGCTAATAGCGCTAAGGCATTGTTAGAGATGCTTAGTGGTAAGCAACTAACTTATCAACCTAAAGCTGCTAAAAATAACGCAATTTATTGTCGTTTTGATCAAAGTGTTTGTGTAAATGAGGGAGAATAGTTGATGATAACAATCAATAAACTTATAGAAACTACACAACATATTGATAGTTTAGATACCATTATTTTTGATATGGATGATACCTTGTATGGCGAAAAAGAATATGTGCTTAGTGGTTATCATCAAATCGCACAAAAATTTCCTGAAATTAAAGATATGGAAGAATGTTTATGGCAAGCTTTTTTAGACGGTAAACCAGCAATTGATGCAGTTTTAGATGCTAAAGGGTTGGCAACGAAAGAAAATAAGGAACTTTGCCTACAGACGTATCGTTTTCAAATACCAGATATTCATCTTTATCCTGAAGCAAAAGAGCTTTTAACTACTTTAAAAGAGCAAGGCTTTAATTTAGGCTTGATAACCGATGGACGTCCTGAAGGTCAACGTGCAAAGATTAAGGCCTTGGGTTTGAGTTTTTATTTTGAAGAGATAATCATTACCGATGAATTAGGAGGAACTGATTTTCGTAAACCTAATTCATTAGCTTTTGAAATAATGAGCCAGCGCTTTAACTGTTCGTTTGAACAGATGTGTTATATTGGTGATAACTTAAATAAAGATTTTATCGCACCTGAAAAATTAGGTATGAAGTCTATTTATTTTAGAAATAAAGATGGTTTATATTTTTAAGGGTAGAAAGGAGAGATGAAAAATGTATGCTAATTTTTTTAAGCGGCTATTTGATTTTATCCTTGCTTTACTAGCGGTTATCGTGTTGAGTCCAATCTTATTGATTGTAGCAGTCTTAGTTAGAACGAAACTGGGCTCTCCAGTTATTTTTAAACAAGAACGTCCAGGTTTGCATGGTAAAGTTTTTACCTTGTATAAATTTAGGACGATGACGGACGTTAAAGATGAAAATGGTGAGTTGTTACCAGATGAAGTTCGTTTGACTAAGTTTGGTAAATTGCTACGCTCAACAAGTTTAGATGAGTTACCAGAGTTTTTTAATATTGTTAAAGGTGATATGGCAATCGTAGGGCCACGACCTTTATTGGTTAGATATTTGCCACTTTATAATGAACATCAAAGACATCGTCATGATGTTCGTCCTGGTTTTACAGGTTATGCACAAGTAAATGGGCGTAATAGTATTTCATGGGAAGAAAAGTTTGATTTAGATGTGTATTATACGCAAAATGTGTCATTATTATTAGATATTAAGATTATTTTTAAAACGATAAAAGTTGTTTTAGTACGTGAGGGTATCTCAAGCGAAACTTCGGCAACGATGGAAGAGTTTATGGGTAGCAATAAATAATTACAAGAAAGAAGTAATAATCATGGAATTTAAGAAATTTGATCAAAAAGTATGGTTGTCATCTCCTACAATGCATGGTGACGAAGAAAATTATGTTAAAGAAGCTTTTGATACTAATTGGGTATCTACTGTTGGTGCCAACTTGAACGAATTTGAAAAAGGTATGCGTGAATACATAGGTGTTGGGCATTCCGTGGCTTTATCTGCGGGCACGGCTGCTTTACATTTAGCTGTTAAATTAGCCGGTGTTAAGCCAGGAGACAAGGTCTTTTGTTCAGATATGACCTTTGCTGCAACTGTTAATCCGGTTGTTTACGAAAAAGGTGAACCAGTCTTTATCGACTGTGAACGTGATACATGGAACATGGATCCTGTTGCCTTAGAAAAAGCCTTTGAAAAATATCCAGAAGTTAGAGTTGTTGTTGTCGCTAACTTATATGGAACACCAGCCAAATTAGAGCAAATTCGAGAAATTTGTGAACGACATGGTGCTATCTTAATCGAAGATGCTGCTGAATCTTTAGGTGCAACTTTAAATGGACGCCAAACAGGAACGTTCGGTCAATATAATGCCATTAGTTTTAACGGTAACAAGATTATTACGACTTCTGGTGGTGGAATGTTACTATCAGATGACCAAGCAGCAATCGATAAGGCACGTTTTTGGTCAACACAAGCACGTGAAAATTATCCATGGTATCAACATGAAGATATCGGTTATAACTATCGGATGTCAAATATTTTGGCGGGAATCGGCCGTGGCCAATTGCTTCATTTAGATGAACATATTGCACAAAAGACAGCTATCTACCATCGTTATAAGGAAGGCTTGAAAGATCTACCAATCACAATGAACCCATACATGGATAATATGCAACCTAACCACTGGTTGAGCTGTTTATTGATTGACGAAGATGTCTTCAACGGTACAAGTCAAAAGTACAAACAAGTAAAACCAATGATGATTCAAGATCTATTGATGAGCTATAACGTTGAACCACGTCCAATCTGGAAACCAATGCACATGCAACCTGTCTTCTTACGTAACGAATATGTTAAAGCAGATGATCGTATTGATGTTGGAGCAGATATCTTTTCCCGTGGTCTATGCTTACCAAGTGATAATAAGATGACCACTGAGCAACAAGACATTATTATTGAAATGATTAAGAGTTGTTTTGAGGAGAAATAAGAGTGACAGAAATAAGTAAGAAAAAAATTCTTTTTGTTTCATCAGTTAGTGATTTTTATAAATTTATTTTAAATAACATGAAAATCTGTTTAGATTTGGGAATGGATGTATCGTATGCATGCAATTTAAATACCCGTGCAGGAGAAGAATTGAAACAAGTCTGTACAGATTTAGGCATTCATCTATATCATGTAGAATTTGCTAGAAGTCCATATAGTAAACAAAATATCAAAGCTTATAAGCAATTAAAAGAATTAATTGAAAAAGAAAACTTTGATATTTTGGATACACATACACCTATGGCAAGTGTGATTTCAAGATGGATTTGCAAAAAAAGAGATATGAAAATTATGTATACCGCTCATGGTTTTCATTTCTTTAAAGGAGCTCCATTAAAAAATTGGGTGTTATATTATCCAATTGAAAAATATCTTTCTAAGTATACAGATATTCTAATTACTATTAATAAAGAAGATTATCAACGAGCTAAAGATAATTTTAAGATGAAACAATTAGAGTATATTCTAGGAGTGGGAATTGATGTCGAATATTTCAAAAATATGCAAGTTGACATAGAAAAAAAACGACATGAATTGGGTGTATCAGAGAATCAGAAGATTTTGTTGTCAATTGGAGAACTTAATAATAATAAGAATCATAGAATTGTTATAGAAGCAATGCACAAATTGAATAATTCCAATATAGTATATATGATTGCGGGGATAGGAAGTAAAAAAGAAGAACTTCAAGCTTTGGCTACTAAATATGAATTAAGTGAGAACCTTAAATTATTAGGCTATCGTAAAGATGTTGCAGAATTATATAAAATTGCTGATGTTTTTGTATTTCCCTCAAAAAGAGAGGGACTATCAGTTTCATTAATGGAAGCTATATCCAGTGGGATTCCGTGTGTTGTGAGTGATATACGTGGAAATCATGATTTAATAGAAGACAATATAAATGGTTATACATTTAAAGTACGGAAAGAATGTAATATAGATTCTTTGGCAAAATGTATTAAGAATATTTTGAATAATAAAGATATTAGAAATAAATTTAGAACAAAGAATGTAGAAAAATCTAATGAATTTTCTAGAGCAATAATTGGTCAGAAAATGATAGAAATTTATCAACATTTGTAAAAGATAGGTGAAAACAGTGTTAAAATACTTAATTACAGGTGGAGCAGGCTTTATTGGTTCGAACTTTGCACACAAGGTAGTCGAAGAAGGTAATGAAGTTGTAATTGTCGATGATTTATCAATGGGCTTGGTTGAAAATATTCACGATTTACCAGACGAATAGTGTGTTTTTTATCAAGAATCGATTACCAATCATTGTTTTATGCAACAGTTATTAATTAAAGAAAAGTTTGATTATATTGTTTTATTAGCAGCAATAGCTAGTGTGGCTGATTCAGTTGAAAGACCATATGATACACATCTAGTTAATCAAGAAGCCAATATTCATGTTTTAGAAACATTTCTTATGAAATACAATCTATTTGTTGAAGAAATTAATAAAATTATATGTAGGAGTTAATCATGAAATTTTCTATAATTATTCCAGCTTACAATTGTGAACGTACGATTTCTAGAACTTTAGAATCAATTTTATTTCAAACATTTAGGAATGATGTTGAAATTATTGTCGTTAATGACGGATCTACTGATTCAACTATTGATGTTTTACAGAAATATATAAAAAATATTATTTTGATAAACAAAGAAAATGGTGGCAGTAGTAGTGCAAGAAATACAGGATTACGAAAAGCAAAAGGTGAGTATATATTATTTGCAGATTCAGATGATATATGGAAAGAAAATTTGCTAGAAATAATAGAAAAAAAATTAATTAGAGGAATTGATTTATTAGTATTTGGGATAGAAAAAATTGTAAAAGATAAGGTGATAAATAAGAGTAATTTGGTAGATAAAATATATTCACGAAAAGAAGTAGTTGAAAATTTTGATGACTTACTGACTTTTGGAGAAATAAACAGTCCTTTTAATAAAGTTTATAAAAAAGATAAACTAATTAAAAATAATATTTTATTTGATGAAAATTTAATGCTAGGAGAAGATTTTCATTTTAATTTAGAATGTATATTGAAGGCAGATAATATACAATATATATCAGATATCTTGTATGAATATCATGTTGATAATTCAACACTTACTAAAAAGTATATAAAAAATTTTTATGATGAAAGATGTTATTCATTAGAAAAGACTAAAAATATATGTGAGAGAAATAAAATAGAATATAGTTTTTATGATATTTCAAAAATAAAAATTGTGTATAGCTCCATTTTTAATTTACAGAATAAGAAATGTCCATATGCATATAGAGAAAAAATAAGGGAAATCAAACATATTAAGAGAGATTATGTGGAATATGTAGAAAATTCTAAAAGAACTTGTACGCTCAATTGGTATTTTTATATTTTACAATTGATGTTATTATATTTTACACCACCAATGTTATATTACGTAGCATTTATTTTAAATAAAGCTAGATACAAAATTTCAGTAAAAGATAGAGGTATAAGTATTTGACATAGGGAGTGAGATAACTTTAAATGGAAAAAATAAAAGTATTACAAATTGTTGGAAGCTTAAGAATAGGTGGCGCCGAAAACGTAGCAATGAATATTTATCGACATATTAATAGAGATAAATATGAATTTCATTATCTAGTATACGGTAAGGAAATTGGCGACTATGAAAAAGAAGTAGAAACAATGGGTGGAAAAGTGATCCATATTTCATATAAACCTAAAGTAATTGATTTAGAATATAGAAAAACATTGGAAAAAATAATTGAAAAAAATGGACCATATGATATTGTTCATGCTCATATGATGTTTCATAATGGGAAAATTTTTTCTAGTTTGAAAAAATATAACATACCTTTGAAAATAAGTCATGCACATAGTACAGATGATGGTTCTGAGAAAAATAACTTATTAAGAAAGCTAATTAGAAAAGTATATACTTATGTCCAGAGAAGGAACATATTAAAATATGCCAATTGTTATATTGCATGTGGTGATAAAGCTGGAGAATATCTTTATGGTAAGAAATTATATCATAGTCAAGGAATTTTAGTAAGAAATGGGATAAACATTGAAGAATATACGTTTAATTTTAATAATAGAAAATTTTTGAGAAACTTATGTGGTTTAGAGAATAATATTGTTATAGCAATTATAGGACATTTAGAAATGGTTAAGAATCATAGTTACGCAATAAAGATTTTTAAAAACATTCATGATAAAATCCCTAATTCTAGATTATTGATATTTGGTGAAGGAAAATTAAAGAATAACTTACAACAACAAATATTTGATAATAATTTACAAGATGTTACAAAATTTATGGGAAATGTTAATAACGTCAATGAATGGCTCCAAGCTATAGATATTTTGTTAATGCCATCATTATTTGAGGGAGTACCTTTGACTTTGATTGAAGCTCAAACAGCAGGAGTAAGATGCTTTGTATCAGAAAATATTTCAAAAGAAGTTAAAATTACAGACTTACTCACATTTATTTCTATTGAAGAGGAAAATATTCAAGAGTGGACAAATGCTGTTGTTTCATGTAGGCTCGAGTATAATCGTAATTTATATAGTAAAAAAGTAATAGAAAAGGGTTATGGTATTGATGAAAACATTGATATAATTAAGAGAATATATAACTTTATTGGAGATAAAGATGAATAGAATAAACAATTTTAAATTGAAAAAAGAAACAATTTTACTGATATTTTTACAGCTTATCTTTTGTATAATTATATTAAGTATTAAAGATTTAAAAATACTAACAGGTATATTGACTTGTTCATTAGGATTAGGATTATTGTCTATAAGGATTGAATCTGGATATTGGATAAGTTTTTCAAGTTTTTTTATTATTTTATCGTATCTATTACATGTAGGCAATTTATTAGTTGTATTATATTTTTCTTATCCATCATCGGAATATATTTATGCAAATAATAATATTATGTGTGAGAGTCTGTATTTAATTCAATTGTTTCATACCTTTTTTATTATTGGTACAATAATAAGCATTAAGAAAAGAGTACCTTTAAAAAAAAAGAAACTATGTAAAATAAATAGAGAAAATTTATTAATGATAGGTATTATATGTACCGTTGTTGGAATAATTCCTAAAATATATATCGATGTTAATCAAATATTATTAGGGATTACTGAAGGATACAGAGCAACTCTAAGTATGCGATATGGAATATTAAGTATTTTAAATCAATTTTGTTTGGTAGGTATATTAATAATTTTATTTATATTGAAGAATAAAAAAATTGCTAGAGTGATTTTAGCTATTATAATATGTTGGGAAATATTTACAATGTTATCAGGTGGGCGTATATATAGTATTTCTTATATAATAAGTTTGGTATATATATATTGTTTAAGGATAGATCGGCCAAGTATTAAAGTTGTTTTATTAGGAGGAATAGGGGTATACGTTATTTGCTCTGTTATAAGTATTATTCCATTAATTAGAAAAGATGGATCAGGTGTTGATATAAATGCGTTTACACAGCTATTTTATGTTCAAAATAGCCCAATATTAAGTATGATTGCAGAGTTAGGTTCAACTTTAAAATCACTAGTATATAGTATTATAAATTTTCCTACACATAATAATTATGGTTATGGAAGTTCCTATTGGGAAACTATATTAAGTATATTTCCTGTTACAGAAAAGTTTACAGATCCTAAACATTTAACATTTATTTATGGATTTCTATATAATCCATATTTAGGTGGAAGTTGGTTAGGAGAAGTATATTATAATTTTTCTTATTTTGGATTTATTTTTTGTTATTTTTGGGGACGAATTTTAGGAAGTTTTGAAAAGATTTTCCTAATGGATGATATAAATAACGAGTATGTTAATTCATTATTAATACTGTGCTTTATATATCCGATAATTGTATATACAAGAGATTATTTTGCAAGATTTGCAACTAATATACAAGTGTTTGCGGTTATATTATGTTTATTTATTTTTGTACGATTAATATTTAGAAATAAGAGGATAAAAGTATGCCAGAAATAACAGTAATTCTTCCTTTGTATTCTGAAAGTTTAGATTATGCAAGAAAAGCTATAGATTCAATTTTATTACAAGAATTTGTTGATTTTGAACTATTACTAATATTAGATAATCCTCAAAACTATGAGTTATTAAATTTAATAAAAAATTATAAACATAAAGATTGCAGAGTTAGGTATATGATAAATTGTAAGAATTTAGGATTAGCAGCAACTTTGAATAGGGCTATTTCTAAAATTAATTCAAAATATATAGCGCGCATGGATGCTGATGATATTTCTAAGAAAGATAGACTAATAAAGCAATATAATTATATGACAAACAATAGGGAAATTGGTATTTGCGGTACTGCAGTAGAGTATATAGATAAAAATGGTAATTTCATATTAGAAGATAATATATTGCCTCAAAATATAGAAAAATCTTTAAAGTATAAGAATTGTATGAATCATCCAACGTACTTTGCACAGACGATAGTTATGAAAAAAATTAAGTATAGAGAAGATCTGAAATATGCGCAAGATTATGATTTTGTTTGTCGCTGTGTTGAAAATGGAATAAAGATAGCTAATATGAATGAAAAATTGTTATTTTATAGGCTAGAGAGGAATTCACCTAGAAAGCAAGTATATCAAAATATTACTGCATATTATATTAAAAAGTTTTATAGAAAAGGTAATTTATCTATACAAAAAAATTTAGGCAATATTATACAAAATGATATAAATAAGTATGGTGAAGAAAATTTAATTGAATTGGCAAGTATGAGAAATTTTATAAAAGATTTAGTAAGTAGTCATAATATTAAGAATATATTTAAAAAAATAAAGATGCTATTTTATGTACATCCATATAGATTTGATCAACTTAAAAGCAATATTTTGTTTAAAGTAATGAAAATAGGTGACTTTTTATGATGTTTTTTTTATCACGATTGAATAATGTTCTAGAACGGGAAAGATTGAAAAAAGAATTTTCTAAATATAATAAAAGTAAAACTTTTTATTCGGAAAGGAAAGTTATTGAGTATTTATCAAACAGAAAAATACAAAGCAATAAATATGAATTTTCTAATTCTGGTAAAATTAGTTCAATATATTCTGGAACCTATGCATGTTTATTGCAAGGAATGTATATAGGATATACAGAAAATGAAAGAAGAAAATGGATTGAATATTTTGATAGTCACCAAAGAGAAGATGGGTTATTTGTAGATAAAAACTATGATGATAGAAATTTTTTTAGTGAAAATGGTGGCTGGGGAGCTGAACATTTAGTACCGCATATATTAGTTGCATATGATAGACTTCAGGCAATACCTAAATATGAATTGAAGTATTTAAAAAAATATGAAATCTATAATACAAAGGACAATTGGTTAGAAAAATTAGACTATAGAAATATTTGGGGAAGTAGTAATCATATCATGAATCGAGTAGTAGCCATGCAATATGCTCGAGATAGATTAAGAATGGATTTTTCTGAATCAATCCAAACTATTGAAGAAATTTTGTTAGAAAAAATTAATCCTGAATATGGAATGTGGTTTGACGGGAAAGCAAACGATATTAATAGCCGAAACGAAATGATACGGGGAATGTATCATATTTTACCAATTTTTTACTATGATAATATTAAAACACCTTTTGCTTCAAGAGCAATAGATCAAATAGTATTGTCACAAAATAAATGGGGAGGCTTTGATAAAAATATAGGTTCTTCAGCGTGCGCAGATATTGATGGATTGGATCCGCTGTTAAGACTTTGGGTTCAAGAAAATGGTTACCAATATACTTCAGATATTAAAGAAGTTGTTGATAGAGCAAAGCAATGGATTATTTTTAATCAAAATCAAGATGGAGGCTTTGTTTTTGAGCGAAATAAAAAATTTAAGTATGGAAACCAGGTGAGTTTAACGAGTGAAAAAGATGAAAGTAACTTATTTGCAACGTGGTTTAGATGTTTATCACTTGAGTTAATAGAAGATTTTTTTAGTCAAAATAGTCATTCAAGATTAATAAAAACAGTGGGGTATGAGTGTCCACTCTAGAGATAGGGATTATGAAGTATGGATTATAAAGATAAAATAATTATTACTATGGCTACAAATGATAATTATGTGGATATTATGCTAGTATCTATGGTATCAATACTAGTAAATAACCCTAAAGAATATATGGTTTTTAATATTATTGATGATGGGATAACAGAAAAGAGCATTGAAAAAATACAAAAAAAAGTATTATATGTATATTCAAATGTCGAAATTAATTATATAAATTTTACTCCTTATAAAATTAAATTAGAAACATTGATTCAAAAAGCAAATCCGCCATTGCCATTGATAACATATGCAAGACTATTTATTTCAGAAATGCTAAATAAGTATAATAAAACTTTATATGTTGATTGTGATACTGTATGTGTGGGGGACATTCGTCCATTGTGGGAGATAAATATAGGTAGTACTGAAACAATTTACGGTGTATTGGATACCGTTTCAGATAATATAAAAAAAGAAATAGGTCTTACTAAAGGTGATAAGTATATTAATGCTGGAGTATTATTAATTGATTTGAAAAAATGGCGAGAGAATAATTTTACTGAAAAAGCAATGAAATTTATACAAAAATACGATGGTAAGGTTATGCATAATGATCAAGGTGTAATAAATGGAGCATTTAACAAAGAGATAAAAATTATTGATATTAAATATAATTTGATGACCCCTATATTTATGATATCTAGGAAAAAAATATTACAATATTTTGATATGGAGAATTTTTATACAAACAAAGAAATAACTACAGCGAAAAAGCATGGTGTATTTTTACATTTTGTAAGATTTACCACTTCACGACCTTGGGAGAAAAAGTGTAGACATCCTGAGAAAAGTGAATTTATTTCTATTTGGAAAAAAGCTAAATTAGGTACTCTGTATTTTCAAGAATATAATATCTCAAAGCCAATTTTCTTTGGATATTTTTTATTAGAAAATACAACTTATTCTATATATAAGATGTATCTAAAAATTGTTGGGGTTGGGGCATTATTAAAAAAGCAATTAAGAGGTTAATGAATGAATGAATTAATAAGTGTTATTTTACCAGCGTATAATGTAGAAAATTATATAAATAATTGTATCACTTCTGTTATAAATCAAACATATACTAACATTGAAATCATTATTGTTAATGATGGTTCGACTGACAAAACAGGAGAAATAATTGAAAAATTTTCAAAAAAAGATACTAGAATTAAAGTGTGTAATAAAAATAATGGAGGATTAGCTAGTGCAAGGAATATAGGTTTAAAATGCGCAAAAGGAGAATATATTTGCTTTATTGATACAGATGATACTATAGAAAAAGATATGTTAGAGATATTATATACGTCAATTAAAAAAAATAATGCAGACATTTCGATAGTTAGGGTAGCTCAGTGTTTTGAAAATGGACGAAAAGAATATTTTGATTTTTCTTATGCTAAAGAGCAAGTTGTTGATTTAAATCAAGTTAATTGGTTGATCAAAGATGCCTCGATAGTTCATCCAGTATGGAATAAATTGTATAGAAAAAAGATAATAACTTTTGAATTTGACGAAGATATTCCTAGAAATGAAGATATTGAATTTAATGGAATGTTTTATGGCGTAGCTAAAAAAATGGTAATAAATAATGAAATTAAATATATGCAATTACAACGAATGAGTAGTTTAACTCATAAGGATAGGAAGATATTTGAAGAAGTACAAATTTTAGAACGAGTTAAGAAAAAGTTATATCAATTTTATCAAATGAATTGTCCAGAAAGAAATGATTTTATTAAAAAATATATGGATTTTAGGTTAGATATTTTTTTAACAACAGTAGTTCCTGATTCCTCATCATGGGTAAAAAAAAGGCAGACTTTAATTTATTTACGAAAAAATTTTCCAGATTGGAAGTACACCTTGGAACATGATATAAAGTCCAAAAAAACAAATAAAAGTTTTAAATTATGGGGAATGTTATATAATAAACATTTTAATGTACTGTTGTATCAATATACGAATTTATCTAAAATTAAAAGATTATTATCAAGGAAAACTAATAATAAGAAAACTTCCATGTTTAAATGATATTATTATTTAGGAAAAAATATTATGAATAAGCAAAATAGATTAAAAAATACTTCTAGAAATATTGGGGTAGGATTAATTTGCCAATGTATAGTATTAATATTACCTTTTATTAATAGAACTATATTAATATATACATTGGGAGCCAAGTTTACGGGTTTATCTAGTCTATTTACTTCAATTTTATCTGTTCTAAATATAGCAGAGTTAGGATTCAATGCAGCTATTATCTATAATATGTATAAACCAATAGCTGATACTGATGTTAATGAAGTAAAAAAACTTTTAGTATTATATAGAAGAATATATAAGATTGTTGGAATAGTTATGTTATGTGGAGGAATTATAATATTGCCTTTTATAAAATTATTAATAAAAGGTGACGTTCCAAGTAATATTAATTTATATGTATTATATCTTATGTATTTATTGAATTCGGTTCTAAGTTATTTATTATTTGCATATAAGGAATCTATTTTATTAGCTGATCAAAGGCAAGATGTTTCAAGTTTAATAAGAACGGGTATTACTATATTACAATATGTATTACAATTTATTCTACTAATAATAACAAAAAATTATTATGTTTATATGTTAATTGCAATTTTAGGAACAGTATGTACTAATTTTATGATTTATTATATTGTTAATAAAATGTATCCTGAGTATAAGAAAATAGGGCAGCAATCTGCTAAAATTTCAAAAAAAATGAAAAAACAACTAGGTGCAATGTTGTTAGACAGGATTTGTACAGTTTCAAGAAATTCAATAGACAGCATAATCATTTCTTCGTTTTTAGGACTAGTGTCAGTGACAATATATAGTAATTATTACTCTATTTATAACTCGTTATATACATTAGTATTAGTAATAGGACATTCAATGACAGCTAGTATAGGTAATAGTTTAATAACAGAAAGTGACGAAAAAAATCATCAAGACTTAGAAAAATTTTCATTTATTCATGTTTGGATTGCCGGATGGTTGAGTATATGTCTTGCTTGTTTATATCAACCTTTCATGAAAATATGGATGGGTGAAAATTTGCTATTGAGTAATTTTAATATGTTGTTATTTTGTATCTATTTTTATGTTATAAATATGAGTACTATAAAAAATCAATATATTACGGCTTCTGGAACGCAACAATTTTATAAAAAAGGTTATATTCTTCAGTTAATATCCAATATTATTTTAAATATAGTTCTTGGAAAATATCTTGGTATAACAGGTATATTATTAGCGACAATATTTACATCTTTATTTATTGACTTTGTTTATATGACTAAAATATTATTTAAATCATATTTTAAAGATTTTAGTTTTGGTAAGTATATGGCTTTGAATGTTAAATGGATGATAGAAGTTTTGATTATTGGATCATTTGTATACTGGTTATGCAATTTAATGCATTTTGATCCTATAAAGCAGATATTAGTAAATATAATAATTTGTGTAATTATTCCACAAATATTATTTATATTTGTTTGGTATAGGACAGATTATTTTAAAGATATGATAATGATTTTAAAAAGAGTGCTAGGAGGCAGATGATGTTAAATATAGCATTAGCAAGTGATGATAATTATGCTCAACAAATGACAATCGCAATATATTCGATAATACAATCTAATAGTCAGGAAGATATAACGTTTCATATTTTAGATACTGGCATGAATTCCAAAAGTAAAGAATGTATAATAAGAATGATAGAAGACAATAATAAAAAATATACTATATATGATTTATCTGATATGGAAAATAATTATGGGTTTAAATCTAAATCAGATGTATTACCTATTGGTGCATATGCAAGAATTTTTTTACCTAACATGCTAGAAGATGATATAGATAGGATCTTATATATAGACTCTGATTGTGTTAATGTTGAAAAATTATCTAAGCTATATTATATAGATATGAAAGATGATATAATTGCTGGTGTACAAGATTTTGCGGATTCTAAAGCTAGACTATCTAATGGATTAAATGAAAAGACTAGGTATATAAATTCGGGGATGATTTTATTTAATGTGAAATTGTGGAAAGAAGAAAATATAACTTCCAAAATTCACGAATATATTTTAAAAAAGAGTGGAAATGTAGTCCAAGAGGATCAAGGAGCTATTAATGCCATTCTTAAAGGAAGAATAAAAATTTTATCCCCAGAGTATAATATGTTAACTCCATTCTTTTTTGTAAGTTCAAAATATCTTACTGAGAGATTTAATATTAAAAACTTTTATTCTGATAAAGAACTATTAAAAGCTAGAAAGAACCCAATAATAATTCATTATTTAAAATTTAATAATTTAGTAAATCGTCCGTGGGAAAAATATTGTTTTCATCCTAAACGAAATATATATAGAAAATATTATGAAGAATTATATGGAAAAAAAATTAAACTTGTAAGAAATAATAAAACAATTAGACAATATCTATCATCAATATATACATTATATATTCCATATAAAATAAAAAAATGTATAAATCGTTTATTAGTAAGGAGATAATAGATGATGTCTAGAAGATTACAGTGGATTGATATAGCTAAAGGAATGGGAATAATATTTGTTTTCTTTGGTCATATTCGCTTTGAGCCAAGAATTCAGCTCATAATATATTCATTTCATATTCCATTATTTTTTTCTTATCAGGATATGTTTTTTCAAATAAAGATAGGGTAAAGAATTTTTTAATAAAGAAGCTTAAGGGAATTATGGTTCCATACTATGTATTAGGAGGAATTTTATTTATAACAGTACAGTTAACACATCAATCTACTTTATATCCACAAGATATGGGAAAAATGACTGTTTTTTGGCAATATATATTTCAATTTCGTTTTGGAACGTTGTGGTATATAACAGTTTTGTTCATATTAAATATATTGTTATATATGTTGTTGTGGATTAGTGAAGATGATAAGTATCTGATTATATGCACTATATTTATAGCATTAGTTGGGAGTATATATAATTATTTTGTCAATATTCATTTATATTTTTGTTTAGATATAGTTCCAATGGCATTTCCTTTTTTTAGTATAGGATATTTAACTAAAAAACATAATTTATTTAAAAAAATTAATAAAATTAATATTATTGCTTATTTTTTATTAACTGTAAGTGCTATTTTTTTAGCAGCCGTTAATGTTAAATTAAGTAATCAAAGAGTAGATATTGATGCAGGAAAATATGGAAACTATGTATTATTTTATACAACAGCATTAATTTTCATATTTATAATAATTAGTCTAAGCATGCATGTTAAAAGTAAGTTATTAGAATATATTGGAAGAAATAGTATGTTATATTATTCTTTGCATCAATGGATAGTTTTTTATATAGTTTTAAAAATATTTTCAAATTATTCTATTTTTCAAAGAGGATATACAATAGGAATGTTACAAATTATTGTAAGTTTGGTTGTACTAACCTTGTTGACAAAAATAATAGCTAAATTTAAAATTTCATGGATATTTGGTGTTAAATATAAGAGTTAGTGGAGGATTTTTCATGCAACAACAAGAAGAAGTAATTGATCTATTTCAACTTTTTAATGAATTTAAAAAACATATTAAGTTAATTTCAATTTGGGCTATTTTAGGATTGGTAGTATCGTTAGTAGTATCTTTTTTCTTTATTACACCTAAGTATAGTGCAACTATTGATATTTTAGTTAATCAAAAGTCTGATTCAGCACAAGCGCAGTATACAACGCAACAAGCTGACTTACAGGCAATTAATACCTATAAAGATGTGATTCAAAAGGCTGTTATCTTAGAACCAGTCGTTAAAGAATTAAAACAAAAGAATAATTTTCAAGGCTCTGTAGCTTCACTTCAAGGTGCAATTAAGGTTGATAATCAAACTGATTCACAAGTTTTTAGTGTAACTGTATCAGATACGAATGCCTATATGGCAGCTGATATTGCTAATACGATTGGGAATATCTTTTCTAAGAAGATTAAACAAATGATGAAGATTGATAACGTCACAATTGTTACTAAAGCTACACCTAATTTAACACCAGTTTCTCCTAACAAAAAGATGAATGCTTTAATTGGTTTGTTAGTTGGAGCATTAATTGGTGTAGGAATTGTTGTTATCAAGTATCTACGTGATACAACAGTTAAGGAATCTAGCTTTTTAACAGAAGAACTAGGGTTGGCTTATCTAGGATTTGTTTATCATATCAAGGAACAAGAAGAAGGGCTACATGCTGTGCAAGTTCTTAGTGGCAATTCAAAGCAAGTAGAACCAGAACAACAGCGTCGGCGTCGGGTCTAGGAGGATTAAAGGATGAACTTATTTAAGAAAAAGAAACAACTTGATCGCTCAAGTATGGAAAATGGTGTTCGCATGATTACCGTTTCTTCTCCAAAATCGTCTAATACTGAACAATTTAATACAATTCGTACGAATATCCAATTTTCCAACGTTGATAAGGAATATAAGAGTCTTGTTTTGACTTCATCAACTGCTTCAGAAGGAAAGTCTACTGTTTCTGGGAATTTAGCTGCAAGTTTTGCAAAACAAGGTTTAAAGACTCTATTAGTGGACGCTGATTTACGGCGTCCAACTGTGGGAGCAACTTTTGACATTGGTAATACAAAGGGATTAACGAATTTTTTAACTGATCGCGGTTTAAACGTAAATAGTATCATTTATGAAACTAGCGTTAAGAATCTTTTTGTAATGCCAAGTGGTCCTGTGCCACCTAATCCCTCAGAATTAATTGGTTCTAAGCGAATGGAGCATTTGATTGAAGCCTTAGGATCACAACTTGATTTAGTGATCTATGATGCACCACCATTGCTTTCTGCCACAGATGCCCAATTAATCGCAACTAAAGTTGATGGGACCGTTTTAGTTGTTCGTCAAGGTAAGACTGAAAAAGATGCGGTTAAACAAGCTAAAGCTTTATTAGATCATGTGCATGCACCGATTTTAGGCTTTATCTTAAATGATGTTCCTGAAGAAAATCAGGGCTATTATGGCTACTATGGTTATTATGGTAAATAATTTTAATTTATAAAACTAAAGTTACTTTTTTGCTCTTTGTTAAGTCGGACTGATAAAGTAATCACCAAAGGTTAAAATTTATTAGTTTTGATATTTGAGCTCTCTTTACTGGAGTTTTCCGGTGAGGAGAGCTTTTTTGTTTGTAATTCCCCAATAGTATAGTGTAAGCGCCCAATAACAAGGTATATAGAATATCTTATCCCCTCCAGCTATACTAAATTCAAATAGTAAAACTGGAGGTTTTTATGATGCAACAACCAATTGTTCCACTTGAGATGTCTGAAGCTGTCTCACAAAAGTTTAAACAAAGAAATAAAAACGAGGTTTTGCTTCGTTGTAAAGTAGGAGATGTTGAATTAAGCCTTTTTTAGCTTTTGAATATAGTAATATAGAAAGCATTTTAATATTTTCTCGAAATCTCGATGAAGGAGGTTTCGCTGAAAAATCATATAGGAAAAAATTTCTCAATAAATAGATATATTTATCGAAAAAAATCGAAATATAACACTTGAAAAACCTTATTAATCTTCTTAAAATATTATTGTAAGATAATCAGTGATTAATGATATTTTTTAAAGTATATTCACAGTATTCATTTTTTTAAAATTGAAGTATTTTTTTATTTCTTTTTGAACTTTGGCGATTTTATTTTAAATCTGGCTTTCTAGGATAAGGGGCAATAAAAATTTTCAACCTTAAGATAGTCAAAAAAAGAAAACTTATACATAAAAGGGAGTTTTCAAAAATATATGAAACTTGCCGGGAAAGAAGGTGACTTTTAAAGTATAGATGCTAAAATTCTTATAAAATAAGGGAGAATTTTGAGAAAATAGGACGTAACCAAGGAGGAAAATGTATGGGATTTAGACATTTATCTAGTGGTGAAAATGAAGCAATTGTTTTTGAGGAAAAAAATATTTTACAAGTCAAAAATTATTGGACAAAAGAACGTATGAAAAATGCGCTCCCTATGGTTATAGAATTAAAACCAGAGCATCCAATAGAAAAAAACAACAATAATCTTGGTGGAAAAGTTATTCCCGTAGAGGTTAGAACTGAGCCATATAAAGCTGGAGGTAAACTATTCTTTACTCGTGAAGGTAACGATTATGTGGCAACGGCAGAATTTTGCGGAGAAAAAAATTTAATATTAACTGCAGCTCATTGTTTAAGAAACAAAGAAACGGGCGAATGGTCAGATAATGTATTATTTCAGTTGGAATATGATTCCGGTTGGTCTGCTAAAATTTATCCGATTAGTACATTGGCTCTTAAAACAATGTGGTATAAAGAAAAAAACTATCGTTGGGATTATGGGTTTGGTGTGATTTCTAAGAAGAATCAAGGTGATTTTTGTCTTGACTATGATCTTAATGTAAGTACAGGAGAGACAACTGCATTTGGTTATCCTAGCAATTATTATGAAGGCCATAGAATGGTATCAGTCACAGATAAGGTCGAGGATTTATATTCAAATGGTATTTTAAAAATGGCAGGAAATAATATGGGGGGCGGTTGCTCCGGCGGTGCTTGGGTAAAAAAAGGAACTAATACAGTAATTAGTTTAAATTCTTTTTCTTACGTAGGAATAGACGACGTAGAGTATGGTCCAAAATTTGATGAAAAATTTGAAAATTTAGTTCAATATGTAAAAACATTATAAGGAGGATATATACATGGATATAATTAGATATTTCAGACTAAAAAATAAAGGTGCATTTGTAGCAAAGATGGATGTTATCTGCTCTATTGAAAGTGGAGAAAATAGTGCTAAAATAGTTTGCCATCAAGACGGATATAGAGATATATGTGCGGCAGGAGAACGCTCAATTGATATTTCAGAACTTAGATATACAGATAGTAATGGGAATAAGCAACCTATACCAGAAGGTTCAATTGTTCAATTGAAAGTAGTAGTGGTAGCTGGAAAAGATAAAACTTCCGAAGAATATGTATATTCTTCCAAGAGTGAAGCAATGCAATCCTTTAAAATAAAAGGAACTACATTAATTAATTCTCTTGAAAAGATTGGAAATAACGAATAGTTTCAGAGAAATTTTAACTATGGAAGTTTGGAAAAAATAATACCTGTCATAATAGTATTCTATGCTTTAGTTATCCTGCGCTTAACTTGTTCAGTTAGGCGTGGGATTTTTTGTTGCAAAATAAGGTGATTAGCTGACGAAAAATTGCGCTGGTATACTAAATAAATTACTTTTGGCAACTTGAATTGTAACGCTGCTTTCATAAAGATAATTGAAAAGGCGACTATAAACCGCTTTTGGTTATAGTCGCCTTTTGTGTCTTTTAGCTAAGCAATGGTCCACCGACCGCACGCACATCGTTTAACGCATCCGAGTAAAAGAAGTGGTTAAAAGCGCGCCAATCTTGCTTGGTTTGCTCAGAAATTTCGATGCTGCCAAAGCCAATGAGCTTGCTGATTCTGGCATAAAAGCGAGCTATTGCATAATCGGAGTTCTTGTAGCTAGCCTTAGGATTTTCTAAGTTTTTTAAAGTGTCTACGATTAGCTCTTTAACCTCTGCGTCATAGCCAGCTAGTCGTGGCATTTCATTGAAGCTAGTTTGAAATTGGCTGATTAGTTCATAAGCTTGTTTTCTTAGTTCTTTTTCCATCAAAGCACTCCCCCTAAAACTTAGTTACTTTGTTGGCCTCATTCTAGCACCCTAAAGTGGCTTGTGCAAGCTTATTATAAAGGTATTTTGAGATTGCTTGAATCTTTTGGCATTTTTGAGTATAGTTAAAAAAGAATTTAGTGCGTGAAGTGAGGAAAAATAGTGAAAGTCTTACAATATTTATACAGCTTAAACGTTGGTGGGGCCGAGACGATGTTTGTTGAATACTTAATTCAGATGAAAAAACGGGGTATCGATGGCAAATTACTTGTCTATTTTAAAGACGACAATCATCTTTTACGACGCTTAGAAGAAAATGGTATCGAAGTGATTTCGTTATTTAAACATAACGACCATAAGCCTTGGCACCGTCTGCAACGCAAGTTATTTGTCAAGTGGCGCACCAAGCAGTTGCTCAATCAATTAGATTATGATGTCTTGCATCTGCACATGCAAACAAGCAACTACTTGCCACGACAGAAGTTTGCGGCTAAGCTCTTTTACACGCACCACATTAATATCCCAAGCTATATCGATGTTTTTGGGGATGTTTGGGTTGATAGTTTACGTTATCACATCGAAAACAACAACTTGACCTCGTTTGTTTTAAGCGAAGAGATGAAACGAGATGCAGAGCGCTTGATTTCACCTAAAAACGTCATGTATCTACCAAACTCGATTGACATCATCGCCTTTCGGGCACAAACAATGGCGCGCTCAACTTTCTTACAGGAACATAACCTGCCTGACGATGCCTTTTTAGTGGGACATGTTGCTCGTCTGGATGAAGTCAAAAATCATAAAAAGAGCCTTGAGATCCTACAAGCTCTCTGCCAAAAACGCCCACATTCTTATTTAGTCGTAGTTGGAACAGGTAAAGACAGCTATTTAACCGAACTCAAGGATTACGCCAAGCAATTAGGTGTGGCTGATAATGTCTTATTCTTAGGTTTGCGTTCTGACATTGGAGCTTTAATGAGTGTTTTTGATGCAGGAATTTTACCATCGTTACATGAAGGCTTTTCATTAACAATGATTGAATATCAAGCTAAAAACTTACGTTGTGTTTGTTCGAATACAGTTCCAATAGAAGTTATTTGTAACAATAATTGTTTTAGAATGGCACTTAATGAACCTGCAAGTGCTTGGGCAGATCGTTTGTTAGCCACAGATGTTCGTCCTAAGAGTCAAGACATCATGCAATTTGATGTACAAAGAGTCTTAGATAAATTAATCGCAGAATATCAAAAATAAGTAAGTTCCCGTAATATTACGTTACGGGAATTTTTTCTATCTTTTTTATTTCAAAGTGACAAGGCAAAGTGAAATTTTTTTAGCTAAATATATTGTGCACAATTTAGTCCTTTGTTATTGTAAATATACAGATGAGATATCTGTTTAAAAGTTGTTTATAACCCTTGGTAAAACAGTATTTTTAGAGTTAAAAAAATAACTTTATCAAGATTGATATAGATGAAAGAGGGTGATTATTATGAAGAAGTTCAAACATTTTTTGGCCAGCGCCTTATTGTTAAGTGCTCTTGTTGCTCCAAGTATGGGGAGTGTTAAAGCAGCTAGTGCAACAGACGTTAACGATTATATTTATGGGCTTAATTATCAAGCTGACCAACTTCTTGCGCAAAATGGGGAAAACTTACTAATCATTGTATCGACTAGCAGCAAGCTAGATAATGGAACTTTCACAGTCGTTAAGCGTGAAAAAAGAGCCTTAGCAACAATACTGCCGATTTATCAGTGATTGGCTCAAATATTAATGGTACTTCTGATTATATTGAAATCACAGCAACCAACTATCCTAGCTTTAGCTTAACACTTGATCACTCAGGTGCTTACGTAGCATGTTTCTATATTGATTGAGATGAAGTCAGCTACGATGATAAGGGTAACGAAATCTCGACTCATAAGACTTGGGATAAAAACGGGTATAACTTGACTGCCTATTGGCAAGAAATCTTGCAACTTCCAAGCAATGCACGTAACTTACGTATAGTTGCTCAAGAAGCGACCGGCTTGGCATGGGAATGGTGGCGGACAATTTATAACAAGCAAAAGCTTCCACTAACGGAAAATCGCACAATTGAGATTTGGAGCACAACCCTTTATCCACGTGTATCCGAAACATTAAGTTAATAAAAAGCTCTCTTAGAAAGAGTTTCTAGGAGGGTTTTGTTGTAAATCTTTATATATATTTTGATAAAAAGATTGTCGAATCGCGTAGATTTTTGTATCATGAAAGCATAATGAGATGCTGTGGAGGAAAACATGGAAAAAGTATATATTGCTAAAGCCTTACGCACACCAATTGGGAGTTTTGGTGGTACTTTAAGCCAACAAAGCGCTGCTCAGCTAGGAACGTGTGTGTTAAACGAGCTTTTAAAGCAAACGGCTTTGCCAGCAAGCGCCATCGATGAAGTTTTGGTCGGTTCGGCTCTACAAGCAGGCCAAGGTCAAAACGTGGCACGCCAGATCGCCTTAAATGCTGGACTCGATTGGCAAGTGCCAGCTACTACCATCAATATGGTTTGTGGTTCAGGAATGCGCGCTATTTTAAACGGAATTCAATCTATCATGGTTGGCGATAATCAAATCGTGATAGCGGGCGGAAGCGAAAGCATGAGCAATGCACCGTACTTGCAAAAAAATGTGCGCTTTGGAGCCAAGATGGGCCAAGTTAGCCTAGAAGATAGCTTGTTATACGATGGCTTAGAAGATGCGTTTAGTCATCAGCACATGGGTTTGACGGCTGAAACCTTGGCTGACCAATATAACTTAACGCGCGCTAAGCTAGACGAATATGCCTATCAATCACAATTAAAGACTAAGCAAGCGCAAGAAAGTGGACGCTTTGTAGATGAGATTGTCCCGGTTGAGATTCAAAGTAAAAAAGGTAGCTTTTGGTTTACCGAAGATGAACATCCACGCACGCCTGATTTGTCTAAGCTAGCACAATTACGCCCAGCCTTCAAAAAAGATGGCTTAGTTACTGCAGGCAATGCTTCAGGGATTAACGATGGGGCAGCTTTGGTCTTGTTGACGACTAAAAAAGCCGCTGCCACATATAACTTGGAGTTGCTTGCCGAAGTGACTGGCTGGGGCCAAGCGGGGGTAAATCCCGAAGTCATGGGCTTAGGTCCGGTGCCTGCAGTCAAAAAAACCCTCAAAAAAGCTGATTTAACGTTAGATGAGATTGACTTAATCGAGTTAAATGAAGCTTTTGCCGCCCAAGCGTTAGCCGATATTTATGAACTTGGCTTAGATCAACAAAAAGTCAACGTCAATGGGGGCGCAATTGCCTTAGGACACCCAATCGGTGCCTCTGGGGCACGCATCCTTGTGAGCTTGGTTCATGAACTAACCAAACGCCCAACTGCCCAAAATGGCTTGGCGACCTTGTGCATCGGTGGTGGCATGGGCATTGCCATGACGATTAAAAAAGTATAATTATTGACAAGTGATCGTTAATAGAGATTTTTTTGAGCTCTCTTTGCTGGATTTTTCCAGTGAGGAGGGCTTTTTTACAAAAAAATTAGGACCGATAGAAAATCTATCAGTCCTAAAACTTTTTAGTTAACGTTGATCACGAAATTTGTGTGCGACAACGGTCAAAGCCAATAAGGCTAGGACAATCCCGCCAAAAATCCCGGCTGGAATTTCAATTTCAATCATTGGAATCGTCAAGAACAATTTAATCCCGATTAAACCAACCAAGAAGTAAGCCGTGATTTCTAATTCGGGCACTATGTCCATCAAACGCATGATAACTTCGGCAATCCCACGCATACAGATGATCCCAATCAAGCCCCCAATCAAGACAATGACCGGATTAGGCGAGATTGCAAGTGATGCAAGAATTGAGTCAACAGAAAAGACAATGTCCATCAATTCAATTGACAAAACCACCGACCAAAACAGCGGTAAAATTGGCTTTCTTTTCTTGCCTTTTTTACGTTTAACACGTTCGGGATGAGCCATCTTCCAGAAGTGATTTACTGAAAGATAAACTAAATATAAAGCCCCGATAACTTTGATTTCCCAAAAATGAATCAGGTAACTACCAACTCCGATGAGTAAGAAACGGAAAAGATAAGCGCCCCATAGCCCATAAAACAAGGATTTTTCTTGTTCTTTTTTAGTTGGTAATTTTTGTGTTTGGGCTGCTAACACAATCGCATTATCTACGGATAAGATACATTCGATCAAAACCAGTGATAAGATGATTAACCAATCCTCACCAGAAGTGATCACAGCGCGCCAGTTTTCAATATCGAAAAATGGTCCATAAAGATTTTGTAAGATATCCAATTACGATTCCCCTTTAAATATTATTTACAATTAAATTCTAACATAATTTTCTGAAAAAATGTGGGATTAATTCCGAGATGTTTTCACGGCTTTTGCAATGAATTGAAAAACTGCAAAAAACAAATATCCAAAAATTAAACCGAAAATATTATTGATTATGCGAAACTCAACTGCACCGGTCAAACCATAGATGCTAGTCGCAACTAAAAGTGCACCAAAACAATTAAAGATTGTTTTGTAATGGTAATGTGAACATAAGCCTAAGCACAATCCTGCTACTGGGCCAAATAAAAATAAGAATTTATGCGGTGTGAAATGATAAATTACCATGAATAGCAATGAGCCTAAGATAACACCCAAAGCCCTTTGTTTAAAACGTTCAGTCAAGTCTATTTGATAACCACAAATCAATGAAGAACAGGCAAAGCCAATCCACATGAACCGATTGAAATCATAGTAGTGTCCCAATAAAAACAAGATACTTAAAGAAAGTGCAATTTGAAATTGCCACCGATTTTTAGCATTTTTCAAGCTAAAGCGTGAAAAAAGATGGAAAACCGATTTTTCAGGATGCTTGTGAGCATGATTGCGGTAAAGCACGATAGCACATAAAACAAAACCTAAAAATGTCATTTTACCACGTGCAATCCATTGAACCTTACTTAGATCACTACCTGTTAAAAAAACATAGCCAAACATATATAATCCGGCATTTCCCATCGCAGGATGATCGCTAGTTAGGATTAAGATGATCAATAAAGACAAAAAGTTAAGTATTAAACCGGCTATTCCTGAGATATGCTGCATGACAAGTGGTGAAAACCATAATAAACCAAACACAATCCCAAGTGAGATGAGCGAATCGTAGATAT
The DNA here is from genome assembly GCA_905204935.1 of uncultured Lactobacillus sp. Classification (GTDB taxonomy): domain Bacteria; phylum Bacillota; class Bacilli; order Lactobacillales; family Lactobacillaceae; genus Ligilactobacillus. Next base: position 37,857 of record CAJLBJ010000006.1, read on the forward strand.
TATAGCCAAAATCAATGAAGCGAATGCTTAATAAGGCACAAAAGATAACGATAGCCATTGGAGTATTGACTTTGCCAAACAGCATTTCAAAACTAGCCACAAATAAAATGGCAAATAACACCAACAAGATGTCACGCACGATGAGCGCTGCTAGGTAAGTGTATTTTTCTTTTTTAGTCTGCGCTTTGGCAATGCGTTGTTTGAGCGGACCTACGTCTAGTTGTAACATTTGATAAAAACTCATGAATAAAAAAACACATCCTTAAAAATAGTCAGTGAAATAAAGTATAGTTGATAGAGTTTTAAAGTCAAGAGCGTTCAAAGTTTAGGATTTTATTAAAATTACTGACAGCTTAGAGTTGCTTTTTTGGCAGAGGTGTATTAAATTGTATATGTACAATAAACGCTTTCTTTAAAGCAGTTAGTGAGGTTGATTAGAATGTACAAGTTAATTGCCTGTGATATGGATGAAACATTATTAAATGATCAAAGAGAGATTTCACCAAAGACTGTCGCAGCTATCAAAAAAGCTAGCCAAGCAGGGGTATATTTTGTGCCTAACACCGGACGGAATTTCTTAACGATTCAAGATAACTTAGAAACACTAGATTTAGTTCAAAAGCCAGATCAATACGTAATTTCCTTTAACGGAGCTACAATCGTTGAAAATAAAGATTTGCGCGTTGTCGATGTGCAAGCGATGCCTTATGATGTCGTTAAACAATTATTCGAAATCGGCTTAAAAGCTGGGGTATGTATTCACGTTTATACGGTGTCAACCTTGTATATGTGGAACGTTAACCAAGGCGAAATCGATTATTTGGCCGGACGTGTTGATGGTTGGGAAGAACCAACTCAACAAGATATTGCGTTTTTAAAAGACGAACCAATTACCAAGATTATTTTTAACATTGATGAAGAAGACAAACGCCATGAAATGCACGCTTATGTTGAAGAACATGTCAAAACACCATTAAACATCACATATTCTTCTGATCGTTATATCGAATTTAACGATCCAACCGCCGATAAAGGGCAAGCCGTCGTGCGTTTAGGTGAGATTTTAGGAATTAAGCCAAGTGAAATCATTGCAATTGGTGATAATGGCAACGACTTATCGATGATCAAGGCCGCTGGTTTAGGTGTATGTGTCGCTAATGGTCGTGATTTTGTCAAACAAGAAGCAAACTATGTGACAAGTGCTGACAACAATCACGATGCAATCGCCGAAGTCATCAATAAGTTTATCTTTAACGAAGAGTAGGTGGAATTTATGCGTGAGCTTGCTAATCTAAAAGTCTTTGAGCATTTACCAGCTAAATTGACCTTAGTCGAATTTTACGCACCTTGGTGCAACCGATGTCCTATCTTAGAAGATGTGTTGGTGCGTTTAGCCAAGCAAAGCGCATTTAAAGAGATCGCTTTTTGTAAAGTCGATGTCCAAAAGGTGGCTGCGCTAGTCGAACAATATCACATCATGAGTGTGCCAACGCTCATCTTCTTTGTCGATGGAGTCGCTAAAGAAAAGATAACCGGCTATAAACCAGAAAATGAGTTGGCTAAGTATTTGCAAGAAAAAATTAAAGAAAACGATTAATTTTTTCTTGACAACGTTTTCTTGGTGAGCTAGAATGATTTTCGTAAAGAAAATTATTTAGTTATTAAAAGACATGTGACTGGTAAAGCAGGCAGGATCTAGAGATAGCGTTGAGACATTGATAAATTATCAGTGTGCACTACGCTAGCTTTAGGTCCTTTTTTTATTTATCTAGGGCCCAGATAGATTAAAGACATGTTCTTTTCTAAGCATAGAAAGGAATGACAAAAATGGATTATACAGCTAGTGCAAAACAAATTATTGAAAAGGTTGGCGGTAAAGAAAATATCGTTAAAATTTTGCATTGTTCTACAAGATTGCGTTTTAGTTTAGCTGATTTTGATAAAGTTGATCTAGATGGTCTTAAACAAATTGATGGTGTTTTAGGTGCAGTGATAGCTACAGGCCAATGCCAAGTTATTATTGGCAACAATGTTGTTGAAATGTTTGATGAAGTTCAAGCACAAGTCGGACAAATTGATGGTAATAAAAAAGCAGGCAATGCTCCTAAACAAAAATGGTATGAAGTCTTATTAGATTTTGTTATTGGGATTTTCCAACCGCTCGTTCCAGCCATTGCAGGTAGTGGGGTTTTAAAATCTCTGTTGATGTTGTTTGCGCTTTTTGGTTGGGTTAATGAAAAAGGCGATGTTTACCAAGTATTGAATTTTGTTGGTTCTGCGCCGCTATATTTCTTACCATTACTAGTTGCGATAACGACTGCACAAAAGTTAAATGTTAACGTCTTAGTAGCCGTTTCGACTGTGAGTTGCTTTGTTTACCCAGATATGGTGACAGCTTTAGGTAAAGGGATTAATCTTTTTGGAATGGGTGTAAATAATATTACTTATTCATCACAAGTATTTCCAGCTATTTTGACTGTTTTATTCTATGCTTTATTGGAAAAATATATTACCAAATATTGTCCAAAGCCAGTCAGAATTTTCCTTGTACCATTATTGTGTATGGCAATCACCGTTCCAGTTACTTTGTTAATCTTAGGACCTCTTGGTTATGTTGTTGGTGAAGGATTTACTAGTGTTATCTTATTCTTGTTTAATCACTTTGGTTGGATTGCAACAGCTATTTTAGCAGCAGTTTTACCTTTGATGGTTGCAACCGGAATGCACAAAGCAATGATTCCTTATGCAGTGTCATCTATGAGTGCTATGGGTAAAGAAGTTTTATATCTCCCAGCATCTTTGGCTCATAATATTTCTGAATGTGGAACATGCTTTGCAATTGCTTTAAAGACAAAAGATGAAAAAGTGCGTGCAACAGCTATTTCTGCAGGGATTTCTGCTTTATTTGGAATCACAGAACCAGCATTATACGGTATTACTTTACAAAATAAGCGTGCTTTGTTGAGTGTTATGATTAGTAGTTTAGTTTGTGGTGGTTTTATTGGAATTTTAGCAGTACGTGCATTTGCATTAGTAGGACCTGGTATTGCAAGTTTAACAATGTATGTTGATAAAAACGATCCATCTAATCTTGTACATGCAATTTGGGGCTTTGTTGCTTCAATTGTTGTATCATTTATTTTAGGTTACTTCTTGTGGTCTGACCAAGTTTCTGAAGAAATCGAAGAAGAAAAAAATGATGAACCAGTAGTACTTAACAATGCTGAAGTAGAAAAATTAGTTGCCCCAGTAGAAGGAAAGCAAATTGCTTTAAAAGATGTTAATGATACAGTGTTTTCAAGTGGTGTATTAGGTGAAGGTGTAGCATTTGAACCAACTAATGGGCAATTAAAAGCTCCTATTGATGGTGAAATAACAATGGTTTATGAAACTGGTCATGCAGTTGGAATGAAGACCATGGGTGGTTCTGAAATTTTATTCCATATAGGTTTAGATACAGTGCAACTTAAAGGGAAATATTTTGATGTTAAGGTTAAAACAGAACAAATGGTTAAAAAAGGTGATGTTTTAGTTGAATTTGATTTAGATAAAATCAAAGAAGAAGGTTTTGATCCAACCGTTATTATGGTGATTACCCAAGCTAATGATAATCAAGTTTTGCTTCCAGTAGGAGCTTAAAATGAAAGGAAAGATACAAATGGGATTTAAAGAAGGATTTTTATGGGGTGGCGCTGTTGCTGCTAACCAATTTGAAGGAGCTTTTGATGTTGATGGCAAAGGTTTATCTGTTGCTGATGTTGCAATGTATAAGCCTAATGTTGATGTCAAAGACTATAAAAATCAAGTTAAGGTAACTTCAGAAAATATTGCCAAAGCAATCGCTGATAAAACGGCGACCTATTATCCAAAACGCCGTGGAATCGATGGATATCATCGTTATAAAGAAGATATCGCATTTTATGCTGAAATGGGCTTTAAGACCTTGCGTTTTTCAATCGCATGGTCACGAATTTATCCAAATGGCGATGAAAAAACGCCTAACCAAGCCGGTATCAAGTACTATCAAGATTTCGTCAAAGAACTTAAAAAGTATAACATTGAACCGCTTGTGACTCTTTCGCATTATGAAATGCCTTTGCATTTGAGCTTGAAGTGTAATGGCTGGGCTGATCGCTCTATGATTGATGAATTCTTGAAGTTTTGTAAAACTTGTTTTGAAAGTCTACCAGATGTTAAGTATTGGTTGACCTTCAATGAAATTGATAGTGTTACCCGTCATCCATTTACTTCGGCTGGTATCATTCCTGATCGTAGTCAAAATCTTGAACAAGATGAATATCAAGCTTTGCATTATCAATTTGTAGCTTCTGCTTTGGCAACTAAGATGTGTCATGAAATGATTCCAGGAAGCCAAGTTGGCTGTATGTTAACCAAGTTGACAACTTATCCAGCAACATGTAAGCCCGAAGATGTGTTGGCTGCTTTAAATAAAAACATGATGAACTACTTACCAACAGACGTCCAGGTTAAAGGACACTATCCACGCTTGGTCTTGGAATTTTTCAAGAAAAATAATCTAAACATCGAAATGACGGAGCAAGATCTAGAGGCGTTACAAAAATATCCAGTTGATTTCATTTCGTTTAGTTACTATATGTCATTACTTGCCGCTGCTGATGAAAGTGGCTTAGAGATGACAAGTGGTAATACGATTGTTGGTGGTAAAAATCCATATCTTAAGGCAACTGATTGGGGCTGGACTGTCGATCCAATGGGATTGCGTATCTCTTTAATCGAACTTTATGATCGTTATCAAAAACCATTGTTCATCGTTGAAAATGGTATGGGAGCACAAGATACTTTAAATCCTGATGGTACGATTCATGACCAATATCGCATCGATTATTTCAAAGAACACATTGCTGAAATGAAGAAAGCCGTAGAAGCAGGCGTTGATTTGATGGGCTATACAAGTTGGGGATGCATTGATTTAGTTAGTGCATCAACTTCACAAATGTCTAAACGCTATGGGTTTATCTATGTTGATGAAGATGATGAAGGCAATGGTACTTTGGATCGTTACCGCAAAGATTCATTCTACTGGTATAAAGATGTGATTGCATCTAATGGTGAAAAGCTTTAGCATAGAAACTAAAGGAGGGGATAAAAATGCTTGTAATCAAAAAAGTACTAAATTCAAGTGTTGTTTTGGCGCAAGATAAAAAAAATAAAGACATTATTGCGTTAGGAAAAGGCATTGGATTTGGGAAAAAAGCAGGCCAACAATTAAACAGACAAGAAATTGATAAAATGTTTTTACCTGCTGATGCCCCTCAATTTAGTAATTTTGCGACATTATTAGCTGAAGTGTCTCCAGAATTAGTTGAGGTTGTTCAATTAATAATTGCTTATGCTGAAGAAAAAATTGCTGATGAATTGAACAAAAATCTAATGTATTTTTTGATTGATCATTTGAAATTTGCTTTGGAACGTTTGAAAGAAAATATTCAAATTCAAAATAAGCTTTACTGGGAAGTACAAAGTTATTATCCCAAAGAGTTTGATGTAGGATGTTATGCTTTAAAGGTTATTGAAGAGCAATTAAATGAGACGTTTCCTAAGGAAGAAGCTGCTAATATAGCTTTTCACATTATTAATGCACAAAAAAATACTACTCAAGAATATGATAGTATGAGAGTTACTAAACTTTTAAATGAGTTGATGACAATTATTAGATTGCAAGTAGGAACAAAGCTTGATAGTCAAAGTATCAGTTATCAAAGATTGGTAACACATCTCAAATTTTTTGTTGAGCGTCTTTTGAGTCAGCGTCAATTAGAAAGTACAGATATGATTATGCAAGAGCATATTTTGAACACTTATACTAAAGCTGCTAGTATTGCTATCAAATTAGTTGAGTTTATTGATATCAATTATCATTACAAAGTTAGTGGTGAAGAATTGACATATTTGATTGTTCATATAAACAGAAATATTTGAAAACATAACCCGGGAAATATTTTCTCGGGTTATTTTGTGTGGTTGCACTAAAAATTCTTTGGCGGTATCATATTTTGTAGGAATTGCTAAATTTAGGAGAGAAAAGATGAGTTTTAAAAATTTTGCCAGTGTAGCGTTTTTTGCCTTTTTTGGCGGTAGTTTTCGTTATCTTCTGACTACCTGGCTTAGCTTTAAAGCAACCATGTTTGTCAATTTATTGGGCTGTTTTTTGTTAGCATTTATTACGTATTATATTATCGAACGCTCATTATTGGCAGATTGGCTTTGTCTTGGGTTAGGCACTGGTTTTGTGGGTGCATTTACGACCTTTTCAACCTTGATGCTTGATTTTTATAAGTTTTCTACAATGACAGCTAGTTTGTGTTATTTGGCAATTAGTCTGATAGGAGGCTTTAGTTGTGCCTTGTTGGGATTGATTTGTGCACAAAAACTGGCGTTAAGGGGGCAAGGTCGATGATTGTACTAGCAGTTGGATTAGGCGCAGCTATCGGAGCTTGCTTACGTTATTTGATAACAACTTATTTCAAACAACATTTTATGGCCTTGTTTCCTTTGGCAACGTTAATAATCAACTTGAGTGGGGCATTTATTTTGGGGTTAGTTTTTCGCTTTTGTCCACCAAGTGTCTACGCTGTCTTAGGTACCGGAGTTTTAGGCGGATATACAACATTTTCAACCTTTAATGTTGAATTGTTAGCACTTGTCTCTAATCGGCGCTACTTATTGGCTTGGCTTTATTTGCTAGTTAGTGTCTTAGGAGGCTTGTTGTTGATGTTTTTAGCACTACTATAAAGGAGAGTATTTGATGAACAAAACAATTATAATTACTGATAATGCCGCATGCTTAAGTGATGAAGAATGTCAGCGACTGGGCATCGAAGTTTTCTCACTCCCATTTGTGCTTGGTGAAACTACCTATTATGAAAAAGAATTAGGCGACTTAAAAAGTGTGATGCAAATCATGGAACAACAAGATAACAGTATCTTTGAAGCACAAGTGTCTTTACAACAGATCGATGAAGTGATTCAAAAGTTCAAACAACCAGGTGTTAAAGATATCATTTGGCTCCATTTGGCTCACAGTATCAGCGGGATTGGTTCTAACTTGATGGCTTATGCTAAAAATTGTGATTTAGGCGGAATTAATCTCCATATTTTTGATGCATATACGTTTGGACCGGCTCAAGGAAAACTAGCTTGTCTGGCAGCGACTTTGGCTAATGATGGTGTAGACAGTGCAACTATCTTGAATATGTTAGAAAAATATCGTGCTAAACTTAAAACTTTGTTGATCTTGGGCAATCTCAAAGGACTAAAGAAGACCGGATCGATTTCAAATGGTGTAAATTTTGTAAGTAATGCTTTGTTAAAACCTAAAACATTGTTGCGCTTTAGCGATACTGGGGAACTTGAGGTTTTAGATACGCATTTGCGAATGAAGAAATTTGGTGAAAAAATCGAAGACTATCTGCTGACTCACCCAGAGATTTTGCCCGTCACATTGTTGACTGCTGATGAAGAACGATTAGCAGATTGGCAAGCAGTTTTAACTAAACGCTGTCCACAAATTCAGCTTACCAGTAGTTTGATGCCAGCTTTCTTAACGATTTATGCTGGGGTCAAGAGTACCTTGATTACATGGGAATAATCTAGAAATTACCGTTTGTGGCTTGTCACAGGCGGTTTTTTTGCGTATACTGAAACAAACGGTTTTTGACCGCCAAAATTAAATAAAAGTGGTTCGTAAACATCCCACTTAAAAAAACTAGGAGGTCATATTTATGACAAAAACAAATGTAAAGGCAGTCGAACTCACCAAGATTGGGATCGTAGCTGCATTATATGCCGTTTTGACGGTAGCCTTATCTTTTATGAGTTATGGCGCAATTCAAATTCGTTTGTCTGAGGCATTCAATAACTTGGTTGTCTTTAACAAGCGATACATCTGGGCAGTGACTCTTGGTTGTGCATTGGCTAATATTTGGTCATCTTTAGGTGCGGTTGACGTGGTTTTTGGAACGTTAGGTACCTTGGTGATGACGGTGATTAGTCGTTACTTGAGCCAAAAGGTTAAATCAGTACCATTAAAGCTCGCAATCACAGTCGTTGTTTGTACTTTGATGATGTGGAGCGTAGCGTTAGAATTACACTTAATTTCTAATGCGCCGTTTTGGTGGACTTACTTTACCGTAGCTTTAGGTGAATTTATCTCAATGACTATCGGTGCAATCATTGTCTGGATGGTCAGCCAAAAAATGGACTTAACAAAATAGGTGAAGAAAATGACATTTGAAGAAGTTTTACCAGCCTTAAAAGCAGGCAAAAAAGCTGTCCGCACTAATTGGGGTGGCAGTGAAGAATATATCTTCGTTGTGACAGATCATTGTCTTAATGGAGAAAAAATCAATCCATACTTAATGATTAAAACTAAAGAACAACCGGCATTATCTCAATTTATGCCGACTTCGTGTGATGTTTTGGCAGATGATTGGAAGTTGGTGGATTAATGCCTGTTTATCCTGAATTAAAAGGCCAAAAAGTGGTTGTGACAGGCTGTGGCTCTGGGATTGGCTTAGCACAAGCACAGGCTTTCTTAAGTCAAGGTGCCTATGTGTTTGGCACAGATTTGCAATCTAATGCTAACATTCAAGCCATATTGCAAACTTATCCGAAATCTTTTTATTTTTATCCTGCAGACTTAACGCAAGGTACACAGATTAAGGCATTGGCTGCCAAAGTCTTAATGACACTAGATGCTGTTGATATCTTGTTAAATACAGCCGGAATTTTAGATGACTATACGCCTAGCTTAGACACCAGCGAACAGTTATGGGATAAAGTCTTTGATACTAACGTTAAAAGTATGTTTTTATTGACTAATGAATTTTTGCCCAATATGTTGGCGAAAAAAGCTGGTGTGATAATCAACATGGCTTCGATTGCAGGTTTGGTTGCTGGAGGCGGAGGAGCAGCTTACAGTGCGGCTAAGCATGCGATCATTGGTTATACCAAGCAGTTGGCTTATGATTATGCAAGTTGTGGCATTCGAGCTAATTGCATTGCACCAGGGGCCATCGATACGCCAATGAATCGGGCCGACTTTTTAGAAAATGATGGTCAAATGGCTAAAGAAGTTGCCTCTAAAACACCAGTTAAACGTTGGGCAGCCGCAAGTGAAGTGGCTGATTTGACACTTTATTTAGCTTCACCTAACGCAAGCTATATTCACGGAGCAGTCGTTCCAATTGATGGTGGTTGGATAATTCAGTAATAAAAAACAGGAACTTGATTTTGTTCAAGTTCCTGTTTTTTTAGTTATGACCAATGATGAAACTGATGATTAAGATGACTAAAACTAAGATTGTAATCCAAGTATAGAGTGTATCTTTTTCAACGATAAAAGCATAGATTGAAACAACTACCCGTAAAACTGGTGTCAGTATCAATAAAAAGATTCCACCCATCATCAAGGCATATGCTTTACCATGGGTGATTCCGCTGATGACACTGCTTAAAGTCGTTGGAAAGGCGTTGTTTACATAACCGCCACCACCATTGATGAAAAACATGACTAAGCCAATAATCATCACAATTGCTGCGATTAAAACACCGATGCGCATGATTTTGCCGATGATAATCTCAACTTGTGCCATTTCGTCTTTGACGTTATTGTTTTTTTGCATACTAGATATTCACCCCAAACGCTTTTAATGCCATTTGCAAACCTAAGTACAATAACACTGGAATAAAGACCATCCGAATGATACGTGAAGGTAAGATTTGCATGATTCGACTACCGATAGCTGCACCGACTAAGATGCCTAATGCTAAAGGAACAGCGATGTCAGGGCGAATTGAACCGTTAAAGAAATAAACAGTCGCACTAGCCGCAGCCGTAACGCCCATCATTAAGTTGCTAGTGGCGCTAGATGGTTTAAGTGGCATCTTCATCGCATTATCCATTGCCATTACCTTAAAGGCACCAGAACCAATTCCAAGCATACCAGATGCCAAGCCGGCACCTAACATGATTGCAAAGCCTCCCGGAATATTTTCCACTTGATAATCGATTTGTTTTTTCAAGTTTTTATCGTAATAAGAGCTGTTGAGCTTGAACTTTGCAGCTAATTTATCGGGTTTGGCACGATTCAAAACTTCATTATTTCCACGTAATTTACGATACATGTTCCAGCTAGAAAAGATTAATAAACAACCAAATAAGAAATAAAGAATGCCTGCTGAAACGATGCCAGTTAAGATCGCACCTAAGATGGCCCCAATTGTAGTTGCGATTTCAAGAAACATCGCAACTCGTAAGTTTAAAACGTCATCGCGTAAAAAAGCGATGGTTGAGCCAGAACTAGTGGCGATAACAGCGATGATGCTTGCTCCAATTGCGTATTTGATGTCTAAACCAAATAACATCGTTACAATTGGAGTGACAATCATTCCACCACCAATACCTAAGATGGCTCCCATTGTGCCGGCAAAAACCCCGACAAGTAACATAGTCACAACTGTACTAACCATTGTGAACTTCCTTTCTGAAAATAGATTACTGAAAATTTCATTAATAATCCTACCATTTTTTCATTTATATTGAAAATACAACTTTTAGTCAACAAATATCCAAAAAAAATATATCAAATGTTATAATAAAAGACGCAGACGAAAGGAAGTAATGAAAATGAACTTTAAGCAACTGGAGTATTTTTTGGCAATCGCTGAAGAAAAGCAGTTTTCTGCGGCTGCTAAACGGCTAAATATTTCGCAACCACCGCTTAGCTATCAGATAAAAATGCTCGAAAAAGAATTAGGCGTAGAATTATTTGAACGTACCCCACGTGGTATTAAACTAACTCCAGAAGGCAAACTTCTAGCTAAATATGCACAACAAATCATTGATCTTGAACAATTGGCACGCACGCGGGTTCAAAAACACTCAAATGGGACTACTGGTACAATCAGTCTAGGGACGGTTTCATCGTCTGGTGATGTGATGCCAAATGCTAATTTGCAAGTCTTTTGCCAAGCATATCCCGATGTTAACTTTGAAATTTATGAAGATAATACTTTTGGAATCATTGATAAATTACAACATTCACTGTTAGATGCAGCTATTGTACGTACACCGTTTAATGCCCAAGGGTTAAACGTGCATTATTTTGCACAAGAAGAGATGGTTGTTGTGGTATCTAATAACTATCCTGATCTAGCTAACTTGCCACAAAGCTTTGATATTACAACGCTTAGTCAGTATCCGTTGATTATTTATCGTAGGTTTTCGACTATCTTTAAAGAAACTTTCACGCATTATGGCTTAAATCCGTTTATCGCAGTGCGCTGTGATGATGCTAGAACCGCAATTCGCTGGGCTGAAATGAATATGGGATTAGCCTTGGTACCTAGCTCGATTGCTAAGCTTAATGCTAAAGGCTTAACACGCATTATTCCGGTCAAGCAAGATTCATGGAAGACACAAATGGCCTTGATTTGGCCTAAAGATAAGCTAACAACACCCTTGATGAAAAAATTTATTGCACAATTTAGTGAAAGTTAGCTTAAAATGTAAGTATATTAAAGAATTTAAGGAGAAAAGAATTGAATGAAGTAAGTAAAATTAAGCATGAGGTGAGACAATACATAGTAAAAAACATCTTTGCTTCACTAGGAGTTTCGATGTATGTCATCGTCGATACTTTATTTATTGCCTTAGCTGCTGGGGCATTGGGGTTGACGACTTTAAATCTAGTTTTACCTGTTTTTAATGTCTTTAATTCGATTGGATTATTATTTGGAATAGGGGGATCGGCTCTTTATTCACTAAATAAAATTAATAATCCTAAAAAAGTAAAGGACTTGTTTAGTCAGCTTTTATTATTTTGTGCGGTTTTAGGGTTGTTGTTTGCGTTTTGCGCCAATCTTTTTCCGCATCAAATCTTACACTTTTTAGGGGCTAATTCTGAAACTATCGATTTAGCAACAATGTATTTGCGGATCATTTCATTTTCTGGTCCATTATTTATGTGTAATTACGTTGCCTTAAACTTTGTGCGTAACGATGGTAATCCGAAGTTGACAATGATTGCGACTTTGACTGAAACGATTTTTGTGGTTATTGTTGATTGGATCTTGATTTTTGGTTTAGGGCTAAAGATGGAAGGCGCTGCGATTGCAACGTTATTTGCTCCAGCAATTAGTTTACTTGTCTTGACTAATCATCGTCATTTTAAACAACGTACTTTGAGTTTGCGTTTTGTTTTACCACGTCCTAAAGAACTCTTGGCAGCTGCCAAAATTGGGGGACCATCGTTTTTTACTGAGATGAGTACAGGCGTGAGCATTTTTGCTTTTAACTGGATTTTGCTTAAACTAGCTGGTAATGATGCGATTGCTGCTTATGGGGTAATCGCAAATATCGGGATTGTCGTGTTGGCATTATTTAACGGTGTGGCTTTAGGTGTGCAACCAATTGCTAGCCGTGAATATGGGAAACATCAACTTGCCAATGTGCGTGCTGCTATTTTACTTGGTTTAAAGGTGAGTCTAGGATTGGCGATAGCTTCTTATATCGTCTTGTTGCTTTTCAAATATCCTATCATCGCAGCCTTTAATGCTGAACAAAATCAAGCACTTGTTAAATATGCAGCTAGTGGGATGCCAATTTATTTTTTGAGTGTCTTTTTCTCAAACTTTAACATCGTAATCATGATGTCTTTAGCCGCCATTAATCAACCACGTGGTGCCTTTGTAATGTCTTTAGGTCGAGGATATGTCATCTTGCTAATGGCTTTGTTTACATTGGCATATTTCTTAGGTTTAGAAGGCGTTTGGGCTTCTGTTCCATGTGCTGAAGCAATCGTGGCTTGTTTAGGAATCGGTTTGTTGTATCGTCAATTATTTAATTGGAAAGAAGAATCATTATGAAAATCAAACGGATAGATAGTTTAGTTATATATACGAAAAATTTAGAAAGAAGTGCACGCTTTTATCATGAAGTCTTTGATTTGGCTTTAGTCAACCAGACACCAACGACTAAAACCTTTAAATTAGGTCAACAGCTTTTGGTTTTGAGTCTGGCAAAAGAAGAATTGTTGCCTCAAAACCCAAGTGTAGGCAGTTGTGCTTTTAGTATCGTCAGTGCTGATCAGCCAAGTGCTATTTTGAATCATTTGAAAAGTTACTTTGTATCAATCGTAAAAGTAAACGAGCAAGCAACCGGAGCATTTGGCCCATGCTTTGCAGTAACAATCAAAGATCCAGATGAAAATTTAATCGAAATAGTGCATTATGCAAATTAAATAAACAGTGTAGCCTGTGCTACACTGTTTATTTTTTACGATCAAAAATTGTATAAATATGTTTATTATAAGGATGCCGACTAGTAGATGTTTCAAAAGGTTGACCATTTTTTAAGTAGACAATTTGATTAACCTGTAAAATAGGATCGGTTGGTTCAACTTTGAGATATTCGCAATCAATTAAAGTGGCTTTTTCGGCAGTGATTTGTCTAAAGGCATCACCTATTGTAAGTTTTAAGTCATTTTCAATATAGTTGTAGATTGATTTTTTCAATATTTCTTGAGAAAGCCCCTGAATTAAGTTAGTTGGCATATAGGTGTGTTCTAGTACAAAAGGTTCATGGTTAACTAAGCGTAAGCGTAAAATATCATAAACAGGATCAGTTGATTGAATTTCAAGTTTTTCACATACTTCTTGATTAGGGAAAGTAACATTAAACGAAATAATTTGACTTTCGATTCTTTGAGCCAAGCTTTTACTTAGGCCTGAATGTTCATTGACAGGTAAAGAAATTCTTTGATTGGCAGAAGATTTGCGAATAAACGTACCAGCTCCACGTTTAGAGTAAAGTAAACCTTCGTTAATCAATGTATCTAGAGCTTTTTTTACAGTCATACGACTGACATTGAATTCTTTAGCTAAATCATTTTGATTAGGTAAAGGCAAATCTAGTTGATAAAATTTTTGGTCGATTCTTTTTTTCAATTCATTAATTATTGTTTCGTATTTTGTAGACATTGAAATGTGCCTCCTTTCTTGAATTTGCTTACTTTTATTATAGCACAAAATAAAATCGTTTTCTTCTAAAAGTATATACTTTTTATATTAAATATATACTTTTATAACGAAAGTATTGACATTAAAAAATAAAGCGTTATACTTATTTATGTGATAGCAAGAAAGCATTATCATAAATCTACATAGAATAAAGGAGAGATTTTTAATGTCAACAGAGAATACAAAATTTGTCGACAAATTTACGATGTTTGCAGTTAAACTAGGCAACCAGATTCATTTACGTTCATTACGCGATGCTTTTGCAACTGTTATGCCATTATACATTTTAGCCGGTTTAGCTGTCTTATTAAATAATACCGTTTTCACGTGGCTTTTTTCAGGGAAAACATTAGCTAACATTCAATATTGGGGTGTAGTTTTAACTAATGCAACCCTTAATATTTCTAGTTTGTTGATTGCTGCGATTGTGGGATATTTCTTAGCTCAAAACAGAAAATATAAAAATCCCTTAGCAGCAGCTATGATTTCTTTAGCTGCTTTAGTAGCTATGATGCCAAATACTGTCTCACTTGTGCCAGATGGTGCTAAAAAAGCAGTTGATGTATCTGCTGTTTTACCATTTACTAACTTAGGAACAGGTGCAATGTTTGCTGGAATTATTACAGCTTTGATTGCGACCGAATTATTTATTAAAATTTCTAATATTAAGCAACTACAAGTAAACTTAGGTGACAGTGTTCCACCTGCAGTTGGACGTTCATTTAGTGTTTTGATTCCAATTATCATTATCATGTCTTTATTTGCAGTAGTTTCTGCAACACTTTACAACTTAACTGGCATGAATATGATTAATTTGATTACAACTTTTATCCAAGAACCATTACGTCATATTGGAACAGGTCTTTGGGGATGTTTGATCTTATATTCTTTAGGTAACTTATTATGGTTATTTGGTATTCATCAATCAGTTATCTACAGTTCAATTCTAGAACCATTATTGATTATCAATATTACTGAAAATATTGCAGCTTATAATGCTGGAGAAAAGATTCCAAATATTATTAATGTTTCTCAAGTTCAAGCTTTTGGCCTAATGGGTGGTTCTGGTTCTACTATTTGTTTATTACTTGCAACCTTTATTGTTGGTAAGAGTAGCGTAACACGCAACGTTGCTAAGCTATCATTTGCGCCTGGTTTGTTTAATATCAACGAACCTGTAATCTTTGGTTATCCAATCGTTTATAACATTTCAATGGCTGTACCATTTGTTTTGGTACCTGCATTAGGTATTTTGATTAGTTATATTGCAACAGTTACTGGATTCATTAGCCCATGTGTGATTCAAGTACCATGGACCATTCCACCATTGTTGAGTTCATTTTTAGCAACAGCGGGTGATTGGAAAGCTGTTTTAGTTCAATTAGTTATCTTAATTTTAGGCGTTTTGATTTATATGCCATTTGTTAAGATTAATGATCGTGTTCTTGCTAAACAAGCTGAAGAAAATAAATAGTTATTAAAAGCAAGAGAGTTTCTAGTGAGATACTCTCTTACTTTTTTCTAAAAATATGTATATGAGGTTTAAATTATGCTAACATTTCCAAAAAATTTTGCTTGGGGAGCCGCTACTTCTGGCCCACAATCCGAAGGTAACTTTAAAAAACAACACCAAAATGTCTTTGATTATTGGTATCAAATTGATCCTCAAGCATTTTATGATGGAGTAGGACCAGATGTAACATCAAACTTTTATAATGACTATGAAGAAGATTTGAAATTAATGGCGCAAGCAGGAATCAAAGTGTTGCGTACATCAATTCAATGGAGTCGTTTGATCGATGATTTTGAAACAGGAAGTGTTAATTCCAATGCTGCAGACTTTTATGGCCGTGTCATCGATGCTATGTTAGAAAACAACATTACTCCTTATATTAATCTTTGCCATTTTGATATGCCAGTTGAGTTACAGCATAAATACGGTGGTTTTGAATCGAAACATGTGATTGATTTGTTTGCTCTTTATGCTAAACGTTGCTTTGAATTATTTGGTGATAAGGTGGATAATTGGTTTACTTTTAACGAACCTAAAGTCATCTTAGATGGTGGGTATTTGTATCAGTTCCATTATCCGCTAAAAGTTGATGGACCTTTGGCGGTACAAGTTGCTTATAATATTAATTTGGCTTCTGCTAAGGCAATTGCTCAATTTCGTAAATTATATGGAAACACTCCTAATAAAAAGATTGGTACAATTCTAAACTTGACACCTGTTTATGCAGCAAGTGAAGAAAAACAGGATAAACAAGCTGCAGAATTTGCAGAATTATGGGCAAACAATTTATTTTTAGATCCAGCAATCTTAGGTCATTTTCCAGCTAAATTAGAAGAAATTCTAAAAAAAGATGGCGTCTTATGGCAAGCAAGTACAGAAGAACTTGATATCATTAAGGAAAATACCATTGATGTTTTAGGAGTGAATTTCTATCATCCAGAACGCGTTAAACGTCCGGATATTTCACCAGATAGTTTACAAGATTGGATGCCAGATATTTATTTTGATGCATACGAAATGCCTGGACGTGTGATGAATGTTGATAAAGGATGGGAAATTTATCCTAAAGCTTTATATGACATTGCTATTAATATTCGCGATAATTATGGTAATATCGAGTGGTTTGTTTCTGAAAATGGAATGGGTGTTTCGCGTGAAGAACGTTTCATGGATGATACAGGTATGGTATGTGATGATTATCGTATTAATTTCATTACTAAACATTTGCGTTATTTACATCAAGGAATTAGTGAAGGCTCTAATTGCCATGGTTATTTCGTATGGACTGGCATTGATTGTTGGTCATGGAAAAATGCCTATCGTAATCGTTATGGTTTAATTCGTAATGATATTCATACACAAACTAAGACTTTGAAAAAATCTGCGCATTGGTTCAAACAACTCAGCGACACAAATATATTAACTGATTAATAAAATAAGCTAAGAGAAGTTTAAATTACTTTTTCTTAGCTTTTTTTTCGGCGTAACTTTAGGTATGATTAAGAAAAAAAAGAAAGGTTGTTTGAAAAAATGAAGGATGCAACTTACTGGGCCAACCAGTTGAAGACAAATCAGATAAGTTTTACTGAATTGGTTGATTCGTGGGGGAAAATTTATCAAGAAAAAAATGCGGTGTTAAATGCGATAACGCAATGGCGCCCAGATATCGCAACAACAAGTTATGCTAAAATAAAAGCTCCTAAAGCTACCTTGTTTGGCGGTTTACCAATCGCATTAAAAGACTTAGGACAAGATAAGGCGAGCTTTTTAGCTCAATCCGGTTCAAGATTATTTAATGGGTATCAAGCGACTAAGACTGACAATTTTGTTGCTCAAGTGCAACGATGTGGGCTAGTTCCTTTGGCTAAGACCAACGTTCCTGAATTTGGTTTTAAAAATGTTACTGATTCTAAATTGCATGGAATCGCCAAAAATCCATTTGATGTCAGCAAAACGCCAGGGGGTTCGAGTGGAGGAGCAGCCGCTTGTGTTGCCAGTGGAATTTTTCCTTTGGCCCTAGCAAGCGATGGTGGAGGTTCGATTCGTATCCCAGCTTCTTATTGTGGCTTGTTGGGCTTAAAACCAACTAGAGGTACGATGCCGGTTGGACCAGGTGGTTTGCGGGGATGGCAAGGTGCTTCGATTAATTTTGCCTTGGGCATTTCGGTGCGAGACATCAAGACTTTGTTTTATGGGTTACGTCAAGGCGTTAATCCAGCTGCTCCCTATCAAGCTCCACCTTGTGAATGGCAGCATGATGAAAATACTAAGGTAACACGCCCTTTAAAGATTGCTTTTTGCCAAGATTCTCCGGTTAACACACCCGTTAGCGCCGATGCTAAAGCAGCCTTAAAAAAGGCTATTGATTTTTTAAGTGCACAAGGCCATCAAATCACCGAGATTGCTTATCCTTTAGATGGAGAAAAACTAATCCGTGGTTATTATGCGATGAATGGTGCTGAAACGACCGCAATGCTAGCAAATTTAGGTTTTAGTCAAGTACAGTTACAAGAAAACATCGAACCGTTGAGTTGGTTGATTTATAATTACGGCAAACACATTTCAGCCGCAACTTATACGCAGATTTTACAAGAATGGGATCAAGCAAGCGCACAAATGGAAGAACTTTTTACAAAATATGACTTGTTTTTAAGTCCAACAACGGCTGTTTGTGCTCCAGATATTGAAAAAAGACCTTTAGATACCACCAACGTGACTACTGCTGGTGAACAAGAGTTAGCTGAGGCTTTATATACAGCCTTTTATGATAGCTTAGCCCAAACACCATACACACAGTTGGCTAATCTAACGGGTCAACCAGCAATAAGTTTGCCAGTATATGCGTCTAAGTCTGGTTTACCTTTAGGTGTGCAAGCCATGGCTGCCAAAGGCCGAGAAGATTTATTGTTTAGTGTGGCAAGTTTATTTGAAGACGCACAGCAATTTATTTTGCCACCAGTATATCACTAGTCTTATTTTCTAACTGATAATGTTTCTCAATTAGGTAAAGTTATAGTATACTTAAAGTAAATTCATTATCAAAGTAGGAGAGACCACGTGAAAAAAATATTATTTATTAGTCTAGGGTGTATAACTTTTACACTTGGAACAATCGGAATCTTTGTGCCGTTTATGCCGACAACAGGCTTTTATTTGGCAACGGCTTTTTTATGGATGCGTAGTTCCGATAGGCTCTATCAAAAGTTCATTAACTCAACTTTTTATCAACAAAATATCGAGCGTGTATTGTTTAAACGTGAAATTACGACCAAAGGGATGCTAAAAATGTTTGCTTCCATGTTGGTCGTTTTTGCCGTGCCCTTTATCTTAGTGCCTAATTTTTGGGTACGTGTCATTGTAGCAAGCATTTATTTAGCTCATGTTATCGGATTGAGTCTGTATTTTAAATGGGACACATTGTTTGGCAAAAATAAAGTAGAGGAGTCTTTATATGATTGATCGGCGTTTATTTAAACTAGTTGCTAAGCGCCCGATATTTTTATTGGTGGCGGTTCGTTGGCTAAATTTGGCTTTGTCTATTTTTATTTGGTATGGTTTTGCTAGTTTAGTCAGCGAGTATTTTGAAATGGGTAGCTTTTTTTCGCTTTATTTCTTATGGTTGGGAGCTTTTGCCTTAATTTTAAAGGCGCTTTTGCATTATATTAGTGGATATTTAACCTGGTATTGTGCAAGCCAGATGCGCTTGACACTACGCCAAAATGTCTTACAAAAAGCCTTAGAATTACAAGCTAATCAACAACTTGCGCCCAGTGTTTTAGCACAATATGCAGTTGAAGGCATCAATCAATTAGAACTGTATTACGCACGTTTCTTACCGCAGCTTTTTTATTGCCTTGGTAGTGTCGTGTTAATCTTTGGTGTTTTAGTAGGTTATGCTTGGCAACCTGCAGTATTATTGTTGATTTGTATGCCTTTAATTCCATTGGTTATCGTGTTAGTGATGAAGAGCGCCAAGAAAATTCTAGGCAAATATTGGCATAGCTACACAGATTTAGGACGAGTATTTGAAGAAGATTTGCGTGGCTTATCAACCTTAAAGGATTTTGCACAAGATGAAGCAAAACAACAAGAATTAAAACAAAATGCTGAATCTTTTCGTAAGGCTACGATGAGTCTTTTGGCGATGCAACTTAATTCGATTACAATCATGGATCTCATCTCATATTGTGGGGCAGGCTTGAGCATTTCTTTAGCCTTAGTCGCTTTTAGTAAAGGGAGCCTTGATTTGTTAGGTGTGTTGTTGTTTATCTTGTTGAGTGCCGAGTTTTTCTTGCCACTTCGGCAGTTAGGCTCTTTTTTCCATGTGGCTTTAAATGGTGTTAGTGCGATGAAACGTTTGTTTAGTTTTTTAGAGCAAGAAAATCCGGTTAGTGGCACGCAAACTTTAGTCCAACCATTAAAGCAAATCAAAGCAACACTTGCTTTAGAATATGCAGATAGCTTTAAGCTGCAAGTCAACGATTTTAGCGAAAAACAAGGCGGTCTGATAGCTTTTGTAGGGCCGTCTGGTTCTGGCAAGAGTACTTTTGCGCAGATTTTGAGTGCTAAAAAGCTGGATTATCAAGGAAATGTCAGTTGGAATCAAACTAACTTAACGTCTTTGAGCCAACAAAGTCTACAAGAAAATGCTCTTTACATCAGTGAGCAAGGTTATTTGTTTAAAGGTAGTCTTTGCGAAAATCTATTGTTAGCTAATCCAAATGCAAGTAAACAACAACTCTTAAGTGCTTTAGCTAAGGTCGATTTAACAGCCTTAGGATTGGATTATCAGCTAGCTGAAAATGGTGCTAATCTATCAGGTGGTCAGCGCCAACGTGTCTTGTTGGCACGGTGTTTGCTGAGTCAAGCACAATTGGTGGTGTGTGATGAAATTACGGCTGGAGTTGATAAACCTAGCGAAGATATCATCATGCAAAACTTACATGACTTGGCAAAAGAAAAGCTTGTCATCTTTATTTCGCACCGGTTATATAACGTATTAGATGCTAAAACAATCTATGTTTTTGAAAATGGACAAATCACCGCAAGTGGTACAAGTCAAAGCCTCTTAAAAGATTCACGCTATTTTAAGGAATACTTCGCTAAAGAGCAGACTTTGCTTGAGGAGGGAAAAAATGTTTAGATGGTTATTACAATTCATCTGGCCTAGCCGCTATAAAGTTTTATTAGCCGTTTGTTTTGGTGTCATCAGCAATCTAGCGGTTGTGTTGATTCCTTTTTTAAGCGCGCTTTGTGTGTGGCAACTAGCATTAGGAGATACGACAAATTTAACGCACTTAATTTGTTTAATCTTAGGTTGTGGGGTAGTGCGCGGTTTTGCTAGATACAGCGAACAATATTTAAATCATGACATTGCATTTAGTTTGTTGGCCAGTCTACGCGTAAAACTTTTTGCCAAAGTCCGGCGTTTACAAAGCAGCTTTTTAAAGACTAAAGACTCTGGCGATTTGATTACAAGTTTAACAAGTGATGTCGAAGCCTTAGAAGTCTTTTTTGCACATACGGTTTCGCCAGTGGCAATTTATCTAGTTTCAACGGTTATTACGACAATCTGGATGAGTCGTCTTTGGGGATTAGGTGCAATCATTTTGTTGTTAGGTCAACTTTTAGTTGGAATCGTCTTACCGTATTTTAGCTGGCACAAACACCAACAAATCGGCCAAAGTTTACAAGAAAATCTGGCGCAATTAAATCAAGTGGTGATGCAACAAGTCCAAGCTTTAGCAGACATTAAACAATATGGCTTACAAAAACAAATGCTAACTACGCTACATAAAAAAGGCCAAGCTTTAGATGTTGCACAAAAACAACAATTAAAGCAAGAAAGTTTATTGGTCTTGCGTGGCGAAATCATTTTGATATTGACAGCAACAAGCATCTTAGGCCTTGGAGTCTATCAACAATTAGACCCAGCAGTCGTATTGTTGAGCACGATTTTAAGTTTGAGTTGCTTTGGGCCTGCTTTGGCGTTAAATAATCTAGGTTCAGCCTTATTAGCCCCGCTTGGCAGTGCCAAACGATTATATCAATTGAGCTGTCAAGACGAAGCAGTTAAGTTTAAGCAAACAGGCGCTTTAGCTACTGAACCGCAAAACTTGCAAGCTAAGCAAGTAACATTTGGCTATCATGAAAAAGCAGCGGTTTTAAGCGATATTGACTTGACGCTTACTAAAGCTAAGATGATTGGAATTGGTGGTAAAAGCGGTAGTGGTAAAAGTACCCTAGTTAATCTTTTGAAACGTGTCTATGATCCTTGGAGTGGCTCAATTTGTTTTGAGCAAACTGACATAAAAGATTTAAGCGAACATAATCTGCGCAAGTACCAAGGGATTATGGAACAACAAACTTTTATTTTTGCGGGGACAATCGCTCAAAATATCGCCTTAGCAAGGCCAGATGCTTCTTTAGAGCAGATTAAATTAGCCGCTACAAAAGCTAATTTAGCCCCTTTAATCGAATCTTTACCGGACAAATATCAAACGCAGATTGGCACACCAAAAACGCATCAACTTTCCGATGGTGAAAAGCAACGTTTAGGCCTGGCACGGTTGTTTTTAAAGGATGCTCCGTTTTGGATTTTAGATGAGCCAACCAGTCGCTTGGATTATTTAAATGAACGAGAAATCATGCAAAATGTCCGCCAAAACACCCAAGATAAGGCAGTTTTAGTTATTTCACACCGGCAGACAACGCTACAAAACGCAGATGTATGTTATGATATTAGCGAGCATAAATTAAAAAGGAGTTCACAAGATGCAAATTGTTGATTTAGAAACAGGACAAGTCGATCTTGAACAATTAACCGGTATTTTTCGGGTGATTCCTCAAGAATTTGACTTTATCGATGAAAATGATATTGTACGTTGGTATTCGAATAATAATCACCGAATCTTTGGTAGAGAAGAGTCATCATTAAACCAACATGTTTTAGATGTTCATCCTAAACACAGTGCCAATCGCATCAAAAAGCTGTTAGCAGATATGCACTCGGGGAATAAAACTAAAGTTGAAATGGTCATACCTGCCAAAGGAAAACAGATTCAGATCTGTTTTTATGCGGTTTATGATCATGCAGGCACATACCGTGGCTGTATTGAAGTTACACAAGATGTCAGTCATTTAGTCAAGCAAAGCCACTTGGGGAATTTATGGAAATTAATCACTAAACACTAAAAAAAGTGAAGCTTCTTTGTTGGATTGTCCAAACAAGGAAGCTTCACTTTTTTATTAATCTTTTGCTTTTTTAGATAATAACATTAATTTAGTCCAAAAAACTTTATACCAAACTTTTTTGGTGGTATTTTCCATTTCGTCTTGCTTTTTTTGAATGAATTCAATCAAGCCATTAACATACTTTTGATACAATCTGGTGTTTGTCAACCACGCATGGAAGCGAGGAGAAAACTTCGAGAGACTGTAAAAAAAGAGTAAGAAAAACGGAACTTGCGGAATAACGGGTAACAATAAGCCAACGATTCCACAGACTAAACTGACAACGGCTAATAAAAACCACAAAATCTTGGTGACGTGTCTAAGCATATACTCTCCTCTAACTTTCTATCTAAGTGCTATATAACAGTATACCATAGTTTAGCGGTTGATATTTTAATCTGACTCTAATATTTTATTAAGATTTCATAAAATACGGTCATGAGCAAAATAAAAGCTATTTTTTTTAAGTCGTGGTAAGCTTAGTTTACAAAAAATTTTTATTTTATTAAGGGAGTTGGAGTATTATGGAAAAAAGATTTGATTGGCTAAGCTTATTAGTCGGAATCTTGATGTTACTAGCAGGGGGGTATACTTTATTTGCCCCATTAAGCGTTTTATTGAGCTTGCCTTTAGTTTTGGGAATTTTAGCGATTGCCAAAGGTGTACAAACTCTTTGGTTGCGTCATCAAGTCAATAAAATCTTGGTTCAAAAATCAAGTTGGCTATTGTGGCTAGGAATCATCGACATCGTGATTGGCTTGTTGTTCATCATCAGAATGGGCTTGGCACTTGATGTAATTGTTTTTATTTTCGCGGTCTGGTTTATTTTTGATGCTATTTTTGAAATTATGACAGCCCGTGTATTCAAAGCTGATAAAGGCTATTATTGGTTATTAATTATCTTGAGTGTCTTAGGGTTAATTTTAGGCATCATCTTGTTGTTTAACCCATTGCTAGCTAGTGCAACTTTAGTTTGGTTGATTGCTTTTTATCTAATCTTTATTGGTATTGGTAAAATCATTCAAGCCTTCTAAAATAAAGGATAAAAGCTTTCTTGAATTTTTCAAGAAGGCTTTTTTTGTAAAAAAAATGTAAACCCCTTACATAAAATCGTTTTAAAGTGTAAAATATATTTGTAGGCTAAAAAAATATTAGTCGGGTACAATTTTAAAATGAGGTGAAATTTATGAGTTTTCCTAAAGATTTTTACTGGGGTGGAGCAATCGCAGCTAATCAAGCAGAAGGTGCTTATAATGAAGCAGGACGTGGCTTAGCACGCACCGATATTACAACTGGTGGTTCGCTACATGCTAGAAGACAAGTAACCTATGAATTTGCCGATGGTACAACAGGGAAAGGTGATTTTGTACCTCAAGGAGCACACGGCAAAATTTTAGCTGATGAATACTATCCTAACCATGAAGGAATCGACTTTTATCATCGTTATAAAGAAGATATCAAACTTTTTGCCGAAATGGGCTTTAAGATGTTTCGGATGTCAATTTCATGGTCACGAATTTTCCCAAATGGTGATGAACAAGAGCCAAATCAAGCAGGTTTAGATTTTTATCGCAGTGTCTTTGAAGAATTGCGTAAATATGATATTGAACCACTCGTAACCATTTCGCATTTTGATACACCATTATACTTAGAAGAACATTATGGTGGATGGAATAACCGTAAATTAATCGATTTTTTCACACATTTTACAGAAACTATCTTTAACGAATATAAAGGCCTTGTTAAGTATTGGCTAACATTTAATGAAATCAATAACACGATTATGTTTTTGGAATTTGCCCAAAAAAATCCAAGCGATCAAGCTTATCAAAGTGCCTATCAACAATTGCACTATCAATATGTTGCTAGTGCTAAGGCTGTTAAACAAGCACACCAAATCGATCCAAACTATCAAGTCGGCTGCATGATTTGTGGTATTTGCAATTATCCATTAACCTGTGATCCTAAAGATATCTTAGCTAATCGCTATGCTTGGGAACAAAATATCTTTTATAGTGGCGATGTACAATGCAAAGGTAAATATCCAACATTTGCGAAACGCTTGTGGGCTAAACACAATGTCAACTTAGACATCACCGCGCAAGATTTAGAAGATTTAAAGGAAGGTACCGTTGATTTATATACCTTCTCATATTACATGTCAACTGCGATTACTACACATCAACAAGAAGATAAAGTTGGTGGTAACTTCTCAACTGGAGCACGTAATCCATACTTGAAATATTCCGAATGGGAATGGGCCGATGATCCAATGGGCTTACAATATTACCTTGAAATGATCTATGATCGTTACGAATTACCACTGATGGTCGTTGAAAACGGCTTGGGTGCGGTTGATAAGCTTGAAGATGGCAAAGTTCACGATCCATACCGGATTGAATACATGAAAGAACACATCAAAGCCATGGATAAGGCTATCGAAAATGGTGTTGATTTGCGTGGTTATACTAGCTGGGGTTGCATCGATTTAGTTTCGGCTGGTACCGGGCAAATGTCTAAACGCTATGGTTTTATTTATGTCGATAAAAACGATGATGGTACCGGTAGTTTAGAACGTTACCGTAAGGATTCATTTTACTGGTATAAAGACGTCATCGCATCAAATGGTGCTAAGTTAGATTAAAATATCAGCAACAAATTAAAAAGTCAGCAAGTATTTGCTGACTTTTTTTGCTATATATCTTTATCAGGAGCTTGGCCTGTGTGGGCTAGCCATTTGCATTCGGTAATTTCCATGTCACTAAAAGTTGCTTTAAAAGATGAATCTTCAGGACTGCAAGCATAAATGCCGAAATTGATCGTATCAGCACCTTTCCAAAAATGAAAGATACGCATCTGATTATAATTGATACCATCAAAAGATGCTTCAACACAAAAATCATCTTCTCTGCGACTGAATCGATACCAGATAGTTTTGATAGATGCATCGATGACTGTTGTTGCCCAATCTGAATAACCATTGTTGGTAACAACGCTACCTAGATGCTGAAATTCTTCATTTTCATATTCACTGGAACATGTGAACTACTCACCACTTAGCTAAACCTAACGGTTCTTAACGCTTGAAGTGGG